>NZ_CALPDE010000009.1 GCF_943193185.1 Lactococcus ileimucosae
TGTTACGTTTACTTTCTGAGTCTATAGTATAAAAAAAAAAAAAAAGGTCAAATGAAATGAGTGTTTGATGAGAAAAGGGGGCTTGGTTTGGCTGTTAGACTTACAAAAAAAAAGAGACCTACCTGTCCCTTCTTTATCTAGTATCCTTTTTTATGTTCTTAAGCCACGTCCACGTTCAATAAAATAGTAACAAACAGCATAGAGAGCAACAACAAAGCCCAGCAGAACAAGAAGACTAATCCAAAGCGCCACATCTTGAAGACCCAAGAAACCATAGCGAAAACCTGAAATCATGTAAACGATGGGATTTATCTTAGAGATGTCCTGCCAAATCGGCGGCAGCATTGAGATAGCGTAGAAAACGCCTCCCAGATAGGTCAAAGGCTGCAGAACAAAGGTCGGAACAATCGAGACATCATCAAAAGAGCGGGCAAAAACTCCATTCAGCAAACCTGCCAGTGAAAAAAGGAAGGCCGTCAAGAGTAAGGTCACAAGGATGACCAGCCATGAGTTTACCACCAAAGGAACAAAAAGCAAGGAAATAATCGTAACAAGCGTTCCTACAAGTAGACCACGTAAACTTCCACCTGCCACAAAGCCTAAGATAATCACGTGGGTAGGTACGGGGGCAACAAGCAGTTCTTCAATATTCTTCTGAAACTTTTGGGAGAAGAAACTTGATGAAACATTTGCATAAGAACTGGTAATGACTGACATCATAATCAAGCCAGGAACGATGAATTGCATGTAGGAAAAGCCATTCATATCTCCGATACGCGACCCAATCATTTTCCCGAAAATGATGAAATAAAGCGTTGTTGTAATCACAGGTGGGACTAAAGTTTGCACCCAGATACGCATAAAACGTGTCACCTCTTTAATCGCAAGAGATTTACCTGCTGTCCAGTAAAGTTTAAGCATCCTTCACCTCCTCTTCGTGGGTAAGTTTAACAAAAAGTTCTTCCAAGCGGTTGGATTTATTACGCATGGAGAGGACTTGAACGCCTTGTTCTGTCAACTGCTCAAAGGCAGCATTTATCCCTTGGTTTCGCTCAATCTTAAGCTCTAATGTTTGCGGGTCAATCATGTTCATCGTATAGTCACTGAGTTTTGGAACGGCACCAGTCGCTTTGATATCTAAGACAAAGGTTTCTGACTGCAATTTTGACAAGAGGTTTTTCATGCTTGTATCTTCAATGACTTGTCCTGACTGAATAATTCCGATATTGCGGCAGAGCATTTCTGCTTCTTCCAGATAGTGCGTTGTCAGGATAATCGTTGTTCCTGATGCATTAAGCTGCGCAAGAAATTCCCACATCGAGCGACGTACATCAATGTCAACACCGGCCGTTGGCTCATCTAAGATTAAAAGTTTCGGTTCGTGCATCAAGGCACGCGCAATCATCAAACGTCGCTTCATGCCACCAGACAGTCGTCCTGCGCGGTCATTACGCTTATCCCAGAGTTCAAGTTGGGTCAGATACTTTTCCGAGCGCTTAAGTGCCTCTTTACGTGGCACACCATAATACCCCGCTTGATTAACTAAAATCTGTTGGACTCTTTCAAACTGATTGAAGTTGAACTCTTGTGGTACAAGTCCGAGCTGTTGCTTGGCCTGAACGAGATTTTTATCGATATCGTAGTCAAAGACCTTGACCGTTCCAGATGTTTTGTTCACAAGTGAGGTAATAATCCCGATAGTTGTGGATTTCCCTGCTCCGTTTGGCCCAAGTAAGGCATAAAAGTCGCCTTCTTCAACGCTTAAGTCAATGCCTTTCAAAGCCTCTGTACCCGAATCATATACTTTTTTTAAATTTTTTATTTCAAGTGCTTTCTTCATTTGTAGCCCTTCATTATTTCTTCTATTTGCTCTACACAGATGCCAAACATATTAAGTCGCTTGAGAACTTGTTTGCCGTTGGCATAGCCTATCCGGAGTTCTTCACAGAGGTATTCACGCCGCTGACGACTGTCGGGGCGAAGAATTAAGCCAAATGTAATG
Organism: Lactococcus ileimucosae; assembly: GCF_943193185.1. GTDB lineage: Bacteria > Bacillota > Bacilli > Lactobacillales > Streptococcaceae > Lactococcus > Lactococcus ileimucosae. The sequence continues at coordinate 2,003 of NZ_CALPDE010000009.1, forward strand.
AGGTCTGCCTGAGTTACAGTCGGTGAAACAAGCTTGCCCCCCGTTAAATGTCCTAGAGCTTTTTGTAAATCTTCATATCTTGCATGCTCAACCCCGAGAGAGCCTTTACCTTTAGGCCGTGCTTCTTCACGCTTCAAAAAGGCGTGCTGGGCCTCAGGTATAGCTTGCATGATAATCTTGCGGATACGTTCCCCTTGAAAGTCTGGGTCTGTAAAAACAACGAGTCCGCGTCTTTCTTGAAGCACTTTCAGGCGCTCAATATCTGTAGCATCAATACTGCTGCCCCCAGTTTCGTAAGTGTCTAGCTCATAAAAACGTTTGAGATTAGTGGTGTCGTCACGCCCCTCAACAACAATGACTTTGTCAATTTTTTCTTTTGTCATGATAAGCCAAATACCTTAAGCGCATTGGCATAAGTTTGCTCTGCCACCTCTTCTAGTGTTAGGCCCCGAAGCGCAGCGATTTTTTCAGCTGTATAGCGTGTATAACCTGGCTGATTTTCCTTGCCACGATAAGGCATTGGCGAAAGATAAGGTGCATCTGTTTCGACAAGTATGCGGTCTAGAGGGAGCTTTGAGGCTGCTTCTTGAACGTCCAGCGTTTTCTTAAAGGTAACCACTCCTGAAAATGATAGCATTAACCCAAGTTCTATAAACTTTTTAGCCTCTTCATAGCCCCCAGAAAAGCTGTGCATAATACCGCCACAAGGACCAACTCCCTCTGACTTTATAATCTCATAAGTGTCTTCCAGTGCATCCCGTGTGTGGACGACAAAGGGAACATCAGCTTCCTTGGAAATTTGAATCTGACGGCGAAAAGTCTTCTCTTGAAGTTCTTTTGACTCCACCATCCAGTGATAATCTAGACCAATCTCCCCAACAGCTAACACTTTATCCTTTTTTAGATTTTCCAGCAAGTACTTTTCAGCTTCTTGATCAAAACGGCCACATTCATCAGGGTGCCAACCAATCGTTGCATAGCACTCCATAAACTCTGTAGCAAGCCGCATCGCCCAATCATTTGTTTTTCGGTCAACCCCAACGATATTCATGCGATGAACATCCAGCTCATGTGCCTGAGCGATAATCTCCTTTTCTCTACCTATAAATTCATCCGAATTGAGGTGTGTATGTGTGTCAAAAATATCCATTCTTCTATTATAACGTAAAACAAAGTAAATTTTCTCTTAGAAAATTGCCTTGTTTTTCTATCAAATTTTACTTTGCTTATGTTCTTCTTCAAATAAGGAGAACAAAAAGTTTCTCTTTCAAGTTCATTAAAATTTTTTAACTGTTTCACTCTGTGTATCTTCAAGATTATTTCTTTCTGATTTATAAATTTTTCTAAGTCCTTACAATCCTTTGTCCTCTTTACAAATTTATACTTTGTATTATACAATATAATTACGGATCCGGTTTCAAGAGTCTCTAAAATGAAAATTGCTTCACTAAAAGACATTTAGGAGGAATGTTATGTTAAAACGACTAATGCTGAGTATTGCTGTTTTGCTAGGTGTGTTCTATGCTTCTAACGCACCAAGTCATGCTTTTGCATCCACAGTGGGAGCACCACCGTCTTCCCAATCCAATGAAAATACAGACGATGCCTTACCTCTTGATACCCCGTTAGTATTCAGGGGCTTTGACTACAATAATAACTTTTTAGGCTACCTAGGATTAACCTCTAGTTTTTATTGGAATTACCTTTACATGGATACCTATGAGGAAATGTATCTAGAAGATGCTGGCCACGGTAAATATTTCCTCCGCGCTGGAAAACCGTCATGGGAGGCATATGACTATGTAACAATAAGTAGTCGAGGTTATCTGTACCTAGATACCAAAGAACATGCGGAAGCCTTTACCATCACTTCAGAAAACGATCCTGTTAACCCTGGTCACAAACTCTATGATATCTTTGACAGTAAGTTCAGAGGCGTAGGCGTGTATGGTAGATATGTCACAATTGGAGGGCGTACCGTTCCGATATTTTGGCAAATTATCCCCCAACTTTAATAGCAAGGCTATAAACAAAACACATCAAATAGCAGATAAAGGAGCAACACCTCTCATCCGGAAAGAGGAAACTGTAGCTGTTTAAGAGCAGGCAAATGAAATAGCCAAATATGCTATTTAGCCACTATCATAAAGTCAAAAGTTCATACTTTTAAGACAAGAACGTGCTTTCTATATTACGAAAAGCACGTTCTTTTGGTATTTTTTAGATTTCCAACAGCTGTTCAAACAACTCAAAGAACTACGCCAGCAATCATGTATAGCTTTTTCAAAGGAAAAAATCTATCTGCTGTGTAATTCAGTTATCCAGTATTTCCTAGAGCTCACTTTTAAACTTTAGAGACGTCAGCTCAGTTCTTTTAATTTTTTATCAATAAAAAAGTGTATATTATGTAGATTTTAAAAGCTTTAATAGCCTTTATTTTTAAATATGCAGTGATATTTCTCCCCTTTTCATGAACTTTTTCACTCGTCCAAGACCTTTACATTTTACAGCTTTGTATTTACAATACGGTTATAGGTTCGTTTTCAAGAAATACTGACTGTAAAGTCATCTCTATTAGAAAACATTTAGGAGGAATGTTATGTTAAAACGATTGATGCTGGGCTTCTTTGTACTGTTGGGCGTTGTTTATGTGGCAAACTCGCCGACCCATGTTTCGGCAAGCACATCTGTCTTGTCTGGAAATACTGCTCTAACTCCCCGAGTCAAGTCAACACCACCACAAGATTTACCCCTTAATACTCCCTTAGTATTTATGGGATTCAGTGCTAAAGAATCTTTTTTAGGCTATCTAGGATTAGCTGTCAGTTTGAATTGGGATTATCTCCACATAGAACAGGAGGCAGAAGCAGCCAAGGAGATTTATCTAGAAGATGCTGGAGATGGTAAAGTCTACATGAAATCTGGGAAGGCCGACTGGCCAGGATATGACTATGTGGCAATATCTACTCAAGGTTTCTTGTACTTAGGTCTCAAAGACTACGCAGCAACTTTCACTGTATCTGGGGTAAACGATGCTAAAAACTCCAACTATAGATTCTATGAGTTTTTCGACAAAGATTTTAGAGGTCTCGGCATGTATGGCGAATTTGCTACGATTGGCAAAGGGACCACGTTTACGGCTTGGAAGCTCGTTCCCAAGTCAAATTTAACCCAGAAACTTAATAACGGGCAATCTTGAAAAGGCAATCAGGAGAGAAAGTTAGCTTAAGTCCTGTAAGTAAAATATTACCTAGGTCTCATTTATCATTTTTAGCTTTCCTCAAGCAAGAACGTGCTTTCTTCATAGAAAGCATGTTTTTTTGCTTTCAAGTCGAGCGAAAGTGTGATAGAATCTGAATGAGTCATAGGAATCCTTAACTAAAGTGTTTGTGTCGTAACTCCATTTTAGCGAATTTCTATGGCTTTTTTCCTACAAAAAATGGCAGTAGATTTTCATCTACCACCATACAGTATACAGAACCGTTTTTTATATTTTCGTACATTTCTGCTGCTTCGGCAAACCGGTTGAAAAGTTAAATTGCTCAATATAAAGTGAAGCAATTTCACAAATTTCCTGATGTACCATTAAAAGGTTTATCGCTTTGGCTCTTGTTTGCTTTAATATTTCAGCAACAAAAAGGTTCTAATTTGCACATTTTTGTGTAGGACAGTCGTGATACTTTCTCTATCCTCTCTCTATTCTTTTCCTGTCCTTAAACTTTTTTATCTGTCTGATACCTTTACATTTCGTGTCTTTGTATTTACAATGCTGTTATGGATTCGTTTTCAAGAGTTTTTGGAAGGTTTCTCAAATTTAGAAAACAGTGAGGAGAAGATTTATGTTAAAGGGAGTGCTGTTAAGTATGACACTATTGGCAACTTGTACCTTTGGTTCACCTACACGCGCCGCTACAGCTGAATATCAGCAAAACAAGACGATTTTGCAAAACCTAAGCACAGAAGAATCTCTCCCCCTCGACACACCTTTGCTTTTTCGAGGCTACGATTACAACAACCAATTTCTTGGTTATCTGGGCTTAACTTCCTCAAAAGATTGGGACGGTCATGCTTGGGATTACCTCTACATGGATGCTTATAGGCCTCTATACTTGGAAGATGCTGGGAATAATAAAGTTTATATGAAATCTGGTAAACCAAACTGCAGCAGACATAACTATGTAGTCATTTCTTCTAGAGGCTACCTTTACCTAGGGGGGAAAGAATATGCCGAAGCCTTTATCACTTATGAGCAAAGCGATCCTATATTTCCTCAACAAAAACGCTACAGGTTTTTCGATCGTCATTATAGGCCAATAGGTATATATGGCAAATACATTACAGCAGGCTTAGGGACAACTCCAGCAACTTGGAAAATTATAAAGCAACCTTAATATAGAAGGAATTGTGTCAGCTTGCTTTATTCAAATAAAGTGTCCTGTACAGTCCATTATGCCGCCACAGTTAAAATCATACAAAAATATCTAAGGAGAAATGTTATGTTCAATCGACTAATCCTAGGAGGCGCTGTTTTATTAAGTGCGCTTTGTGTCTTTGTTTTTCCTAGGCCTACAGTTGCAGATGCAGATGTTGCTCATCGTCACACCCTGTCTTCTCAACATCTAAAAGCTGAAGGAGATTTGCCTCTCGACACCCCCTTGTTGTTTAGTGCCTTTGACTATAACCATCATTTTTTAGGCAGTTTAGGCTTAACCACCACCTTAGATTGGGACCTCTTGCCTTGGGAATTTCTCTACCTTTCTAGTTACAAGGAAGTTTATTTAGAAGAGGCGGGACAGGGTAAAGTTTATATACGTTCTGGACAAGCATACTGGAGAGAAGATGACTATGTGGTAATATCTCCTAGCGGCTATCTCTACTTAGGAAATAAAAAAGCCGCAGAAGCTTTTACTGTAATCGCAGACAGTGATCCCTCTAATCCCAATCAAAAAATTTATGAATTTTTTGACAGAAACTACAGAGGGATAGGAACCTATGGCAAATATATCACAGTAGGGACAGGGACCCAACCTACTGTCTGGAAAATCATACGAAAACTTTAAACTGTGACGGTTTCTGAGAAAAGGACTATGTCGCTCTCCAAAGAGCTCCATCTCCTGCTCAAAACAGAAAAATACTGGATTCATAATACCTCTTCCAGAACTGAGGGCAAGTCTCTCACCACGTACACTTAGAAACTGGGCCTCACTCTCATCCATAACAATGCAATATCACTATAGATTTGCTCTCAAAGGGAATCAAGTTCATGTCAAAAAATTTTAGGAGAAGAACCATGTTCAAGAAATTAATTTCAGGAGCTGCTATGTTATTAACAGTGCTCTATATCTTTACTTTATCTGCACCTCTGACTACAGCCACAGCTGATGCTCATAAAAACAGCACCGCTTCTTTAAAAACAGAAAACAGCTTGCCTCTTGATACACCTTTGTATTTTCGTCTCTTTGATTATGACAACCATTTTCTAGGTAACTTAGGCTTGGAAACATATCTAAGTTGGGATCATAACTGGGATTACGTTTCCCTCAGTAATCGTAAGGAGGTTTATTTCAAAGATGCAGGTCACGGGCGAGTTTATATAAGATTTGGACATACTTTCTCCGCCTACCGGAACTATGTCGTTATCTCCTCGAGTGGCTCCCTTTATTTAGGAGAACCAAAAGATGCAACTGCTTTTGCTGTCCTCGTGAAAAGTGACCCCTTCTACCCTAACCAAAACATCTATAAATTTTTCGACAAGAAAGCGAACGAAGTCGGAGTCTATGGTCAATTTGTCACAGTAGGAAACGGGACAAGGCCTTGCATTTGGAGAATTGTCCCATCACTGGAGTAAGATTTGCAAAATGGCTCCACTCTATGAAAATTTCCTTGGCTGCTTGTTTACTTTTTGACGTGCTGGTAAGCAAAAAACGCCTCCATGGGCGTTTATAAATAATTGCATTTTTTAGATGGCGTTGCGTAAGCGAGCGCCTCCATTTTCTAAAATACGTACTGTGCGTGGCAGAAAAGCACGAATCTCTTCTTCATTGTATCCTACATGCAGGCGTTTTTCATCCATGATAATCGGACGACGCATGATTTGTGGATTTTCAGAAATGATTTTGATGGCTGCGGAAAGCGATAGGTCTTCAAAATCAACACCCAGTGTCTTAACAAAACGATTACGACTAGAAATGAGCCCCTCAACACCATCATCACATTTTTCAAGAATGCGGCTAATTTCTTCTGCTGAAAGCGGATCGCCGATGAGATTACGCTCTTGAAATGGAATGTTGTGATAAGTCAACCAAGTCTTAGCTTTTTTACAACTCGTACAAGATGGGGCTGTATAAATAGTAAGCATCCCTCTCTCCTTCATATTACTTCTTTATATTATTATGGAAAAATCCACATCTATATTTATAATACCTAGCGGTATTAGCATTTGCTATTATAGCACAATTGACAGATAAAAAAAAGACCCTTTTCCCTTTTATTCTAAAAAAATCTATCCTATTGGACAGATTTTTAGAAAGTATTTAAATGTTGTAATGCTGGCGTTTCAGCATGGATGGGTAAATGTTTTTTGCGTTCTCTAGTTCCTTTTTCTTGGCCTCAATATCCTCTGTAATTTGAACAGAAAAGTTCTCGAAAATTGGACGAGCTTCCTTGAAAATATAGCCTCCATTTTTCAAATCTTGTTCATCTTCGAAAACAGCCAAGTGCTGAGAAAGATTCTTGAAAAAAGTACTCAAGAAATAAGCTGGAATGTACAAATTATACATAGAAGTGTAATTTTTCAAAAAATTATAGTCATAAAAAGGAACTTTTACATCACTTTGAGGATTTACGATAGCCTCGTCATCTCCAATGATTGGACGGTTTAGAATTTCAATAATCTTTTGGTTTAAAGTATTGCGGACTTCAATCTCACGTAAAAGTTTCTCAATAGCCAAGCGCTTTTTATAGCGATTTTCATCGTAGCGCTTGTAAATATACATCCCTGCAATAAAAAGCCAAGCTCCTGCAATCATAGCAACAAGCATCGAAATAATAAGTTCTGAATTCATACTATTATTATAGCAAAATGACTAATTTTTTAAAACTTATTTCTTTAAAAAATTTTAGGCTTAAGCTGTAATTTCGATTTTATTGCCCTCGGGATCACGAACTACAGCCTCATAATAACCGTCTCCTGTCCTTCTAGGACCTGATAAAATTTCATAACCATTTTCTGAAAAACGCTGAGCGAGTTGGTTAACTCCTTGTTCATTACCAACATGCATTGCAAGATGAGCAAAGCCTAGTCCTTCAGGGAGAAGCTCTTGTATGTCTGCACGGTGCATGAGTTCCACGCGGGCACCTTCTGCAAAACTCATAAAGTAGGAAGTAAATCCTGTTTTAGGATTATGGTATTTTTGTCCCGCCTTTGCTGAAAAATAAATTTCGTAAAACTCTTTCATCGTTTCCAAGTCTTTTACCCAGATACCTACATGTTCAATTTTCATCATTTTTCCTCCTGCTCTTATTATACTCTTTTACAACGGTAAGGTTTGTTATGGAATTAGAAATATTTTTCTGTTTAACATCGGTTTTATTATAGCCAGAGCTTCTTTCATATCAAGCATGCTTATTTTTTGACCTTTTTTGACCTTTACTTTATAATAGAATAAAACATTGAAAAAGGAGACTTATCTATGGGATATTTAGTACCTACTGTTATTGAGCAATCAAGTCGTGGTGAACGTGCCTATGACATTTACAGCCGTTTGCTGAAAGACCGCATCATTATGTTGACTGGACCAGTTGAGGATGGCATGGCAAACTCCATCATTGCTCAACTCCTCTTCTTGGATGCCCAAGACAGTACAAAGGATATTTACCTCTATATTAACACACCTGGTGGTTCTGTTTCTGCTGGACTTGCTATCGTTGATACTATGAACTTCATCAAGTCTGACGTGCAAACTATTGTTATGGGTATTGCTGCATCTATGGGTACAATCATCGCTTCTAGTGGTACAAAAGGCAAACGTTTCATGTTGCCACACGCCGAATATATGATTCACCAACCTATGGGCGGTACTGGTGGTGGTACACAGCAAACAGATATGGCCATCGCTGCTGAGCATTTGCTCAAAACCCGTCACACTTTGGAAAAAATCTTGGCCGAAAACTCTGGTCAATCTGTAGAAAAAGTTCACGCAGATGCAGAACGCGACAACTGGATGACTGCTCAAGAAACACTGGAATACGGCTTCATTGATGAAATCATGGAAGCTAATAGTTTGAAATAAAGGCAACTCAAAAATCCCTACCAAGTCTGGTGGGATTTTTTCTTTCTCATTTTATGGAATATTTTTTCTTTAGATTGAGGGGTTAATGATGAGGGCGGGACGGACTCCTCCGTCATTTAAGCTAGGATGTTGGGTTGACCAAGCGCCTAATCCGCCACTGGAACCTACTATCCAACGACCAGCCCCTGCGCTAGAATGAGTGCGTAGGGACCACCAGCTGGGGCCTATACCTGCACGATTTCCATTACTTGTAAAAGCGCGCCCTGGGCCGGATAGACGTACAATGTCTGCCATCGAAAGTGCGAAAGCACGAGAAGTCCCTGTTGAATCAACTGTACTAATATCTGCTGCAATATCAGGGAAAGCATCCAGATTAAGTATTTGCCATCTTGATGGATCACTCCAATCGAGATTTTCAGGTCTCACATAGGCAGTTGTAAATACATTTGCTACAGGTTGAACCATACTTTGAACTGCTGAGTCAAGACCAGCATACCAGTTTGTAAAAACTGTTTCTTGTTCTACAGGAAAATGTCCTCTCAATGAGTCATTCCGAATAATCAAATGATTCCCCCCACCTTGATTCTCCAAATAACGGTACTGCTCCCCAGCCATAGTAAAGATGGTCCCCGGTGCCATGATACTAAAGTTGATTTGGTCGGGTTGAACATTGTCATCTGGTCCCGGGTTCCCCCAGTTGTTATCGATAGAACCGTTCTGTACGGCTGTCAGGAAGTCTGACAAGTCATCATGATGCGTATAGTCTGGATCTGCAGCCAAGAAATCATTGATACGGTCAGGACTGATCAGTTGCCCGTCCACATGGATACCGTAATAATATTCGCCCGGGATGCTGTCCGCTGCTGCGGTCATCTGAGCCGCATCCAAGAGGTAAGAAGTCGTCTCTCCTGCTTGGAGTTGGTTCGCCCAGTAGGCCCAGCCTGTTTGGTGGTCAATCACCCAGAAGTTCCCGACTTTCAGGTTATTGGGGAGAGCTGCCCACTGGCTGATTGTCATTGGGGCACGCTCTTGTTGCAGGTTTTGAGCGGCATCATGAGTGACTTCTTCGCCTGGCCAAACTGGTCCGCTGTTGTCAAAGCTGTCGCCAGAGGACCAGTAGGCATCTGTACCGTCTCCCGGATGCGTGGCGCCGTCTGTGACACCGTCTGTGGCTGTACTTGTGAGCCAGTCACGGGCATGCCCTGCTGAGGCGGTCATCAGGTCTTGGTTGTCCCGATTGAAGGTGGGTATGAACCATGGGGCATCTTGACCTGAGCGGGTCCAACCAAAGGTCAGGTTGGCATAGGTGTTGAAGGCAGCTGAGTCACTTACACGGGTGTTGAGATTGGTCTCTGAGGGACGCATGACCGTCCAAGTGTTCACTTGGTCACGGATGGTGCCACCTACTATAGGGGTGAAGTCTGTATCGCCTGCTGAGCGTTTCTCCATGAACTCGGAGAGGCGGATACGGGCCATGAGGGGCACATTGCCATAGTTCTCCACGAAGACGTCCTTGTTTTCGGTGTCTCGGTTGTAGTAGTCGTGGACACGGCCACCGACATTGATGTCCACTTCATTCAGCCGGTCATTGATGGCCCGCTGGTTGAAGGCTTGGAAGGCGAAGGTCCCGCCTACCAAGAGCAATAAGAGGGACAGGAGCGCGAGGTTGCGCAGCCGCCGCTGGTTTTTCTTTTCTGGTGTCATAAACTCCTCCTTTGACGTAACCTGTACTTTTAGATTTTCATTACATATATATTTCTAATGTTACGTTTACTTTCTGAGTCTATAGTATAAAAAAAAAAGGTCAAATGAAATGAGTGTTTGATGAGAAAAGGGTGCTTGGTTTGTCTGTTTGCTTGTTCTTGTCTGCGGAGCTAGGCCTTTGCTTACAGGAAACGTGTTGGAAAGATGTTCAGACAGAAAAAAACGCTCAACTGAGCGTTTTCCTATTTTTATAGACTTTATTTTTCTTTATGAAGTTCGTCTTCAGAAAGTTCCGTCAATGCAGTGTATTCTGCAGGATAGCGTTTTTTATAACGATTCATCATGAAGAAGGCAACCAAACCAAAGATAAGAGGACCCGCAATCATCGATACTACGGTTTGAACAGTATCCCCAAGAACAGCTGGACGATCCGCTACTGGCAAAGCAAAGTAATCTGTGATCGGTTGAATAACTGTGAAAGCATTAGCAAAAGCAACGACAAGGAAGGTCACAGTTACAGCTGCCATAGCAATACCTTTAGATTTGTAAAGCGTAAATGGTTTTTCAATATCATCATTAAGTTTGAATTTTGCATAGGCAATAACAATAAAGAGGTACGGCAATGTCATCGCAACGTTGGCCATATTTGTCAAGATGGCAAAGAACTTAGCTGCTGCTTCTGCACCACCACCGAGGTTGATAAGCATGTTAAGCAAGATGATAACAAACACGATAGCAAATTGAACCATCATTGCAAATTTAGGTAAACCTGATTCTTCATCAAGCTGTCCATAACGACCAGGCCACAGTTTGTCTGGTGTACCAGAGATGATTTGTTTTACAGGGCTGTAGATCAAGGTGAAGAAAGCACCCATCAATGAAAGGAGCATTGCTAGACCCATGTAACGCGCAAGAATTGAACCGATAGCGACTGCACCTGAGTGATCTAATCCGAAAGCATCGCCTAAAGCTTCACCTAGGTATTGCATTGTGACGTAACCTGCATTACCAAGATTGATTGTTCCAGCTTTAACACCTTCGTAGAAAGCTCCGCCTGTTTGGTAGTTCATGAAGAAACCAACACAGAGAATCATTACAGAGTAACCGATAGCGATAATAAGTGCTGAGGTTACAACACCGCGAGGAAAGTTTTTCTCAGGTTTGTCTGTTTCATCAACCAAGCCTCCAACGGCTTCAACACCGCCATAGGCAAAAATTGCAAATACCATAAAGGCGATGAAACCAATTGCTGAACTATTATTGAAATTAGGGTTAAGACTTGTAACAAAAGCATCTGCAGTAATCGGTGTTGTTGGCTGTCCATTAAGAATAAGGACCAAAAGCGCACAAACTAAAAGAATGGCGTTCAATGAGAGAACGGCAATACCACCAAGTGTCGCGAATTTTTTGACCGCATCCAAACCACGCAGGGCAAAAAAGGTAATCGCAGCAATCCAAGCCATGGCGATGAGTGAAAGAATCCACGGATCTGGTACATGAAGGGAGTTACCAAAAATCATATTGGTAATAGGCACCATGATACCATTAGAAACATTGACCATCCATACGAGGTAAGAGGCATACCACATAAACGTTCCAATGAAGGCGAAAGTCGGACCAACCGCTTTCTCCATCCAAGAGTAGATACCTCCTTTTTCTTCCTTAAAGGCTGAACCAAGTTCAGTGACCATAAAGGCAAAGGGCAGGAAGAAGAAGAGTCCTCCAACGATGTACCATGGAATAGCAGCATAACCCATCATGTAAAATGCACGAGGGATGTTGTTAAATCCATAAACCGAGGTGAAAATCATCAGGCATAAGCCGACAAGGGAAAGCTTCCCTTTTGCTTTATCAGACATCAAATGTCCTCCTTTTTTATAAATCAGATTTGCTGATTAAAAATTTTTGTAAAGCAAGTAAACATTTTACTTGCATAATTACCATAATCTAGAGATATATGATGCTTTCCACCATAAAATCTAAAGTTTACTCCGTCTATAAAAGATAGAATAAAACATTCATAACTAGAATTAACTACAATTGTGCGACAATTTTAAAAATAACCTAAAACAGGTCGCCCGAAGGCGACTTGTTCTTTAATTTATAAGGAAGGTAAAAGTTCATAAAAAACAAACTTATTGGAAAGGCTTTCCTATAAGCCCTAAGACTATTTTAGCATATTATTCTTTATTTTTCAAGATATTATTAAGTTTCAGCATCTCTAAAAGAACATCTACAGCTTTTTCCATTGTTTGCAGACTTACAAACTCAAAACGCCCGTGCATGTTTTCTCCACCAGCAAAAATGTTTGGTGTTGGCAATCCCATGAAGGAAATTTTAGAACCATCTGTCCCACCACGGACAGGCTCAATTTTTGGTTCAATCCCCAAGTTCTTCATCGCTTCTTCTGCAAGGTCGATGATGGACATGTCTTTTTCAATGACTTTAGCCATATTGTAATATTGGTCTTTGATTGTTGCTTTTACACGCTCTGAACCAAGTTGAGCATTCATCTTGTCCGCAATATCTTGCATCAATGCTTTACGTGCATTAAACTTATCTTCATCATGGTCACGGATGATATACTGTGCACGTGCTTCTTCAACAGTACCGTCCAGTTTCAAAAGATGGAAGAAGCCTTCTCGTCCTTCTGTTTTTTCTGGACGATCAAAGTCCGGTAATTGTGTATGGTAATCTATTGCCAACTGCAAGGCGTTGACCATAGTATTCTTAGCTGTACCGGGATGAACATTTTTACCTTGGAACTCCAAGACAGCACCAGCAGCTGAGAATGTTTCATATTCCAACTCACCGAGTGGACCACCATCCACTGTATAAGCAAAGTCAACATTGAAGTCTTCAACGTCAAAGCGGTCAGCTCCTGTTCCGATTTCTTCATCAGGACCAAAACCGATGCGTATCTCGCCGTGTTCAAACTCAGGGTTGACATTAATCAAATAGTCTGCTAACGTCATAATTTCAGCAATACCCGCTTTGTCATCAGCACCTAACAAGGTTGTACCATCAGTATGAATGAGGGTTTGCCCCTTATAGTTTTTCAAGTTAGGAAATTCAGCTGGATCAAGTTTAAAACCAGACTCTCCTAGTTCAATAACAGACTCCCCATCGTAGTTTTCAAGGATCTGTGGATTGACACCTTCTGCATTGAAATCTGCCGTATCCATGTGGGCAATCAAACCAATTTTACGCACATTTTTATCTGTTGTTGCTGGAATAGTACCCACCACATAGCCGTTTGACTCAAGATAATGAACATCTTGAATACCGATGGCACGCATTTCATCTGCCATCTTGTGTGCAAAATCAACAAGAGCTGGAACTGACGGCACAGTTGTTGAATTTTCATCTGAGCGTGTGTTCACTTTGACATAGTCAAGGAAACGGGGTAACAATTTTTCGTATTTCATTTTTATCCTCCTATGGAAATGAAGTTATTTAATACTTTTGTCTGTTGAATTTGAGCAGCAATGAAGTCTTGAGCTTGGTTGAAACGGACTTCTTCAAGCTGAACTGCCTCATCAAACTTCAGATGAGTTTTATAGGTGTTTTCGCCCAGCGCCTCAATATATCCGTATTTCTCCAAAACTCTGATAAAAATATCTGGACGCGCTTTGACAATAGATTTACGGGTAAATTTGAGCAAAAAACTTGTCATGTACTTTAGGGCGTACTCTGGATTAACATCCCCCATAATCTGATAAACTTCGCCCTCCAGTACCGTCAATGGTAAATCATTTGCCAGTTTATAAAAATAGTTGAATAAATTATCGGTCGTCAAATCATATTGGCTAGAAAAATGTAAGCAAATCGCATTCGTCTGGTTTTTCAAACTTTGCTGGATAATTGACTGATTAAGCCTTCTTTCCAGTTGACTTCCCGCCTCTACAAAGAAAGGTTCTTTATAGGTATAAATAGCTGGTGGCATTGGTTTTAAAGTCAAATCAAAATCATCATCCCTAAAAACTTTAAAATTATTGCCATAACGCTTATCGCTACGCCAGATAAAATTGGCCGCAATAAAACTGTCCAGTTGACGATCTATGTTCTTTATTTCTTCAAAATCTTTATGGATTTGGCGCAAGGTTACATCTTCATGCAGCTCCAAATAGTTAATCAGTTTTAAGAAAAAAGGCTGACGTGTCAGCCTATTTTTATTAAAAACGTGAATAGGCATTATTTGTTGAACTCTTCTGTTAGTTGCGGCACAACTTGCTTTTTACGTGAAACAGCCCCAGCTAAGAAAGCATGGTCGTCTTCAAGTGTAAAGTGGAAAGCTGCCTCAACCTTATCTTTGTGGCTACCGATTTCGACAATTTCTGAGTTAGAATTTACGATATCTGTAATCATGAAGACAAAGTCATCATAATGTTCAACTTCCATCGCTTTCTTGATGGCAACTTTGACATCATGTAAGCGAGAAAGCACATCTTGAATTTCAACTGTATTGACTTGAGCGATACGGATACGACTGCCGTTAAGTTCAAAGGTCTTCGCATCAATATCAATGAGTTCTTCTGCTGATTTGTTATCCAAGTTTGTCCCAGCTTTGAGCATGGCCAACCCATATTCTTGGAGATCAACACCAGCAATTTTTGCCAATTCTTCTGCAACTTTGTGGTCAGTCGCATGTGTTGTTGGTGATTTCAAAAGTAATGTGTCTGAAATCAGGCCTGAAAGCAAGAGTCCAGCCACTTCACGTGGTATTTCCACACCTGCTTCAAGGAACTTGCGGTAAACGATAGATGAAGCTGATCCAACAGGTTCAATCGTCATGAACAAAGGTGAAGCTGTATTAAAGTTAGCCACACGGTGGTGATCCACAACACCAAAGATGTTTAAAGAAGCGATATCTGCGATTGATTGTTGAAATTCATTGTGATCCGTCAAGATAACTGTGTCCACACCTTCATCAGCTGCTGATGTTACCACGCGTGGTGCTTCAACACCAAAATAATCCAAAGCAAATTGTGTTTCTTCATTTGGTGTACCCAAAGCCACACACTCTGTATTCAAAGCACCGACTGGGCGGTGGTTGCTCAAGTATGAAAAACCATAAGAGGATGCAATTGCATCTGTGTCAGGTTTTTGGTGACCAAAGACGAGAATTTTATCCGACATTTCTGTACCTCATTTTTATATTTATGTTTTTCTCATTATACCAAAAAAAGAGAATTTACGCACACTTTCAAAGCATCTCACCTGCTACTTTTCTTATTTTTTGAATAAAAATAAAACTTAAAAGCTGGGCCTTTAAGTTTTTTATTTGATTCTCTGTAAGTAATCTTGATATGTTTCTGTCTTCATGAGTTCTTTGGCATTGGCTACACGCTCTTTTGTTGGTGGTTTTACTCCAGCAAGGGGGTATTTCCAACCTAATTCACGCCATTTGAACTCCCCCATCGTGTGATAAGGCAAGATTTCAAATTTGAGTACATTATCTAGAGTTTTAACAAACTCACCCAGCTTTTCCAGATCCTCATCAATATCTGTTTCTCCAGGAACAAGAACGTGACGAATCCACATGGCTTGTCCTTTATCTGAGAGGTAACGGGCGAATTCTAGAATGTTTTCGTTAGGATGTCCAGTCAAGGCTTTGTGACGTTTGGAATCGATTTCTTTTAAATCAAGCAAAACAAGGTCTGTCACTTCAAGAAGGTCATCTATCCGAGAGGTAATATACTCATCTGTCCTAAATGGACGGGCTGATGTATCTAGAGTTGTGTGAATTCCCAGACTTTTGGCGCATTGGAAAAGAGCGATAACGAAGTCAATCTGCATCATAGCCTCACCACCAGAGACGGTGATGCCTCCTTTCTCTCCCCAGAAGCCTCGGAAACGTAAAGCCTCTTCCATCACATCTTCTACTGTACGTGTGGTGGCTTTTTCGTTTTTCAAGGCCCAAGTATCAGGGTTATGACAATATTTGCAACGCATCTGACATCCTTGCATAAAAACAATAAAACGGACGCCAGGACCATCAACAGAACCAAAAGACTCTGTAGAATGAACCAAGCCTGTTACTTTTTTTGCTTCTTCAATATTTATATCTGTCATGAGTTTTTCCTCTTTTTCGGTATGCTTTTATCATACCTCAAATCTTACTTATTATCAAATGCTTTTCCATAAGACCAGCCACAATAATCAGCGACTGCCATAAATGGCACAAAAAAGCATCCGTCATGTGAGCCAAATGTTCTTTCCCCTTCATACTCTTTACTGTATCTTCTACTTTTACCTCTTGCTCATCGTTTTAAAAAAGTTCGTAAAAGCAAAAAAAGAACGGATTATCGAGTCCCGTTCTTTTTTCGTTTACAGCTTTACTCAGAGGGCTCCATATCAAACTCTACCCGAAGTTTCAATACACGATTTCCATCTACTTCAAGACTAGTCAAGGAGAAATGATCCTCATCATTGTCGATTTCACACATCACTTGCTGCCCTTTCTCAGGAATCTGCCCTGTTTCTGAAAGGAAGAAACCGGCCATCGTATCCACATCATTATTGACTAAATGTGTGCCAAACTCGTCGTTGAAGTCATTGATTGTCATTTTCCCTTGCACAACATACATGTTTTCACCAATCTTGTAAACATCTGTTTCAGCAACGTCTGTTTCATCCTCAATTTCACCAACGATTTCCTCAATCAAATCTTCCAGAGTAACGATACCTTCAACGCCACCGTATTCGTTAAGCAAAATCGCCATTTGGTTTTGCGTATTACGCATCTGCAGCATCAAGTCATCCACAAACACTGTTTCAGGGACAAACAACGGTTCTTGCAGCATTTCACGGAAATTAATGTTATCAAAGCCGTCCGCAAAGCCCCGGGCCAAGAGACGTTTTGTATGAATAATTCCTAAGATGTTGTCTTTATCGTCATCATAAACTGGGACGCGCGAGTAGGACTCGCTGAGCATTTTCTCGATATTTTCCCGTGGCTCATCATTGATATCAATCATAAAGGCATCTGTACGAGGGACCATGATTTCACGCGCCACAAGCTCGTCAAGACTGAAAACACCTGTAATCATTTCACGCTCTGAATCATCCAACGCTGTTTCATCTGTGTGAACGAGATATTCGATTTCATCACGTGTCATATCATCATCACTGCTATCAAATTTGATAGGAAAAACACGCGCCAAGCCATTGATAGTAATCGTCAAGAGCCAGATAAAGGGTTTTAAAACAACACCTATACTCATCAAGGGGCGAACCATTTTTAAAGCTGCCTTTTCCTTAAGCGCTTGCGCAATACGTTTAGGGAAAAGCTCACCAAACACGATTGTAAAGAAAGTCAAAATAACCAAGATAATGATTTTACTCAATGTTTGCGCGAAGCTTGTATCCCCAAACAATGGTGCAAGCTGTGCAGCTAGAGTATCAGCCAAACTTGCACCTGCAAAGATGTTCAAGAAAGTAATCCCAACTTGAATCGTCGACAAGAAATGTGTCGGATTATCAACTACACGCAGTAAATACTGATATTTACTGTCTCCTTCACTCGCTTTTTGTTCCACGCGTGAACGTGATAAAGAAACGAGCGCCATCTCACTTGCTGAGAAAAATGCGTTCAAAGCAGTAAGAAAAACAAGTAACAAAATCTGTAAAATTACCGAGCTACTCTCGGGGTCAGGGTGTGCCATTTTTACTCCTATTTTTTCGTAATATGAAGATTATTATACCATAATTTATTATTTTGAAATAATTTTTTTCTTTTGCTGTTCACGATGATTGTGCCATAGACCAGCAAGGAATTTCACAATCTCTTTGACCAGTGAATAAACAGGGACAGCAATAATCATACCTAGAATACCATATAAACTTCCAGATACCAGCATCAAAACCATGACTGTCACAGGATGGACTTTCACAGCATTCCCTACTATTTTTGGATAAACGAGATTGCCGTCAATCTGTTGAAGGACCAAAACATAAGTTACTGCGAGAACAGCTGTCCAAGGTTGAGTAAAGGCCAAAGTAAAGATAACAGGTATTACACCGATATAAGGTCCAGCATACGGGATGAGGTTTGTAATTGCTGAAAAACTTGCAAACAAGAAAGCATAAGGGATGCCAAAGAGCATGTAACCAACAAAGACAAAGATGAAAACCAGCAGCGAGTCTAAAGCCACGCCAGAGATATAACGAGAAATCGTTGCATTCATCTTCTCTAACAGTTCGATGATGCCGAGCGGATCTTCTCTAAAAATCGTCTCCTTTAGAGTAGGAAGCAGTTTTTCACCGTCTTTAAGCATGTAGTAAAGCAAGATTGGAACTAGGATAGCAACCATAACCACAGATGAAATGATGCTTACAATGCTCCCCAAGCTTCCTGTCAAATTCTGAAGCAGTTTGTTTAAAATATCTGTATAAGACAGATTGATATTGCTAACTATACTGTCAATGTCTAACTGACGATAAAAGGCAGAAAAACGTGGGTCACTTTGCAAGGAAGCAATCCAGTCACGGAGCTCAGGAACAGCTCTTGAGCTGGCGTTAATCAAGCTGGTCAGCTGAGAAACAACATTTGGAATGATTGAAGCAACACTCCAAATCACAATTCCCAGTAAGCTAAGCAGAACAATCAAAATTGCAAAGAAACGCTTGATTTTCCAGCGTTTCTCCATAAAAATAACCACCGGCTTGAAAATATAATAAAGAAAGCCAGCTATAATAAATGGAATGAAAAGCAAAGCTAAAAGAGTTTGGATGGGTTGGAAGAGAAAGTCCAGTTGCATAAGCATAAAAATAAGCAGCGTCACTGCTAATATCTCAACCGTCCAGAAAAATAATTTACTGTTTTTAAACATAATATCTACCTAAAGATGAAAAGAGACCCTTTCTTTCTTTTTAAAGTTATTTATATTATAATTGAAATAAGATTTTTACGCAAATTCAAGATTTTGAGAGGAAATTTATGCAAATCAAGCAAACTCGTGACACCATGTCTGAAATATACTGTGAGGCGTTACGCATCCGTAATACTGTTTTTGTTAAGGAACAGGGTGTCCCTTTTGAACTGGAGGTTGGTAGTCCCGTTGACGAAGCGCATTCGGTTCATTTTGTAGGTTATGAAGCTGGCAAGGCCTTGGCTACCGTTCGTCTTTTGGTCGATCCTAGCGATAAAACACATGCTCTGGTACAGCGCATGGCTGTTTTAAAAGAAGCACGGGGTAAAGGCTACGCGAACGCCCTCTTGCAACAGCTGCTTGAATTTTCAAAAAAATCTGGTATTACTCTTTTGACCCTTCACGCCCAACTCAGTGCAAAAGAACTCTATGAAAAATTTGGCTTTGAAGTTCAGGGTGAAATTTTTAAGGAGGCAGGTATTGACCATATCACAATGACGTATGATAAATTTGCTGAGTAGAAAAAAAGAAACCCTCGTGTGTACTTCTAAAGGGTGTCCCTTTTGCTTTTATTAAAACACTAAACTTCTCGTCCTAGGTGTCGAGGAGTTTTTTTACTCTTGTTTGCAGTTCTGGCACTACTTCTACCTCAAACCAAGGGTTCTTGCGTAACCAGATATTGTTCCGGGGGGAAGGATGGACGATCGGGAAGTAGTGTGGCAAATACTTTCTAAAATCACGAATCGCATCTGTGGCCCGCATCTTTCTTGGTAAATGCAGGTAATAAGTAATGGCATAGGAACCGATCAAAATAATAAGTTCAAGTTCAGGCATTTCGTCAATCAGTAATTTGTGCCACTTTTCAGCAAAGCCTTTGCGTGGCGGCAAATCTCCAAACTTTCCCTTACCCGGAAAATAAAAATCCATGGGTAAGATAGCCAGCTTGTCTGAACTATAAAATGTCTCATAAGAAATCCCCAGCCAGTCACGAAGACGCTCTCCTGAGTGATCGTTCCAGAAAAGATGACTTTCCTGCGCTTGTCTCCCTGGTGCTTGACCAACAATGAGAATTTTTGCCTCTGGATGAACAGAGTAAAGAGGATCAATCCCCTGCTCTGTATAGGCCGCGTTTTGTGGGTCATCTTTTATAGCTTGAAAAATATTCGATAGCTTGTCCATCAGTTTAACCTTCTTTCAGTGGGAGTAGAGCATCCGCTAAACGAGCAAATTCGGGGATTGAAAGTGCTTCTGCACGAATACTTGGAGAAATATCCGCTTGCGCGAGCAGTTCTAGAATTTGCGTTTTTTTGTCTTTGCCAAAGGCAGATTGCAGATTGTTTATTAAAGTCTTACGGCGGTGGACAAAAGCGCTATGCATTGTATTGAAAAAGAAATCCTCATCCTTAACAACAACCAGTGGTTGTGCACGTCGGGTCATTTTTAAAATGGCCGAGTCCACATTAGGAGCAGGTACAAAGACTGTTCGGGGTACTGTGAATGCCACTTTGGCTTCCATGTAATACTGCACTGCTATCGAAAGCGAACCGTAAGCTTTTGTACTTGGTCGAGCTGCAATGCGGTCAGCCACTTCCTTTTGCATCATAACTACATATTCTGTAAAGGGAACCTTCGACTCAATCAAATGCATGAGAATCGGCGTTGTGATGTAGTAAGGAAGATTAGCCACAACTTTTATAGGCAAGTTAGGATTTTTAAAGTGCTTTATGTGTTCCTGAATATCTACTTTTAAAATATCTGCGTTCACCAGTTGAAAATTATCGTAAGATGCCAGAGTTTCTTGCAAAATCGGAATCAAGCTTTTATCAATTTCAAAAGCCATGACTTCCGCCGCTTCTTCAAGCAAATACTGAGTTAGAGAGCCAATACCTGGTCCAATCTCAATCACATTCACTTGTTTAGAGAGCTCTGCCGTTGCTGTAATTTTTTCCAAAATATTATGGTCAGTCAGGAAGTTTTGACCAAATTTTTTCTTAAAATTAAAGTTATGTCGGCGCAAAATATCTTGCGTGCGTATAACATTGGAGATACGGTCTAAGTTTGAAGTTGTCATAACCTTATTATAGCAGAAAAACAGGGAAACTGTTTCTCAATACAGTCCTTCCGAACAGTAATTGCTTTCTTTTTAGCTTCACTCAATCGGAATATTTTGTCAATGAAGTCTTGTTCGGTTTAAGAAAAACGAGAGCTGTCTCGTAAAATGAAATAAACTTAAAAACAGAACAAGCAAAAAGCACTCAGACTGTCGCATGCAAAAATGCTACCTTGAGTGATTTTTTGTTTTGTATATTTATTTCTTAGTTGGAAGAGTTGATGATGAGGGCGGGACGGACACCACCATAGTCATCACTCGTTGTTCCTGGGAAAGTGCCGTGCAAGTTACCTCTAAATCCTCCCCAACGTATAGTCCAAGCAGATTCACCATGACCTGCAGTACGCAATGACCACCATGTATTATGTCCACCTACACGCCCTGCATGATGAGGAAAACCTCGCCCTTCACCTGACAACCGGATAACATCCGCAAGAGAAAGAGAGAAAGCTTGTGGTACACCCTCCGCTTGATTGACAGTAGTCACATCTGCCCGAGCCACATCCACCTCTGGATGAGGCTCATCCCAATTAGTAGGTAACCAACGGACATAAGGACCTCCTTCCGGCCAAGACACAACAGCAAACCTTAACCTAGGTACTTCATCGGCTATTGACACAGGAGCAACCATATCTTTAACAGCTTGAGTAAGAGATTGATTATAAAAGTCTTCTAAAACTGTTGCTTGCTCTACGAAGCTCGTATTGCGTATCGCCTCATTCCGGATAATCATATGATTCCCAGAACCCATGTTTTCAAGGTAGCGGTACTGCTCTCCTGCCATGGTAAAGATACGACCCGGGCGCATGGTCGAAAAGTCAAAGGCTGCTGGTGCACTGTCTTCATTAGGCAGTGGGTTCGGTCCGTCATCGTACATCACTCCGTTCTGGATACCACGGAGAAGGTCTGCCAGTTCTGCATGGTGTTGCTCCCCATCATTGAGGAACTCCTCATGCTGGTCAGGACTGACTAAGCCACTCTCAACATGAATCCCATAGTAGTAAAAGCCGTTAAAAACCTTGTCCTCAATGGCAGCTGTCATCTCCGCTGCATCAAGCAGGTAAGAGCTGGCTTGCCCACTGTTCAGTCTGTTGGCCCAGTAAGCCCAACCCGTGTTGTGGTCAACCACCCAGAAGTTGCCTATCTTGTCTTCGTTAGGTAAGTTGCTCCACTGGTTCATGGTCATTGGGGCACGGTCTTGTGGGAGGTTTTGGGCAGTTTGGTTGGTCACTTCTTCTCCCGGCCAGATTGGACCACTGTTGTCAAAGTTTTCGTTTGCTGACCAGTAAGCATCAATACCGTCTCCCGGGTGTGTCGCGCCGTCTGTGACCGCATCTGTAGCACCGTTCCCTTCAATCCAGTCCCGCGCATGTCCTGCCGCTGCTGTTCTTAAATCCAGGTTGTCATGGTTGAAGGTGGGCATATACCATGGAGCATCTTGACCTGAACGTTCCCAACCAAAGATGAGGCTGGCATACTGGTCAAAGGCGTTTGAGGCATTGCTATTTTCACGGTCATTGATATTGCCTGCACTTGGAATCCATGTGGTCCAGTTTTCTACATCGTCACGGCTGGTCCCTGCGATCAAGGGCGTGAAGTCCGTTTCGTCACGTTGTCGGGTTTCGAGGAACTCGGACAGGCGTATCCGGGCCATGATTGGCCGTTCGCCGTAGTTTTCCACGAAGACGTCCTTGTTTTCGGTGTCTCGGTTGTAGTAGTCGTGGACACGGCCACCGACATTGATGTCCACTTCATTCAGCCGGTCATTGATGGCCCGCTGGTTGAAGGCTTGGAAGGCGAAGGTGCCGCCTACCAAGAGCAATAAGAGGGACAGGAGCGCGAGGTTGCGCAGCCGCCGATGGTTTTTCTTTTCTGGTGTCATAAACTCCTCCTTTGACGTAACCTGTACTTTTATATTTTCATTACATATACATTTCTAATGTTACGTTTACTTTCTGAGTCTATAGTATAAAAAAAAAAAAAAGGTCAAATGAAATGAGTGTTTGATGAGAAAACAGGCGTTCAACTCATCTCGTCGCAATAAACGAATTCACTCATCTTCTGAAATAGTTGAGCATAAAAAAAGACCTCCATGTGATAGATTTTGAAATCTGTCCCATGAAAGTCTGGTATTTAGATGTTGCTCGGTTAAATTTTTATTAGACTAATTCGATAAGGAGGTCCTTGGTTTGTATGGCTTCGCCAGAAACGACATGGATAGCTTTGACCTTAGCATCAAACGGTGCTTCGATCGTTGTCTCCATCTTCATCGCTTCAGTAACCATAAGTGCTTGTCCCTTTTTAACTTGTTCACCTTCCTTAACCAAGATATCTAAAACAGAACCAGGCATCGTTGCACCTATCTGATGAAAGTCTGCACTATCTGCTTTACGTTTCGCTACAACTTGTGTCTTAATGGAATGATCATTGACACTAATCTCTCTTCTTTGACCGTTGAGGTTGAAGAAGAGTACACGGTTTCCAGAGATATCTGGTTCACCAATCTCATCGAGGCGGATAATCAAAGTTTTTCCTTTTTCTATCTGTACCTCAATCTGTTCACCCATACGCATACCATGCAAGAAAGTTTCGGTGTCAAGCAAGGTGACGGAGCCAAAAGCATCCTGCATTTTTTGGTAATCCAAGAAAACTTGCGGATACATGATGTAACTCAAAACCTCATGTTCTTCCGCTGGATAGCCCAACTTTTCTGACAGCTCTTGCTGGACTTGAGCAAAGTCGACCGCTGGAGCATGGAGGCCTGGACGGTCTGTCAATGCCTTTTTATTTTTCAAGATAAGAGATTGTAACTTTTCTGGGAAGCCGCCCACGGGTTGACCAATATCTCCTCGGAAGAAAGATACAACTGACTCAGGGAAACTCAGCTCCTCTCCCCTCGCATAGACATCTTCTTCAGTGAGGTCATTTTGTACCATAAAGAGCGCCATATCTCCAACAACTTTTGAACTTGGTGTAACCTTGATAATATCACCAAACATCATATTCACTGTGCTATACATAGCCTTGACTTCATCAAAACGTGCTTCAAGTCCTACAGCAGCAGCTTGTGCCTTAAGATTGGTGTATTGTCCCCCTGGCATTTCGTGCCTATAAACTTCCGTCTTAGGGCTAGTAATCCCTGCTTCAAAAGGCGCGTAGTACCGGCGTGTGTCTTCCCAATAATGGTCAATCTGTTCTGCATTAGCAATATTGAGCGCCGCATGACGTCCCCCATGTTCCAAGGCATAGTAAAGTGATTGCATGGATGGCTGGGAGGTACCACCAGCAAGTGAAGCCGTAGCCACATCCACAATATCGACACCTGCTTTAATAGCACCTGAATAGGTGATAATTCCGTTTCCTGCTGTATCATGCGTATGCAGATGAATCGGTAAATCTACTGTTTCTTTTAACTCTGATATAAGAGCATAAGCAGCTTGGGGTTTCAACACGCCAGCCATATCCTTGATTGCTAAGATATGTGCACCCGTAGCTTCCAGCTCTTTGGCCAAGTCTTTGTAATATTTTATATCATATTTGGGACGTGTCTTATCTAAGATATCACCTGTATAACAGATGGTCGCTTCCGCTATCTTTCCTGTATCTCGCACAGTTTGAATGGACTTTTCCATCTGCGGTAGCCAGTTGAGACTGTCAAAGATACGGAAAACGTCAATACCTTCTGCTGCTGCTTTGCGGATAAACTCCTGAATGACGTTATCTGGATAATTTTGATAGCCGACAGCGTTTGAACCACGGAATAACATCTGGAAAAGTGTATTGGGCATTTGTTCACGAAGTTTTCGCAGGCGATACCAAGGAGATTCATTCAAGAAACGGTAGGCTACATCAAAGGTCGCGCCGCCCCACATCTCAACAGAGAACAAGTCAGAAAGCCCTTGGTCAACAGCTGTCGCGATGCCTTTCATGTCTTGAAGGCGTAAGCGCGTTGCTAAAAGACTTTGGTGAGCGTCACGAAAAGTTGTATCTGTAAGAAGCACTTCGTCGGAAGCTTTGACAAAGTCAACCACTGCTTCAGCTCCCTCTTGATCAAGAATATGTTTAGTCGTTGGACGGTCAGACTGCTCAATTTTAGGCTGTCTTGCTTGGTCAAAATAACGCTTTTCTGTTTTATCAATTCCCGGAAAACCATTGACTGTAATATTCGAGATATACTTCAAGATTTTTGTTCCACGGTTACGTTTGTGTGAGAAGTTAAAAAGCTGAGGTGTAGTGTCAATGAAGGTTGTTGTCGCTTGACCGCTCGTAAATTGTTCATCTTCAATCACATTTTCCAAGAAAGGTATATTTGTTTTCACACCACGAATTCGGAACTCTCTTAATACACGCTGCATCTTATGTACAGCATCTTCAAAATTAGTCGCATGTGTACATACCTTTACGAGGAGACTGTCAAAATAGGGTGTCACTTCGTAGCCAGCATAAGCATTCCCCACATCTAAGCGCACACCAAAACCACCTGGTGAACGATAGGTATTGATTTTACCCGTATCTGGGAGAAAGTTATTTTCAGGGTCTTCAGTTGTAATACGACATTGAAGAGCCGCGCCTAAACATGGAATTGCTTCTTGTGCTGGGATTTTAATGTCACGGTGAATATCTTTAGCTTGTGCGATTAAGATTTGTGCTATGACAATATCAACGCCTGTAATCATCTCCGTAACCGTATGTTCAACTTGTACACGTGGATTTACTTCGATAAAGTAAAATTCCTCATCTTTTACCAAAAACTCGACTGTACCTGCGTTGACATAGCCGACTGCTTTACAAAGTTGGACAGCTGCCTGACAAATCTCCTCACGAAATTCTGGCCTTAGCCCTACTGCTGGAGCAATTTCAATAACTTTTTGATTTCGGCGTTGTACAGAACAATCTCGCTCGTGGAGGTGAACAATATTGCCATGCGTATCTCCCAAAATCTGTACTTCGATATGCTTCGGATTTTCAATATATTTTTCAACATAAATTTCTGCTGATCCAAAAGCTGTTTGGGCTTCTGACTTGGCACGCACATAACCGTCACGCATTTCTTCATCGTTGCGAGCAACACGCATTCCACGTCCGCCGCCACCGAGAGCTGCTTTTATCATGACAGGGTAACCATAGGTTTCAGCAAAGGCAAGGGCCCCATCCAAATCGACAGCGCCATCAGTCCCTGGAATACCTTGAATTTGTGCCAAATCCGCTGCTTTCTTAGCTTTAATTTTATCGCCAAAAATATCCAAGTGTTTTAAATCTGGCCCCACAAAAACCAAGCCAGCTTCACGGACTTTTGTCGCAAATTCTAAGTTTTCAGAAAGCAAACCGTATCCTGGGTGAATTGCATCCGCTCCTGCATCTAGAGCAATACGAATAATATCATCCGCATCAAGGTAAGCATCTATCGGTTTTTTACCTTGTCCGACTAAGTATGCTTCGTCTGCTTTGAAACGGTGTACAGAGTACTCATCTTCTTTTGCATAGATGGCCACAGTGGACAATCCCAGTTCATTACAGGCACGAAAAACACGGATGGCAATTTCACCACGGTTGGCAACGAGCAATTTTTTCATATAATCCCCTATCTTTAATTCCCTATATGTTGTGTTGTGTGTTGTTTAATATGGTTGATGATATTTTATAGCCTCTAAAGTACTATTTTACCCCACACGCCATGACATTACAAGTATGTTACGTCTTGCCGTAAGAAAAATGATGTATTTCTCGCTGAGGAAAGCGTAAAAATCTGGCAAATGTCTTATCGAGAAAGCTTTTGAACGCCTCGTTTCCGAACGTTACGGACATAGAGGGTTATAAAACATCAGCAACCAAATTAAGAATTTTCACAACATACAAATTTTATAAAAAAAGCTAATTTTATTAGCTTTTTTGACTTTAGCATTTCACTTAAAATTAAGTATTTCTGACATATGTACTTGAAAGTTCCCTTACCTCTCTTCGCTTCTCATCTGCTGAAATATTTAGAACAAAGGCAATTCCCAGCGACAAGACAAGGAAAGAAGAGCCACCTTGTGACAAGAAAGGAAAAGTTACTCCTGTTTCAGGAATGATTCCAAAAGCTCCACCAATATTGATAAATACTGAAATCAAAAGAGTCGAGCCAATCCCAATACAAATGAGTGAATTAAAGGCATTTTTTGCGCGGATACCGACTTGTAGGATGCGTGCAATCATAAAGAACAATACACCCAAAACGATAATCCCCCCAATCAAGCCTAACTCTTCAATGACAATAGAAAAGATAAAATCTGTATGAGCTTCTGGCAGATAACCATTTTTTTCAATCGAATTACCTAGACCTCGTCCAAACCAGCCTCCATTGCTCACAGCATAATAAGAATTAGCAAGTTGATGCCCGTAAGTGGATAAACCCGAAAAAGGGTTAACCATGGCTTTAAATCGAGCATTAACATAGTGTCCTGGTATAACATCTCCCCCAACTGCGTAGAGATAAACGATAAACGCGACTGATGCTGTTAACAGCATCTTTCCATAACCACTAAACCAGCGCCAAGAAATGCCGCTAGAAGCAACCATTACAGCAGTAATCAAAGCCATAATGGTTGCATTACCTATATCAGGCATTAAGAGCAAGATACCCAGCATTAAAAATATCCAAAAACGCCAGCCTCCAAACACCTTTTGCCAGATGGTTTTGCCCTTGAACACAGCTGAAATATCTTTTTCATAAATTTCTTCTTGTTTTTCTGAAAAAACAGAAGCCAGATACCAGACCACGAAAAACTTTGCATATTCAGCAGGCTGAATGGTACCAACTCCTGGAATCGGAATCCAGCCATGGGCTCCATTGGCATACGTTCCCGGTCCAACTCGTGCATAAATCATGGATGCAATCAGCAGGAAAAGGACCCAGCCAATCATTTTCCTACTTTTAAGCGCACGAAGCTTCATGCGATAAATAACAGCAATGGCAATAAAACTCAGGAGCATGAAAGCTCCCTGACTGATCGCCATCCTATAAGGCGAAAGTCCTCGCGCCAGCTGATAGGGAACTGTTGCTGAAAAAACCATTACAAGTCCTATGGCTGACATAATCAGATAAGGAATTAAAATAGAATAATTCAGGAAGTTTGCTTTCTTCAATCCATCTTTCATTTTAGGTTATCATTTCATTTCTATTATTTTTAACATTTTTTATTATAACATTTTTCCAGAATCATTTTTAGAGATGTGCAATTATTTTAAAAGTTAAGGGTAAAACTTGATGTCTAAAGTTTATATCTCACGGTGGAGCGTTACCATCCGCTCTTTTGGACAAAACTTCATTGTTTCTACCTTTCCTGGATGACTGCTTCTATTTTTACTGCTTATATAGTTTTTACTTTTACAGATTGTGCAAGCTAATGTTATTTTCACTCTCATTCTACTATACTCCGTTTCCTTAAGTATTTCCGGAAATTAATCAGGGACCAGAAGAAATTAAGCACGACAAAGAGGCTTGTTACGACAAAGGCCATCCGATAGGAAACCCATCCCGCAATGGCTGAACCAAGAAGCGGACCTACAACTACTCCAAAGTTAGAGAACATTTGATTGTAAGCAAAAATCCGCGAAACGCCTTCTTTTGGAGTAATCTTTGCTAAAAGTGAATTCACGGAAGGCATAAGGGCTCCTGTACCAAAGCCAAGCATGAATCGCAGCAAACCGAGCTGTAAAGGCGTCTGTACAAAAGCCATTGGTAAATACATGGCGAAGCTAAAAACTAAGCCAAGCAAGATTAAACGATGCGCGCCATACTTGTCTCCCAATTTTCCCAGAGTACTTGATGACATCATGGCTGAAAGGCCGACAGCTGAAACGATGAGCCCAGAGATGAACATCAAATTATTTGTATTTGTTGTCAATGTCTTGATATACAAGGTGACAAAGGGCTCTATAGATTGTGTTGTCACTTGAATAATAAAGCTGGTAATCAGCAAGCCAAAAAGGATATGTTTGTCCCCTACACGACTGATAATTTCTTTTGTAGAAAGCATTTCACTTTTAGCCACGGGTTCAAAGTTTTCATGAACAAAGAAAACTGTCAAAAGTGTCGCCAAAGCTAAAAGTGCACCAACGATAAGAAAGACATTGGCCATTCCAAACCACTGCGCAAGTAGACCTCCGATAGAGGGACCAATCAGAGTTCCTGTAATCATGGCAGTGGATAAAATTCCCAGAGCATAACCGGAGCGTTCTTTCGGTGCTTGTGAGGCAATCATCGCCGTTGAGTTGGGGATAAAGCCAGAGAAGAAGCCCATGAGGCTCCGCATGAGGAGAAGCCACCAATAACCGCCCATCTGATGTGAGAAAGCTATAGCAGACATTGTAAAGGTCATCGCAAAAGAAGCTCTTACCATCATCGGTTTTCGGCCATATTTATCCGCAAGTTTCCCCCACATTGGAGCTACCAGCCCGGATACCAAAGCTGTTGAAGCAAAGGCTAATCCAGAAAATAACTCCACATTGGCTCCAGTGACGCCTAAACTTTGAATATAGAGTGGTAAAAAAGGCATCACTAAAGAAAAAGATGAACCCACAATAAAACATCCAATCCATGTCACCCATAAATTTTGTTTCCAATTTACATTTTTATTTTTTGCTGACTTACTCGTGTCACTTCCTCTTTTCTATTTCTATCGTTTTTAAAAGTTCTCGAATTTTTTCATTTGTTTCTGAAATTTTTCCCGAACTGTCAATAATGCGTGTCGCATATTTTTTCTTTTCTAACAAAGGCATCTGAGCTCGAATACGGGCTTTCGCTTCTGCTTCTGTCATCTTATCTCTTGCCATTATACGTTCAATCTGGACTTCCTCAGGCACCGCTACTAGCCAGATTTCATCAAAACCATCATAACCTTGCTCAATAAGCAAAGGAATATCCATAAAAAGGGCTTTCCCTGATTTATCTTTGTGGAGTAGCGCCTTACGTCTGTCATAAATCTCTTGACGAATGATGTGATTTTGCAAATCTGCAAGTTTTGCCCGTGCTTCGTCATCTGAAAAAACTAAATCTCCTAACTTCCGACGGTTCAAAAGTCCTTTTTCATCAAAATACGTGCCACCAAACTCTTGCATGATTGCTTGATAGAGCAGCCCTCCAGGTGCCTGTAGTTCTCGCACTACTTGATCTGCATCAATAATAGGATAACCCTGAGAACGCAAAAAATCAACCACTGTTGATTTCCCAGAAGCTATTCCACCTGTCAAACCGATTACTTTATTCATAGCTTTATTATAGCAGAATTATCGTTCCGGTACTAGGTTAACCTTTCTATCTATTTATCTATTGGTTTAGTAGACAGCTTCTCCTGAATATCAGTATGTCGATAACGAGGGTTATTCAGCTGGATTTCACATCCCTCTTAATTATATTTGTCTCTCCATATAAGCTCTCAGTCATAGCTCATACAGTGTTAACCTGTGCTGCTGATTCTATGGAGAGACTTGAACCGGATAACGTCCTGTCTACTTTTCCGAAGAAAAAATCAAAATCTAAGGATAAAACCAAGAATTCCCCTAAACTCTTGGTTTTTTGTACTTTGTATATCTGTCAGTTTAGAGAATATAAAAATGCAAGCATAGATAAAACTTTATTAATAATTCTTTACTTGGTCAGTCGATATGTAGTTGTTAGATGCTCACTCCCTTTGAATTGATTTTTATTTTCATCAAGGATTTTCAAATTAACTACAGGGTGTTCAATTCCTACTTTTTTCATTTCATCTAAAAGCTTATCAGTAAAGGGCTGGGCTTTTACTTTGATTTCATCAAATGTAGATTGCTCTATAGGTCCAATTTTTAGATATTTTTAGACTCTAATTATAGCAGGAAAATCAAGGAAGCTACTTTTTAGTAAAAGCGATTTCCTACCTGCTTATTTTAGAAAGAATATAAAAAAACAACTTATCTGAAAGATAAATTGTTTTTACTGTTTTAAATATTAGAAGTGTGCATTACTTCGTTATCATCTTGTGAAAGAACTTCGTGGAAGACACGTTCAGTCAATTCTTGTTTTTGTTCTGGTGTAAGGTATTTAGTGTTTACACAGTAACCAGAGATACGGACAATAACGTCTTCACCAGCCATAATCTTGCTGTAGACATCTTTGAGGTCCATAACGTTAAGGTTAACGTGTTGACCACCTTGAGTAAAGTAGCCATCAAGAATTTGAACCAGATTCTCTACTTGTTCGTCACGTGTTTTACCAAGAGCGCGTGGTGAAACTTGAGTTGTCAATGAGATACCGTCGTTTGCATGTGCAAAGTCAAGCTTAGACAGTGAGTTCAAGTTTTGGAGCCATCCCCCACGTGATTTGTTTGATGGGTTAGCACCTGGTGAGAAGAATTCTACTTTAGACTTATTCACTGAACCATCTTCGTTGAGGAATACACCTTTATGAACGGGTGAGTTACCTGTTTGTTTAGAGTAAGCAACGTTTGAAGTAATGGTCAAGAGTGAAACTGTAGCTTCAGCATTTTTGTAAAGCTTGTGTGAAGCTAATTTTTCGTAGTACATCTTCATCAAAAGTTTAGCGATATCATCTACACGGTCATCGTCTTCACCGTAACGTGGGAAGTCGCCTTCAACTTCGTAGTCGTAGATATAGCCGTTTTCATCACGAATTGTTTTAACTTTAGCATATTTGATTGCGGAAAGTGAGTCAACTGTATTGGCGAAACCGCAGATACCGAAGCCCATGTTGGCGCGAACGCGCGTTGGCAAGAAGGCCATTTGAACGGCTTCATAGTTGTACTTATCCGTCATATAGTGAATGATGTTCATCGCATCCACATAAGTATCTGTCAACCAAGTCAATGATTTGTCAAAGTTTTCCATAACTGTATCGTAGTCAAGGATTTCGTCAGTTACAGGTTCGATGTCGAACACTTTGTAGTCTTTATGAACATCGTCATATCCACCGTTCAAACCAGTAAGCATTGCTTTCAGAACGTTAACACGCGCTCCGAAGTATTGGAGGTTGTGACGTTCGTTTTCGTTTTCTGGATCAAGTGGTGATACACAGCATGAGATACATGACATTTCGCCGTATCCTTCTTTAGCCATTGTTTCTACACCTTCATATTGGATAGAAGAGTGTTTATGAGACATTGACATTGCATAGCGTTTGAAGGCATGTGGCAATTTGTCAGACCAAAGAACAGTCAAGTTTGGTTCTGGAGCGTTACCGATAGTATCCAATGTGTTAAGGAAACGGTAGTCCATTTTTGTAACACGGTGACGACCGTCATTACCCATACCAGCCATAGATGTTGTGATGAATGTTGGGTCACCAGAGTAAAGTTCATCGTAGGCAGCAGCACGCGCGAATTTCATTGTACGAAGTTTCAACACGAAATCATCAACGAATTCTTGAATTTCTTTTTCTGTGAATGTACCACGTTCAAGGTCACGTTCAGCAAAGATATCAAGAACGATTGGCACACGGCCAAGTGAAGTTGCCGCACCGTTGATTACACGACATACAGCCATGTAAGCAATATTGATCCATTGGATAGCTTCTTTCGTGTTCAAGGCTGGACGACGAACGTCAAGTCCGTAAAGATCACCAAACTTAGCCACTTGGTCAAGTGCTTGGTATTGCATGTTGATTTCTTCTTTAAGACGAATGTTTTCGTCGTTGATTTCAGTGATTGCATCCCACTCGCGTGCTTTTTCTTTCATCAAGTAGTCTGCACCATAAAGCGCAAGACGTGCGTAAACACCGATGATACGTCCACGTGAATAGGCATCTGGCAAACCAGTTACTGTATGTGCATGACGCGCTTTACGAATAGCTGATGTATAAGCGCGGAAGATACCATCATTTACAGAAGTCATTGTTGTATCCAAAATATCATGCAATTCAGGATCAACACTGAGTCCATGTTCTGTCAAGATTTTTTCTGCTACACGAAGACCACCTTTTGGCATGAAGTTGAGGCGGAAAAGCTCACTGTTTTGCATACCATAAATTAACTCAAGGTCTTTATTTTCAGGGTCTACATAACCTGCAGGGATTTTGTGAATAGAAGAAACACGATCTGTATCAAATGGGAAGCCCACTTCTTCATAATGCGCTTTTGTAGTTTCAATGATATCTTTTACTTTAAGCGTACGTTCTGTTGGACCCTCGAGGAAACTCTCGTCCCCATCATAAGGTTTATAGTTGGCTTGAACGAAACGTGTAACGCTCGCTTTATCGCGCCAGTCGGAGCCTTTAAAACCTTCCCAGGCTTGCTCAAAGATTTCTTTAGTTTCTGTTTTCATATCGAAAATCTCCTTTGGTCTTTCTGTTTCAGATTACTCTTTCATTATATCATACAGTTTACTAAATTCAAGCGATATACGCGGATGATTGCACTTTCTTTACTAGTACAGTTTGCTTTTTGTGACAATCTGTATTAGTTTTTATATGAAAAAAATTCATTTTATCATATAAGGCCGCCAATATACAAAAAGCCAAGCCTGAGGCTTGACTTTTAACTCGATACAGTCTCTGCACTTCTAAGATTAGTTTGTTTCAATCAAACCAATATTTCCATCTGCACGACGGTAAACGACACTCGTGCTGTCTGTGTCAGCATCTGTAAAGATATAGAAATCATGTCCTAACATGTCCATTTGCAAAACCGCTTCTTCTGAATCCATAGGTTTGAGGGAAACATGCTTTGTACGTACAATCTTTACTTGTTCTTCGTTCACTTCTTCAATTTCTTCAAGTGGAGCAAACTCATCACCAAAAGCTTGACCTGTAGGAACATTGATTTTAGACTTGCGATTTACACGTGTCTTGTATTTACGAATTTGACGTTCTAATTTTTCCTCAACAAAGTCAATAGCTGCATACATATCAGTTGCTGTATCTTCTGCACGTAGAGTTACATTTTTAGCTGGAACAGTAACTTCTGCTTTATAACGTTTATCTGAGTATACTTTGAGGTTTACATAGGCTGTCACTTCATGACCATCGTTGAAATATTTTTCAAGTTTCCCAACCTTATCTTCAACATATGAGCGGATTGAATCTGTTAATTCAAAATTTTCACCACGGATATTATATTTGATCATAGAGTTTACCTTAACGGTTCTTTTGCTGAATCTTCACTGTTTTTGCATTTGCGGGACAGTCAAGTCTTAAGAACCGTCCTTTCTTTATTTCTAATTTAATTATAATATATAATCGCTTTCAAGTCAATCGATAACCTGTATTCTAATTTTTTTATTAGAAGAACCTATAGACACTGTGTTCCCCGGCTGAATTTCTCCGGTGAGTAGTTGCTCACTCAGAAGGTCTTCAACTTCTCGTTGAAGAGCCTTACGCAGTGGGCGTGCACCATATTCAGGATCAAAGCCTTTGTCTGCAATAACTTTTAAGGCAGCTGGTGTAAACCTCACCTTAATATCTTGCTCTTTTAAGCGTGAAACAAGTGACTTACTCATGATTTTCACAACTTGTTCAATTTCTTTCTCCGTGAGAGAATGGAAAACAATAGTTTCATCTATACGATTTAAGAATTCAGGGCGATAGTGTTTCTTTAGTTCTTCCATAATTCTAGCCTTCATAGCTGTATAATCTTTTACGATTGCTTTCGCACCAAAACCAACTGTTTTATCATCACGAAGTGCTGTTGCTCCAAGATTGGAGGTCATGATAATAATTGTATTACGAAAATCAACCTTGCGCCCTTTGGTATCTGTAACAAAACCATCATCCAAAATTTGTAGCATAATGTTGAAAATATCTGGATGGGCTTTTTCGATTTCATCAAGTAAAATAACCGAGTAAGGTTTATTACGCACCTGCTCTGTGAGCTGTCCTCCTTCATCGTATCCCACATATCCTGGAGGAGCTCCAATCAAACGTGAAGTGGAAAATTTTTCCATAAATTCACTCATGTCCACACGAATCATGTTTTCTTCACTGCCAAAGACACTCTCAGCCAAGGCCTTGGCAAGCTCTGTTTTACCGACACCTGTAGGACCGAGGAACATAAATGACCCCAGAGGACGTCTCGTATCAGCAATACCTGATCGTGCCCGCCGAATCGCGCGAGATACCGCTGTTATGGCTTCTTCTTGTCCCACAACCCGCTTGTGTAACTCTTTTTCAAGATTAATCAAACGCTCACTCTCTGTTTTCGTCATTTGTTGTAGAGGAATTCCTGTAAGATTTGAAACAACAGCATAAACATCGCTTTCTTGAACGCGGGGAATATCTTCTTCTGATAGCGGAAAATTATCAATCTTGCTGACTAATTTCTGAGTGTTTTTTTCAATTTTTTGTGCTTCGAGGATATCAAGAGACACAACCGCAGCTTGTAACTTGCTTTCTTCTTTTTTCAGCTCCGCTTTTAATTCATCTAATTTATTATGCTTTGTCTTACGCGTTATCTTGACTTTCGCCGCAGCTTCATCAAGAAGATCAATGGCTTTGTCTGGCAAACGACGACTTGGCATGTACCGATTACTCAGACTTACTGCCCGCTCTAATGCTCCGTCTTCAAACTTGACTGTATGATAAACTTCAAATTTTTCTTTCAGCCCCTGTAAGATGGCAATCGTCTCGTCTTCTGACGGTTCTTCAACATTTATACGCGCAAAGCGGCGTTCCAGAGCTTCGTCTTTTTCAATATATTTCTGGTATTCCTGATAAGTCGTTGCTCCAATAAGTTGAAATTCTCCGCGCGCGAGTGCGGGTTTCAGAATATTCGAAGCATCATTTACTGAGTCCATCCCCCCACCAGCTCCGATGATTGTATGGAGTTCATCAATAAATACAATAACATTCTTATCATGGGTCACTTCATCCACAATAGCTGTTAAACGGTCTTCAAATTCACCGCGGAACTTTGTACCAGCAACAACCATAGCCATATTTAAAGCCATAATTCGACTGCCACGTAGGTCTGCAGGCACATCCCCCTGCACCACACGTGTTGCAAAGCCTTCAATAATCGCAGATTTACCTACACCTGGCTCTCCGACTAAGACAGGGTTATTTTTAGTGCGGCGACTCAAAATATGGATAAGGCGCTCCACTTCACGCGTTCTTCCTATCATGGGATCAAGCTTTCCTTCACGAGCAGCTTTGGTCAAATCTGTGGATACCGTATCCAATGTAGGCGTTGTCGTAGTCTCTGAAACTTTCCCTGAGAGATTTCTCTTTGAGGCCGGTGTTACAGCTTTCCGACGTTCTGGAACACGTAAATATGCTTTCTGTTCTAGTTTTTTTCGGAGATTTGCAGTATTGATATTTTGTTCCCGTAAAAGTTGCGCCGCAAAGCTCGCTTCGTTAGCCAGTACCATGTACAAAAGATGTTCTGTTCCTACACGATTTTTATCGTTGTTTTGCGCTAAAACTTTTGCTTGCTCAATAATATTTTCCACTCTTGGGCTGAATTTTATTTCTGATTTTTTTGTCTTGACTTGACTTGAGAAGTCCTCAATGTCAATTAACATTTCTTCTAAATCAAGTTGCTCAGAATTTAGCAGGGTAAATGCCAATGAAGAGGGAACTTCAGCCAATGCTGCCAAGAGGTGCGAACTTTCCACCCAGGCATAGTTAAACTTATACGCATAGTCAATAGACTTCTGAAGTACACGCAAGACTTGCGGTGTAAAGTCCTTTTCATTCAATTTCATCATCTCGATCCAATCTCTGTAGTATTTTTATCATCATTTTTGCTCTGCAACTGTTAGAAATATCACTATCAACCAGAAGCAATAGGAGAAGATTTCCTTCTCGTTCAGTCAAAATATTTTCATCAAATAAGAGTTGCAAGACATCTTGAGCCATACTCTCTGTCAAATTGTCTGGCAACTTCTGAATCAAATCAAGCAGAAACTCGTGTTTTGCTGAATAATGATATTTAAATATTTTTATATATCCACCGCCACCCCGTTTTGACTCTACATCAAAACCTTTTGACGGTGTGAAGCGGGTTTTAATAACATAGTTAATTTGCGAAGGCACCACATCAAATTGGCTGGCTAAATCTGCACGCTTAATCTCAATCTCACGTGCTTCTTCCAGCAGCTTTCGCAAATAAGCTTCGATAATATCTGAAGTATTTTGAGCAGACATAGAACCTCCAATCTTTGACCTTTATTGACTATTATACCGAATTTTTTACTTTTTTACCAAAAATAGTGGTTGGAGCTTCCTTAATAAAAC
The DNA here is from genome assembly GCF_943193185.1 of Lactococcus ileimucosae. Classification (GTDB taxonomy): domain Bacteria; phylum Bacillota; class Bacilli; order Lactobacillales; family Streptococcaceae; genus Lactococcus; species Lactococcus ileimucosae. The sequence continues at coordinate 39,179 of NZ_CALPDE010000009.1, forward strand.
AAAAGTATCCTCAAAGGACTGATGAAAAAGTCGAGAAAATCATCTTTCTCGACTTTTTATACAAAATATAAGCATCCTTCACTTACGCTCAAACAGCTTATTGCATTTAAGAAAAGCTGTAAAATATTTTTCAGCTTCCCTGTAGAGATAAGTTTTTATTTTACATCCACAATCTTGACTTCAATTTCACCCATAGGCAGTGGAATGTTTACAACATCGCCTACTTTACGGCCAATTAAAGCTTGAGCGATTGGTGACTCATTTGAAATTTTTCCTGCAAACGGGTCTGCTTCAGCAGTACCAACAATTTGATATTCTTCCTCTTCGTCATCACCTACTTCTTGGAAAACGACAGCCTTACCGAGTGCAACTTCATTTTTATCGATATTGGCGTTGTCTACGATTTCAGCGTAACGAATCATTGTTTCCACTGTAGAAATACGTCCCTCAATAAATGCTTGCTCATCTTTTGCTGCTTCATATTCTGAATTTTCTGAGAGGTCTCCATAGCTGCGCGCGACTTTGATACGCTCAACAACTTCTGGACGTTTTACCAATTTAAGATTATCTAATTCTTGTTCGAGTTTTTCCAGACCTTCTTTGGTCATAGGGAAAGTTTTTTCTACCATTTTTTTATCCTTTTTTAAGTTAATTAGTTACCCGCTGCAATCGCGTCATTGACATACTTTTGAACATTTATATTTTGCTCTTCAAGTGTTTGAGCAAAATAAATCTTCCCTTCTGTATCTGCAACAAAATAGAGATAGTCATTTGCAGTCGGGTTTAATACTGCTTTGATTGCCGACAAGCTTGGACTGACGATTGGTCCAGGACCAAAGCCAGGGTACAAGTATGTATTAAATGGCGAATCTAATTGTGTATTAATCGCAGCTTGTTGATCAAGTGATGTATCCTTACCAAGTTTTCCTTCAGCATAGAAGATACCTGTATTGGAATCTAAGGTCATTCCCAAATCTCTGCGGTTAAAGAAGACTTGCGCCACATTGCGACGGTCATCATCACTCCTTGCTTCCTTTTCAACGATAGCTGCTAAACTCAGTGTTTCATTAACCGAAAGACCAGCAGCTTCCATTTTATCATAAAGTGGTTCAAGTTGAGTATTCATTGATGAAAGCATTGTCTGAATCAGACTTTCAACAGTTGTTTTCTTCGTATATTCATAAGTCGCTGGGAAGAGATAACCTTCGAGCTGATATTTCACACCACTGTCTTTTGCTGGTAAGCTGGCAAGAAGTTTCGGAAACTCTTTTTTCATTTTTTCGATGAAAGCTTGATCTTGAACCACCTTCATGAAGTCCTCTTTGCTAAAAGGAGTTTTCTCATCTTTGCTGTCTGAATTGACAGTAACAGCTTGTGCAATTTGCTCCAATGTATAACCTTCTGGAATCAAGATTTTCCCCAAAGTTGGTTCAACAGGATGTTCCGTCCCACCTTGTTCTAGAAGACTGGCGATTTCGGATAAACTCATACTTGGCGAAAGATTGTAATAGCCACTCTTGAAACCGCTGAAATTTTTAAACTTCGTATAATACTGGAAAATCATTCCATTTTTAATAATGCCTTCTTTTTGTAAGATGTCACCAATTTGTTTGCTGCTCGCTCCCGCAGGAATATTAACAGGTCGCTTCGTTGTCTCTGCTGCATTCAGAGGTTGCACCCCTTCTTTGATAAAGTTATACCCATAAAAGCCTGTTCCCGCAGCCGCTAAAACTAAAACTGCTACGATGATTGCAATAATCTTACCAGAAGAAACTTTCTTCGGAGTTTTTGATTGCTTCGACTTTTTGGTTGCTCTCTCGGAACTCTCTGCTTTGGCTCGGCGACTTCTTCGCTTGCTTTGCATCTCCTCTATCGGCGCTCCCACTCCTGACTCTTCTGACGAAGCAGCACCTGTCCCTTTTGGCTGACTGTCACGTTCTGAATAACTTTGCCCATTTATTGACTGAGGCATCTGTGCTCGAACTGTTGCAAAGTCAGAGCTCACTCCCGATACAGGATTTTCAGAAGCTATGCTCTCCGATGCTTCGGAAACTTTTGACTTCTCTACCTTATCTTTTATTTCATGCACAGCAAGTCCTTCAGATATTTCAGATAAAGAACCTCCATATCTAGGTACCTTTACCTGACCTTCAGACTCTGAATGCATGGACTGAAGCATCTGTGCTCGAACTGTCTCAAAGTTAGGTTCTGCTCCTGATACAGTTTTTTCAGAAACTCTACTTTCAGATGACTCTGGAGTTTTTGGAAGCTTTGGGCTATCTTTTGTTTCGTTAGAAACAATGCCTTCAGCTGGCTCAGATGAGGGACTATCATATCCAGCCCCCTTAGCTTGAGGCTCAAGTTCTGGAGAAGCTTGCGCACGCATGGACTGAAGCATCTGTGCTCGAACCGTTGCAAAGTCAGGTTCCTCTCTTGATACAGCACTTTCAGAAACTGTATTGTCAGGTCCTTCTAAAACTTCCGAAGTTTCTCTCTTACTGTTTGGTTGACGATTATCAAGTTCTTCCGTTAGCTTAAATGTCGTTGGACGTTTAAAATTTGAAAAGTCAGTCAGTTCTCGCCGAGAACGTCTACTATGAGATGAAGAAAGCTCTTTGTTAGATTTACGCGCATAGTTTTCAAAGGTTCCATCCGTATTTGCTCGATTTCCTTCTTCAAGTTCACGCAAGATTTTTTCTTTGAAACTCTCTCGCGAAAACTTCTCCGTGTCTTTATCTACCAAGGTTAATCCTCCTTATCACGCTTGTTCTGTCAAAGATAAGATAAAGCGCAAGTTTGTTAGGTAATATTTACAAAAGCGAGGTCGGGGACCTCACTCTTTTAGATTTTAGCTCTCTTCTGAGTCACTGTCGTCGTCATCGTCGTCCTCTTCATCGAGTTCAACGTCTTCATCCACATTGTCCAGTTCCACTTCCGCAAGCTCAGCATCATAGGCATGAACTTCGTCTTTTTCGTCGTCTGGATTTTCATCGTCATAAGTTAGGTCATCCGTCTCGTTGCCCTTATCAATGTGTTCGTCTTCAGGATCCACTTCGTCTTCGATACCAAATGCATTGACTTTTGTCCGTTTTTTCGTTGTTTTTTCTTCTTCGTCCTCGATTTCATCAAGAGCAATTACTTCCTCATCGATTTCATCGATAGCATACCATGAGCGAAGGCCCCAAACATTATTTCCTAGTGGAATGAAACTTCCATCTGTATTCATTTCTGTATAAAAGCGTGCAATCGTGGCTTTAATTTCATCATCAGACTTCTTCAAGTAATCTTGAACTGTATTCAAAATTTCAGCAAAAGCCATTTCTTCACCGTTTTGTTCCAAAATTGCATGAGCAACTTCAATCATTGAAAGTTCTTCAATTTTTTGTCCTTCTAATGCTTCAATTTTCAAACTTTTTGTGCTCTCTTTCAGATTTTCTTTTTCTATATTATATTAAATTCGCTCCATTGTCAATATGTAAACGGATTTAACGCGGTTCATCATGTGCAGGTTTTAGTCAACATTAAAATAGCATTGAAAGTATAGCCAAAACCGTCTTTAAGTAACTTTTTAGTAATGCATCAAAACTTTGTAATCATAATCACCAAGTTTTTCACGTCCTTTGAGTGCATCCAGTTCGATAAAGAAAGCACAGCCTACAACGATACCTCCAAGACGTTCAACCATCTCAATAGTTGCTTTTACCGTCCCACCTGTTGCCAGTAGATCATCAACAATCAAAACACGTTGCCCTGGCTTAATAGAGTCTGCGTGCATCGTCAAAGTATCTGTCCCATATTCTTTTTCATAATCTGCTGAGATAACCTCGCGCGGTAACTTTCCTGGTTTACGAACAGGAGCAAATCCTACACCAAGTGCGAAAGCAACTGGGCAGCCAACGATAAAACCACGCGCTTCTGGTCCAACAATCACGTCGATTTCTTTATCACGTGCATACTGTACAATTTCTGTCACTGCATAGTTGTAGGCATTGCCATCAGCCATAAGTGGTGAGATATCGCGAAAAATGATACCTTCAGTTGGATAATTTTCAATCGTTGCAATGTAATCTTTAAGTTGCATCTGCATTTTCCTCTTTTAATTTTTTATAGATTTCTTTGACCGGCGATAAGGCAAAAAGCTCTTGAAATTTCACAATTTCTTGAAGTTCTTGATAAATGCCACTCTCAGATATATCCCGTTTTTCCGCTGCTTTGTTCACAGTCATCAGACCGTCTTCAATCGTTACAAAGTTCAATTCTTCAAAGATTTGAATCATTTTTACTAACAAGATTTCTGGTATTTTTAAATAGTTCGCCAAGTTTTTCAATTTAAAGCGCACATCAAATTCCGGATACTGATAAATTGTTTTGTAGAAGCGGGCAAACTGTTCACGGGTCCCTGCTCCTGTCAAATAATAATTTTTCTTGATGTTATTTTTAAAATAAATCAATGCAAAATCCTGCTCATGTATTAATTTAGCCAAAACAGATAAGGCAAGCTTGTTCGTTGGGGCTTCCTCAATAATAAGCACTTCTTCCATTGTACCATTTTTCACTTCATTATGGACAAAACGTACTGTATTTTGAGGCAATTCAATTTGTCGGCTTCGTATATCTAGAAGCTCTATACCATTCACTCTAGCATCTTCAACCATGAGCTGAACCGCTGTTGTGCCATTCCAGGTATTGCTTGACAAGCTCGCCACAAGTTCTGTATCACTTTGTTCAAACTCCAAACTTTCAGAACCGTGCCCAAAATAAACAGCATCTAACATCTGCCCGTTTTGGTTTAACTTTAGCTTCAAATGACTGTTGTCTTTACCCATGCTGCGCGCTTGCTCAACTTTATAGTTCTCAATAAGAAAATAAGGTTTCGGGTTGTCCATACCATAGGGAGCGAGCTTAGACAAGCTATGAATCGTTTCCAAACTTATTTGTTCAAACTGAAGTTTCCCCTGAACTCCAAGTGTGCTCTTCCTTGACATATCAATATCGTTTTCCTCAATAAAATCAAGCATCACTTGCTTAATCGCCTCAAGATTCTCTAGAGAAAAAGTCATGCCAGCTGCTTGTTTATGCCCTCCAAAAGCAATAAATAAGTCTCGATGCGCATCTAAAGCCTCAAAAATATTATAATTTTCAGTAGAGCGCGCAGAACCTCGAAGGATGCCCTCTTCTTCAGCTAAAAGAAGCACTGGTTTGTGAAATTGGTTAAGAAGACGTCCAGCAACAATGCCCAGCACTCCCTTGTGCCAATCCTTATGATAAAGAATTTGTACAGGCTCGTCTGTCATCATGGTTATCGCTTGATTGAAAATATTCTCAACAATGGCTTTACGTTCCTTGTTTTTCTCATCAATCATCTGCGCAATATCTGCTGCCATTTCTTCATCCCACCCTGTCAGCAATTCAATCGCTGGATTGGGATCAGCCAGTCGTCCAAGCGTGTTAAGACGAGGCGCAATTTGAAAGCCAATTGTTTCCTCATTTATCTGTTCAAAGTCTGTTTCTGAAAGCTTCATCAGCTCCAGTAATCCCGCACGTTCTGTATTTGCTAATACCTTAAGTCCTTGGCTGACTAAAATTCTATTCTCATCTGTAAGACTGACCATGTCAGCAATAGTTCCTATAGCCACTAAATCCAACATATCCGCTGGGATATAGTCTAGGAGAGCTGTCGCTATCTTAAAAGCCACACCAACACCCGCTAAATGCTTAAAAGGATATTCTGATTCAGGATGCTCTGGGTGTACAATAGCGTAAGCGGCAGGTAATTCTTCTGGCATACTGTGGTGATCTGTCACGATGACATCTATCCCTTGACTTTGCGCATAAGAAATAGCTTCATGTCCGGCGACACCATTATCCACAGTGATAATCAAATCAATGCCTTCGTTTTGGATAAAATACTTATAAACATCAATGTTCGGACCATAACCATCTGTGAAACGATTAGGTAAATAAACTTGAACTTCCGCGCCTAATTCATCCAAGGCTGTCTTCATCACGGCACTGGCTGTCATACCATCCGCATCATAATCTCCATAGACTAAGATATTCTGACCGCTTTCAATGGCCATAAGTATTCTCTTTACCGCCTTATCCATGTCATGCAATAAGAAAGGGTCATGCAAGTCTTGAAGGTCTGGGTTCAAAAAGGATTTGACTTCCTTTTCTTCTTTTATGCCCCGTTGCCATAAGATTTGTGCTGCCAGCCTGTCTAATTTATACTTTTTACTTAACTTAAGAAACGCATCCGGCAGCTCCGACTCAGTGATATGCCATATATATTTTGATTTAATCAAGTTTCCTCCACTTCATCTGCAACTATTTTTTTTAGAAACTTATTTGTAATTGAAAAATTTTCTACCTACATAGTCAATAACCTCTGGAAAAAGCGCACGTAGCTTTGCAACGGCAGCAAGCTGAACAGGGAGATTTATTTCCCTTTTTCTTTTACCAAGTGTCTTTTCAATTTTAGAAGCAACATATGTCGGACTGATTGCATTTTTGCCTACCTTTTCAAGATAAGCCCTATTGTCCTTATGAAACTTTGTCCGGACTGGTCCAGTATTAACTGTTGTAACAATCAATTCTGGCTTCTCTAAGCGTAAGGCATCTGAAAAAGCCAGAACTGCTGCTTTTGAGGCCGCATATACCGTCGCCTTAGCTGTAGGTAACTTTCCCGCCATCGAAGCAATATTGATGACTTGTGTTTGGGGCTGCAAGTCACGTGTCAGTTTAATCAAGTCCAGTGTATTGACCTTAAACATCTCCTCAATCTGCTCATCCGAAAGATTTTCCAGTTCTTCAAACTCACCAAAACCCGCATTGTTGATAAGAATATCTACTCTTTCAGGGATTTCTGGGTAAGGAAGGGAACGGCTCATCAAGATAAGATTATCATCCTGTAAACGTCGAATGAGCTCTTGGGCAATATCTCCGCTAGCTCCAGTGATGACGATATTTCTTCTAGTCAATTTTTTCTTCATAAAAATCTTTTGCCACATAGGAATTTTCGTGAACAGCTCTGGCCTCTTGCGCAAGCTGCGCAACCAAGGGACCAACATAACGCGCACTGATATGTGTTAATATCAAGCGATTGACGCCTGCCTCTCTTGCAACATCAGCTGCCTGTTTTGCTGTAGAGTGTCCATGGCGTCGCGCCATTTTTGCCTCTTTTGCTTCATAAGTCGCCTCGTGAACTAAGAGATCTGCACCAGCAGCAAGTCTCACTGCACTTGGGGTACGCCGTGTGTCCCCCAGTATCGTCACTATTTTTCCACGTTTATCTGCTCCGATATAATCCTCTGGTCGAAACAGCTTTCCTTCGTGCTCCACCGTTTCACCCTTCTTAATTTTGCCAAAGAGCGGGCCAAAAGGCAAGCCGTCTGCTTTCAAAGCTTCAGCATCAAGCTCCCCTACACGGTCTTTTTCCACTACACGATAACCTAAACAAAAAATCGTATGGTCCAAAATATCTGCATAAACTTCAAAAGTATCATCTTCGAAGATTTTCCCTGCCTCATCAAGCTCATAAAAATTTATCCTATAGCCAAGACGTGTACCAGATACGCGCAAAGCGGTCATCACAAAGTCCTTCAAGCCTTTCGGACCATATAAATCTAAATGCGTATGCTCCTCATCCTTACTTGATCCTTGAAAAGAACGACTGGAGAGAAATCCAGGTAAACCAAAAATATGATCCCCATGCAAATGAGTAATAAATATTTTTGTAATTTTCCTCGGTCTTATTGATGTTTCTAAGATCTGGTGTTGCGTAGCTTCTCCACAGTCAAAAAGCCATATTTCATTTCGCTCATCCAGCATTTTCAAAGCAATAGCTTGGGTTTTTCTGGTTCTTGAAGGCTGACCTGCACCTGTCCCTAAGAATTGAATTTCCATATTTCCCTCAATCTTCTATTTGTAGTCTATGTTTTTCACTGATGCATCAGATAAAAAATATTTTCTATCTTGAAATTTACACCGTTCTTCTATGACAAAAAGAAGAACGTAATGTAAAAAACATTGTGCCCCTCACAATGTTTTACAGTGCTTAACATAAAAAATTTATCCGTCTGGAGGGAATCGAACCCCCATCGCAAGAACCGGAATCTTGCGTGATATCCATTACACTACAGACGGCACTGACAACTCTATCATTTTACAGGAAAAGCAAGGAAATTTCAAGTCTCTTTACTTACAAAAAATCACTCAAAACCTTTCATCACTCCACTTAATAGAGTTGCTCGTCTAAGCTTACTTCGCTTTTTACTCTGTGCCCTTTAGGGCTTCTTAACCTTGAATTCTAATCAAGAAAAGAAATTTTTCCAATATAAGGTTGTTCCCTTATCCAAAAATTTCATTTAGGAAAGATTTCCCATTTTGAGGCGAATCAACGCCAAAATAAGCTGCGACTGTCGCTCCAACATCAGCCATTGTCTTTCTTTCTCCGATATTCTTGCCGTAAATGCCTGGGCTATGAATGAGTAAAGGAACACGTTCACGTGTATGATTAGAATGTCCAATCGTTGGATCATTACCATGATCTGCCATAACTATGCGTACATCTCCTTCATTTATCAAAGGAAGGAGTTCCTCAAGCCGCTTATCACTAAGTTCTAAACGGTCAGAATAGCGCATCACATCTTCTGCATGTCCAGCAAGGTCAGTTTCTTGGATATTCAATGCGACAAATCCATTGTCTATATCTTTAACTTCACTCATCAGGTCGTCAAACAGTATGTCTGAATCGACACCAGGAAAAAGTCGGGCACTGCTCGTTTGGATAATGTCCGCTACTTTGCCTAAAAACGAAACTGTAATTCCTTTCTTATCCAAAATAGTCGGTGTCTGCACATTTTTATCAATCCCATAACCAAGATGAACAACTTGATAACCATTATTATAAACGCCTGACTCCGGTGCATCAACACCTGCGATTTCATTGTTTTTCACTTTCATTGCAGAAAGCAGATCATCAAGCGTAATCTTTTTACCACCAAAAGTAATGACGCGAGAAAGAGGATTTTAAAAAGTCCTGTCGTTACTTGCTCAAGCATAAGACTGCTATCCAAAGAGGCATTGTTTCCCCTTATTCCCATGGGCCTCTAGAAGGCTCAACAACCTTTGGAAGCTCATTAAGCGCATTGCCTTTTGGCTTTGGGCGTTTTGACCACCTTAGAAAACAGACTTTACTCCAACAAATACTTGTCAAACACAACTAAAAAAGCTGTCAGACCGACAACTTTCTTATAGTCACTGTGACCCATTTTTAGCCATTACCCCCGAAGACTTGACTGAACCAAAATATTTTCTAAAACGCAAACGTTTACAAAAAGTCTTCAAGAAAAGTTTCAATATTTTCGTAATTTTTATCTGCAACTGTATTTTTTTCATGACCGATATAAGCTGTAGCCAAGCCTAGTTTCTGGGCTGGTATGATATCATGTTCCAATAAATCTCCCACCATAAGAGTCCGCTCAGGCTCAAAAGCTTCTTTTTCAAGAAGGTGACAAAAGGCTGCAGAATCTGGCTTACTAAAACCTGTTTCAGCGGAAATGTAGACTGGAAACATATTTTCAAAACCAAAACGTCGAATTTTTTCTCTCTGTTCCCAGCTTTCACCATTGCTCAAAATCGCGATACGATAGTTCTCTGATAACTCTTTCATCTTGGCGAGAAGAGTAGAATCACTCTCTATTTCTTCAAGCAGGACCGTAAGAAAAATATCAAAAAAAAGTCGAATGAAATTTTCTTTATAATTGATAGCATAGTGATCCAGCACCATACGAACACGTTCTTCACGCAATTGCTCAATTGTCATTTTTCCTTCATGCACCTGCGGCCACAACTGCGCATCAATTTCATGGTATTTCAACATAAAATCATCTATTGAAAAACCACTATCAAAAGTAATTAAATCTAAAAAAACCTTGCGATGTGCTCTTTCCCAATATTTTTTAAAAGGGAAAAGAGTATTGTCCCAGTCAAAAATAATATTTTTTATCCCACTCATGGTTGAAAATCTCCTCCCCCACTTTATTAAAAGTCTATCATTTTACCTTTTTTATATCAAATTAATTAAGCCTACGTCCCTCTGACGCAATCCCCCGGAGAATAAAAAAGCATATCAATGATGGTTCTAACGCCTCATTGATATACTTTTATGATTTCTACTTCACTTTAGCTGAACTTGTAATTGCTTCAACAGCTTTCTTCATTGCAATATCATGTTGGAGCATGTCAACTGGAAGGAGTTTTTCAACTTGTTCCACTGGCATGTTGTATTGTTCAGCCAACTCTGCAATCTCAGCTTTAACTTCTTCATCTGTAGTTTCAAAGTTTTCAGCTTTCGCGATAGCTTCAATAACAAGATTTGTACGCACGCGTTTACCAGCATCAGCTTGATACTGTTCATGCAATTGTTCTTCAGTTGTACCTGTGATTTGGAAGTACATTTCTGGAGAAATACCTTGTTGTTGCATACCACCAAGAAATTCATTCATCGCACGGTGAACTTCTTCGTGAATCATCTCTTCAGGAATTTCTTTGATTTCAGCATTAGCTACAGCTGTTTCGATAGCCGCTGTTTCAACAGCATCATTGTAAGCTTCTTCCTTAGCAGTTTCAAGTTCTTTACGGAATTTAGCCTTAAGCTCATCTAAAGTTTCAACTTCTTCATCGATGTCTTTAGCCAACTCGTCATCAAGTTCTGGAACTTCTTTCGCTTTTACTTCATTAACTTTAGTTACAAAGACTGCTTCTTTACCTGCAAGTTCTGTGGCTTGGTAGTCTTCTGGGAAAGTTACTTTGACATCAATTTCGTCACCTGCTGAAGCACCTACAAGTTGTTCTTCAAAGCCTGGGATAAATTGACCTGAGCCAAGTTCTAGACTATGGTTCGCACCTTTTCCACCTTCAAATTCAACACCATCAATTGAACCTACAAAATCAATAACAACAGTGTCTCCATTTTCAGCTTTACCTTCCTTAACAGTCAACTCAGCAAGATTATTTTGTTCTTGAGTCAAACGTGCTTCTACTTCTTCGTCAGAAACTTCTTTCGTTGCATCGACTGAAACTTCTAAGTTTTTGTAGTCGCCAAGCTGAACTTCAGGTTTAACTGTTACTTCCGCTGTTAACTCCCAGTCCGAACCTTTTTCCATTTTAGTGACATCAATTTTTGGTTGTGCAACCGGCTCGATACCTGCTTCTTTTACAGCTGCATCATAAGCAGCTGGCAATACAGCGTTCAAAGCTTCTTCAAAAAGTGCTTCCTCACCATACATGCGGTTAAACATTTGACGGCTGACTTTACCTTTACGAAAACCTGGAACTGAGATATTACCTTTTACTTTATTGAAAGCTTTGTCAAGACCCTGTTTGATTGTTTCTTGATCGATTGAAAATGAGAGTGTACCAGTGTTAACACCAGTTTTTTCAAAACTTGCAGTCATTAATTATTTCTCCTTATTTATGAGCCCTGAGCTCAGAAATTTCATACCTCACTAGAATAGCATAAAAACTGACTTAATTCAACTTTTTGAGCAAGTCATTCCACAGAATCTGCTTTGTTTAAAAATAAAAAAAGAGCTGAAAACTCTTTTTACGGATTTAAACGTTGGAGTACCTCTCGCCATAAGTTTCCACTGAAAACACGAGTTGCTTGCCCTCCTCCAAGCACACCATAACCTAGCATTAAGCCTGTCGCTACTGCTACAACTATAAGAACAAGGACTAAAAGGAGCAAAGAAAGGCGAATTCCTAAGACTTTAATCGTTTTTTTAATCATCTATTTCCTCAAGTTCCGGAACGCGTTCAATATCTGCTCCAAGTGATTTTAATTTTTCATGAAATCGATAGTAGCCACGATCAAGGTGATTTAATTTACGAACAGTCGTTTGCCCTTGGGCGACCATCCCTAACAAAATCAAGGCTGCACTCGCGCGTAAATCTGTTGACTTAACTTGCGCACCTTGCAATCGACGTGTCCCTTGGATGATGGCTGTGTTTCGTGTAATATCAACAGTCAAGCCCATGCGGCGCATTTCTTCCAAATGCTGGAAACGGTTTTCAAAGACTGTTTCAATCATCGTTGATTCGCCATTTGCAATCGCTTGTACAGCAGTCATTTGTGATTGCATATCTGTTGGAAAGCCTGGGTGCGGTAAAGTTTTAACATTGGTTGGTTTTAAAACTTTAGGACCAATAACACGGAGCCCTTCAGCTTCTTGGACGAACTCCACACCCATCTCAATCAATTTTGAAATCAGCGGTCGGTTATGCTCACGAACAGCATCCTTGATGAGGACATCACCTTGAGTCATAGCTGCCGCGACCATAAAGGTACCCGCTTCAATACGGTCTTGGACTACTGCGTGATTGGCACCATGCATTTTTTCAACACCTTTGATGATAATTGTATCCGTTCCCGCACCTTTGACATTTGCTCCCATTTTATTGAGCCAGTTAGCCAAATCAACAATCTCAGGTTCACGTGCAGCGTTTTCCAAAGTTGTTGTGCCCTCTGCCAAAGTTGCTGCCATCATCAAGTTTTGCGTCGCACCAACTGATGGAAAATCGAGATAAATGTAAGCGCCACGAAGTTTCTCAGCCTTGGCCTCAATATAGCCAGCTTCTTGAGTAATTTCAGCGCCCATCAATTCAAAGCCTCGTAAGTGTAAATCAATGGGACGTGACCCGATGGAGCATCCCCCCGGCATTGAAACACGAGCATGACCATTGCGCGCAAGGATGGGCCCCATTACGACAATGGAGGCACGCATCTTACTTACAAATTCATAAGGTGCCTTTATTTTTACCTTAGCAGCTGCCTGAGCTTTAACTGCTTTGTTTTCTTCTGAAAACTCCAAATCCACTCCAAGATGATCCACTAAGTTGTTCATCATATAAACATCACTCAGAATAGGAACATTCCGAAGAACAATTTCTCCCTCACTTGGCAAAAGCGTTGCTGCAAGTAAAGGCAGAACGGCATTTTTTGCACCTTCAATTTCTACAGTTCCTTTAAGGCGTGTATTCCCGCCCTTGACAATTATTTTATCCATTTCTTCATTCCTATAATTTCTTTGTTCTGAAAGACACCCTAAATTATAGCACAATGAATCATTTCGTCAACTTTACAAGATGACGTCCGTCTCTTCTACCAGCTGTCCCACTAAATGTTGCGGTAAGCTGTAAACATACTGACAATCTGTAAGATTCGGTTTTTCTCCCTTAAAAGTCTTGGTCACAAAACCAAGTTTTCCAGCCAAAATGCCTCCCGCAGCATAGTCCCATGGCTGTAAACGGCTAAAATAGCCTACAATTTTCCCTTCAAGCAAGTCTGCATAAGCCATTCCAGCACTTCCCAACATCCTCACACCTAAAGTTTTCAAACTAAAGTCTGTCAGTTTATAAAAATTTTTACGGTAAATCATCGAATTTATAGCCAGTAAACTTTCTGATAACTCTTTAGGCTTATAGACCAGCTCCCTGTTGTTACAAAACACATGGTGCGCATTGTTCCAGTAAAGCTTATCTTCCATTACGTTAAGTATCAAGCCAAATTGTGCTTGTCCTTGCTCATAATATGCCAGCATCACAGCGAAGTTGTCTTGCTGTACAACGAAGTTAATGGTTCCATCAATCGGATCTAAAATCCAAAAATTCTCTTGAGAACGGTCAAAGGATACCAGATTCTTTCCTGACTCTTCCGCCAAAATTTTATCTTCAGGATAGGCTTTGAGAATTTCTTCAATAATAATTTCTTGGACTTTTTTATCAAAATTTGTCACTAAATCACTAAAGTTGCTTTTTTGAGAAATTTCCAGCCTCTGATGAATATTATCTCGAAGAAAAATGCCCGCTTCTCTAACCCAAACTTTCGCTTGCTCAAGCTTTTTCAGAGCGAACGTATTGTCTCTCACTTGCTTGTACCTCCTTTAGGGCACGATAAAGCGAATAACCACTGTTCTCTTCAAATTCTCGCCCCAGTTGCTTCTCTTGCATCTTTGAAGGAACAATGCGCTTAAACTCTTTATATTTTTCTAAAAATTCTTCTCGATTGACTTTGCTTTCATAAAATTTTTCAACCTGATTGAAAAAAGAGAGCACTGCAGTCATTTCAGCAGTACTCCAACTCAAATCAAGTGGATATTGATAATTTGTTTTCATAATTTTCCACTCTCCTTTATCTCATTTAAAATTCGTTCACAGCTTGTTTCATCTCTGCACGGCGATAATTACGAGGCAAAAAGGCACGTATCTCATCTTCATTAAAACCAATTTGTAACAAACGATCATCCGTAATAATCGGACGACGCAAAAGATTTGGATACTTTGTCACAAGATCTATTAACTCATTAATTGTTAACTCATCAAGGTCCAAATCAAGCTTTTGAAATATTTTTGACCGAATCGAGATAATGTCTTCCGTACCATTTTCCGTTTTTGACAAAATTTTACGCAAGTCGTTGCTCGTCATCGGCTGTGTCAAAATATTGTGCTCCTTATAAGGAACACCGTGTTTATCCAACCATGCACGCGCCTTACGACAACTTGTACATGACGGAGACAAGTATAAATCAACCACTTTCTTTCCTCATTCTATCTAGGCTGTGAACAATTCTAAAACTCGAGCAGCGCTATCATTTCGCTCCTCATTATAACAAAATTTAGGACTTAAGAAAAGCGTGTTTTTTTACTATTGTGTGAGAATTTATGTCGCTGTTACATATTGTTCATCTCCTCACAAATTTCTTGCAAATCTTCAAATCTAATCCATTCCATGTTATAGTTTGGTGTCTTTTGCATCTTGTTTGTAATATAACGCAGTTTTGTTTCATTTTCTTCATCATACAAAACTAGCGCCCCATCTGAATTTTCAAGCAAGAAGTCGTTATACTGACGAAATTGACTGGGATTTTCATAGCTTTCATAAGCGTACTTTACATAATCGACATTTTTAAATTCCTGCAATTTAGCCTGATTGGCTTGATTCCAGTTTTTTCCATGCGTTTCAAAGGGAAAGATACTGGCAATGAAAAAATCATAATCCTTCTGCAACTCTTTAGAAACCTGTAAAGCCCAATATTCAAAACCCAAACTTCCAGTAAAAATAACCCAATTAAGACCATTGTCCAAATAAGCTTCCAAACGCAATTTTAGAGCCTTTTTGATAATGCTTATTTTGATATCCTTTTCATCAAAAATCCCTAAGTCAAAAGCTGTGTAACCTGTGATAAGTAAAGTTTTCATAACTGACACTTCCCTGTAAAAAATATGCTATAATTACATTATACAATAGAGGTGACAATTTAATAAACGGAAAAATACTTATGTTGAAATATCCCCAAGGTTTAAACAAACAAGGAAAAACTTTTTCAGAGAAAACATCTGAGAAAAAAATAGTGCATAACGCTGCGAAAAGTTCCCTGAATATGATAAAATCTAAACCGGCAGTAAAATTTGGAAAGCGTGGGATGAACTTTGAAGCCGAGATTAATGCCACCAATGATTACTATCTGGCACACGATATCGCTGTCATTCATAAAAAACCCACACCCATCCAAATCGTAAAAGTCGACTACCCTAAACGTAGCCGGGCAAAAATCACTGAAGCTTACTTTAGGCAAGCTTCTACCACTGATTATTCCGGAGTCTATCAGGGAAGATATATCGACTTTGAGGCTAAAGAAACGCATCAGAAAACAAGTTTCCCTCTGAAAAATTTCCATGAACATCAAATTGTTCATATGAAAAAAGTGATTGAGCAAAAAGGTATCGCTTTTGTTCTTTTACATTTTGCTTCTTTAGACGAAACCTACTACTTGCCTTCTGAGAATTTGATTCACTTTTATCATGAGAAGAACGGACTGAAGTCCATTCCACTTGATTATATTAAAAAGCATGCTTACCCGCTTTCATCTAATCAAATTCCTAGAATTCCCTATTTGGAAATCGTTAATAAACTTTGTGAGGTGAATTAAAATTTCTACGAACAAACGAAAAAAATCAAAAGCGAGTCAAAAGAAAAATACGGTTGTTAAAAGATCTCTCATTTCTACATTGAAATGGGCTTTAATTCTGATTTTTTCAGCTGTTATCTTCACTTTTGTTGCTGCAGGTGCACTTTTTATATACTATGCAAAAGATGCTCCTAAATTAGATATGAGCAAGCTTGAGTCCCCTCCTTCAACAGTTGTTTACGACAAAGATGAAAACATTATTGCAACACTTGGGGCAGAGCAGCGCGATCTGGTACAAACAGACAATATCCCTGTTATGCTTGTCAATGCTGTTACCTCAATTGAAGACCACCGCTTTTTTAATACACGGGGCGTTGATCCGATTCGTATTGTCGGCTCTTTATTAAATAACTTGCGTGGTGGACACATTCAGGGTGGTTCTACCCTGGACATGCAATTGATTAAGCTCTCTTTTTATTCCACAGACTCTTCCGATCAAACGATGCGTGTAAAGATTCAAGAAGCTTGGCTTGCTTTACAACTTGATCAAAAATGGTCTAAAGAGCAAATTTTTACTGCTTATGTAAACAAAGTCAACATGGCAAACGGCTATTATGGTATGGGAACTGCTTCCAAAGCTTACTATAACAAGCCGCTAACCCAGTTGTCCATTGCACAACTTGCACTACTGGCAGGGATGCCTCAAGCGCCAAATACTTACAACCCTTATAAAAATCCAGAAGCTGCGAAGTATCGCCGTGATCTGGTTATCAATTCTATGTATCGCTTTGGTAAAATCACTGAAAAGCAAAGAGATGAAGCGCTTAACACGCCTATTGATAACGGTCTTCAGCCATTAAAAGGCGGCGCAAATATTCCTGAGTATGCTAATGACTTCATTACAGAGGCCATCAAGCAAGCCAATAAAGAAACGGGGACAGATGCTCCAAATGCTGGCTTAAAGATATATACAACACTTGACAGCAAAGCTCAAAAGGACCTCTTCAACATTGTCAATACCAATGATTCTGTTCCTTTCACAGACGACGAGCTCCAAGTCGCTTCAACCTTGATCGATACACAAACAGGCGGTGTAGCTGCTCAAATCGGTAGCCGTAAACGCGAAATCACTCCTTTTGGTTTCAATCAGGCGACCGCGGTAGACCGCGACTGGGGCTCAACAGTAAAACCTTTGATTGACTATGCACCAGCTTTTGATAACGGAATCTACACAAGTACTGCTCAAACCATCTCCGACTCTGGTCCTTACTTTTATCCAGATTCCCCAAATATTCAGTTGAACAACTGGGACAATCGCTACCTCGGTAATATTACTGTACGACAGGCTTTAGCCCTTTCACGTAACATTCCAGCCATCAAAACATTAAATGCAGTTGGTCTTGACAAAGCTACCGAGTTTGCGAATAAGCTAGGCTTTAAATATGCAGTAGAAACAGGGACAAATGCCGATGGTGAAGCAACTTTTGAACCAGGGACGATGACATACTCAAACGGTATTTCAAGTAATTCAAGAAGTAGGGATCCTCAATATGGTGCCAGTTCTGAACGCATGGCTGCTGCCTATGCTGCCTTAGCTAATGATGGTATTTATACCAAGCCTTACTATGTCTCAAAAATCATCATGCCTGATGGTTCGACAAAAACTTACGAACCTGAACGTACACGTGCCATGAAGCCTTCTACAGCCTATATTATTACTGACATTCTCAAGGGAGTAATCAAAGGGAATGACGGAACAATCCCGGCACTTTCTACAGGTCTTTATGCCCAAACCCCTGGACTCCCAGAAGCTGGAAAAACTGGAACTTCAAATTATGATACCAATGAATATCAACAAGCGTTACAAACTGCTGGTATTACCCAAGCACAACTTCAAGGTGGCTCTATGGCCCCTGATGAAAACTTTGTCGGGTATACACCTCAGTATGCAATGGCTGTATGGACAGGTTATAAAAACAAACTCCAGCCTATCTATGGCGAGAACATGTACATTGCTGCCAAAGTTTTCAAAGCAATGATGAATGATCTTTATCCAGATCCAACATCTGTTGAAGACTGGCAGATGCCGACTGATGTTATAAAACAAGGCTCTGAACTCACTGCAACAGGAAATTAGTCTATGAAAATCGATAAAATCGTCAATGAAATTGCTCAGGAAAATACTTATATCCTGAGTAATTCTACTTTTAGCTTACTTATTGACCCAGGCAGCCAGCCTGATAAAATTATTGAGAAGCTCAAAGAAATCAATAAACCTCTGGCTGCTATTTTACTTACTCATGCTCATTTTGACCATATCATGGGACTGGATACTATAAAGGAATCTCATCCTCAAGCTTTGGTTCTTCTGCATGAAAGCGAAAAAGATTGGCTTACCCATCCCGAGCTTAACGCTTCTACTTTGATGATGGGTGAACCCGTAACTTGTAAAACAACCGTGGATGAATATTATACCTGCAACACGCCTTATAATTTTTCAGGACTAGAATTCTCTGTTCGGCCCACACCCGGTCACTCTCCCGGTGGAGTAAGTTTTGTCTTTAAACAAGAAGGAATCGTTTTTTCTGGAGATGCCCTTTTTTCTGTTTCGATTGGCAGAACAGACTTGGTTGGTGGAAATCATGAACAGCTCCTTCAATCTATTAAACAAGAACTTTTCTCTCTGCCAGATGACTGCATTGTTTATCCTGGTCACGGTCCAAGTACCACTATTGGAAAAGAAAAACTTTATAACCCATTTTTTTAACATAAAAGTCCTCGCGCTGATTACACTCTAAATGTTAGATTTTTTCGTCTAACATTTGGCAGTCATAGCAGCATGAGGTCTTTTTATAATGTTCTTCTTTATGCTCACAATGTATCTCCCCCTTATCTTACATTCCATACATCAATTGTGACAAAACAAAACGCCCAATTTTTCAAAAAAACTGAACGTTTTTCATCACTCCACAAAATTTACACATAAATCTATGTATCGAATATTACTCTATAGTTGAGCAGAAATAAAAAAATCGTGAAGCCAATAAAGCTTTCACGATAGAATATATTATACAGACAAGATTTGCCCGGGATAGATATTTCCTGTGATACCGTTCATGGCCGCAAGTTCATCTGCCGTCAGCCCATAGACCGAAGCAATCGAAGTTAAAGTGTCACCAGACTGAACAGTGTATGTACGAGAAACCGCTGGGGCTGCAGTTGAAACCGCGGTAGAGGCAGCTGCTAAAGGAATCTGAAGAACCTGACCTATCATGATATGATCTGTAGCTTGAAGTCCATTTTGAGCGAGGATGGCATCCATGGTTACACCATATTGCGCTGCAATGTCATAGACAGTATCACCTTTTTTCACAGTATAAGACTGCAAACCATAGGCACTGGTAGCAGGCGTTGATACAGATGATGCGGTAGCGTAACTTGTTGTTGAAGGCGCAGCAACACCACCCCCATCATAGGCCGTCAAGCCATACTCTGCAATCAAAGCATTGAGTTTTGCGGCATAATTTGGGTCTGTTGCATAACGGCCTTGCAACCAAGCCGTTGCATCCTGGTAAGAGCTGGTATTTTCACGCCAAACACCAGAATACAAGAATGAACCTCGCAAAAGTTGTGCTTGAGCTACACAAGCTTCAGCAACTGAACCGTAGGATTGGAAGGGCTCAATAACATTTTGCATCTGCCCATCAATAAACTCTTGTGTTGGAAGATAAACGGGAGTTCCCGATGTATATTTTACACCAAAGATATTGTTGTAATTGACAGCCAGAGCACTTTGACCTGCACTGCTTTCCAAAATTCCCTGTGCAATCATAACAGACGGATAAAGGCCGTATTCGTTCGCAACAGGTGTCGCTGCTTCTGCTAACTCTTGTACAGACATTGCTTGTGCTTTTACCGCTCCAAGACTGGTGAGTGCAACTGCTGCTGCACCAAATAAAAATTTGTGCTTTGTCCTCATTTTACAAAAACTCCATAAATAAAATATTTATTAATTCTAAGTATATACTATTTATTATCCAATGTAAACCTATACAATTTGCTATATAATATTTTTATAATCTTTATTCGCTTTTTTTATGTAAAAGTGGTAGAGTAAGTTTTATAATAGGAAAGGAAGAGTCCTTAAGGATAAAAAGGAGAATTTTATGTCTAAAATTTATGAAAATATCACGGAACTTATCGGGCAAACACCCGTTATCAAGCTTAGAAATCTTCCTGCAGATAGTGCAGAAGTTTATGTTAAGCTTGAAGCCTTTAATCCCGGAGGTTCTGTAAAAGATCGTATCGCTCTGAATATGATTCGTCAGGCTGAAATTGACGGCCTTTTACAAGCAGGCGGAACCATTATTGAACCCACCTCCGGTAATACTGGCATTGGTCTTGCCTTTGTAGGCGCTGCTTTGGGATACAAGGTTGTTATCGTTATGCCTGAAACTTTCTCTGTGGAACGCCGTAAGTTAATTCAAGCTTACGGTGCTGAGCTCATCTTGACACCAGCAGCTGGCGGAATGAATGAAGCCATTGCTACAGCAGAACGCCTCGCAAAGGAAAACGGCTGGTTCCTTCCCCTTCAGTTTGAAAATCCAGCTAATCCAGCTGCTCATGAAGCAAGCACTGCTGTGGAAATACTTGAAACTTTTGGTGAAACTGGTTTAGATGCCTTTGTTGCAGGAGTTGGTACTGGTGGGACAATTTCAGGTGTTTCACATGTTCTGAAGAAAGCCAATCCTGCACTTAAAAGCTATGCTGTTGAGCCAGCCACTTCCCCACTTTTAAATGGCGGACAACCCCAACCTCATAAAATCCAAGGTATTGGAGTGCCCTTCATCCCTAAAGCTCTGGACACTTCTTCTTACGATGAAGTCATCGATGTTCCTATCGAAGAAGCTTTCAGCACTGCCCGCGAAGTTGGTTTTGAGCAAGGTTTCCTTGTAGGTATCTCTAGTGGTGCGGCGATCTGGGCTGCACTGGAAGTTGCTAAGAAACTGGGCAAAGGTAAAAAAGTGCTGGTTCTGTCCGCAGATAATGGCGAACGCTATCTTTCGACAGAACTGTATGATTTTTAGTTTGGAAAATTCGAGTGGGAAGTAAGACCTTAAGTTGAAATTAGTGCCTTTCTCGCAAATCTATAAAAAGAAACCGCCCTATTAGCATGTTCATATGCTAAGAGTGGGCGGTTTTTCTTTTTTTAGGTTGTAGATTGGTGGATAATGAGGGCAGGACGTATGCCTCCACCGTCACTGCTAAGGTCTACGGCAGAGCCACTACCTACGTCATTAGAAGCAGAAAGCTGACCAACGCCTGTCCCCCCAACCACACGCCAAGCACGGCCCGAAACACCAAAGGTACGAAGCCACCACCAGCTGTTGTTAGTACCTGCACGTTGCGCATGGTTAGAGAAAGCTAAACCACCACCAGATAAACGTGCGACATCCGCAAGAGATAGAGCAAAAGCCCGTTGTGTTCCTCCCGGAACAACTTGAGTAATATCTGCCGCAACGTCTCCTTCTAAATTATCAGGAATCCATCTTGTCCCCCCTGTAAAGGTAACAGAATCATCCGAAACTTCGCCTGTTGTAAATTCATTTGCCACAGGCTGAACTATAGCTTGGACTGAAGGATCAAGTTGTCCATACCAAGAAGTGAGTTCAATTTCTTGGTTATTCCAAGAAACATTGCGGATAGCGTCATTACGAATGATTAAGTGATTACCACCACCCATATCTTCAAGATAGCGGTACTGTTCATTTGCCATCGTAAAGATACGGCCAGGGTTCATGGTAGAAAAGTTAAAGGCATCGACAGGCGAGTCTACATTAGCTCCTGGGTTTTGTCCGCTGTCCTCTACAGCATTATTCCGTATGCCTTGAAGCAAACGCCCCAAATTACCATCATGTCCCTCTTCTGGTTCATTCTCAAAGTTGCGGTCCGGTGTAATCAATTGACTGTCCACATGGATAGCGTAGTAATAAGAACCACGAATATCATGTGCTGCCTCTGTCATCACCGCTGCATCAAGTAGGTAAGAACTGGTTTCTCCCTCCTGCAGTTGGCTGGCCCAGTAAGCCCAGCCTGTCTCATGGTCGATTACCCAGAAGTCACCGATTTTATGCTCATTGGGTAAGGCTGCCCATTGCTGGAGTGTCAGTGGGGCACGGTCTTGCGGCAAGTTTTGTGCTGTTGTACGTTCAACGCCCTCAAGGGCACCGGGCCAGACTGTACTTGTTGGACCCTGACCATTTGTATAGCTCTCTCCTTCTTGCCAGTAGGCATCCTCACCTGTCCCTGGATGAGTGGCCCCATCTGTACTGCCGTCTGTGGCGCCAGTTCCAGCGATATAGTCCCGGGCATGACCTGCTGCGGCTGTCATCAAGTCGTTCTCTACATGGTTGAAAGTGGGCAAGTACCAAGGCGCATGTTCTCCTTGACGGGTCCAACCAAAAGTCAAGTTACTGTATTGGTTAAAGACAGCAGAGTCCCCCACACGAGTAGTGAGCGTGTTTCCTTCTGGAATGTAGGTGGTCCAAGTTTCAATTGCGTCCCGCTCAGTATTGGGCACTACAGGGGTGAAACTTGTTTCTCCTCTTCTTCGAATCTCCATAAACTCAGACAGGCGAATCCGTGCCATGATAGATTCCTCCCCATAGTTTTCGACAAAGACGTCCTTGTTTTCTGTGTCACGGTTGTAGTAATCGTGAACGCGGCCTCCTACTTCACCCAGATTATCTCTTAAACGGTCGTTAATGGCGCGTTGGTTAAAGGCAGTGAAGGCAAATGTTCCTGCAATCAATAGAAGGAGTGTGAACAGAACCAGAGCAATTCCCAGTTTTTTCTTGTTTTTTACGTGCATTTTATTTTTCCTCTTTTTAGTTTTTTCGGTTAAAAGTGTGTTGAGCATAAGTACTCTCAGGCACAGGACCAGCAGTACACGGCAAAAAACGTCCCAGTCATCCGGAACGTTTTGGTGCATGCAGAAAAGAGTGGTAATCTACCGCGTGTTTATGTGCTGTGCTGTGCTGCCTGATTATAGGTCATTAGGCGAATCTCTCCAAACATAATGATATCTCTCATCATATTTTAACACAACGCTCAATATTTAAGAAATGTAACAGTAATATTTTGTTACATTTTCTATTCTAGGTATTTTCATAAACTAGCTAAAAAGAACTAAGGAAATTCCTTCCTTAATCCTTTTTTTCGAGTCTAATCTGTCTGAACTGCTTGGCTTTCAAAGTCTACAAGCTTCCTTCATGATTTCTCTAAAAGTTTTTGAATGTTTCCTTTGTAAAACATTGCTAGAAATGCAGCTCAAAATAATGATGAACAGCCGACAATCATCCTGCAACTTTAAGCATTTCCTGATAAATGTTTCGGAAAATGGTGAGGAAAGCCTCAACTTCTAGCATGTTGTTGGTATGATCTAAACTGATGCGTACAGCACTTGTTGCGAGGTCTGGCTTGACATGCATTGCCATGAGTGTACCAGCAGCTGCATTTTTCTTTGAGGAACAGGCTGAAGTTGTTGAAATATAAATCTCATGTTTTTCGAAAGCATGGACAACTACTTCTCCTCGGACACCGCGTATTCCAAAAGTGAGAATATTCGGCGCAAAGTGCTCATTTTCCGAAAACAAGACAATCTTCTCTTGTTTAGAAAGTTCTTCAAAAATAACGGACTTCATTTGGCGGACTTTTTCAGTCTTCTGCTCAAAGTTTTCTAGATTAAGACGAAGCGCCTTAGCTGTTGCTGCAATTCCTGCTAGGTTTTCTGTTGTCGAACGTTTATTGTTCTCTTGACCTCCTCCGTGTAGCAGAGGGATTAAACGTTTCCCTGATTTAACATAAAGAAAACCTACACCACGTGGTCCATGGAACTTATGAGCAGAAAAAGTCGCAAAGTCAACACGCTCTAACATAAAATCTTCGACAGCAATTTTCCCAATGGCTTGCACTGCATCGATATGGAAAGAAATCGTAGGCTTGTCTTCTAGAAGTTTTGCAATTTCCTTAATGGGCTGAATAGCGCCTACTTCGTTATTAACGGCCATTACAGATACCAAAATTGTATCCTCACGAATGAGGGCTTCCAGTTCTGGCACTTTGACGAAGCCCTTTTCATCAACAGGTGCTACCTCAACCTCAAAACCTTGTGTAGCTAACCAAGCTGCTGTGTTTTTAACTGCTGGATGCTCTACAGCAGAAATAATAATATGCTTGCCAAATTTTTCCTTTTCAAAAGCAACACCTTTGAGTACCCAGTTATCGCCTTCTGTCCCTCCGCTTGTAAAGAAAATCTCCTCCGAACGCACATGGAGTAATTCGGCAATTTGACGGCGCGAAGCCTCTAAAAGACGTGTCGCCGTTGAACCTAAGTTGTGTAAGCTTGAGGGATTCCCCATAATTTTAGTGGCAACATCTGTATAGGTGCGTAATACTTCTGGATGGATAGCTGTCGTGGCTGAATTATCAAAATAAATGATTTTTTCGTCCTCATTTCTGAATATCGTTTAATGCCTTTCTCCTAGAGAAATACGGCATTTCTCATCCTTCATTCTATCACTTTTTCCTTGCTTTTTACAGCTTAAAAACCGAAACCTGATCGGACTGAAAAAGCTAGCTATTCATCTTTCTCTACGCAAGATAGAGTTATTCCTTAGATAAAAAGAAGAAACTTTTCTGTTGCTCCTTTCAGCTCCTGCTCTTACTTTTTCCAAATAAAAAATACCATGGTTCTCCACGGTATCAGTATTTCTACGCTAGATTATTTAAGCGTCTTTAAAATATAGATAATTCTTAACGATACATATTAGGGAAAAAACCGTGTGAATACGTACTTTTGCAACGTTTTTATTTTTATTAGTTGCCGTACTTTTTTCGCACTTTCACGTATTTTCTGCTACTTTTGCCACAAAAGCAAAAAGAAAAGCGCCGCAATCTCTTACAGGGCTTGACTTTATGAACATTAATTATTTAACAGCATCTTTCAAAGCTTTACCAGCTTTAAATGCAGGAACTGTAGTTGCTGCGATTTTGATAGCTGCACCAGTTTGTGGGTTGCGACCTTCGCGAGCAGCACGTTCACGAGTTTCGAAAGTACCGAAACCGATAAGTTGAACTTTTTCTCCTTTTGCGAGGAATTCAGTCACTGATTCACCGAAAGCGTTAACTGCTTTTTCAGCATCTTTTTTAGTCAATCCAGCTTTTGCTGCAACTTCAGCGATAAGATCTTGTTTGTTAGCCATTTTAAAAATGTCCTCCATATTTTGTTTTACCTGTTCTTATTAGGCACTTTTCATTTTATCAAATGTTGTGGACCTTTGCAAGCCTAAACAGCGTTTTTCTGCGGTTTTTAAGTGATTTTAAGATTTAATCATCAAATTAAAAACGAAATTTCCACTAACTAAATCCAGCTGATCCGCCTTTAAATACAGGTTATCTGCTAAGGCAAGTCGTGGCAAATGAACCACAACTTGATCCTTTGCTGGCAAGACCTCAACGAAGTTCGGAAGCTTGATGCTTGACTTCACATAACTCAGTATGGCACTTGTTGGAAGGTCAAGCGTACCTGCGGACACACTTGTTACCTGAAGGGCAATTGAACCGTCATTTAAAGCTAGGGGTTCAAAGTATATGTAAAGCGGAATTTTTTGACCGAAAAGTTGATAAGAAGCTTCTAGAACAGCCTGATTAGACAGGTAAAACTTATAACTCATCTCTGGTGTTTGAAAATCCTGAAGATAGGTGTTAATCAACTGATTCAACTGATCCCTATTTGTACTTACTTTTCCCACTTCTGTCGCATCAGAGACTGTAGGGACATTTGTTAAGCTTGCTTGATCTCTTACATTAAATATTCGACTGGCAACAAAAGCCACGCTTCCTAAATTTATAGCAAGTAAGGCAAGAAAAAGCCATTTCCAAATTGTTTTTTTATTTTTCATTGATCACCTGATATTCTTTAAACACTGCATTAGCCATGATTTGGTAGCCTGTATTATTAGGGTGGAAACTGTCTGCCGCATAGAGTAAATCATTTGTTTGACTCTTGCTTTCAGAAATTCCTGACTCTCCATCAATTCCCTTATAAAGCAAGTCATTGATAGCCACAAAGCTGGCATTGTTTTCCTCTCTCACGAGTGTTTCTGTGGCAGAGTTCCAGTTATTAATGATATTTTGCAAAGTTGTGATATTAGGAAAATTTAGATAAAAAGGATTATAGATACCCAGCACATAGACATGCGCCTTAGGATTAATCTGACGGATATTCTCAAAAATCTTTTTTAACTGTTTTTGATAATCCTTCGCGGGCTGCTCAAAGTCTTTTTCTCCCAACTTTGACAGGTTAGAAACATTATCACGAATCACCTTCATGACATCATTGCCGCCAACAGTAAGCGTGATAAAATCCGCATGTTTTATAGCTTTTTGGATGTCATCGCTCTGCATTTTATTATAAATCTGAGTACTTGTATCTCCTGCGTGTCCAAAATTTTGCGATGTCACTTTGACACCATATTGATTTTCTATCTCTTTCGCTAAAAGAGGAACAAAGCCTCCTTGACCGGTCGCATCTCCAACACCTTCTGTTAACGAGTCGCCCAGCGCAACGTAATTTATCGTTTTATCTTGTTTTTGTGCTTGATTTTTTAAACGATTTCCAGCTGGTGCAATCATCATCGAGAGTACGAAAAATACAAGTAAACTTGCTAACAAGAAGCCAGCAAGTTCAAGAAGAATTTTCAGTTTCTTACTCATAATCAATCATAACAGCCCAAGCACCAGGTCCTGTATGTGTTGCAATCGTAGAGTTTGTATCCAAAATAGAGATTGGTTTTTCGACAAATTTTTGTAGCGCTTCCTTGGATTTAAGTGAAAAATCAAGTGCTTCTACATGTGAGATACCAATTTCACGAATTTTTCGTCCAGATGATGCTACATGTTCTACTGTTTCATCCAACCATTTTGTGAAAGTTTTATTTCCACGCCCACGCATCATCACACCTAGTTCACGGTCCTTAAGTTCCATAACAATCCGGACGTGCAAAAGACTTCCGACAATACCTTTTGTACGGCTAACACGACCACCTTTTACCAAATTTTCCAATGTTGAGATACCGATGAAAAGTTCTGTATTTTCGCGAACATGGTTGATGCTCTGCAGGATTTCTTCTTTGCTCAAGCCCTCTTTGGCTAAGCGCGCAGCTTCTATAACTTGAAACTTTAAGCCTTGGTCCGTAAAATCACTGTCTAAAACGGTAACATTACGTCCAGAAAGCATTGCACCTTGACGCGCTGCTTGCACAGTTCCGCTCAGACTCTCGGTAATGTGGATGGAAATAATCTCATCCTCTGTACTTGCAAGCTTTTCATATGTTTCTGCAAAGACACCAACAGGTGGTTGACTTGTTTTAGGTAAAGCTTTTGAACCTTTCATTTTTTCCACGAAAGCGTTCAATGATAAATCTGAATCAAGGTAGGTTGTTCCCTCGATGGTTACAGACAGCGGAACCACAGTAATGTCATA
Source organism: Lactococcus ileimucosae (assembly GCF_943193185.1). GTDB lineage: Bacteria > Bacillota > Bacilli > Lactobacillales > Streptococcaceae > Lactococcus > Lactococcus ileimucosae. The sequence continues at coordinate 66,695 of NZ_CALPDE010000009.1, forward strand.
TTTTTCTACTAATTCTGGTTCAACAGTTATTGATGAATCTGTCACAATTTTAATTGCCATATTTTCTCCAAATCAAAATAAAAAGACTTCGATTTCTTTTCTAAACAATCTATGTTAAGATATATTAATATTATATCAAATGAACTCCATTTTCGCTAATGCTCTTATTTAAATTTGAAAATTTTTTGATTTCAGAAAGAAAAATCTCATAGAAAGAAGGATATCAATGGAAAAGCAAGCTTCTCGTGCTTATCAAATTGTTAATGAAGTCTTTAATGCTGTCACACATGGGATAGGAACTGGCCTTGCGATTGCTGGACTCGTTTTGCTTATACTTAAAGGCGTTTCCAATAATTCCCCTCTGCAGATTGTCGCCTTTTCAATCTATGGTGCTTCGCTTGTTCTGCTTTTTCTGTTTTCGACACTGGCACACAGCCTGCACTTTACACGTGCTCAAAAAGTCTTTCAAGTTTTTGATCATAGTGGAATCTTCCTGCTTATTGCAGGAACTTATACTCCTTACTGTCTCATCACACTTGGAAACTGGATGGGCTGGAGCATGCTTGCTCTTGTGTGGATATGTGCTATTTCAGGAATCGTTATAACAGCCATCTATTTGCCACGGTGGAACACGGTACCCAGAGGTTCGACAATTCTCTACATCGTTATGGGTTGGATCATTCTTTTTGCCATCTATCCCTTGTGGCAACTGCTGCCTGCTTATGGCTTCTGGTTCTTGGTAGGGGGCGGCATCATTTATTCTGTCGGTGCTATTATCTATCGCTACAAATTTCCCTTTGCGCACGTCATTTGGCATCTTTTTGTTTTAGGGGCAGCTCTATTAATGTGGTTTTCTATTTATGGCTATGTGGGTTAGTGTGAAGTTTCCCCCTCACTCGAAAATACCAATAAGTCTTTAACTACAATAACCGCAGAGCATTAAAAAACGCTATTTATAAACAGCGTTTAAGACATAAGCTTCCAATTTCTTCAAAAGTAACTCGCTTTCTTCCACATAGACTTGTGTCTGTGTGGTTTTTTTAGTGTCTGCAAAATGTAAAATGACTTGTATTGCTCCCGGAAAATCTCGCAATATCCGAGAGACATTTTTATTGTGGCGTGTATCGGCAAGATTTAGCCAAAGTTTGCGTTGAGTATCTTCGACTTCTGTAATCCTGTCTGCGATCATTTGCAAGTTTTCATTTCTTTCGGTAATTTTTCCAGAAATCAGATAGAATTTTCCTTTTTCCAAATCAGCCATGTAGCGGCGATAATTTTCCGGAAAAAACGTAATATCAAAGTTTTCTTTGCTGTCTGTTCCTGCCAAGAAAGCCATCGTTTCACCATTTTTTGTCCGATGTGTTCGAATAGAAAGCAGCTCCACTAAAATAACCGCTCTTTTATTCTTCTGCAAATCTTGGATATAAGTAAAATGTCCCTTCAGTTTGAGCGCCAGTGTTTGCAATGGATGTGGCGTAATGCCAACACCCATGAAGTGTTTTTCAAACTCATACTTCTCTGACTGCAAGTAATCCTCAGCCTCTTGATAAGAAAATTTCAAGGCGGAGTCCCCAAAGAGATCCAACTGTATATTTTGAGTGTAGTCAATCAAAGCAGGCAAATTTTTCGCCAATTTTCCTCTGTTTTTTTCTTGATCATCAAATGCCCCAATCTGAATCAAGGGCAAAAGATATTCTTGCTTCTGGAAGTTCTGCGGTAATTTTTTCACCAACTCTGACAAGTCGGCAAAAGGCCTATTTTCAACTATCCAAAAAGCCATGTCTCTAGGAACAGTTCTAACATTTGCCAAACCGAGAGCAATTTTTTTGTTTTCCACACGATCATGATAAGGCATCCGATTAATCACAGGACGTTCCATTTGAAAGGCATTGTCCAGAGCATCTTGAATCATCGTTTCTCTTTTACGGTCGCGCAGTTGAACTTCGTAAAATTCATCTGGATAATTCGTCTTAAAATAGGCAATCTGAAAAGCCAGAGCAGCATAAGCATAAGCGTGTGAGCGATTAAACCCATAGTTTGCAAAACGTTCAATCAAACGGTATATCTCTGAGGCTTTTTCTTCTGTATGACCCATTTTTAAACTGCCAGCCAAAAACTCTGCTTGCAGTTCTTCAAATTCCTTACCTTTTTTCTTTGAAATAGCGCGACGTAACACATCCGCTTTTCCTAAAGAAAAACCTGCAAAACGCTGGGCTACCTGCATTATCTGTTCTTGATAAATCATAATCCCATAGGTCGGCGCTAAAATATCAGTTAACGTATCGTCAATGACTTCTATTTCTTCCTGCCCATGTCGCCGCGCCACAAATTCAGGGATAAACTGAGACGGACCAGGACGAAAGATTGAAGTTGCATCTACAATATCCTCAAATTTAGTCGGAGCAAGATTTCGGAGAAAGCGTCTCATTTGAGGGTTTTCAAACTGGAAGATTCCTAGCGTATTGCCTGCACGAAAAAGTGCCAGAGTTTTTTCATCCTCTAGATTAATCTTCAAGGGATCAATACTAATATTTTTCCGTTTTTCCACAAGCTCACTCAAACGCTCAACGATGGTAAGGTTACGTAAACCCAAGAAATCTATTTTTAGAAGACCAATCTCCTCTATATCGGGAGCTTCATATTGTGTCAAAGCAAGATCATCCGAGGGCTTTAAGGGAACATAGTTGACAAGAGATTCTTGACTGAGCACCACACCAGAAGCATGTGTTGATGTCTGGCGGGGCAAACCTTCAATGCGGCAAGCTACCTCATAAACTCTTTGCAGCCTACCGTCTCGTAAGATTTCGGATTTTAGCTTAGGGTTTTCTTCATATTCGTCACGAAGAGACCCAAATCGGTTGACAAGCATGCGTGTCAAGTTAGACAACTCTGCCTCGTTCATGCCAAATGCTTTTCCTACATCACGTAGAGCTTGGCGCTTCCCTAAGGTAGAGAAAGTCACAATCTGCGCAACATGATCACTACCATAACGGCGTTTCATATAGGCCAAAAGATCCGAGCGCTTTGTATCAGGCATGTCGATGTCAATATCGGGCATGGCAACACGCTCTGGATTTAAAAAGCGTTCAAAGAAAAGATTGTTAGCTACAGGGTCAACATGTGTAATGCCTAAGGTATATGCAACAAGGGAACCTGCAGCTGAACCTCTGCCCATTCCGCAATAGATATTGTTCTCACTCGCATAGCGAAGTAAATCTGCAACAATGAGGAAATAGTCGTCAAACCCCATTTGATGGATAACTGAAAGCTCATGATTTAAGCGTTCACGATAAACTTTACCCTCCGGTAAGTTCGCTTCTGCTGTTTCGCGAAGAAGCTCTGCCGCATTTCGTGTCCTGTCAAATTGAGGCAACTCTAATTTTTCACTAAAATCATAAGAAATATCTTGAACCAGATGCTCAAGATTTGCCAAAGCTTGTGGGTTATTTTGTCTATAGAAATTTTCGTAAAATTCTGGTCTTTGCAAAAGTTGGTCGTTTGATAAGGTCAAACTCTGGTCATAGGGCCTAAGATCACGAATCGCATGCAGAACTTCTAAGCTCTCATTATCTGACAAAGTAAGATAACGCACCGGCTGAAAAGGCAAGGCAGGAAGCTTAAACGACATTTCCCCTGTCGTATGAGTAGAAATTCCAACATATATTTCTGCTTGAATCTGAGACCAGACCGATAGATTAGCATAAGATTCTGGAACAACTAAAGCCACATTGTTTAATAGACCTTCAATATCTGAAAAGCGGCGTCGCCCATAGTTATGACTCGAAGAAATTTTTAGAAGATTTTTATAGCCTTCCGTATTTTTAGCGATAAAACGAACTGAAACGGGTAAGTTTTCCAACTCAAAAACCAGCTCTATTCCTATGATAGGCTGTAAGTTTCTTTTTTGCGCCTCTATCGCAAAGCGATAGGCTCCATGAAGGTTTCCCACATCACAGATGCCCAGTTGCTTGTAGCCCTGTTTTTCTGCTATCCGTAGATAGTCTTGGACTCGGACAACACTATCGAGAAAACTATATTCTGTTTTGGTATTGAGTTGTGCGAACATATGGCCCCTTTCTGTTTATTTTTTACACTATTTTTCGTATTATCCTTGAATTTTAGTTCTAATAGTATTATACTTTATTTTGAAGAAAAATCGAAAGAAGAATTATTATGAAAGTACTTGTAACTCTTTTCTGGTCAGCTGTTATTGGCGAAGTTGTAGGTTACATTATAACTGCACTTGCTGGGGTACCTGACGAACCGTTGAGCACTTTGATTGTTTCACTGGTATTCGGGCTTTTCGTTTTACTTATTAGTGAAGTCGGAGTGGTTCAGCCAAAGAAATAAACTCTCTTAAATGACAGACATAAAAAAAGCAGCTTTTAGTCTGCTTTTTTGGTTGCATGATAATCGCTTTCCTGCTTTTCCCAGTAATGTTTATCTTCCTCGCTAATTTCTCTCAAAACACGGGCAGGATTTCCCACTGCAATAACATGTGCGGGCAAGTCTTTGGTTACTACCGCTCCTGCTCCAACAATCGTTCCCTCACCAATAGTAACACCAGGATTCACGATGACACCTGCACCGAGCCATACACGATTGCCAATAGTGATTGGCTTTGCGTATTCAAGCCCCCGAGCACGGACATCTGCATCAATAGGATGCAGCGGTGTAATCAAGCTCACGCGAGGGCCAAACATCACATCGTCTCCAATAGTGATTGGCGCAACATCTAAGAAGATACAATCAACATTGGCATAGAAGTTTTCACCAATATGCGTGTTAAAACCATAATCGACTTGAAGCGGTGGATTCACATAAATAGATTCCCCTGTGCTCCCAAACAGTTGTTTTTCTAAAGCAATAATTTTGTCCTGATCCATTAGGCTGGTTTGATTTATCTTTTGTACAAGAGCTCTTGATGCTTGTGGATTATACTCTTTTTCAATCTTAGACGCACTGTAAAGTTGTCCTGAAATCATACGTTGATATTCTGACACGGTTTCCCCCTCCCTCAATATTGAAACCAGTATACCAAATTATGATAAGAAACAATATTAAAAACTATGCACAATAAAATCCCCAGCTAGGGATTTTATTTTTACATGTTTTCCACGGCAGCTTTAACAAAGGCTTGATAAAGCTCTTCCGGGCGGTTTGGACGTGATTGTAATTCTGGGTGATATTGACAAGCAACGAAAAATTTCTTGTCTGTCAACTCAACGATTTCAACCAGACGGTTGTCTGGGGAAACACCAGAGAATGTGAAGCCTGCAGCTTCAAATTGTTCGCGATATTTATTGTTAAATTCATAGCGGTGACGGTGACGACGTTGTACAACATCAACATCGTTATAAGCCGCACGTGCTTTAGTATTTGCTTTAAGTTTTGAGGGGTAAAGACCCAAACGTAAAGTTCCGCCCATGTCTTCAACATCAACTTGGTCACGCATGATATCGATAATTGGATATGGTGTTTCTGGGTTTAATTCGTAAGAATGTGCCCCTTCCATGCCTAAAACATTACGTGCAAACTCTACACAAGTCATTTGCATACCAAGACAGATACCTAACATTGGCACATCGTTTTCACGGGCATAACGGATAGCCGAAATTTTACCTTCTGAACCACGTTCACCAAATCCACCAGGAACGATAATACCATGTGCGTCTTTCAAACGTGCAGCAGCATTGCTGTCGTCCAAGTCATTGGCATTTACCCAATCTAACTCAATATCGCTGTCTGCTGGATAGCCAGCATGTTTCAAGGCTTCTGTCACAGAGATATAGGCATCTGGCAACTCTACATATTTACCAACCAAAGCAATTTTGACTTTTTTCTTAAGGTTCATCACATGGTCAACCATCGCTGCCCATTCTGTCATATCAGCTGCAGGTGCATCAAGTTTCAGATGATCACAAACGATTTGATCCATGTTTTGCTCTTGCAAGTTTAATGGAATTTGGTAGAGATGTTCCACATCAAGAGACTGGATAACTGCTTCAGGATCAACATCACAATACATGGCTACTTTATCGCGCATTTCACGTGTGATTGGGACTTCTGTACGAAGCACCAACATATTGGCTTGGATACCATACTCACGCAAGGTTTTTGTCGCATTTTGCGCAATTTTGGTTTTCAACTCACCCGCTGCACGCAAGTGAAGGATAGGCACAGTGTGAATATACATCACATTATCTGAACCGACTTCTGCTTTCATTTGACGTAGGGCTTCAATGAATGGCAGGGATTCCATGTCACCTACTGTTCCACCAACCTCAGTAATGATAACATCCGCATCAGTCATTGTTGCCGCACGCTTAATTTTTTCTTTTAGTGTATCTGTAACGTGAGGTACCATTTGAACTGTGGCTCCAAGGTACTCTCCTTTACGCTCTTTACGTAAAATTTCAGAGTAAACTTTACCTGAAGTTACATTTGAGTATTTATTAAGATTGATGTCAATAAAGCGCTCATAGTGTCCAAGGTCAAGGTCTGTTTCAGCGCCATCGTCTGTAACAAAAACCTCACCGTGTTGATAAGGGCTCATTGTCCCTGGGTCAATATTAAGGTATGGGTCAAATTTTTGTACAGTTACTTTAAGGCCTCGGTTTTTGAGCAAACGTCCCAAAGACGCTGCAACAATACCCTTACCCATTGATGATGTACCACCACCTGTGACGAAAATATACTTAGTTGCCAATGTGAAATCTCCTCTGTTTTCTATATTAAGCCTGGGGAAATGTGACAGAAAAATAATTATTTTTATTTTTCCTAACGAGGCGCTTAGGCAAAGCTCCGTAAAGCTTGCCGTCGAACATTTAGTGGTTTTAGCCACAAATGTGAGTCACGAAATAAAAAAATAAGCTCCCTTTTGTAAGGGAGCTTCTGACTTTACCGCAAAAAGCGGTGCCCGAACATTATTTTATCTGATTTTCGTTTTTTTGTCAAGGTCTTAGATTTTGAGTAGGGATCAAAAAAGAGGATAGAAACATCTCTCCTCCTTTTAGAAATTAGTGAATATCAGTAGGACTCGTGAGCAACTGGTTTCTCTCTGAGGTCATCTACTACGACTTTATTTGTCATCTGCACCTCCCTCTTTATTGTTAAGCTCATTTTCTCACACTTTGTTCTTATTACCAACTGATATGCAAATACAAACATTTTACTTTACTGGTAACTTGCACGTTCCCCACCGATAAGCTTAGGACGTGATTTAAGAGCTGTGACATGTGCGCCGCCAAGTTCTTTTAAGACAGGTCGCACAGGGATTTGGACATGCTTCACATGCATGCCAATAGATGTGTCACCAATATCAAGGCCAGCATATGCCGTGAGATGTTCCACTTCGACAGGTGCTTTAAAAAGCTTATAGGCCGCCACTTGCCCGCTTCCTCCAGCATGGAGCTGTGGCACAACAGAAACAATTTCCAAGTCTTTTTTGTCCGCCAATTCTTGCTCCACAAGTAAAGCACGATTAAGATGTTCACACGCCTGCACAGCTAAATAGATACCACGTGCATTGAGCGCTTCATAAATCGTTCCAACAATTACTTCGCCAATCTCTGCTGATGAATTCTTGCCAATCACACCGCCATTGACTTCGGAACTAGATAGACCCAATACAAAAATCTGTCCAGCTTTTATCCCTGTCTTTTCAATAACATCTTCAATAATAATTTTTGTTTCTTCTTTAATTTGTTTTAAGTCCATGAAGCGCACCTGATTTCTTAAGAATTTCTGTAAGGAGCAAAGCAACGACAAAACCAACACTGGTTTGCACGGCATTGATTGCCATGTCTGGTAATGCCACGGCTAAGCTTCCAACAATAAACATATCTGCTACAAAATAACCGCCGACCATCACCACAGTAGCCAACACGTAATTAAGCGCCTTGCTTTTCGTTACTCCCCCCAAATAACCTTGTAGCCCATGAATGACCAAGGTGAAAAACATATAAGCAGTGTATCCTGCAATAAAGTCATTGAGAAAACCTGCCAGCGCGCCGACGATTAGACCTTCGCGTTTTCCAAGAAGCATCGCTGTCGTGAAAATACCCGCATCAAGCAGCGTGAAATAACCACCAGGAATAGGGATTTTGGTGAAATAGCCCAAGACAAACGTCAATGCGGCCAACAAAGCCAACAGGGTTAATTTTTTAGTTGAGTCCTTCATTGTTCCTGCTTCCTTTTGCTTTTCAATGTTTGTTCAAACTCTACACCATAGCGCTTGTCGGCAGACTTTGGCGTATTTTTTATCGATTTAACTACAAAGTCAACAGCTTCTCGTGTTGCAGCTGTTAAGGTTTTGCCATTTGTCAACTCTGCAGATAAAACAGAGCCAAAAATGTCGCCTGTGCCATGATAAGCGCCCGGTAATTTTTCTGCCAAAACATAGTCAATCTGTCCAGTGCTTCTTGCTGAGGCAGCACCAATGTATTTTTCATCAAGCATGACACCTGTCAAAACAACATTTTTTGCACCACGTACTTGTAATTTTTCAATGAGCGTTTGGATAAATTCTTCTGTTTGCACGCCTTCTTGATAAGGGGTTCCTGTGAGGAGGCAGGCTTCTGTGATATTTGGCAAAAGAACATCCGCATAAGGCAAGAGTTCGCCCATTTTCTCTACAAAATGCATGTCAAACACACTATAAAGTTCCCCGTGATCTGCCATGACAGGATCGATTATAGTAAGATTATCCGCCTCTTTATATATATCAATCAACTCTTTGAGTACATCAATTTGTTCAGCAGAGGCCATAAAACCACTGTAAATCCCATCCATATGGAGATTTAGTTCTTGCCAAGCTTTGATAATGTTGCGCATTTCATCTGTCAAATCAAGATAAGTAAAGTTCGTAAAGCCTCCCGTGTGTGTTGACAAAAGAGCAGTTGGTAAAAGCCGGCATTCAATACCGTAAGCGCTAATAATGGGGAGCGCCACTGTTAATGAACAGCGCCCTACGCAAGAAATGTCATGTACAGCAACAACGTTTTTAGTCAAGATAGATTACCTCCTTGAGATAGAGCCCTTCTGGGGCTGCAGTCGGACCTGCTAGGTCACGATTTTTACTTTCTAAAATTTTTTTTATCTGTGAGACAGGCATCCGCCCATTGCCTATTTTGATAACCGTTCCCATCATATTACGGACCTGCTTATAAAGAAAACCGTTACCACGAAAAATAAATTTGTAATTTTCTTGGTCAAGTTTCACGAGCTCAGCCTGAGTAATCGTTCGCACCTTGTCTTCAACTGTAGCACCAGCTGCTGTAAAACCTGTAAAATCATGTGTTCCTACCAAATCAGCTAGAGCTTGGCGCATCAAAGCTTCATCAAGTTTATAGCGAAAATGTGCACGATAAAGACGGTAAAAGGGACTACGAACTTTACTGTTTTCCAGAAAATACTCATAAATCTTTTCATGCTTGTTAAAGCGAACATGAAAGTCCTCTTCAACTTGTATGACGTCATGAAAGGCAATATCCGATGGAGTTTGCGTATCCAAAGCAAAACGTAAACGTTCCTCATCACGCTGCCCATGTAAATCAAAATGAATCCTTTGACCATGCGCATGGACACCTGAATCTGTTCGACCTGAAGCTTGCAATATTACCGGATGATGAGAATTTAATTTTGTAAGAACTTTTTCAATCTCTTCTTGCACTGTTCGTTGATTGTCTTGCGTTTGAAAGCCTGCAAAATTTGTGCCATCATAAGCAATCGTTGCCATATATCTAGTCATGCTTATATTATAGCAAAATCAAGGATATATTTGTCCAAGCCAATCTAAAATTCGCATTCATTTCTATTCTTTTCCCCCCTCCAAAACTTCCTTCTCCCTCTTTACACCGTATAATAATTGAAACAGAAACTGTTTAACAAAAGGTCTATAAAAGAGTCAAAAATGCCCATATCGTTCTTTATATCAGAAAGCTAAAAGACGGTAAACTTGTCTGGAGAATAAAACTCCCAAAAATGAAAAAAGTCCTTGACCAAGTGGACAAGAATACTGTGATTAATACCTTTGTTTTTGCATTTTGACAAAAAACCGTTTCTTTCTCTCTCCGTTCCAAGCACTCCATTTTAAAAGCAATGTTGCTGGTACTTAGTGCGTCTGCCTAAGCCAACAGCCCTAGGTTCATTTCCCTTTTATTCCTCATATTAATCGGAAAAATAATTCACTTCCTATACCCCTCTATACTGAATATTTAAAATAGGTTTGACACAAAATTTGGCACAAAACATAAAAAGAACACCAAAAAAAGCCCCGCCACAAAGGCGGAGCGAAGTTTGGCATCATGATCCGAGGGGGATTCGAACCCTCGACCGTTCGCTTAGAAGGCGAATGCTCTATCCAGCTGAGCTATCGGACCAAAGTAAACAAGTAGAATTTTTCACTACCTGTCTAGTCTATCATATTTTTCTAATTGAAGCAATTATTGACCCGCATAAGGATCAGCATAGGTTGTTGTGTCGTCAGCCACTGCTCCTCCGGCTCCTGGAACGGTGGTTCCCTCTCCATAATAACCTGTTCCATCATTCGCTGCACCACTGTAGGGAGCTGCGCTAGGGGAACTCGATTGGTCTGCGCTACTTTTTGTTTCATCAGAAGAGGCTGGCTTATCACTTGTTGCAGCACTGCCATCTGTTGACACATAAGTGGTTGAATTGCTGCTGTCCAGTTTTACAAACGATCCGTCTACATCAATACCATAAACTGTTGATTTTCCATTTTCTGTTACTGTTGCAGAAGGCATAAAATATGAACTTGGTACATTTCCAGTCAAAGTCTCATAAGTAATCAAGTTGTCGCTTAAACGGTTTCCAATTTCTTTTTGTAAAGAAGAACGGAGAGCATTTTGAACAGCAAGTGCTGTATTATTAGGCAAAAGCTGGTAAGAACCACCATCCGCTGGATTTGTATAACCAATGGCTTGATACTGAATCGAAACAACTTTATTAAAGCAATCTTTGTAGCCCAATAAAGATGTCAAAGTAGAGCTATTGATTGGAATATTTGTCTTGATATCCTTACTAATGTCATCTAAGAATTTTTGGTACTGTGTAATGTTATTCAGCGCCAACAATTTTTTCATGACAGCAGAAATAACTTCTCGCTGATGGGCGGCACGTCCATAATCGCCATTAGGTAAATGATGGCGGTCACGTGCATAAACAAGTGCCTGTCTTCCATCAATATGCTGTTTCCCCGGAGGAACTTGCTCTGTATATTCTGGTTCAGTATCAGAGATATAGAGCGTTTGCCCTGTTGTATTGTCAATATCAATACCTCCAACATCATTCACCAAGTTGACAAGCCCGTCAAAGTTAATCATCAAGAAGTTATCAACAGGGATTCCCGCTTGATCACCAATGGTTTTCAAAGCATACTCAACGCCTTTTTCCAGACCTCCAGCATTATATCCCATTGGATAGGCGGCATTCACTTTTTGTGTTGAAACAGCGCTTCCTTTGTCATCCAGAATGTTAGACATGATGTCTCGTTCAATAGATACCATTGTCGTTGTATTCGTTTTTGGATTAAGCGTCATGACAATCTGGGAATCAGAGTTACCATCCCAACTGGTTGATCCTCCACGACCAGCTCCGCCTGTATCAACACCCATAAGTAAAATAGTTAAAGGCTCTGTAGCTTTGATAATATTTTCTGCATCTGCGTTACCTGCTTCAGCATAAGTCTTTGAGAAGGCTTTTGTTGTGCTATTTAAGACTGTCGATACATAGACAGTAGCTGCTCCTGCCGTTAAGGCGATGATTCCTGTAATCATCAACAGCGATTTTTTCCAAAGTTTCATAGTAAGATTATATCAAATTTTTACGAATAAACAACAAGAGATGCAAAAAGGTTCATGACAAATGCACAAAAAAAGGCGTGAAAACAACAAAGGCCTCAGTCCTACTTCTTCCCAAAATTAGTAAAAAAACTCGCTAAAACACTGTTAAAATATAAAAATTCCAGCAAGACTACGTGTGTCCCTTATCTTGCCAAAATGCGCTGAATAGATTCTTGTTTTCTGCAAAAATCACTGGAAAAACTTCACCATAGCGAAGACATCTATCAAATTCCCATGCTCATCACGTGCACCGTATTTTTGAATAGCCTCTATCGTAAAACCAAATTTTTCATATAAATGGATAGCTGCTTTATTTCGTTTTTGAACTGTAAGCTCTAAACGCTTTAATACCCCTGTTTCCTCTATCCATTCGAGAGCATCTTCAAAAAGAAATGTACCAATGCCATAGCCTTGAAACTTTGAGGCAACCGCAACAAAAATCTCTCCAATGTGACGGACACGATAATGAAAATCAGCAGTAATATGCAAAACTCCCGCAATTTCTTCTCCTAAAAAGGCAAGGAAATAAGCATTGTTATCCTTCTGTAAAATTTGTTCCAAATATTCTTCCATCTGAGGCTCGGTCATCAATATCCCTGCTTCATCCAAGGTCAAAAAATGACTTTCCTTGCCGACCTGATCAAGAAAAGCAATCAATTTTGAGCTGTCTTCCTTCCTTGCCTCACGAATAAGTAACTCTGTACTCATAACTGTCCTAAAAGCTCTTCGTAGCGCTGCCCATGGGGGATAAGTTCTAACTCACGTAACGCATCTGTAGCAAAGCCATCTACATATTTGTCCAGCCTCACTTCCAAATAATGGTCTGGCAAGTCTGAACCCAGAAGTTCCCCCCACTCAATAACTGAGACACCATCACCAAAAAGGTAGTCATCCAAATCAAAGCTATCGGGATCATCACCTGCACGATAAACATCCATATGATACAGAGGAAGTTTCCCTTCCTCATATTCACGTACAATGGTGTAAGTTGGACTTTTAATCATCTGATGAATGCCCAAACCTAGCGCCAAACCTTTTACAAAGGTTGTCTTTCCCGCACCAAGTTCACCTGTCAGCACAAGGACATCCTGTGCTCGAAAGAAGCTACCCAAATGCTCGGCAAAGGCTAGCATCTCCTCTTCATTTACTTTTAATTTCATAGTTTCATTATAACATAGTTATGCCCCCAAAGATAACCCATGCCAAGCTGTTAGGATTCTGCTCAAATAACCCTCAAAAGCAGTTTTTACCAAACTGAGGCAACAACTGCTTTTATTGATTGTCTATCAAGTTTTTTAATAGGATTTGAAATAATCCTGCGCTGCTAGAAGGAATAATCCTCCATTTGTAAAATGCCCTATTTCATAAAGAGAGACAGAACTTTCCTCTGTGTCTCGTGAACAAACTTTACCTATGAAGATTTCAGTTCTTGCGCCAGTTCCTGATCTCGAGCGACTATCTCCGAGATTTTGCCCTTAATCTCACGCTCAAGACTTTTGAATTTTTGACTCATTTGCTGCACTTGACTGATTTTATGTTGGTAGATTTGTGTGGGAAAGTCGACAATATTCTCATGAGCGAAACCTACCTCTTCAAGAGCTTCATACACTTCCCATTTATCCAACTGATTGCCTATACTCATAGCTTCAGATAGTGTTTCTTGCCAGTGTTCCTCTGCTTGTTTGATCCCTTCTTGATAAAGTTTCAGAAGGTCCATCATAGAGACATCAAAATCAATACTGGCTATAGACACAATGGAGAGAGCTTGGGCAGAGTCTAGATATATTTTTTCATTCGAAGATAGACCTGAACCACTGGCCACAAACTTTTTTCTCAATTGCTCTAAAGTTCTAAGCTGGTTACTCATCTGATATTCAATGTAACCTTGTTTTAGTTTGCGAAATTGTTCCAGAGATTCTTTAGTAACCTTCAATTCGCCTTTAGTAAAGCGATAGCCGCCCACATATGTTGAGCCATTATATCTACCTC
>NZ_CALPDE010000010.1 GCF_943193185.1 Lactococcus ileimucosae
GAACATCCAGCCTTTACGGCTGCTTTGAAAAATGACTTTGCGGAGGTGGATCCTAACGGTGAGAAGAAGGCCTTTGCTCTTTCCCTAGCAGAACTCAATCATCTTTCGGGTCCAGAAAAAGCTTTCCCAACAATGGCTTCACGTGGAGGTGGCGGCTTTAGGCCGAGAACATTGTTTAACAATAACCGATCATGGGCAGTTTTGGCTAGTGGCCATCTAGGATCATTTGCTATTTTAAATATAAATGTCGGTCTTGTTTCACAGGTAGCAGCAGCTCGTCCTAATCTCATCCTCCGTGACCAAGACGGTGCATGGACTTCAAGCATATAAGCACTGATCAGCAAGTGATTTATCAAAAATACCAAGAGAAAATACAAAATACCTGTCTTTTAGAAAATTTTAAGTTTTAATTGAGTGGACTTTAAGAGAGATGGCGTATAATTTTCTTGTGATGTATCAAGCATAACTTAATCAGAATACATGAGTGATAGAAAAAGAGCGAAAGCTCTTTTAGTTTTAGCTGAGAGTTTAAGAGGAAGAAGGAAGAAAAATAGAGACCTTAAAACTGATAAATTTTGCAGTCTTTGTTATAATGAGTGTATGTGAAAACTCTTTCAAGAATGGAATGGGACATGAATAAAGAAATAATGAATACTCGTTTTGAAGTAGAAGAATTTGAAAAACTTAAGCAAAATCTGGTCAAATACGAATGCGCCTTAGCGGTCATAATGACCGAATTTTCTAATCTCAATGCCTACTATAACGCTTATGAACCGGTTAATCCGATTGAGCATATCAAGAAGAGGATAAAATCCCCAGAAAGTATTGCGGGTAAGTTGAAGAAAAAAGGTTTACCCGTGACAGCAGAAGCTGCTGAACAATATTTATCTGACATAGCAGGAGTAAGGATCATTTGCGCTTACGCCAAAAATATCTACGAAATCGTGGATATTATCAAAAGTCAAGAAGGCTTTAAGGTTATCAGTGAAAAGGATTATTTGGAACATCCGAAACCAAGTGGCTACCGCTCTTATCATATGATTTTGGAAGTTTATCTTGGACCCCTTTTTAACAACGAAACCCGCCGCGTAGAGATACAACTTCGCACTTCAGCAATGGACTTTTGGGCGACATTGGAACATAAGGTTCGTTATAAGTATGGTGGGGAAATGCCAGACCACCTTAGCAACGAGCTTCAAGTGTGTGCAGAACAAATCCATGCGCTGGATAATCGGATGTATCTTATTCATGAATTAGTAGATATGATAAATGAGGAGGAAATTTAATGACTAAAAAAATATACATTGCGGATGATGACGATAATATTCGCTTGGCAATCAAAGCTTTTTTGGAAAAAGAAGAATTTGAAGTAGAGGATTTTCCGACAGGAGATTTGTTACTGGAACGCTTTAACGAGCAACCGAGTGACTTTGTCATCTTGGATGTCATGATGCCGGGGTCAAACGGTTTTACAATTTTGAAGGCGCTTCGTGCTCAGAGCATCGTTCCGATCATTATGTTAACTGCACGTGACAGTGATTTAGACTATGCCACAGGACTAGACTTGGGAAGTGATGACTACTTTACGAAACCTTTTAGTCCAATGGAGTTGGTCATGCGTGTTAAAGCAATTTTCCGCCGTATCGAGTTCGAAAAACAAAAAAATGAAGAAGCAGAGTAAGGAGCAATTATGATTAGGAGAAAACCACTCAGTATTAAGGCACGCTTGCTTCTTACAAATATTGGTTTTGTCTTCTTTGCTTTTCTCTGGATTATCTTAATTTTTAATCTCTTAATCAATAACTATATCAGCAATTCAGCTTCCAGTCAGTTAGCGCAAGTTAGAAGTTATCAAGCACAGATCACTTCGCCCTCAGGCAGTATATCTATTAATCTAGAAGATGCCCCTCGGGGAAGTTTTAATACACACCCCGTTGCTTTTAATATGAATGACAAGTACGAAGTACAGGATTTAGAAAAAGTAGGCAACTTTGAGAAAGAAACAGCAAATCATATTGCTCATGCCTTGAAAAGTCAAAAAGTTTCACTTGATAATGTGAAAAATTATCGCCTTGATATATCAGGAAGCACTTTTTATATCGAAGCGAGTCGCCAAGAATCTGGGCTCTATCAAGTGCTGTATGTTGATATCACAGGGATTATTAATTTTACTAACTCGGTGAATCTATTTTTGGTTTCCGTTGCTCTAGCCGTCATCTTAATTTTAAGCTTGGCTGTGACTTTTGTAACGCAAAGACTGATTAAACCATTGTCTATCTTAGCGAAATTTGCGACACGTATCGGGCAAGGAGACTTTACTGAATACAAGGGAAGCTTCCAAGATCGTGAATTAGCTACCTTAGCGCATAATATGAATGTGGCTGCAAGACAGCTAGATAATAACGATAAAAATCAAAAGCTTTTCTTTCAAAACGCTTCGCATGAGCTTCGTACACCCCTAATGGCGATTAAGAGCTATGCTGAGGGGATTTCTTATGAAGTAATGGATCCCAAAAAGGCGAGTGAAACGATTCTTTATGAAACCGATCGGATGAGCGAGTTAGTTGAAGATCTTTTGACCTTATCGCGCCTTGACAGTCTTGGAGGACATCAAGAGATGGCGCGTCAAGATGTTCGAGCAATCATGCGTGACATTGTTAAAGAGCAAGAAATCTTCGCCGAGCAAAAAGGCGTGAAGATAACAAGTGTTTTCGATAAAAAAGCAGTCATGCTAACGTGTAACTATAAGGCCTTGCGTCGAGCAGTGAGTAATCTAGTTTCAAATGCCATGCGCTATGTGGAAACAGAACTTACGCTCACTTGTGTAAATAAGGGACACGAGATTCTCATCTCAGTTGCAAATGATGGACCTGTCATTGATTCAGAGACCTTGCCCCATATTTTTGAACGTTTTTACAAAGGCGCAGGAGGGGTTCATGGTATTGGTTTAGCCATTGTCAAAAGCATTGTTGAACAGCATCGGGGGCAAATCTATGTCAAGAGTGAAGATAATCAGACTGTTTTCACCATGATTTTTAGCAAAACTCCAGAAAAGATGCTTGAAAAGAAAGAGGAAATTTGATAGAATGTGAGAAGTGCCGTTTTGGCATAAATAAAACTGTTTATCCGCTGGGCCAAAGGCTTTATTGATAAGCAAAAGGAGAAAAAAATGTCTATTTCATTGATCGATTCTATCAATGCAAGTCAACTTCGTTCAGATATCCCTGAGTTCCGTTCTGGAGATACTGTACGTGTTCACGCTAAAGTTGTCGAAGGAACTCGCGAACGTATCCAAATGTTCGAAGGTGTCGTTATTGCACGTAAAGGTTCTGGCATCTCAGAAACTTACACTGTTCGTAAAATTTCAAACGGTGTGGGTGTAGAACGTATCTTCCCTCTTCACACTCCACGTGTTGAAAAAATCGAAGTTATCCGTCACGGTCGTGTACGTCGTGCTAAACTTTACTACTTGCGTGCATTGCAAGGTAAAGCAGCCCGTATCCCAGAACGTCGTAAATAATTTTGACTTGTCTAACCGCTCTGTTGAGCGGTTTTTCTTTTTACTAAAATGACTTGTGAAAACAGTGAAATCTTGGAATTAAAAAAAAGGGGGCAGTTGGATTTGAACCATTGAACTTTAAAACCTAAATATGATATAGTTGAGGCATCAAAAAAGGACTTGCGTCAACAAGTTCCATGTAGCCGTTTTAAGAACGGTAGCCGAATTTAATTATTATATAAAAATAATCGTCAACGGGCTAAGCTGAACGGTTATTTTTTGTTTCTATCACTGATTTTTAATATCAGCGTTGCAAATGCAAGAGCAAACATTATTGACAAATCTTTCGCCTTTCATGTTTTGTGAGGCCTGCTCACGAAAATATCATCAGCATCACCTCTGGTCGGATTACCATCCATTAAAGGCTGCAAAAATTATTGTATCGTAAAAGTAAAACTTACTAGAGCAGTTTCGTTGACACTTACTCATGATTAAAGCATTTTTGATTTGAAATGGTTCTGTGATAGAATAAAAGAGAAGTATGCGGGCATTAAAAACGGATGAAGAGGAATAGATATGTTGAGTTTTCAAGAACGTATAAGGAATAAAGAAAATAGATTGACAGAGCTAGAGGAAGACTTAGCAGACTATATTCTTAAACATAAGGAAGAAGTGAGTCAAACAAAAATTGTTATCTTATCACAAAAATTCTACACCGTGCCTAATACGATTACACGTTTCTGTAAAAAATTAGGTTATGATAATTTTTCTGAGTTTAAGATAAATCTTAAGCAAGAGTTAGCAATTCCGGAAGCAACAAGCCCCCATAAGGAAATTCTTTTGAAAAACTTTGATCTCATTGATAAAGAACGAGAGATGAGAGTTGTGCAGCTCATGCAGAAAGCTAAATTTGTCAATTTTTATGCCCTAGATCAGACAGGACTTTTAACTAAAATGTATGTGAAAAGTCTCTTTGCATTGGATAATAAGTTTCAATTTTTTGAATATCAGCAGGAGATGAAAAAGAAAATTCTGAGTTCGTCCAGTGAGCTGTTCTTTTTTGTTTCCTTATCTGGCGAAACACCGTCAGTTTTAGAGTTGGCGACACTGGCTAAGGAGAAAAAACACAAAATTGTTAGCCTTACTAATCTAAAGGAGAACAGATTGGTTCAACTCTCAGACATTTCGCTCTTTTGCTTAACGGAAGAGGAGGAGGTGAACGGCTATGATACAACTGACAAAACGCCGTTACTCTTGATTTTGCAGTCGCTTTACTATACTTATCGTGGAATTTTACACATTTAAAAATATACTTTTCGAAAGAAAAGTGTTTTTTTAGTAGTTTTGTTGAAAGCGTTTTACATTGTGGTAATATTTATGTACAACAAAAAATAAAAAGGTAGGTTAAATGATGAGTAACCAAAAGAATCTCTATGCTCCTTTTGATGGCGAAATCCTTAAGCTAGAGCATGTTAAAGATCCGATTTTCTCTGAGAAAACGATGGGGGAGGGTTATGCAGTTGAGCCCACGGGAGAAACGATATATGCCCCTGTTTCTGGCAGAGTAAGAATGGTTCAAGGCCATGCTGCAGGATTTGATACAGCAGATGATTTGCAAGTATTGCTTCATATTGGTATTGATACAGTAAGCCTTGACAAATCGGTATTTGAATTCAATATTAAAGAAGGGGACAGTGTAAAAGCTGGCCAAGCTATTGGACGTGTGAACTGGAAAGCTGTTGAAGAGGCTGGGCTTGAAAAAACGGCTATTGTGGTTATTACTAACACAGCTGAAAAACTGGAAAGACTTCAGATCAGTGACTCAGGAAAAGTAAAAGGTGGAAGTCCGATTGGTGAGGCTATTGTAAAAGGAGTAGCCAAAGCAAAAACTGCCGAGTCCCAGAAGAAAAAGAAAAAATTTGTCTTGGGTGGCTTCTTTCAGGAGTTAGGGAAAACCTTCATGCTTCCAGTTGCCCTTATGGCTTTCATGGGCTTACTCTTAGGTTTGGGAAGTTCATTTTCTAGCCAATCTACTATTGATGCTTTCCCATTCTTAGGCAACGAAGTACTCCAAGTTATTTTCCGCTTCTTTTCTGCAATTGGTGGCTTTGCTTTCAGCAATCTTCCCGTAATGTTTGCGATGGCAATTCCTTTAGGTTTGGCAAAGAAAGAAAAAGGAGTGGCCGCTTTCTCTGGGTTTGTAGGCTACATGGTTATGAACCTCTCTATTAATTTCTTTTTAACAGAACGTGGCCAACTTGCGGATGCAGAACTCATGCAAAAAGCAGGTCAAGGGATGGCCTTAGGTGTTCAAACTATCGAGATGGGAGTTCTTGGAGGTATCATTGCTGGTATTATTGTTTACAATCTCCATAAGAAATTCTACAATATCCAACTTTCAGATAGTTTTGCATTTTTCGGTGGTTCAAGATTTGTCCCAATTATTACAGCTTTAGTAATGGCATTGGTGGGCTTACTTATTCCTGTAATCTGGCCGCTCTTTGCCCTTCTTATCCAACAAGTGGGGAGCTTGATTCAAGGTGCAGGTATTTTCGGACCATTCCTTTTCTTCTCTGGTGAACGTTTGCTTTTACCTTTTGGATTGCATCATATCTTGGTGGCGACTATTCGTTTCACTCAAGCTGGGGGTTCAGCACTCATTGAGGGACAAGAAGTGTATGGCGCTTTGAATATCTTCTATGCGGAGCTCTCTAATCGCCTACCTATCTCAGGTTCAGCAACTGCTTTCTTATCGCAAGGAAAGATGCCAACCTTTATGTTCGGCCTTCCAGCTGCTGCCCTTGCGATGTATCGTACAGCTAAACCAGAAAATCGTGCAAAAATAAAAGGACTCTTAATCTCTGGTGTTATTGCAACAT
Organism: Lactococcus ileimucosae; assembly: GCF_943193185.1. Taxonomy (GTDB): domain Bacteria; phylum Bacillota; class Bacilli; order Lactobacillales; family Streptococcaceae; genus Lactococcus; species Lactococcus ileimucosae. Next base: position 6,379 of record NZ_CALPDE010000010.1, read on the forward strand.
TTGTTACAGGTATTACAGAGCCAATTGAATTCCTCTTCCTTTTCATCAGTCCATTCCTCTGGATTTTCCATGTTATCATGACAGGACTTGGTGCATTGGTTGTCAGTCTCTTAGGCGTGACAATCGGAAATACAGACGGTGGTGTTCTTGACTTCCTTATCTTCGGAGTGATGCAAGGCTCTTATACACAGTGGTTCTTAATTCCTCTTGTTGGTGCATTTTGGTTTGCAGCATACTACTTTACATTCAAAAAAGTTATTCTTTGGAAAAATTTGAAAACACCAGGACGTGAAGCAGTCATAGAACCAGAGTATTCAGACAAAGAAATGGGTCACTCAGGAAATACCTCAGGTTATAATGCAGAAGCAATCTTAGCTGCTCTTGGTGGAAAAGAAAACATCGTCACTTTGGACAACTGTATCACACGTCTTCGTTTGATTTTGAATGACGGTAATATTGTTGAAGACGATAAGCTAAAAGATTTAGGTGCCTTAGGTGTCGTACATTTGGATGATACAAGTGTCCAAGTTATCATTGGGACAAAAGTAACAACTGTTCGAAATGATTTGGACAATCTGATTTAGAAGGAGAAAGGTAAAACAAGGCAGAAAGTCTTGTTTTACTATTTAGATATGACAGAATTTGATAAAATAATTGATCGCAAAGGAACGTTTTGTACTCAGTGGGATTTTGTAGAGGATCGGTTTGGTCAGAAGGATTTACTTCCTTTTACCATATCAGATACTGATTTTGCAATTCCTGAGACAGTGAACGCAGCACTACAAAAGAGACTTACGCATCCTATCTATGGTTACACGCGTTGGAATCACAAATATTTCAAGTCTGCTGTCTCAACTTGGTACCGAAAACAATTTGAGTTTAAGCTTGAAGAAGACTGGATTTTGTACAGCCCAAGTGTTATTTACTCCCTTTCACAGCTGATTGAAATCATGTCTCAGCCAGGAGAAGGTGTTGTTGTACAAACACCAGCTTATGATGCTTTCTCTAAGACAGTCACGGCAAATGGGCGTTTGTATGTTGAAAATCCCCTACTTTTTCAAGAGGGGAAGTACAGTATTGATTTTCAAGATTTGGAAGAAAAATTAGCAGAACCACATAATAAAATATTGCTCTTTTGTTCACCACATAACCCTACTGGTCGCGTGTGGACAAGTGAGGAATTAGAAAGCGTAATTTTACTGTGTCAAAAATATGATGTATTTATCATTTCAGATGAAATCCACATGGATATTCTTCGGAAAGGAAAGCAACACCATCCTATTTTGCGACATGGAACGGAAAATATCGCTCTTCTCACATCAGCGAGTAAAACCTTCAATTTTCCAGGATTAATCTTTTCTTACCTACTGATTCCTGATGCCAAGCTCCGAGATAAATTTTGTAAACATTTGAAAGAAAAAGATGGTCTTTCTTCTTGCAGCATTCTTGGAATGGAAGCAACAGTTTCAGCCTATCAAACGGCTGACCAATGGGTGGAAGAACTTAATGACTACTTGGATAAGTCTATCGCGTTTACGAGAAATTTTTTACGAGAAAAACTGCCTCAGGTAAAACTGATTGAATCCGAAGCAACATACCTTTTGTGGCTTGATGTTTCGGAGTTGAAAATACCGATGGAGGATTTACAAAAAGCCTTGATTAACGTAGGAAAAGTGGCAATTATGGATGGGACAATCTATGGTCAAACAGGCACCAATTTTCTCCGTCTAAATATAGGTTGCTCAAGAGCTAAGGTCAAAGAAGGACTTGAACGTTTGCTTAAAAGTATCCAGTCTTTCTAAAAATAAAAAGCGTTCAAACTGAGAGTTGACGCTTTTATTTGTGGGCTAGTGAACGAGTTGACTAAGGATTCTTGTGATTTCTTCTGGTGTTTCTTTACGCTTCCGACGAATCCAGTCTTGCGTAAGTCCGAAAATTGCGTGAGCATAATAAGTTCCTGCATAGATTTTACCGAGTTGGCCAAGCTGGCTTCTCTTGGCATCTTTTGGAAGAATAGAGCGTTCAATCATACTTTTTAGCTTGGCTTGCATAAACTGATGAATTTCTTTACTGCCATTTTCGGAAAGGAGCGCAGCGTAGATTTCGTTATGATCGAGAAACTCGTATGTTTCCAGCATCGTTTTTTGCAAATCGACATCATTTTTTTCAAAGACGTATTGAATAGTGTTGAGCAATGTTTTTTGATACTGATCAATCATCTCGTACTTGTCTTGATAGTGTGTATAAAAGCCACTGCGACTTGTTTTTGCAACTTTCACAAGTTCAGTTGTTGTAATTTGGTCAAATGTTTTCTCTTGCAGAAGTTGCGTCATCGCATCACGAAGGCGTGCTTTTGTACGTTCTTTTCTATTTTCCACAGTTTAATCCTTTTCTTTTGTGAAACTTATATTTTTACTTTCCCGTCTTAAAAGTTTATTATAGCACTTTTTAGACGTATTGTCTATAAAAATATATAAGCAAGCAGTGGATAAATTTGTCTCCCTCCTTCTCGTCAAATTTTGAAAAATATGATAGAATAACAATGTCAAATAGATTTTACAGTGAGGACAGGGAGAAATTTATGAGCGAAGAAAGCAAATATACTGAAGCGCAAATTGAAGAAATTAAAACAAAGATTTTAGGAGCTTTAGAAACGGTGATTGATCCTGAGCTAGGTATTGATATTATTAATCTGGGCTTGGTTTATGAGATTTCTTTTGAGGACAATGGATTTACTGAAGTTAAAATGACCTTGACCACTATGGGCTGTCCTTTAGCTGATATATTGACAGACCAAATTCATGATGCACTTAAAGAAGTTGACGAAGTAACTGAGATTAAGGTGAATCTCGTTTGGTACCCTGCATGGACTGTTGATAAAATGAGCCGCTATGCGCGCATTGCTCTGGGTATTCGCTAGAAGATATATTTTAAAATAGGACTAAAGACCGAGTAGAACAAGGTCTTTTTTTGGTAAAATGGAGACATGACTAGACAGATAAAAACCTTCATCATTATTGAACTATGTATCATAGTTGCCTTGCTGTTTCATATTATGAAATCGCCTTACTTTCTCTTGCTCCTAGCTTTTGCTATCTCTTTCAGTGTTCTGTCGAAAAAAATAATTTTTCTACGTCCAGTTTCAGTAGTGCTTTGGATATTTTTTGCTGTAATGTTATTGACAGCAGGTTGGTTTTGGTTAGCCCTACTTTTTCCTATCCTTGTAGGGATTAGTTTCTGGAAGAAGCAGTCAGGTACCAGTTCAAGCTTTAACTATAGTCAAAACTATGCTGAAAGTTCGGAAAAACTTACGCGTGCCAATGGAAATGATGTCATTGATCTCTACGACGTAAACTTTAGACCTGAAGGAAACAGCTTAAGCATCAAAAAATCTGCCGGAAATACTAAAATTATCGTTCCCGAGGATGTAGCAATTGCTCTAGAGATAACAGTTCATAATGGTATAGTCAAAATTTTTGACGAGGAAACAGAAATTAACCCTAAAAATTTCCGCTATTTTTCTGAAATGAAAGAAGAAAGTCAAAAACGTATCCGTATCAACATTCAAGTGGATACGGGAAATATTGAGGTGGTTAAGGGATGAAAAAATCAATCATTAGAACCTTTACTGTCCTTTTTATAATCATTGTTTTGGTTAATACGCTACTCTTCTTAGTCACGAGTGATGCTTCCACAATAAATCTCGTGGGCTTGAAAGTTAATAATTTTTATGGAATATGGATTTTTCTTTCCGTAGCAGGCTTATTAGCATTGGTCTTTACCTTTTTTAACTATTTAGAAAACAGTAAGATAAAGAAAAATTTCTTTGACGACATTCAGCGACTTAGTCAAAATCAAGAACCAGAAAATCGGGAGCTGCAGGAACTCTATTTGCGCTTAAAAGAAATGACGACAGAGTTACAAGAGTTATCAGCTCAAAAATCAGCCAATAAGGCAGAAATTATTGAAACAGAAAGAAAGCGAATTTCGCGTGAACTTCATGATTCAGTTAGTCAGGAACTTTTTGCTGCAACGATGATTTTATCTTCTGTAACGGGAAATGAAGCAGAAGCAACGCATCTCACGCAAGACCAGATTTTAACACAAACACGTCTGGTTTTAAAAATCTTACATGAAGCGCAAAATGAAATGCGTGCCTTATTGCTGCATCTAAGACCAATTGAGCTGGATGGCAAATCATTGGCAGCGGGATTGAATTCCTTAACGGATGAATTGCAGGCAAAAATTTCATCAAATATTAATGTAAAACTCAGTGATATTCAAGCCTCATCAAACGTAGAAGACAACCTTTTCCGAATGGCTCAAGAAATTCTGAGTAACACTTTAAGACACGCACAAGCTGATAATATTGAAGTGCTCTTAAAGGAACAATATGATAATATAATATTAAGGATAACTGACGACGGTGTTGGCTTTGATACTAAAAACAGTAAGTCTGCCAGCTATGGACTTGTCAATATTAAGGAACGCGCACTTTTACTTGGCGGTGATGTTAAGATAGTAAGTGCTCCCAATCAAGGTACAAGTGTAGAGATACGTATCCCACAAGTGAATCAATAAGAATATAAAAGGAAAAAATGGATAAAATAAAATTACTTATCGTGGATGATCATCAGATGGTTCGGCTTGGTTTGTCAAGCTTTATGAATATTCAACCAGACATTGAAGTAGTAGGAGAAGCTGCTGATGGTGAGTCTGGATATCTCAAAGCTCAAAGTTTAAAACCTGATGTAATACTGATGGACCTGGTTATGGATCGCCTAGACGGTATTGGCGCAACACAAAAAATATTGGCAGAAAGTCCAGAGCAGAAAATATTGATATTAACAAGTTTCTTGGATGATGAGAAAGTTTTCCCAGCCTTGGCTGCTGGGGCTAAAGGCTATATTTTAAAGACATCCCAAGCCGCTGAAATTGCGAATGCTGTCCGTAAAGTTGCGAGCGGACAAGATGTTTTATCAGAAGCTGTTAAAGAAAAAATAAATCAACAAAAGCACCGTAAGCCAGAACTTTACGATGAGCTTTCAAAAAGGGAAATGGAAGTTTTGAAAATTTTGGCTCAAGGCTTATCCAACCAAGAAATTGCTGATCAACTTTTTATTAGTCTCAAAACAGTCAAGACACACGTGTCTAATATTTTTAATAAGTTAGAAGTGAGTGATCGTACACAGGCGACTATTTATGCGATTCAACATAAGCTTGTTGATTAGTAGGCATATTACACTTAGGGATAGATTTTTTATCTTACTGTAGTTTAAACATGCATGTCCAATAGCGAAAACACTCCATATCTGTTATAATAGAAGAATAAAAGTTTAGTTTAAAAAGTTTCGAAAATTAAAACTTATTTTTGCTATATTGGTGATACTTTGTATGATTAAAAAGCTAGGAGTGGTAACCGTTCAAGTTTTTTAGGCTATTTTTCCAGAAATTTGCGACATCCATAGTGTTTTTTAATCGTTTAAACTTACAAAAGTGAAAGTTTCCTTGGCGAGACTTATGATAAAATTTAGAAAAGAGAAACAAATGACTTACCCACAACTTAATCTTGAAAAACATGAAGGCACAACAGCGATCATTCATACAAATCATGGAGATATGACTGTGAAACTTTTTGATGATCGGGCTCCGAAGACTGTTAAAAACTTTGTTGAACTGAGTAAAAAAGGGTATTACGATGGAGTTATTTTCCATCGTATCATCAAGGACTTTATGATTCAAGGAGGAGACCCAACAGGTACGGGTATGGGTGGCGAATCCATTTATGGTGAAAAATTCGAAGATGAATTTTCACAAGATGTTTTTAATATTCGCGGTGCATTGTCAATGGCCAATGCAGGACCAGATACAAACGGAAGTCAATTCTTCATCGTACAAAATCAAAATCTTCCTTATCCTAAGTCGGCTTTGATTGAAGGAGGCTGGCCTGAAGAGATTGCTGAAGTCTATGTACAAGGTGGCACACCACATCTTGATGGCCGCCATACAGTCTTTGGGCAGCTTGCAGATGAAGATTCGTTTAAAGTTCTAGATAAGATTGCAGCTGTGCGCGTGGGCGTACAAGACCGTCCAGTTGATGACGTTATTATTGAAAACATTGAAATTGTTGAGAAATAAAATGATGGATCAATCAGTAAAAATTGGGGACAAAGTTACCGCTGAAATTATCGGCTTGCAAGATTATGGGGCTTTCGTAAAATTTGTAGATCGAGAAAATAATGAACATAAAGGTTTGATTCATATTTCAGAGGTACAATCAGGTTTTGTTAAAAATATCCGAGAAGTCATAAAAGTTGGCCAGCACGTAAAGGCGCAAATCATTGACATTGATGAGTACAATGGAAAAATCAGCTTGTCTATTCGGAGTCTTGAGGAGCATCCACAAAACCATTATTTTTATCGCAAAAAAAGATTCACAGATTCTCGTGACAAGATTGGTTTCAAAAGCTTAGCGGATAAAAGGGAGATGTGGATTGAAGAAGGCGAAAATTATTTAAGAGAAAGAGTAAATTAAATACAAACGAGGTGAAGATGAACGACAATGTCTTAAAATATACCAAACGAGTTTTTAACGTGATTACTATTTTGGGTTTTATTGCTACTATTGTTGGCAGTGTTTACCTCTGGCATCTGGGCGCTTTCCAAGATCAAGAAATTTTAAAACGCATAATAACAGCCCATGCCATTCTAGGCCCTGTTATATTCTTGCTCATGCAAATCATTCAGGTTATTATTCCAATTATACCTGGAGGATTGACTATAGCGGCGGGAGTCTTGATTTTTGGGCCTGTATGGGGCTTTGTTTATAATTATTTGGGTATTCTTGTAGGTTCTGTGATACTTTTCCATCTTGGGCGAAAATATGGACAATCTTTGGTCCAAATCTTTGTAAAAGAGAAGACCTACAATAAATATATGGCTTGGTTGGAAAAGGGGCAGAAACGTTTTAATATTGCTTTTCTTCTCTTGATATTGTCGCCGATTGCACCAGATGATGCTCTAGTTCTTATTGCGAGTCAAACGCGAATGAGTTGGAAATTCTTTAATTGGGTGATGATTTTATGCAAACCACTCCCGATTCTGTTTTATTCTTATGCCTTGATTTTCGGTGGGAATTTGCTTGGAAATATTTTCTAGTAGAGAACTTCAAATAATGTTTAAAAATGGTTTTGCGAAAGCAACCATTTTTATATAAATAATGTATAATAGACCTAGTAGACTTTCTAGTGATGGAGCTCCATTTTGAACAATAAAACAAATACAATAAAGAAAAAGAAAAAGCAGTCTAAAACTAAGCTAAGTTTTGATAGCCGTATTGATTATGCGTTAATCTTGCCGGCTTTTCTTCTAACAGCCATTGGACTGTATGCTATTTGGGTTGCTGTTAGCCATGACTATCCGACACAAGCAGTGAAGATGGTAGGGCAGCAAGGAACTTGGATTATTGTCGGAGTTATTTTAGCTTTGATTGTGATGCATATGGATTCGAGACTCCTTTGGAACCTCACACCGGTTTTTTATGGATTTGGTCTTATTTTAATGGTATTACCCATATTCTTTTATAGCCAATCGGTGTATGATCTAACAGGAGCAAGGAACTGGATTGCCTTTCATAATACAAACCTTTTCCAGCCTTCAGAGCTGATGAAAATAGCATATATATTATTTTTAGCAAGAATCGTTGTGTCCTTTCAAAACAAGTTAAAAAAACGTTATATTAGGGACGACTTTATCTTGATTGGCAAAATTATTTTAGCAACTCTTCCCATAGCTGTACTTGCCGCACTGCAGGAAGACTTCGGAACTTTCATGGTTTTCTTAGCTATCGCAGCAGGTATTGTCTTAGTATCAGGTGTGTCTTGGAAAATTATCCTGCCTGTTCTTACTGCAGCTGCACTTGTCGCAGCAGGTATCGTTGCCATGGTTATGAACCCTGACGGACAGGAATTGCTAGGAAATGTATTTAGTCAATATCAAGTTAATCGTTTCGTGGCTTGGCTTCATCCCTTTGAGTACACTCAAACTTTTTCCCTTCAACAGTCGCGTGCTTTGATTGCGATTGGAGTAGGGGGCTTGTTTGGTCGTGGTTTTGGTGTGGCAAACGTTAATGTACCAGTTCGTGAATCTGATATGATTTTTACTGTGATTGGAGAGGACTTTGGTTTCGTTGGATCGACTTTTGTCATCTTGCTTTACTTTGCCCTAATTTATCGCATGATTCGTGTGACATTCCAGTCCAATAACCAATTTTATATCTTTATATCGACAGGGATTATCATGATGATTCTCTTCCATGTATTTGAAAATATAGGGGCAGCAATTGGTTTGCTTCCGTTAACAGGTATTCCATTGCCTTTTATTTCCCAAGGGGGATCAGCTCTCATCAGCAACATTATCGGTCTTGGACTTGTTCTTTCGATGAAATACAATCAGTTGCCAGAGTTTGTAATGGTTCGTGAAGCTGGAAGAAAATCTTTAGAAAATAAAAAAGCACGCTTGTCACGTACTTCACAGCAGAGAGTTAAGACAACGGGAAGACGCAAAAGCAGTAAATAATAGAAAAGCTTTTCAAATGAAATGGAAAAAGCTTTTTTTCTTTCAGATTTAGTACCCCAAGAAAAGAAGATTAAATTTCTCAAACTAAAAATTTCACATAATTAATAAAATGTGGTAGGCTATAGATGAGAATACAAGGGAGGAATTATAAAATGAAATATGCAGTAAGATATGCATCACGTGGAGGAAATACGCGTGCAGTTGCAGATGTAATTGCAAATAAGCTCAATATTAAAGCAAAACGTATTTCAGAGCCACTCGAAGAAGAAGTTGAAGTGCTGTTTCTTGGAGCAGGCGTTTGGTTTGCTTCTGTAACCAAGGATATGAAAGAATATCTGGCAGCTCTAGACAGTGGAAAAATCAAGCAGATTGTGGCTTTTTCTACCTCTGGTCACTTGGAATCAGCGATTAAAAAAATTACCACAGCAGCAAAGGAAAAAGGGATTAAAGTTAATGAAAAATCTTTTGACCTACATATGAACATGCAAGGCCTCACATTTTTCGCTCCTGCGGGCGGTGATTTAACAAAAGAGCAGGTTAGACAAGTAGAAAACTTTGTTGATGAAGTCGTTTCTAAGTTATAATATTAATTTTAAATCGTCCTTTATATGAAAGCTTCATTCATTTCGGAGCTTTTTTATTTTGTTGTCTTTTTTTATTAAATATTTTTATTTCATTAAACGAATGTTACATTAAGAAATAAATTGTTACTTAAACGCAATCTATAGCCTCTGTTTTGTTACATTAATAAAAACATTTGTGATAAAATGGTAATATTCATTTAAGAGAATTTGAGGAGGTAGATTTTACTTTTTATGAAAAAGAAATTGATTGCGACATTGATGCTCTCAACAGTTGTTTTGACTGCAGGTGCTCCATTGTCTAGTGTAAATGCTGATTCAACAGAACGTCAAATTGCTGAGCAAGACTCAAAGATTGCAGCCGTAAAAGATGAGGCAGCACAAGCTCAATCTCAAGTTGAGGCAATAGGGACTCAAGTCAATACATTGAAAGAGAAACAAGTTTCAATGAAAGAGGAAGTTGAAAAGTTATCCAATCAACAGAAGGAACAGTCTAAACAAATTCAAGAGTTAAATAAGAATATCCAAGAGCGCAGTGAAGCCTTGGAAGCTCAAGCCCGCAGTGCACAAACAAAAGGAGGAGCAACAAACTATATCTCTGCTCTTTTAGATTCTAAGTCATTGACAGATGCTATCCAAAAAATGACTGCCATGGCAACTGTTGCTGGTGCGAATAAGTCGATGATTGAGCAGCAAGAGGCAGATCAAAAGGATATCCAAGATAAACTTAAAGATAACCAAAACAAATATGCTAAGGTCACACGCTTGCAGCAAGACTTGGAAAGTCAAGCAGACGAGTTAGCGACCCAAGAAGCTCAACTCAAGGTTGCTCAGTTGAATTATGAGGCTATGATAACAACTGAGGAAGGCAAGAAGCAAGAATTGCTTAGCCAAAAAGCCGAAGCGGAGAGGGCTGCACAGGCCGCTGCTGAGGCGCAAAGATTGGCTGCTGAACAATCTATGGTAGCACAACAAGAGAAGGCAAATGAAACTTCTCCAAGTCCAGTGCAGCCTTCTACACCAGATTTAGGAGGTGGCTCAGAAGTTACGCCACCAAATCCACCAGCACCTCCTGGACCAGTAGGGCCACCAGCTCCACCACCAACACCTAGCAATAACCCATACCCACCAGGGCAATGTACAGCTTACGTATGGGAACGTCTCGGTGGCAATATGCCAACCTATATGGGTAATGCAGCAGACTGGGTAGTTTATGCTAATGCAGGTCCAGCTCCGGGTAACATTATTGTCTTTCCTCCAGGGGTTCAAGGTGCTGACTCATTTTATGGTCACGTTGCCGTTGTAGAACAAGTTTTGGGAAATGGTCAAGTTGTAATTTCTGAAGGAAACTTTAATGGAGGTTGGGGATCAACACGTACTGTTTCAACATCAGGTGTTTACTTCATCAATCCATAGCAAACAGGAAGAAGCAAGATATTCTTGCTTCTTTTTGATAGGCTTCCTATCCTTGCACCTCAAGGTGCTAATGCTAGACAGCAAGCCCTATAGGGCCTTGCTTAAGCCTCTCATTAGATGAACTTCAAAAAAATATCGTTTTTGAATTTCACCGTCATATTAGTCTTCCTATCCTTGCACCTCAAGGCGCTAATACTAGCTAGCAAGCGGCCTCTATAGGCCTTTCCTAAGCCTCCAACTTGGAGGCATTTTATTTAAACTTTTCCTTAGATGAAAATCAGTAAAGTTGTTATTGGATGATAATATTCGAATATTCAGATGAAAAAAATAAATTCTAGCATATTTTGAGTTTAATTTATTGTTGAAATAAGTTATACTAATTATAAAAGAAGCGCTTTGCTTTTAGAAGGAGGAAGGGAATGCTTGAAGTAAAAAATCTTAGGAAGACATTTGGTGATCTTGTTGCAGTAGATGACCTAAGCTTCAACATAGAAGATGGGGAGATTTTGGGCTTTATCGGACAAAATGGAGCTGGGAAAACAACAACATTTCGGCTTATACTGGATTTTTTGACGCAAGATTCAGGAAGTGTTTTGTGGAATGGACATCCACTGTCCAGCAAGGACTATGATATTATTGGTTATTTACCAGAAGAAAGAGGACTTTATCCAAAAGAGAGTATTGAGTCACAGTTGCGCTTTTTTGGTCAGCTTAGAGGAAAAACTAGAAAAGAAATTGATGAAAAAATTGATTACTGGATGGAGAAGTTTGAGGTCAAAGGAAAACGGACAGATAAGGTAAAAACACTGTCAAAAGGTAATCAACAAAAAGTTCAGCTTATTGCTACGCTTATCCATGAACCAAAGCTTGTTATCTTAGACGAGCCTTTTTCGGGCTTGGATCCAGTTAATGCAGAGTTATTAAAAACAGCAGTGGCTGAACTTCGGAACCAAAAAGTGTGTGTTGTCTTTTCAGATCATAATATGATGAATGTAGAAAAAATGGTTGATAAAATGATTATGGTGAAAGAAGGCAAGAAAATATTAGACGGCACTGTAGATGCTGTACGTCAAAGCTTTGGTCGTACAAAAGTCTTTGTCGAAGCACCTGTATCACAAGAAGAATTATCTCATCTTGAGGGGGTAAAAGAAGTACTTTTACAACGTAATGGTACTTATGAGTTGACTTTGGAAAATGAAGAAGCTGGAAAAGCTGTCTTCGATTATGTCACAAAATCAGGCTATATTCATATGTTTTCTCAACAACCACCAAGTTTGGAAGAAATATTCAAAATGAAAGCAGGTGAAACACATGAATAGTAAGTTCTGGATAATTGTAAGAGAAGTTTTTCGGAAAAATGTTAAGTCAGTTTCTTTTCTCATCATGGTTTTCCTTCCTTTACTGATAGGGCTTGTTTTCTATGTGGTTGCTAGAGTGGTGGACAATGGTCAAGGAAATGTTGATAGCATCGCTGTAGTTACGGAAAATAAAAATATCGCTTCTGCTCTTAATGAAGTTAAAGGAGAAATTAAGTATAAGGTGATGGATCGCTCAGAAGCTGATCATAAACTCAAAGATGAAGAGGTTGAAGCGATTTTAGTCCTGGAGTCAAATCAAGGAAAAATTCATGCACGCTTAGAAACGACACGTTCAATGGATATGGCAACTCAAATGTTGGTGTCACAAACACTCACAAGCATACAGCAGAGTGCTTTGGCAACACAGCTAGGACTCTCTCCAGAAGAGCAAGCCAATCTACTTTCCCCAGCTCAATTAGAACCTATACATGTGGAGTTTGATGAGGAAGGAAATAGGATACAGGGGACGGATTATTCTGGTTTAAGGCAGGCCATTGCTACAGCTTTAATTATTCTCATTTGGGTATTTGTTGCAACATATGGTAGTATTGTTGCACAAGAAATTGCAAGTGAAAAGGGAACACGTATCATGGAGGTTATCCTTTCAAGTGTTAAAGCTGAAACGCATTTTTATGGAAAACTTGTTGGGATTATACTCGTTTGTGCGGTGAATATTATGGCTTATGTTTTTCAGATTGGAGTAGCTTATCTCGTTTTCAAGGATAATGATATGGTTCGTCACCTTCTACAGGGATTAAAGCTTCAAGAAGTCTTTACGGGACAGTTTTGGTTGGTCATCCCTATTGTAATTTTAGGAGTACTTCTGTTTACCTTCCTCGCCGCTCTATCTGGATCGCTGATTTCACGTGTGGAAGATGTACCTAAAGCTCAAACACCAATAACAATGATTGGTTTATTGGGATATATGCTATCCATTATCTTTGCCTCTCAACCTGATAATATTGTGATGACTGCAACAAGTTATATTCCATTTATTTCGAGCTTTGTTTTGCCAATGCAGATTGCGACTGGAGTTGCAAGTAATTTACAAGTTTGGCTTTCGATGGGAATCATGCTTGCCGCAATGGTGTTTACGCTTTTGTTCTCAGCACGGCTTTATAAATCTAATGTTTTGATTTATAGTAATGGCGGTTTATTGAAAGCATTGAAACAATCTATCAATAATATGAAAAATGAAGATAGACTAAAAAATAAACTTAAATAAAAAGAATCTCGCCTTGTAAATATAGAGGCGAGATTTTTTAACTGAGCTGAATTTGGAAATCACGTTCCATAACGATATTGCGAACCTCCTGACTAATATCTTTCAGTTTAACTTGACGTACAGAGCGCGGGAGAAACTTGCGTATATCATCGTTGTTATAACCAATCTGAAGACGATTTTCATCAAGAATGAGAGGACGACGTAAAATAGTACGATTTTCTTTCATGATTGTAATCATGGAGTTTAAAGAAAACTGTTCTAAATCTAATGATAAACTTTTATAGGCGTGGCTCCGCATCGAAACAATCTCCTCAGTCCCATGTTCTGTCAGAGCAAGAATTTCAAGAAAGTCTTCTTTTTTGATATCATCTGTGAGAAGATTAATTTCTTTGAAAGTGATACCGTTATTAAGTAACCATCTTTTGGCTTTTCGGCTTGAGCTACACCCTGCAACTGTATAAATTTTTATCATGTTGTCTCCTTTATATATATGAAAATCTTATTTTTTTCTAATTTATATATGAACTAATTATAACATTTTTAAAAAGTGTGTCAAGAGCATCATTGGAATATTTTGATTTTATTCCAATGTTATTTTTAATATTCGGGTAAAATTATCCCAGTAATCCATTGAAAATTTTAATAATAGAGCTTATATTGCTCTGTTATTATATAAGATTAGGTAAGAATATTTTTCACTTTCAAAGCTTTCATTTGACTGTTTACTAAGAAAATGGTATCCTACTAAGGATAAAACTTTTAAACTGGTCCAGAGAGGCTAGCAAGGTTGTGGACATGAATATTAAGCTCTTTTCAAAAGAGGGCGTACTCTATCTTCTTTGCACCTGTTTTTCTGGCAGGTGCTTTTTTCTCAAACTTTTTGGGAAATAAGAAAATATCTGTCAAAGAGCAGAGCAAAGTTTATCTCACAGCTACTTGGAATTTTAGAAATGGAGATATTATGCCAAAACGTACGGATATTAAAAAGATTATGATTATTGGATCAGGACCGATTGTTATTGGACAAGCCGCAGAATTTGATTATGCTGGTACACAAGCTTGCTTGGCGCTTAAAGAAGAAGGTTACCAAGTTGTTTTGGTTAATTCTAACCCAGCGACAATTATGACTGATCGCGAGATTGCGGATAAGGTTTATATTGAGCCAATTACGCTTGAATTTGTCAGCAAGATTCTCCGTAAAGAAAGACCAGATGCACTCTTGCCAACACTAGGGGGTCAAACGGGTCTAAATATGGCGATGGAACTGGCCGAAAGCGGTATTTTGGAAGAACTTTCGGTTGAACTTTTAGGTACAAAACTATCTGCAATTGACCGAGCAGAAGACCGCGAATTATTTAAAGAACTTTGCGAAAGTATTGGCGAGCCTTTGTGTGAGTCCGAAATTGCCACAAGTGTTGAAGAAGCAGTCGCGCAAGCGAAAGAAATCGGTTACCCCATTATTGTTCGCCCTGCCTTTACGATGGGGGGAACAGGAGGCGGCATTTGCGACAATGAAGCAGAGCTTCGCGAAGTAGTTGCCAATGGCTTAAAGCTTTCTCCTGTGACACAATGTTTGATCGAAAAGTCAATCTCTGGCTATAAAGAAATCGAATACGAAGTGATGCGTGATTCTGCAGACAATGCGATTGTGGTCTGCAACATGGAAAACTTCGATCCTGTAGGTATCCATACAGGAGACTCGATTGTCTTTGCGCCAAGTCAAACCTTGTCAGATGTTGAATATCAAATGCTTCGTGATGCTTCATTAAAAATCATTCGCGCTTTGAAAATCGAAGGAGGCTGTAATGTTCAGCTTGCTTTAGATCCGCATTCTTATAAATATTATGTGATTGAGGTAAACCCACGTGTGTCACGTTCCTCTGCTTTGGCTTCTAAAGCCACAGGTTATCCTATCGCTAAGATGTCGGCCAAAATTGCGGTTGGCATGACTCTGGACGAAATCATCAATCCTGTAACAAACACAACCTATGCTATGTTTGAGCCAGCGCTGGACTATGTCGTTTCCAAAATCGCCCGCTTCCCCTTTGATAAATTTGAAAATGGCGACCGTAATCTCGGTACGCAAATGAAAGCAACCGGTGAAGTTATGGCTATCGGGCGTAACATCGAGGAGAGCCTCCTTAAGGCAGTGCGTTCACTGGAAATAGGTGTGAGCCACAACCGTTTAGAAGGTGCTGAAGAAGTCACAGAAGAGTTTTTATACGAAAAAATTACCAAGGCGCAAGATGACCGACTCTTCTATATTTCCGAAGCGATTCGTCGAGAGATTCCTATTGAGGAGATTGCGGCTTTAAGTAAGATTGATGTTTTCTTCTTGGACAAATTGCTCCATATCGTCGAGATTGAAAAAGAGTTAGAACTCAATGTTTTCGATCCAGAAATTTTGAAGATAGCCAAGAAAAACGGTTTTTCCGATAAAGAAATTGCCCGTCTTTGGAATGTGACGGAGGCAGAAGTACGTCGCCGCCGCAAAGATGGAGAAATTCTTCCCGTATACAAAATGGTAGACACTTGTGCTGCTGAGTTTGAAAGTAGTACACCATATTTCTACTCCTCTTATGCATGGGAAAACGAATCTGTAAAATCTGAAAAGGAAAAAATCCTCGTTTTAGGTTCAGGACCAATCCGTATTGGTCAAGGGGTGGAATTTGACTATGCGACCGTTCACTCAGTTAAAGCGATTCAGGCTATGGGCTATGAAGCAATTATTGTCAACAGTAATCCTGAGACGGTTTCTACTGATTTCTCAATTTCAGATAAGCTCTACTTTGAACCATTGACTTTCGAAGATGTCATGAATATTATTGATTTAGAGGAGACTAAAGGTGTTATCGTGCAGTTTGGCGGACAAACAGCCATTAATCTTGCGGAGCCTCTGGAAAAAGCTGGTGTACGCATCTTAGGAACGCAAGTGGCAGATCTCGAACGTGCCGAAGACCGTGATTCATTTGAGAAGGCCCTATCGGACTTGGATATTCCACAACCACCAGGAGCCACAGCTACTACTGAAGAAGAAGCAGTTGCTAATGCTGAGAAGATTGGCTACCCTGTCTTGTTGCGCCCCTCCTTTGTCTTAGGTGGACGTGCCATGGAAATCATTGATAATGAAGCAGACTTGCGTAACTATATGAATCGTGCGGTCAAAGTTTCACCAGAGCACCCTGTATTAGTAGACAGCTACCTAACTGGCCAAGAGTGTGAAGTTGACGCTATATGTGATGGAAAGGATGTTTTATTACCAGGAATCATGGAACATATCGAACGTGCCGGGGTTCACTCAGGAGACTCTATGGCAGTTTATCCGCCACAAACATTCAGTCCGGAAATTATTGAGAAAATCGTGGATTACACTAAACGGCTGGCACAAGGCTTAAACTGTATCGGTATGATGAACATTCAGTTTGTTATTCACGAGGAAAAGGTGTATGTCATTGAAGTCAATCCACGTGCTTCGCGTACGGTACCCTTCTTATCAAAAGTCACAGGTATTCCAATGGCACAACTTGCTACACAGATGATTTTAGGGAAAACACTAGCAGAGCTCGGTTATGCATCGGGACTTGCTCCTGAATCAGAACTTGTCCACATCAAAGCTCCCGTCTTTAGCTTTAGTAAATTGGCGAAAGTAGATAGTCTTCTTGGTCCAGAAATGAAATCTACTGGCGAAGTTATGGGATCAGATACAACCTTAGAGAAGGCGCTCTATAAGTCCTTTGAAGCTGCAAAGTTGCACATGGCTGATCATGGGGCAATCCTGTTTACTGTTGCGGATGAAGACAAGGCAGAAACATTAGAGATGGCGAGACGTTTCGCCAATATCGGTTATTCTTTAATCGCCACTTCGGGAACTGCACAGTACCTAAAAACCGCAGGACTCTATGTTCGAGAAGTTGGTAAAGTAACCGAGTCAACTGAGGAAACGGTACTCGATGATATTCGTAAAGGTCGAGTACAAGCTATTGTCAATACCATGGGCAGCAAGCGCGTATCGACAAGAGAAACGGATGGGTTCTTGATTCGCCAAGAGGCAATCAGTCGCGGTATTCCACTCTTTACAGCTTTAGACACAGCAGAAGCTATCCTCCGTGTGATGGAGAGCCGCTCGTTTACAATGAATGTCATTTAAACCAAAAAGGCAGACTAGAGCTGCCTTTTTGACGTGAAGTTGACTTGATGACAGATGCGAAGCTGGGTTACTTTTGGTACAATAGAGAGGATGATATTACTATTTAATAAACCCTTTGACGTACTCACAAAATTTACAGATTCTGAAAATCGTAAAACACTGAAAGACTATATTGACATTCCCAATGTCTATGCAGCTGGGCGACTAGATAAAGACAGTGAAGGTTTACTTTTACTCACAGATGACGGGAAATTAAATCATAAGTTAACAGACCCTAAATCAAAATCTTACAAGACCTATCTTGTACAGGTGGAAGGAGAATTCACTGAAGAAGCAGCACAAAAACTGCGCGCGGGAGTTCTGCTTAAGGATGGTAAAACACTTCCTGCAAAAGTTAAACGTGTTTCAGAACCAGAGTGGCTTTGGGAAAGAACCCCACCAATTCGTGAGCGAAAATCAATACCCACAAGCTGGGTCGAAATTTCCATCAAGGAAGGGAAAAACCGGCAGGTTCGGCGAATGACTGCCCATGTTGGCTTTCCAACATTACGCTTGATACGTACAAAGATTGGCGATTATGAGCTCGGCGACCTTCCTTTAGGTAAATATAAAATGATAAAGTAAAAAAGAGCATTTGCTCTTTTTTAGCTACTTAAAAACTACGTCCACCCCCGGAACCGCCCCCACCACCAGAGAAGCCTCCGCCGCTAGAATTATTATTCCGCGGGATACGTCGGGTCGTGATGAAGGAGTTCACAAGTGTATCGCTACGCTTGGAGAGTTTTAATGCCCCATTTTTTTGATACTCATAGTTCCAACGTGCGCCTAGTTTTAGCTGATAGCGGGAAACCAAAACAACAACAAACGCGCCAGCGGAAATCAGTGCGGCAATAACAGCGATTAAGATATATGCAGGACGAAAGGAGCGGTGAAAAGTAACTTCTCCTGTATTCGGGTTGACTGAGTATTGACGACCGCCAGGTATACCTTGCTGGTAATAGTGATTGACTTGCTCATAAAAACCTTCGATAGCCTGCTGATAATTTCCATTACTTAACTGAGGCTGGACAACATCAAGGATAGAGTCAATGCGAGAAGGAGTGATATAGTGCTTTAAATTTCCAGTCGCCCAGATATAAATTTCACGTTGCCCCATGTCAATCAGGAGAACAATACCATTATTGCCTTGTCCGACTTTATTAGCCAGATAATCAACCGCAAAGTCTTTTGGAGCCTGTGTATTGGTCGTCGTTGTAACAACAAAGACACCAGCTTTAGTTTTCTCTGATAGCCTTTGGGATTCCTCTGTGAGGACAGATGGTGTACCCTCCAGAATACCTGCCTGATCATCAATGCCTATTTGCTGTGCCTCTACTGTTTTGGAAAAGCCAAACAGCGTTAACACTGCAAATAAGGTAAGAAACAGGGATAAAAATGTTATTTTCTTTTTCATGATACATACCACCCCACAATCAAGCCTAAGAGAAGAACAGCAAAGAAGATAGATACTGCTACAAGAATAACTCTGGTCTTGTCAACAGGGAGGATTCCAGCCGTTTTCCCTGTCTGTCCATTCATGGCGTAATAGAAAAGTTTGTCACTGTTTTTCTGACGATAAGTGACAAGCCAGAGAGGCAAAAGAACATAGTCACTTTGGAGCTCCATTATCTTTTGGTTGGATTGAACGCTCGTAACTGCTGTGTAGCCTTGAACCGTATCGCGCATCAGCGCTTCAGAATACTGACGTAGCTCGCTATCAACTCTTTCTTTGATTTCTTCAAACTCAATGTCTCTTTTTTCAGTTAAAAAACCTGAAAGGTATTGATTTTTGAAAGAAACAGCTTTGGATAAGTCAAAGGGCTGAACGGCACCGACCATCTTTTCAGGCTCATTTTTTTTCAAAGCATTTTTTACCAAATCTTGAAAAGAACTTTCACCTTCACGGATAATATGATATTGCTTTGTTTCTGTATATTCTAAATCACCAACAATCCATACACGGATGTTATTGGCACTGGCCTCTAGTTGACCTTGTAAATCTGCGCCAACAACCCAATAAGGGAAATATACGCCTTGAAGTTGCTTGATTTGTTTTTTATCAAAGAAATCTTTCGGGACAAATCTCTTTTTGCCTACCCACTTAAGAAAGGCTTCCTCAGCTTCTTTTTGCTCAATCTGAAAAGGAAGAACCTTTTCAGGGAGGAATTTTCCAGACAAACGTTCAGATAGCACAACAGGGTTGTGACAATAATAGCAAAAAGTAGAAGCAGTAGTTGCTTCTGTCACAATCTCAGCACCGCAAGAAGGACAAACAAAGAGCCCAACCTGATTATCGTTAGAGGCTTCAATATTTGAAGTTTCAACAGAAGCAGTTGAAACACTTTCTTCTGGAATTCCCTTGTCTGTTTGCTTGGCTTCAAAGGCAGTGACTTCTTCTTCCGTAAAGCTAGACAAGCAGTACTGACAGTGAAACTTTTGACTTTTGGGATCAAATAAGAGAGGACCACCACAATTTGGGCAGAGATGAGTGAGAACCTTCGACTGGCTCATAATTTACCTCTTTTCTGATCTTTATAAAGGCTTGGCAACGAAAGGCTGACCACATTCTGGACAGAATTTAGGAACACCATTCGCTAAATTAACGACTGCATTACAGGCTGAACAAGCCATTTCAATCTTTAGGTTGGCTGCTGCTTCAGGTTTTTTCTCACCGCAGTTTGAACAGAATTTGCCTGTGTTTTCTGTCCCGCAAGCGGAGCATGTCCATGTATTTTCTGATTTTGTTGCAGTCTTTTCTTGTTGAGTCATTTGAGCTTGATTTGAAGCACTGGCTTGACCAAGCACATCACCCGCTTGGTTCATTCCCATACCCATTCCCATAAAGGCTTGCATAGCTCCACCAGTATTGCTTCCAGCAGCCTCAATACCGCGCGCTACAGCACCTTGCATATAGCCTTCACGTACATTTGGGTCACCCAGCATTGCACCTTGGTTACGCATGTTGATTAATTTTTGGCTGTCATCTGTGTAGCTGATTGAGCTTACAGCAACAGCGACCACTTCGATTCCACGAAGTTTACGCCATTCTTCATCAAGTGTGTCTGCCATATATTTTGAAAGTTCAACAGATTTTGAAGGGAGGAAGGAAACACGTTCCCCTTGTGCTGAGTAGAGGTTAATCGACGTGTTCAATGCTGTTAAAAATTCTTGGAGATATTGCTCATTGATATCTGAAATTTCAACTTGCGTTTGATTTTTAGGAATGGCGTTAGCATAGAACAAGATAGGGTCAGTAATTCTTATTGAATATGTCCCATGCGTACGGAGGAAGAGTTCTGCATTGTAGAAGTTATCAAAATATTGCAAAGGCGTTGCTGTTCCAAACTTAATGCCCTTGATTTCTTGAAGATTAATATAGTAAACTTCTTGCTTTTGGGGTGTCACACCACCAAATTTAAAACGGAAGAAGGCTTCTTGCACAGATTCTTTAAGCCCACCGTTAAGCATAGAAGGTGCAGTATCATTTTTGACTGTATAATAACCTTCCTCAGCGGTATAGTCAATAATCTTTCCCCCGTCAACTAAGAGCATCATCATATTCGGATAGACATGCACGACAGAGCCGTCTGTAATGACATCAGAAGTTCCACGACGATTGCTGCCACGTTTATCGTCCTTGCGCACCATAACACCTTTGGTCATGACGGTTTGATCGGACATATCTTCTGGTTCGATGACTTCAAGCCATTGATCGGCTAATGTGCCTCCAAGGCTACTTGTTGCTGCTTTAATGATACCCATATTTTTCTCCTGTCTTTATTTAATTACACGTTTTCATTATACCATATAAAGAAAGGATTTTTTTACAACTCAAGTAGGATTTATTGATTCTTGTAATTCCTTAGAATTTAGGTTATAATACCTTAAAACCTTTAACTTAGTCCAGAGAGGCTAGCAAGGATACGATGAATTATATTTCCCTTATTTTGCCCGCTTCTAGGAGCTTGGCAAAGGAGATAGATGCTTTTTGTACACCTGCAGCGCCTCTGCAGGTGTTTTATTATCATTCTTTCTGCTTTAGCAGATTAGAATGATAATACGCAAGGAGCGGAGCGAGTTGTGAACCTTCAGTCATTCTTTTGCTTTAGCAAACGAGAATGATAATACGCAAGGAGCGAAGCGAGTTGTGAACCTTCAGCCATTCTTTTGCTTTAGCAAACGAGAATGATAATACGCAAGGAGCGAAGCGAGTTGTGATCCTTCTTCCATTCTTTTTGCTTTAGCAAACGAGAATGATAATACTCAGGAAGCATAGCGAGCTGTGGATTTTTCGCGTAAGTAAAGCTTGGACCTGCAGAACAGATTGGATAATAAAATCGTTTTACAAAAAGGAGGAGTAATGAAGCTTCAAGAAGAGATGCTTATTGTCAGTCAGAAAGAAGTTGCTGAAGACATTTTTGAGTTGGTGTTGCAAGGCGATTTGGTGAATGACATGGAAATGGCAGGACAGTTTTTGCAATTAAAAGTTCCCAGTCAAGATTTACTTTTACGGCGACCGATTTCGATTTCAAGTTGGAATAAGCAGGAAAAGACGTGTACATTACTCTACCGTCGAGGGGATAAAACCACTGGCACTTATCTTTTGTCAAAAATGGTTGCAGGACAATCAGTAGATATTCTGGGCCCTTTAGGTAAAGGATTTCCAGTTGATGAAGTGACAAAAACAGATCAAGTCCTTATTATAGGTGGAGGAATAGGTGTTCCCCCCTTGTATGAGTTGGCGAAACAGCTGAGTAAAAAAGACTGTGCCATTACGGTTTTACTTGGATTTGCACGTGCAGAAGTTAAGATTCTTGAAGAACAGTTTGCGCAACTCCCTAATGTTCAGGTAAAAGTAGCGACAGATAATGGTTCTTATGGCTACCACGGACACATTGGACAGTTATTAAACCAGCTTGACCAAGAAGCAGATGCAGTTTATGCTTGCGGCGCACCAATGATGTTAAAAGCTGTTGCCACAAAATTTGAAAATCTAGAGCGCTTGTATCTGTCAATGGAAGCACGTATGGCTTGTGGAATTGGTGCGTGTTATGCTTGCGTTGTCCCTGATAAAAAAGACCCAAATCATGCTTTAAAAGTATGTCAAGATGGGCCGGTATTTAAAGGAAATGGAGTAGTAATATAATGAATCGACTTGCAGTAGAACTTCCCGGGTTGAACCTTAAAAATCCAATTATGCCTGCTTCAGGCTGCTTTGGTTTTGGTGAGGACTATGCACGCTATTATGATCTGAATCAGCTGGGTTCCATAATGATTAAGGCTACAACGCTTCAACCACGGTATGGGAATCCAACACCGCGTGTGGCAGAAACGAATGCTGGCATGCTCAATGCGATTGGGCTACAAAATCCCGGACTTGATGTGGTGATGACAGACAAGTTACCTTGGCTCTATGAAAATTTCCCTGAGTTGCCTATTATTGCTAACGTAGCCGGTTCTGAACAATATGATTATGTAGCTGTTTGCGATAAAATAGGGACAGCTCCAAATGTTAAAGCTATCGAGCTCAATATTTCTTGTCCTAATGTAAAGCATGGCGGACAAGCATTTGGTACAGATTCGAAGGTTGCTCATGATTTGGTCAAGGCTTGTAAGGAAGTAGCGGATGTCCCACTGTACGTCAAGCTCTCGCCAAATGTGACGGATATCGTGGAAATCGCTCAGGCCGTAGAAGCAGCAGGAGCCGATGGAATTACGATGATCAATACTTTAATGGGAATGCGTTACGATCTGCAGACACGTAAACCTATCTTAGCCAATATTACAGGTGGTCTCTCAGGACCAGCGATTAAACCAGTAGCTTTAAAAATGGTGCACCAAGTGGCACAAGCAGTGGATTTACCGATTATTGGAATGGGTGGTGTAATGACCGCACAAGATGTTCTTGAATTTTATTTGGCTGGTGCAAGTGCGGTTGCAGTAGGGACAGCAAACTTTTCCGATCCTTATGTGTGTCCGAACATTATTAATGAACTTCCTGAACTTATGGATAAGTATGGGATTGAAAGTTTAGAAGAATTACGTAAAGAAGTAAAAAAGGAGAAAAAAGAAAATGCATGAATCAAGACCAATGGTAGCCCTCGACTTCCCAAGCTTACGCGACGTAAAGAATTTTTTACTGCGTTTTGATGATCACGAAAAACTCTATGTCAAAGTGGGGATGGAGCTCCTCTATCAAGAAGGACCTGTTGTTGTGGATTTCCTTAAATTCCAAGGCCATGATGTTTTCTTAGATTTGAAACTCCATGATATTCCAAATACAGTTGGTTCAGCCATGAAGGGTTTAGCGCGTTTAGGAATAGATATGATTAATGTTCATGCTGCTGGAGGTATTGAGATGATGCAGCAAGCTAAAGAAGGGTTGATTGCTGGAACACCTGCTGGAGAAAAGGTTGCAGATTTGATTGCTGTCACCCAGCTGACTTCCACAAGTCAAGAAAGTATGCAACATGATCAAATGATTATGACAAGCTTGGAAGAATCTGTTCTACACTACGCTAAATGTACGGATGAGGCTGGCTTAGATGGTGTTGTATGTTCAGCCCATGAGGTTCAAAAGATTAAAAGTGTAACCCGTCCAGATTTCATCTGCTTGACGCCTGGCATCCGTCCGGCAGGGGCTGCTAAAGGAGATCAAAAACGTGTCGTAACCCCAGCAGAAGCGCGTACTATTGGCTCAGATTATATTGTTGTTGGACGCCCAATCACCCGCGCCGAAAATCCGATGCAAGCCTATCAAACAATTAAAAATGAGTGGAATGGTCACTTTTAGAAAAGAAAAATGCAACTGAAATAAAGGTAGACCAGAATATAAAATAAAAACGCTTGGCGACAGTATTGTTTAGCTGTCTTAAGCGTTTTTCATTTTTTCGGTATTTATGTCATTGGGGAAAGTTTATTAAAGAGGTTTTTTATTTGGAGTGCCTGCTTTACGTGGGTACTTTTTGGGTGTTTCTTTTTTCTTTTCAATGATAGCAATATGGCGCTCGTCACCGTTGGGAAGTTGATAATCTATCTGCTCAATGAATTTGCTGCCCAAAACAGCAATAGCGTTTTTAGCATCGTTAAGTTCTTCGTCAAACTTAGCAGCTTTAAGTGACAATAAGCGTCCATTTTTCATGAGGAAGGGAAGCGTAAGCTCAGAAAGTACGTTAAGTCGAGCAACCGCACGTGCCGTCACGATATCAAACTGTCCACGGTAGTCGGGATTTTGTCCAAAGTCCTCAGCACGACCATGCAGTAATGTAATATGTTCCAGATCTAGCTCATTAGTCAAAAGTGACAAGAAGTTAATTCTCTTGTTTAGGGAATCAATAATTGTAACCTGTAATTCCGGAAAAATAATCTTCATTGGTAAACTTGGGAAACCAGCTCCAGCACCAATATCAAGGATTTTTAGCGGTTCATTCTGAATGAGCCTATAGAGAATCGGCGCTACAGAATCATAGAAATGTTTGAGGAAAACTTCTTTTTTCTCTGTAATTGCTGTGAGGTTAATTTTCTCATTCCATTCAACGAGAAGCTCAAAATAGCGTTCAAACTGTTCCTTTTGTTGTTCACTTAAGAAAATATCAAAAGCTTCAAGTTGCGTGTAAAATTCTTCAGGGTTCATTATAAGTTCCGTTCCAAAAGTTTTTTTGTAATAGTGCTGAGATTATCACGAGTATCCCCCTCAGGCAGTTTATTGATTAGCCTGAGGGCTTTGTTTGTATAATCTTTGGCTAAATCTTTGGTTTTAGTGAGTGCTCCAGATTCTTGAATAAAGGTATAAACTTCATCAAATTGTTCATTCTGAATTAAAGCTTTAACATGTTCATGGTTTATTTCTAAAGCGAAGAGAACAGGAGCAGAAAAGATGCCTTGTTTAATGTCTTCGTGTACAGGTTTACCCAGAGTTTCGCTGTTACTAGCATAATCGAGATAATCATCCATAATTTGAAAGGCAATACCAATATCCATGCCGATATTATAAGCGAGTTCAGATAAGTGAACCTTTTTCATAATGAGAGGAGCGATTGATGATGACATAGCAAAAAGTTCACCTGTTTTACCAGAAATATTTTGGAGATAGTCATCCATTGTTTGTTCAAAATCAAAATGTTTATTCAATTGCCCCAGCTCACCACCAAGTAATCTTTCAATAGAACCGATGTTTTTTGTCAGATTGGGCAAATCAAAGGAATATTTTGCTAAAAGTTTGAAAACAGCAACAAATAAATAGTCGCCAGCATAAACTGCAATAGACGGATTGTACTTTTTAGATAAGGTCTCCACACCACGTCGCGTGTCTGCTTGATCTACAATATCATCATGGATAAGTGTTGCAGTATGCAGCATTTCGACACTGGCAGCCAAGGCAATTTTATGTTTATTGTCCATAGTTGTAAAATCAGCAAACATCAATAAGTAAGCAGGGCGCAGCATTTTACCGCCTGCATCAAAGAGATCAAAAATAGCCGACTTAATGTCTTCATTTTTGATGCCAACTTGTTGCTTCATTAACTTTTGAACCTTAGTTAATGAGGCTCTTAATTTTGGATATTCTGACCAAATTGTATTTTTTACGTCCATTTTTTACTTTCTTTGATAAATAATAACTGAATTGGTTCTACCCGCTGAATAAGTTGATTGCCTCCGACACCAATAGCAAATCCTGCAAGCATTCCGAAAAAAGATAGCCAAGGTAAATAGAGCAGCACTGTGCTTGTTCCTGCTAAAAGTGAGGCAATAGCAAGCTGTCCTAGATTGTGAAAGAAACCACCCACAACAGAAATACCAATGAGAGAAACCCGGCGCGGTCCTAACTGTTTCATGAGATACATCGCCAAGAGACTTAGAACTGCTCCAGCGGCAGAGTAGATAAAAACAGAAAAACCAGTGAATAGTGCTGTAATCAGTAACCGCAAAATTTGCATTGTCCAAACTTTACGCCAGTTGAGGGTAAAGATTGCAATAATCATAACCAGATTGGCTAAACCAACTTTTGCTCCGGGAGCAAAAGCGAAAAAAGAGGGGATCCAACTCTCAAAAATTCCCATGACAACAGCGGCTGAAGTGAGTAGAGCCACATAGATATTTTCTTTTACATTCATCCGTTATAGTCTACTCCCGAATCTTGTTGTCCACTGACAACTTCAATGACCAAGTGATGCGGCAAGCAAACAATCGTCTCGCCAACTTTTGCAATAAAACCACGTTGTACATCTATTTGGTCAGGACAAGAGGCTTTAATGACAGCGATAGCTCCGTCTTTTACTTGGATTTCATTATAATCTCCATCATCAGAGTGATAGGTCCAGCTCTGGTTCTTGTTTAGGTCAAAGGTTCGAATTACTTTTCCTTGAATACGCAGCTGAGCTTTTGCTCCAGTATCCTCACTCGGTGTAAGAAAGAAAACAGAAAATGAAGCAGTAAGCAAGGTAAGAATAATGACAATATCCAGAGCTTTAATCTTGATTTCTTTGAAAAATTTCATCTCCTCCATGATAGCATAAATTAGACAAAATAAGAAGTTTGGAATAGTTTTGTCATGCTAGATAAAAGGTTACAAAAAGCTGTCCCATTTCTCGGACAGCTTTACATCATTTTTCAGTTTTTGCTTCGGCTTTTGAAAGTTCTTTGGCTTTTGCGATGATATAATTTTGCAGTTCATTCTTGATTTGTGGATGGTTGAGCCCATACTCTATAGTTGTTTCGACAAAACCAAACTTGTCTCCAACATCATAACGCTTACCTGTAAACTCATGTGCAAAGACACGTTGGGTTTTGTTTAAAGTTTCAATGGCATCGGTCAATTGGATTTCATTTCCTGCACCAGGTTTTTGTCTTTCTAAAATTTGGAAAATCTCAGGAGTTAAGAGGTAACGACCAATGATAGCAAGATCAGAAGGAGCATCTTCAACAGCTGGTTTTTCAACGAATTCTGCTACATTATAGAGACCCTTAGAAACTTCACCTTCAGGGGCGATGACACCGTATTTATCTACATCCTCGTGTGGAACTTTCATGACTGCAATTGTAGAAGCATGAGTTTTTTCATAATCGGCAATCAATTCTTTTGTTAAAGGAGTCCCGTCTCCCATGATATTCATGAGATCATCGCCAAGCATAACCACAAAAGGCTCATCTCCAACAAAGGCCTTCGCTTGAAGAACCGCATGTCCAAGTCCCATAGGATGACTTTGACGAATGAAATGAAGATTGATGTCAGTTGTTTCTTCAACGAGTTTTAGAAGTTCAGTTTTACCTTTTTCTCTGAGATTTTGCTCCAATTCGATATTTGAATCAAAGTGATCTTCGATAGGACGCTTTGCTTTGCCGGTAACGATAAGGATGTCTTCAATACCAGATTTTAGAGCTTCTTCAACAATAAATTGAATTGTTGGCTTATCAACAATAGGTAACATTTCCTTGGCGAGAGCCTTTGTTGCTGGAAGAAAGCGTGTCCCAAGCCCCGCTGCAGGAATAATTGCTTTTCTTACTTTTTGTTTTTGAACAGTTTTAGTCATTTTGAAAAAGTTTCTCCTTTTTAGTTTAAATGCTGAATTCGTTTTCAGCGCGTGTTTCGCGTCTCATGATATCTAAGATACCTTCACGTGCATCCAAATCTTCATAAAGAACTTTGTAAATTGTTTCTGTGATTGGCATATCAATGTTCATACTCTGAGCGAGCTCGTAGGCAGCCTTAGTTGTTGATACCCCTTCGATTACCATCCCCATATTTTTTTCAATATCTGGGAGCTTTTCACCGCGTCCAAGTGCATCACCAGCACGCCAGTTTCGTGAATGAATCGAAGTTCCAGTAACAATCAAGTCGCCTACACCAGATAAACCGCTGTAAGTGAGGGGCTGAGCTCCCATAGCGACTCCTAAACGTGTAATCTCGGCTAAACCACGTGTGATGATTGCTGCTTTGGCATTATCACCAAAACCAAGACCGTGCAAAGCACCAGCACCAACAGCAATAATATTTTTCAAAGCACCCGCTGTTTCTACACCAATAACATCAGTGTTGGTGTAAAGCCGGAAATAATCATTGGAAAAAATTTCTTGCGCATATTTAGCCGTTGCTAAATCGTTTGAGGCAGCAGAGATTAAAGTAATGTCACGCCGAATTGTTTCTTCGGCATGCGATGGACCAGAAACCACAACAATTTCACTTCGGTATTCTTCTGGAATTTCTTCCTCAAGTATTGAAGAAATACGTTTGTGAGTCCCCTGTTCGAGCCCTTTAGATGCATGCATAACTGTCACTTTATGTTTAAGGACTTGGGCGACTTGTTGAGCAACCAAGCGTGTTACTTTTGTTGGAACTACGAAGAGAAGAGCATCAGCATCAGCCAAGGCAACTTCAAGATCTGTGTAGGCCGAAATATTTTGATTCAAAGTAATTCCCTTGAAGTAACGTTCGTTGGTATGCTTTTCATTAATTTCAGCAATTTGGTCAACATTATTTCCCCAAATACGTACTTCATGCCCATTGTCATTAAGAACCTGTGAAAGAGCAGTTCCCCATGATCCAGGACCAAGCACGGCAATTTTTTGTGGATTCATACTTTTTCCTTTACTAGTATATCGTAGCTACTAAGAGCCCAAGACATTCTCATTTTACCACAATATGTATTAAAATTCACTGAAAACATGAAAGCCTTTTAAAAGCAGAATGAAAAGCTATCGCGTATAAGTCCGATAAAAAAGACATGTCCTTGATTAACATTTCTCAAACTAAGCTTATCCTCTGTTTGAAATCATACGAAAGTCTGAAAAGTTTTTCTCAGAATATGATAAAATTAAAGTATAGCCATTTGGCTGATGAAAATGAAATAAGAAAAGAAAGCTTGTTATAACAGGAGACAAGAACGGAGGCTAAAAATGCATATGACAGGGATTATGATGAATGGAATGTCTGGATTTATACGGACAATTCTAGTTCTACTAGTAGCACTTTGGCTTATAAGTTTGCTGAGAAGGAAAACTATAAAAAAGGATAAGCCAACGAAAAAGCCAGCACGTAAAGAGAATATCCAGCGCTACCAAGAAGCAGGGCTTTCTGAAAGCGACATTGAAATCTTTCGTGACACTCTAGCTGATGCTAAAGAGAATATTGAAAAATGGGAAGCAAACACGAAAAGAAGCGATGAGTTAGAAGTCGTTGATTCAGTAACAGGTGGTATTGAAGCAAGTAAACTCCTGTTCAAATATATTGTGCAGAATCCTACACAGTTAACGAAACAGAATGAATTTCTCTATAAAGACTTGCCAAATATGGTAAAATTAACCGAGAAGTATACTGAGATGCAAAAACAATCTGTAAAAACTCAAGAAATAGAGCGTGATATGGATGAAACATTGCTTTTGATTAAGACATTATCATCCAACATTTCTAAAAACTATCATGATATTTTGATGGATGATGTGAATGTCATTAAGCATGAAGTAAAGTTTGATTAAGGAGTAACAATGGAAAACCCTATTTTAGATGAATTAATTAATGATGATAAGGTTGTAAAAGAAGCAGAGGCTCTTTCGGAAAGTCAAAAGACAGAGTTGGTAGATATGCACCAAAGAGCATCTCTACGTGCAATAGATGCATTGAGTCCAGAAGAACTGGCCAAAGCTAAAGAATTAGCGAAGCAGTTGGATGAGAACAGCTCACAGTCAGTAATTGCTTATGGTGCAAATGCTCAAGATAAAATTTCGGCTTTTTCCCAAAGTGTTTTGGACAAGGTTCAAGCACAAGATTTGGGAGAAGTTGGTGGTTCTTTGACTGACTTAATGTATAATTTACAACAAGCTAACCCCAATGAACTTGTCGCTGAAAATAAAAGTGTTTTCCAAAGGATGTTTGGCAAGGTTAAAAAGTCAATTTTTGAGGTAACACAAAAATATCAAAAAATCGGTGCTGGTATTGACAAAATTTCAGCCAAGCTAAATAATGAGCAACAGGGCTTGTTGCAAGACAATGAAATGCTTGACAAGCTCTATGATGAAAATCTAAACTACTTTAAAGCACTCAATGTATACATTGCTGGTGCTGAACTCAAAATTGAAGAACTTGAGCAGGAAATTCTTCCAGCAGCACGACGAGAAGCGCAAGGGACAGGTGATGATGGGGCTCTCGCCGTTCAAAAAGTTAGTGATCTTGAGGCTTATAAAAATAGATTGGACAAGCGTGCACATGATTTACGCTTGGCTCGTCAACTGACGATTCAACAAGCACCGCAAATCCGCTTGATTCAAAATACGAATCAAGAGCTTGCGGAGAAAATTCAAACGTCAATCAATACTGCTATTCCACTTTGGAAAAATCAGGTTGCTATTGCCTTGACTTTGCTTAAGCAAAAGGATGCTTTGGCTAGTCAACGTATCGTCTCTGAAACAACAAATGATCTTCTTCGCAAGAACTCTGAAATGCTTAAGTCTTCAACTATCGAAGCAGCAGAAGAAAATGAACGTGGTCTTATTGATGTTGAAACGCTGAAAGTAACACAACAGAATCTCATTGACACGATTCAGGAAACAATGCGTATCCAGTCTGACGGACGTCAAAAACGTCAACAGTCTGAGCAAGAGCTAATCAAGATGGAAGATGAGATTAAGCAAAAATTGCTAGAATTATCTAAATAAAGAATAATAAAAAGTCGAGCATTGATATATACCAATTCTTGACTTTTTTATTGTTGAATGTTAGAATATTGGTGAATACAGAGCAGCGGAGGAGCGGGTTATGGCCTATTATATTAAAGCAGATAAATTTTTCTATCCCTATGAAGTGAAGACGGGTGGTTTCTTGCAGATTAGTAACGGTAAATTTGGACAATGGACAGCGGAGGCACCAGTCGGGTCAGAAATTTTAGATTATTCAGGACAAATCATTGCACCAGGATTAGTAGATACCCATATCCATGGTTTTGGTGGTGCAGATACTAATGATCGTAAGATTGAGGGCATCATCAAAACCATGAGTGAGGGGTTACTTGCTGCAGGAGTTACGAGCTTTTTCCCAACGGCTGTAACTGCTAGTCATGAAGAATTATTGGAAATTGCAGATGAAATCGGTTCAAATGTAGGCAAGGCAGCGGGAGCTAAAATTCGTGGTCTTTTCTTTGAAGGTCCTTACTTTACCGAGGAATTCAAAGGCGCTCAAAATCCTAAATATATGCGTGATCCTTCATATGACGAACTTGCACAATATGATGCAGCAGCAAAAGGGCTGCCGATTAAGATTGGTATTGCACCAGAACGTGAAGGGTCAACTGCCTTTGTTAAAGAAGCGGTGGAACATGGTTTTACTGTTGCACTTGGTCACTCAAACGCGACTTATGCAGATGCAGTAGCAGCTGTTCAAGCTGGTGCTTCAATGTGGGTACATGCCTTTAATGGTATGCGTGGTCTTAATCACCGTGAGCCTGGCATGGTTGGTGCGGTGTTCAACTTGCCAAATACTTATGCGGAACTTATTTGCGATGGTTTTCATGTGCGCCCAGAAGCATGTCAAATTTTGATGCGTGAAAAAGGCACGGACCATATCGTATTGATTACCGATTCAATGCGTGCAGCAGGGCTGAGTGATGGAGAATACTATCTTGGTGAGTTTCCAGTTATTGTTAAAGATGGAGCTGCACGTTTGAAAGAAGGTGGCAATCTTGCAGGCTCCATTCTGCTTCTCAAAGATGCAGTGAAAAATGTTGTGGACTGGCAAATTGCAACAGCAGCTGAAGCGATTAAAATGGCTTCCTTAAACGCTGCGAAGTCTGTAAAAATCGATAATCTATGTGGTCAAATCGAAGAAGGTTTGGATGCGGACTTTATTGTTCTTGA
Organism: Lactococcus ileimucosae; assembly: GCF_943193185.1. Classification (GTDB taxonomy): domain Bacteria; phylum Bacillota; class Bacilli; order Lactobacillales; family Streptococcaceae; genus Lactococcus; species Lactococcus ileimucosae. The sequence goes on from NZ_CALPDE010000010.1 coordinate 38,563, forward strand.
CGAACATCTTGAACTTGTTGCAACTTATCTTGATGGCGTGAAACGTTATCAAGCTTAATATTATGAAAGGAAAAGTTGTCTATAAGAGCACCTTTTTTTATTTGACAGTCTAGAAAATAGACTTATAAACAGTAGGAATTTTTTGCGAGTTGAAAACCATTACATTTAGCAAAGTGCAAATAAAAACGCTATCATAGCGTTTTAAAGAGATTTTTTTTTCATATCGTGATATAATAAACATGAAACAAAAATTGAACTTTAAATTTGCTTTTGCAAATTAAGTATCGGATATGATGGAGGAAAAAACTTTAATGAAACGCATTGCAGTTTTGACTTCTGGTGGTGATGCACCAGGTATGAACGCAGCCATTCGTGCTGTTGTTCGTAAAGCGATTTCTGAAGATATCGAAGTTTACGGTATCAACCACGGCTATGCAGGGATGGTAGCAGGCGATATTTTCCCACTGACATCAGCAAGTGTTGGTGATAAAGTTGGACGTGGTGGTACTTTCTTGTATTCAGCGCGTTTCCCAGAGTTTGCTCAACTTGAAGGGCAGCTTGCGGGTATTGAACAACTTAAGAAGCACGGCATTGAAGGTGTCGTTGTTATTGGTGGTGACGGTTCTTATCATGGTGCTATGCGTTTAACTGAACATGGCTTCCCTGCAGTAGGGCTTCCTGGTACTATCGATAACGACATTGTTGGTACAGACTTTACTATTGGGTTTGATACAGCTGTATCAACAGTTGTTGATGCTATTGACAAAATTCGTGATACGTCATCATCTCATCACCGGACTTTTGTCGTTGAAGTTATGGGACGTAATGCTGGAGATATCGCTCTTTGGTCTGGTATAGCAGCAGGGGCTGATGATATTGCAATTCCTGAGAAAGAATTCAAATTTGAAAGCATCGTTCGTAACATCAAGTCAGGTTATGCGAAAGGGAAAAATCACCACATCATCGTTGTTGCTGAAGGCGTTATGTCGGGTGAAGAATTTGCCATGAAACTCAAAGCTGCTGGTGACGATTCTGACCTTCGTGTCTCTGTGCTTGGTCACATTCAACGTGGTGGTTCACCTACACCGCGAGATCGCGTTCTCGCATCTCGTATGGGCGCACGTGCGGTTGAACTACTTCGTGATGGCATCGGTGGGGTTGCTGTCGGCATTCGTAATGAAAAACTTGTCGAAAGCCCAATCCTTGGTACTGCAGAAGAAGGGGCACTTTTCAGTCTGACAGAAGAAGGTAAAATCGTTGTTAACAATCCGCATAAAGCTGGATTGGAACTCTATCGTTTAAATGCTGATTTAAACAATCTTGACATCAAATTTAATTAAGTTATTAGTTATCATCTTGTCTAGATATTTTTGTGCTCATCTAAAATATAGGGTATTCACATTTTACTAGGTAAGAGGTATATTTATATAAAATAGGAGAATTACTCAAAATGAACAAACGCGTAAAAATTGTCTCAACACTTGGACCTGCGGTAGAAACTCGTGGCGGTAAAAAATTCGGAGAAAAAGGATACTGGGCAGAAGAACTTGATGTTGAAACATCAGCACAAACAATTGCAGATTTAATCAATGAAGGTGCAGATGTTTTCCGTTTCAACTTCTCACATGGTGACCACGCGGAGCAGGCTGCACGTATGGCGACTGTTCTTCGTGCTGAAGAAATTGCCGGTCGTAAAGTTGGGTTCTTGCTTGATACAAAAGGTCCTGAGATGCGTACTGAAGTATTCGAAGATGGTGCAGACGAATACAAATATGTTACTGGTGATAAATTCCGTGTTTCTACAAAACAAGGTTTGAAATCAACACGTGATAATATTGCTTTGAATGTTGCTGGTGGATTGGACATCTTTGACGATGTTGAGGTAGGTCAAACAATCCTTATCGATGATGGTAAATTGGGACTTACAGTAGCTGCTAAAGACGTTGAAGCACGTGAATTTGATGTTGTGGCACAAAACGATGGTGCTATCGGTAAACAAAAAGGTGTTAACATTCCTAACACTACAATTCCTTTCCCCGCGCTTGCAGAACGTGACAACGACGATATCCGTTTCGGACTTTCACAACCAAATGGTTTGAACTTCATCGCAATCTCATTCGTACGTACTGCTAAAGACGTTAACGAAGTACGTGCTATTCTTGAAGAAACTGGTAATACACACGTACAACTTTTGGCTAAGATTGAAAATCAGCAAGGTATTGATAACCTTGATGAAATCATAGATGCAGCTGATGGTATCATGATTGCCCGTGGTGATATGGGTATTGAAGTACCGTTCGAGATGGTTCCTGTGTTCCAAAAAGAAATCATCCGTAAAGTTAACCAAGCAGGTAAGGTTGTTGTTACAGCGACAAACATGCTTGAATCTATGACTGAAAAACCACGTGCAACACGTTCAGAGATTTCTGACGTCTTCAACGCAGTTATTGATGGTACTGATGCAACAATGCTTTCAGGTGAGTCTGCGAATGGTAAATACCCACGCGAATCAGTTCGTACAATGGCTACCGTTAACAAAAATGCTCAAACATTGTTGAAAGAGTACGGTCGCCTTCACCCAGAAAACTGTGATAAAGATTCAGTAACGGAAGTTGTTGCTTCAGCAGTTAAAAATGCTGCAGAATCAATGGAGGTTAAACTTATTGTTGCTTTGACTGAGTCAGGGGCAACTGCGCGTTTGATTTCTAAATATCGTCCAGAAGCTGATATTTTGGCAATCACCTTTGACGAAAAAGTCGAGCGTGGACTTATGATTAACTGGGGTGTTATCCCAATGCTTATGGATAAACCAGATTCAACAGATGATATGTTTGAAGTAGCTGAGAGAGCTGCACTAGCTTCTGGTCTAGTAGAGTCAGGTGATAATATCGTTATTGTTGCTGGTGTACCAGTTGGTTCAGGCCGTACAAATACCATGCGTATCCGTACAATCAAATAATTTTCAAGAGTTTATTCTAAGATTAATCGCCTGTAAAAGGCGTTTTTTCATATAATAAAAGGCTGCTGCTACCAATAAAAAGCAAAAATATACTTTGTTTTTCAGTCAATAACTTCAGCTATTTATGATAATTAAAATGTAAGCGTTACAATGTGATATAAATCACTTTCTAATGTGACAGGATTGTGAAAAAATGCTATAATAGTACAGTAAACATTATTATTGCATTCAGGAAAGGAATGAACAATTATGACTAAACAACATAAAAAAGTTATCCTCGTTGGTGATGGTGCCGTAGGTTCAAGCTATGCTTTTTCACTTGTAAACCAAGGAATTGCGCAAGAATTAGGTATCGTAGATATTTTCAAAGAAAAAACACAAGGTGATGCAGAAGACCTTTCACACGCACTTGCGTTTACTTCTCCTAAAAAAATCTACTCTGCGGATTATTCTGATGCTCATGATGCTGACTTGGTTGTGTTGACTTCTGGTGCACCACAAAAACCAGGTGAAACGCGTTTGGATCTCGTTGAGAAGAACTTGCGTATCACTAAACAAGTGGTTACTGAGATTGTAGCTTCTGGTTTTGATGGTATCTTCCTTGTTGCTGCTAACCCTGTTGATATCTTAACTTATGCAACATGGAAATTCTCAGGTTTCCCTAAAGAACGCGTGATTGGTTCAGGAACTTCACTTGACTCTGCACGTTTCCGTCAAGCTTTGGCAGAAAAACTTGATATTGATGCACGTTCAGTTCATGCTTATATCATGGGTGAGCACGGAGATTCAGAGTTTGCTGTATGGTCACACGCTAACGTTGCCGGTGTTAATCTTGAAGAATTCCTTAAAGATAGCCGTGGCGTAAAAGAAGAAGAATTGGTTGAACTTTTCGAGTCAGTTCGTGATGCTGCCTACTCTATCATTGAGAAGAAAGGTGCAACTTTCTATGGTATCGCTGTAGCCTTAGCACGTATCACTAAAGCTATCCTTGACAATGAAAATGCTGTATTGCCACTCTCAACTTTCCAAGAGGGACAATATGAAGGCGTTGAAGATCTTTACATTGGTCAACCAGCTATCGTTGGTGATAAAGGTATCGTTCGCCCAGTAAACATTCCATTGAACGATGCTGAATTGCAAAAAATGCAAGCCTCAGCTAAGCAGCTTAAAGAAATTTTGGACGAAGCTTTCTCTAAAGAAGAATTTGCATCAGCTGCTAAAAATTAGTATTTATTGGAAAAATGCCCAGTATTTGGGTATTTTTTTTGTTATTTTTATCATTTTTTTTCGTATTAAGCATAGAGAAGTAAAAATATATGGAAAGAGATAGAAATATAGGATAAATGAGTACTATGAATTATGGAGAACTTTTTCAAAAAATAAGAAAAGCGAGAAAGGTCTCCCTAAAGGAAATGGAAGATATTGTACCTCGGAGAACTTTGACAAGATATGAAAAAGGAGAAACTGATTTTCCTATATCTAAGCTAGAAGCATTATTACAGAGGTTAGATTTTAGTCTAGATGATTTTTATCATGCAACACATGATAAAAAAATATATCCAAGGTATGGAAAGGTATTTAAGAGATTAAGAGAACAAAGAGGATTTTCCCTCCAAGATTTCTCAGATATTCCAGTGACAAGTCATCAGATTAAACTGTTTGAGACAAGTATAATCATGTTGGGGTTTGACACAATATATGCCATGTTGCAAGAGATGAACATTAGTCTACAAGATTATAGTTTCTTGCTCAATAAGGGAGCAGAAGAACCCTTTGGCGCTTTGCTTCAAGACATTGATGGTGCTTATTATAAGGGAGATAAGCCTGCTCTCCAAAAATTTTATCTTGAAACGAAAGAATGTGGGAGATTTTTGTTTCTATCCCTAAGTATCAAAGTTCTTTTAGAGAAAATTTCTTGTGAGGAGATCAGGGAACTGGAGGGGTTCTTCATGACAGTAGATTTATGGACAAATTATGAACTCTTTGTTTTTCAGCATACCGCATATCTCCTGAGTTCAAGTAATCTAAAATTGATATGTACAGATATTCTAAGTTTAAAATATCTCTTTGAGGATCGCTTTTTTTGTCAACGACGATTAGCATTAGCAGGACTGAAAATTGCACTGTCACGAATAAAAAGAAAAAAATCTATAGCAGCCAGATATTTTTTAGATTTTTCCAAGGAGTTTTTACGGGAGTCGGATGAGCTGACTAAGACAACTTATCATTTTGTGGAAAGTTTATACAGCTATAGAGAAACAGGAGAAGAAAGACACAAAGTGATTATGCAGGAAGTCTGTGATATGTCCCTTAAGCAAAACGGACTCATGAAGGAGTGGTATCAGGAAAATTATGAAAAATTAATAAAATAGGACACATTTGGCATGGTTTAATTTTTTGCCTAAATTTCAATGTATAATAGATGTGTAAGGAAGTTTTTGTAAAAAAATAATTTATAAAGGAGATTAAATCGTACAACCAGAAGAAGACAAAAAGAAAGGAAATATTATGAGAAAAATTATTACCAGTCTCTACAGTTTATGCAGAAGGGAGAGCAAGTGATTCTTTCCACATATGACTTAAATTACATCATTGCAATGCCTGTTCGAACATCTAATGTAAAAGTTAATCATAGCAGGCAGGCAACAGCACGGTTTGGCTTCAATACTCCAATACATAATGTGCTCTCTTGGACAGGATGGGTCCGAGTAAGGCTAGATAATTCGAATAGAATAGTGGTTTATAATAATTGATCATAGTCAGCATTATTTTTATAGTAACACTTGTTTTAATCCTCACACTTGTTTATTTCCTCAAAAAACTTATTTCAAAAATAAATAAGTAACCATCCAGAATGATGAGATAAATGAAGAGGTTGTAGAAAACTCCATAGTCTTACAAGAACACAAAAAAAGCATTTCAGACTTGAAATGCTTTTATGACTTATTTTGTTTTGATATAGTTGACACCATCAGCTTTAGGCGCAACAGCTTTTCCGAGGAAGGCAGCGAGAACGATGATAGTTACAACGTATGGCGCCATTTGAAGGAAAGCAGAAGGTATTTCTTTAATCACAGGAATTTGTCCACCTACTACAGCCAGTGATGTTGAGAGACCGAAGAGAAGGGAGGCAAGCATTGCTCCAATAGGATTCCACTTACCAAAAATCATCGCTGCTAACGAGATGAACCCTTGTCCAGCAATGGTCGCTACAGAGAAGTTTCCTGAGATAGATTGTGCGTAGATAGCTCCACCGATACCACCGAGGATACCAGAGATGATTACGCCGGAGTAACGCATAAGGTAAACATTAATACCTAAAGTATCTGCTGCTTGAGGATTTTCACCAACAGAGCGAAGGCGGAGACCGAATTTCGTTTTAAAGAGAATATACCAAGAAAGAAAGGCAACAAGAATTGCAATGAATCCTGGTAGTGAAGTTTGTGAGAAAAATATTTGTCCAATTACTGGAATTTTCGATAGGACGGGGAAATTCCAGTAACCGATTTGGTTGCTGATGTTGACTTGACCTGCATGGTAGAAAGTTTGAATCAAGAAAACGCCAAGTGCAGGTGCCATCAAGTTAAGGACAGTACCAGATACGATATGATCGGCACGGAAGTTAATTGTTGCAACAGCATGGATGAGAGAGAAAATACCACCGACAAAGGCTCCAAAGAGAATACCCAGCCAAGGTGTGAGATCACCAAAGCTTTCACTGAGAGCGAGGTTAAAGACAACAGAACTGAATGCTCCCATTGTCATGATTCCTTCTAACCCAACGTTGACAATACCGCCACGTTCGGAGAAAACACCACCAATACTTGTAAAAATTAAGGGTGTTGAGTAAATGAGCATATTTGCAACTATAATTTGTAGTGTGTCTACAACATTCATTATGCTTTTTCTCCTTTCTTCTTAACATTTGGGAGAACCTTTTCGATAATAAATTTAACGGCGATAAAGAAGATAATTGTAGCTGTCACGATTTGTACAATTTGTGGCGGAATATTATCAATATTACTCATGTTACCTGAGCCTGTTTGAAGCATTGAGAATAAGAAGGCAGCAAACAGAATTCCTACTGGGTTTGTTTCGCCCAAGAGGGCAACAGCCATACCGTTGAAACCAATATCAAGTGTTACTGATTGGGTCACGAAGTTTTGCATATATCCGAAGCCGTAAACGACGCCTCCAAGACCTGAGAGAGCACCAGCTACTATCATAGACATGATGATGGTACGTTTTGCTGAAATTCCTGCATATTCAGAAGCATCTGGATTTAACCCAACTGCTTTGATTTCGAAACCAAGCGTTGTTTTTGAAAGGACAATGGCCATAATAATCAGAACGATTAGGGCAATGAAGAGTCCAATGTTCAAGGTAGAATTATTGGTTAAATCAGACAGCCAGGCTGTACGGAAAGAAGCATTTGAACTGATTAATTGTGTTTGGTCACTTGAGTTTGGCATCATAATCTTTGAACTAAAGACATCATGAATCAAGAATGTTGACATGAAGAGGATGACATAGTTAAGCATGATGGTAGTAATGACTTCTGATGTTCCAAGAAAAGCACGCAAGATACCAGGAATAGCCCCCATGAGCGCACCGAAGAACATCCCGATAATAATTACTAAAGGAAGCATTATCGGTTTGGGGATATCAGGGAAACTCAAAGCGAACCACATGGACATAATCCAACCAGCAAGCGCTTGGCCGGACATACCAATATTGAAGAGACCAGCCTTCATACCTACTGAAAAACCTAAGGCACAAAGGATTAAAGGTCCCATTGTTTGAAGTGTTTCACCAATGGCACGTGGTGTACCAAAGGCACCGATAATTAAATCTTCGTAACCATAAATGGGATTAAATCCGAAGAGGAGCATGATAATTGCACCAATCGCAAAACCCGAAAGAACGGCAATGACAGGTACAAGGATTTTTTTAGTTTTGCTGTTCATTAATATTACCTCCGACCATAAGAATTCCGAGCTCTTGTTTGCTTGTGGTTTCAGGATTTACAATTCCTTGGATTTGTCCGTCATGAATTACAGCAATACGGTCAGAAACGTTAAGGATTTCATCGAGTTCAAAAGAAACAACGAGAACTGCTTTACCTTCATCACGTGCTTGAATCAAGCGCTTATGGATGTATTCAATGGCACCGACATCAAGTCCACGGGTCGGTTGAGCAACAATGAGTAAATCAGGATTGCGATCAACTTCACGTGCAATAACGGCTTTTTGTTGGTTTCCGCCTGAGAGTGATTTGAAAGGAATGATCTCGCTAGCACCACGAACGTCAAACTCTTCCATGAGTTCACGGGCCTTGGCGTTGATTTTGTTGTAGTCAAGGAAACCGTATTTACTTAATGGGGCTTTATAGTAAGTCTGAAGAGCAATGTTTTCTGCAACAGTCATCTCAAGGATAGCACCGTCACGATGACGGTCTTCGGGAACATGTCCAACAGAATCTTCAATAATTTTACGTGGTTTATGTGTTGTGATATCTTTTCCTTTGAGTTTAACAGAACCAGAGTCAATTTTCATCAAACCTGTGATTGCTTTGACTAGTTCGGTTTGACCATTTCCGTCAATACCTGCAAGCCCGACGATTTCACCAGCACGTACGTCTAGGGAAAGTCCCTTAACAGCAAAAGAGCCACGTTTTTCTTTAACGGAGATGTTGTCTATGGAAAGCACGACTTCCTGAGGATTTGCAGCTTCTTTCTCCGTTTTGAACGAAACGGAACGCCCCACCATCATCTCAGCAAGTTCTTTGTTTGACTTATCACCCAGCTCAACAGTTTCAATAGAAACACCACGACGAATAACGGTAATACGATCTGCTACAGCACGAATCTCATCAAGTTTGTGGGTGATAAGGATAATAGACTTACCTTCCTTAACCAAATTACGCATGATGGACATGAGTTCAGTGATTTCAGAGGGGGTCAACACGGCTGTGGGCTCATCAAAAATTAAGATATCTGCGCCACGATAAAGTGTTTTCAATATCTCTACGCGTTGTTGTTGTCCTACAGATATATCGCGAACAAGCGCATCTGGTTCGACAGCAAGTCCATAACGTTGAGACAATTCAACAATCTTGTTTCGAGCTGTTTTTAGGTCAAGGCTTAGACCTTTTGTTACTTCACTTCCCAGCATGATGTTTTCAGTAACGGTAAAGGCATCAATCAGCATAAAGTGTTGATGAACCATACCGATACCAAGCTGTGAAGCTTTTGTCGGGGAGTCTATTTGCTCAAGTTTGCCGTTAACATGAATCTCACCTTCTGTAGGTTCCAGAAGACCAGAGAGCATGTTCATCAAAGTTGATTTACCGGCACCATTTTCACCGAGCAAAGCATGAATTTCACCTTTTTTCAGCTCCAAGTTGATTTTGTCATTTGCGACAAAGTCACCAAACTTTTTGGTAACGTTAATCATTTGGATAACATTTTCGTTGGCCATGGCGGCTCCTTCTAAAAATTTTTATGGCATAATGACTAAAGTTAAAATTAAAAAGAGAAACTTACTGAAAGCCCCAATATAACTACACTTCAGACAAAATAATTACATTTCATTATAACAAATAAAAGGGCTTTTATAAAGAACTTTCTGTATCAAAGTATAAAACGCCTTCGCGAGATGTCAAAAATTTCCGTATTTCAAAGGAGTTTTGACAATTTTTACAAAAATACAAAAATATTGGGGGCTAAAGAAAAATTCACAAAAATATTTATGAACTTTTTACTTTATCCTTGCCTTTTTGATTCGCGTTTCATCTGGAGTGACACGAATGGTTTTTTGTCCTGTATAAGTCACAAAACCAGGAGGGGTTCCTGTTGGTTTATGGAGTTTCTTAACATCAATCATATCAACCTGAACCAGGTTGGAATAACGGGCTTTAGAGAAGTATGCAGCGAGTTCTCCTGCGAAAGTGATGGTTTCATCGGAAGGGTTAGGATTGCCAGTGATTAACACATGTGAGCCAGGAATATCTTTAACGTGGAACCAAAGATCCCCTTTACGGCTGAGTTTGAAACTGACTTGTTCATTTTGGAGATTGTTCTTTCCTACCAAAATAACCGTACCATCCTCTGCCTGATATTTTTCTGGTGGAAGCATTTTTTGCTTTTTATTGTTGCGATGTCTGGCTTTAATAAATCCTGTTTGGATTAACTCCTCACGAATATCTGTAATTTCGACCACGTCAGCATGGGTAAGATTGGCTTCAACAGATTCGAGATAAGCAATAGTTTGTTTGGTGTTTTTGATTTGCTCATCTAAAAATTTTACGGCCTGTTTTAGTTTTTGATAGCGGTGAAAGTAACGCTGTGCATTTTGTGAAGGACTGAGTGCGAGATTGAGGCTAATCGTAATGGGTTTATTTGTATAGTAATTATCAAGTATTACCTCAGGTTTATCGTTGGGGACTTGATGCAGAAATGTTGTCAATAACTCGCCTTTTTGCCGAAAAATTTCAGCATTTTCAGTTGCACGTAATTCAGCTTCCTGTTTCTTTAGCTTGTCACGATTTTTCTTGAGTTCATTTTGAACTTTTTTGATGACTTCACTTGCAACCTGCTTTACACGGTCGCGTTCAGCTTTATCCGCATAGTAAACATCAAGCATCTCAGACAAATTGGAAAAGGCTTGATAGTTTTCGTTTAATTTGATAGCGGAAAACTTATCATTGGGGTAGATAGAAGGAAGAACTGTATAGAGCCTCTCCTTAAACTCAGGAAGTGTCAATCCTTCTAAAGCTTGAAGACTATCACGACCAATACCTTGGAAAGTGTCTTGGAGTTTATGTGTCTGTAAGGCTTCAAAAATCTTTTCATCTGAGGCATGGAAAGGGTCTATCTTTTCTGTTGTAGGTGGTGCAATGTAAGTTGAGCCAGGAAGAAGTGTTCGGTACTGGTTTTGAGAAAAGCCAACGTGTTTAATGGTTTCGATAATTTTATTGCTGCTTTTATCCATGAGGATAATGTTACTGTGTTTCCCCATGATTTCGGCAACCAGTGCAATCTGCATAGAATCACCAATCTCATCCTTGGTTGAGATATGGAAAATTAATTGGCGATCATTGCCTACTTGCTCGATCTCTTCAATAAAAGCACCAGAGAGGTACTTGCGTAAAATCATGACAAAATTATTGGGATTTTGCGGATTTTGAAATTCGGTCTTTGTGATTTGAATGCGTCCAAAGGTTGGATGTGCCGAAAGTAATAGTTTATGTGAAATCCGTCCTGAACGTACAGTTAAAAGAAGTTCTTGTTCAAATGGCTGATTGATTTTTTGGATTCGTCCTCCTTTGAGAACTTCGGAAATTTCAGCTGTCATATGATGTAAGAAAATACCGTCGAAAGCCATATTTTACCCCGTGTTTCTTAATAATCTAAAGCTTATTTTACCATAATTATTGAAACTGCTGTTAGAAATTATGTTAAGATGGGTATAAAGAAAGGGTTAAGCGATGAAAAGTTTAAAAGAAGAAATCCAAAAACTTGCGGTGGAACTTAATATTCAGAAAATTGGTTTTAGCAAAGCGGATGATTTTGAGTATCTGCGTGCGTCTTTGATTGAACAAAAAGAGGCGGGGCATACATCAGGGTTTGAACATAAAAATCTTGATGAACGTCTGCAACCTAGGTTGTCTTTAGAGGATGCAAAAACGATTATCTCGATTGGTATCGCTTATCCAAATAAAGCTGAGAGTAAGCCGCAAAAGACGGCGTTTCGCCGTGGTTCCTTTTCACGAGGCAGCTGGGGCGAAGATTATCACCATGTCCTACAGAAAAAATTAAAAGATTTGGCTGAAGGAATAGAGCAGTTGGCGGGTTCTTTTAATTACAAAGCAATGGTTGATACGGGGGCTCTCATTGATGTGGCAGTAGCTGCGCGTGCTGGTCTTGGATTTATCGGAAAAAATGGCCTGCTCGTGAGTAAGGAATATGGTTCCTGGTTGTTTTTAGGGGAGTTAGTGACAAACCTAGAGATTGAGGCGGATCAACCTGTGGACTACGGGTGTGGCTCTTGTACACGTTGTGTAGATTTTTGCCCGACAAGTGCTCTATTAGGAGATGGGCGGCTTAATGCACAACGCTGTTTGTCTTACCAAACCCAAACGCGCGGCGCCATGCCAGAGGAATTTCGTGAAAAAATTAAAACCGTCATCTATGGTTGTGATATATGTCAAGTTGTATGTCCCTATAATAAGGGGATAAATAGTCATTTTCATCCAGAAATGGAGCCGGATCCTGAATTGACAAACCCTGAGTTACTCCCACTCTTGGACTTGTCAAACAAGGCCTTCATGGATAAATTTGGAAATATGGCTGGAAGCTGGCGTGGGAAAAATCCGATTCAGCGTAATGCCATTTATGCGCTGGGCAATGCCAATGATCGCACAGCTTTGCCTAAATTACATGATATTGCTGAAAATGATGTCCGAGATTATATAGTTGATGCAGCAGAATGGGCCATTGAAAAACTTGAAAATAAACACAAAATCAGACGAAGAGAAAAAGAGGAGCATTAATGTCACTTTTACAGCCGATAAAATTTTGTCAATATGCCAGAAAATAGACAAGGCGAAAAAATCAAACTGTAATATGATTGCTCAACGTTTTTATTCTTTTGCACATTATTGGAATTTGGATGGGGCTTTCATTTTCTGTGAAAATTCCGTGAACAGCATTTGGTCTACTGTCTTTTTTGGGACAAATATGATAAAATGGAGCTTATGGAACTATCTGAAATGAGAAACAAGCTAGAGTCTTATGGGCAGAAAGTCGAGGACTTTCGGAGTTCGCTTGACCTAGATCGTCTAGAAGAAGAAATTGCTTTGCTTGATAATGATATGGCAGAGCCAGACTTTTGGGATGATAATGATGCAGCTCAAAAGGTTATTGATGAATCTAATGCACTTAAGGCTAAGTACGAAAACTTCATGTCTATTGCAAGACTGCATGAAGACAGCGAGGTCTTGTTGGAGATGCTTCAAGAAGAAACTGATGAAGATATGCAGGATGAACTTGAAGAGAATATCGAAAAACTGGACAAGAAGATTGAAACTTATGAATTAGAAATCATGCTCAATCAACCCTATGACCACATGAATGCGATTTTAGAAATTCATCCGGGGTCAGGAGGGACAGAGTCTCAAGACTGGGGCAGCATGCTCATGCGTATGTATGAACGCTGGGGCGCCGCTCATGGCTTCAAAGTTGAAATTTTGGATTATCAAGACGGTGATGTAGCTGGATTAAAGTCAGCTACATTAAAATTTGAGGGCCGCAATGCTTACGGCTTTTTACGTGGTGAAAAAGGCGTCCATCGTTTAGTGCGTATATCTCCCTTTGACTCACAAAATCGTCGTCATACTTCATTCACGTCTGTTGATGTCATGCCAGAGCTTGATGATACAGTCGAAGTAGATGTGCGAGATGCGGATATCAAGATGGATACCTTCCGCTCAGGCGGTGCAGGGGGACAGAATGTCAATAAAGTTTCCACGGGAGTCCGTTTAACACACATTCCTACAGGAATTGTTGTTGCCTCTACCATGGATCGTACACAGTATGGAAACCGTGATAAAGCTATGGCTATGCTGAAGTCTAAACTTTATCAGCTAGAAATGGACAAGAAACAAGCCGAAGTTGATGAACTTCGTGGAGATCAAGCAGATATTTCATGGGGAAGTCAAATTCGCTCTTATGTTTTTATGCCCTACCAGTTAGTTAAAGACACCAGAACAGAACACGAAACCGGACAAATTGACAAGGTAATGGATGGTGATTTGGATGGATTTATCCACGCCTATCTGCGTTGGAAAATGTAGATGAGTAATGTTTTAGAAAGTTTTTTGTAACTTCTCCGAAAATCAGTAATGTAATTTATACCTAAAAATCTTTTTATCTGGTATAATGAGAAGACCTTTGCTTTTTTGGAGTTGTAAACTCCTTATAAAAGGGTTTTCTTATTTCTATTTGTATAGAATAACATAGAAAAGAAGTTGCAAAACAATTCAATGGAGACTAAAGATAATGAATATTATTAAATTGAATAATGTATCAAAAAAGTACTCTAACGGAACGACAGCATTACGCAACATTTCTCTTGATATAGAAGCAGGAGAGTTTGTTTATATTGTTGGTCCGTCTGGAGCTGGTAAGTCGACCTTTATCAAACTGCTTTATCATGAGTTAAAGATTGACAAAGGAACAGGTATTGTTGCTAAATTTGACTTGATGAAACTTAAACGTCGTGATGTTCCTTTATTGCGTCGTTCTGTTGGTGTTGTCTTCCAAGACTACAAACTTCTACCTAAGAAAACAGTGTACGAAAATATCGCTTATGCGATGGAAGTTGTTGGTAAACGTCCACGCGAAATCAAAAAGCGTGTCAATGAAGTTTTAGATCTTGTTGGCCTTAAGCACAAATTGCGTTCTTTTCCTGATGAGCTTTCAGGTGGTGAGCAACAGCGTGTTGCCATTGCGCGTTCTATTGCCAATGCACCAAAGCTTTTAATTGCTGATGAGCCTACAGGGAACCTGGATCCAGAAAATTCATGGGAGATTATGAACTTGTTGGAAAAGATTAACCTGCAAGGAACGACTATTTTGATGGCAACACACAACAGCCAAATCGTAAATACATTACGTCACCGTGTTGTTGCTATTGAAAATGGACGCATTGTTCGAGATCAAGCGGAAGGAGATTACGGTTACGATGATTAGAAATTTCTTTAAACATTTGTTAGAATCACTGAAAAATCTCCGCCGTAATGGATGGATGACTGTAGCAGCAGTTTCTTCTGTCATGATTACTTTGACCTTGGTAGGAATCTTCTTATCCGTTATTTTAAATACAGCGAAGTTATCAAGCGATATTGAAAAAAATGTTCGTGTTGTTGCATATATGGAATTGAACGTTCATGATATGGACAAGCAAATAGAAGATCCTAAGAATGCTAATAAAAAAATCGATAACCCCAACTATCGAAAAATTTATTCAGAAATTGAAAAAATTCCAGCCATCCGTTCAGTTAAGTTTTCAAGTAAGGATGAGCAACTTAAGCAATTGACAGAAACACTAGGGAATGCGTGGTCTCTTTTCCAAGGCGATGCAAATCCCCT
Source organism: Lactococcus ileimucosae (assembly GCF_943193185.1). Classification (GTDB taxonomy): domain Bacteria; phylum Bacillota; class Bacilli; order Lactobacillales; family Streptococcaceae; genus Lactococcus; species Lactococcus ileimucosae. Next base: position 53,674 of record NZ_CALPDE010000010.1, read on the forward strand.
CTACGATGCTTATATTGTCGAAGCGGATAACCCACAGGATGTAGAAAAAGTTGCTCAGTCTATTGAAAAAATAGAAGGTATCCAATCTGCCAACTACGGTGGCGCCAATACAGAACGTATCCTTGCTTTAGGAAATAATGTTAAGATTTGGGGCGGGGCAGCTGCAGCACTTCTCATTTTGGTTGCCGTTTTCCTCATTTCAAATACAATTCGTATCACCATCATGTCACGTCAGCGTGAAATCCAAATCATGCGACTGGTTGGGGCACGTAACGGTTATATCCGTTGGCCTTTCTTCCTTGAAGGAGCTTGGGTGGGACTGCTTGGAGCAATTCTTCCGAGTGCTTTAATTGCTTGGCTTTATAATCTTGCGTTTTCAAGCTTTACGCCAAGCTTGAAGTCACAGAGTTTATACCTCTTGCCTGCACAAAGCTTTGTCCCAATGATGATTGGTTTGCTTTTCCTTATCGGAATCTTGATTGGCTCACTTGGAGCAGTCACTTCGATGCGTCGTTTCTTAAAAGTTTAAATATAATAAAAATAGAGCTTAAGCGCTGGTAGAAAGAACCCGCTTAAGCTTTTTTCGTTGTACAGAAGGTCTGCATGATAAAGAAGTTGTGCTTGATTTTTCTCATCAAACACTCATTTCATTTGACCTTTTTTTTTTTATACTATAGACTCAGAAAGTAAACGTAACATTAGAAATGTATATGTAATGAAAATCTAAAAGTACAGGTTACGTCAAAGGAGGAGTTTATGACACCAGAAAAGAAAAACCAGCGGCGGCTGCGCAACCTCGCGCTCCTGTCCCTCTTATTGCTCTTGGTAGGCGGCACCTTCGCCTTCCAAGCCTTCAACCAGCGGGCCATCAATGACCGGCTCCGAGAAAACATCCCCGGCGGCCGTGTCCACGACTACTACAACCGTGACACCGAAAACAAGGACGTCTTCGTGGAGAACTATGGCAATGTGCCCCTCATGGCCCGTATCCGCCTCTCCGAGTTCATGGAGAAACGCTCAGCAGGAGATACAGACTTTACGCCTATAGTGAACGGCACCATCCGTGACCAAGTGAACACTTGGACGGTCATGGGTCCCTCAGAGACCAATCTCAACACCCGTGTAGGTGACTCAGCTGCTTTCAACACCTACGCCAACCTGACCTTTGGTTGGAGTCGCTCAGGCCAAGATGCCCCATGGTTCATGCCCACCTTCAATCGGGACAACTCAGACCTGATGACCGCCTCTGCAGGACATGCCCGTGACTGGGTCACAAGTACAGCCACAGACGGTGTCACAGATGGAGCTACACATCCCGGAGACGGTACAGATGCCTACTGGTCCTCTGGCGACAGCTTTGACAACAGCGGATCAGTCTGGCCGGGCGAAGAAGTCACCCATGATGCCGCTCAAAACCTGCAACAAGACCGTGCCCCAATGACAATCAGCCAGTGGGCAGCCCTACCGAATAATCTGAAAGTCGGGAACTTCTGGGTGATTGACCACCAAACAGGCTGGGCTTACTGGGCGAACCAACTCCAAGCAGGAGAGACCACTTCTTACCTCTTGGATGCAGCTCAGATGACCGCAGCGGCGGACAACATCCCGGGCGAATATTATTATGGTATCCATGTGGACGGGCAACTGATCAGTCCTGACCGTATCAATGATTTCTTGGCTGCAGATCCAGACTATACGCATCATGCCGACCTGTCAGACTTCCTGACAGCTGTACAAAACGGTTCTATCGATAACAACTGGGGGAATCCGGGACCAGATGATAATGTCCAACCTGACCAAATCAACTTTAGCATCATGGCACCGGGAACCATCTTTACTATGGCTGGGGAGCAGTACCGTTATTTGGAGAATATGGGGAACAACCATATGATTATCAGGAACGAGATGATTCCAAATATAACCTTTAACGGTCAAAATAATGCGCTTAACAGCTGGTATGGAGCTCTTGATCCAGCAGTGCAAGCTATGGTTCAGCCCGTGTCAGATACCTTTAATACAGGGAATGTTGGAGAGGGCGAATTGATTTGGAGGCCAGGGGGTGGTTATGAGGAAGCAACTTGGCGATGGATACCTGTCAATCTCAGTGACTTTTCTGATGTAGCGGCAGATATTACGGAAGTTAATTCAAGTGGTAGCCCGCGTGCCTTTGCACTTTCTCTAGCAGATGTGGTTCGTTTATCGGGACCAGGACGTGCTTTCCCGAGTAGTGCGGAACGGGTAGCTGGAAATGCTGGAGAAAATAATGACTGGTTTACTCGGACTCCCGGTGTTGCTGGAGGTAACGGTGCTTGGCGGGTGTTTGCTGCAAGTGAAACTGTCTATTCTGGAGGTTTGCATGGCAGTGGTAATATAAATTGGACAACAGATGCCAGAGGTGTTCGCCCTGCCCTTATTGTCAATCAATCCAATTGAGGGAGCAAACAAAAAATGCTCAACCTGCGTGTAAATAGCAAGGTTGAGCATTTTTATTTTTTGTATTTACCAGAGTTAGTACACGTTTTATCTTTGTTTCTGACTTTCTGTTTTTACTTCATACCGATAGTATAATCCTCATCCGACATAGGCTCAACTTCGCCCAATAAGTAAGAGTTTCCGACCTGACTGAAGAAGTCATGGTTTGATGAAGATGTAGAGATACCGTTCATCACAACAGAGTTGACATCAGCTGCTGTATCTGGGAAGAGGGGGTCTTGGCCTAGGTTCATCAGTGCTTTATTGGCATTGTAACGGAGAAACTTCAAGACTTCATCTGTCCAACCGATTTCATCATAGAGCAGGTGTGTATAAGCTTCTTCGTTTTCATAAAGTTCGTAAAGCAAGTTATACATCCAGTCGCGAAGTTCACTTTGTTCTTCTTCTGGCAGCTCGTTGAAGCCCAGTTGAAACTTGTAGCCAATGTATGTCCCGTGGACACTTTCGTCACGAATGATGAGCTTGATGATTTCTGCAGAGTTAATCATCTTGTTATTGCCCAGATACCAAAGGGGGGTAAAGAAACCAGAGTAGAAGAGGCAGGTTTCAAGGAAAACGCTGGCCACCTTTTTTTGAAGCGCACTGCCGTTTTGGTAGATATCGTTGATAATCTTGGCTTTCTTTTGCATATAGACATTCGTATCTACCCAGTCAAAAAGTTCTTCAATCTCTGATTTTGTATTTAAAGTACTGAAGATTGTGGAGTATGACTTGGCATGCACGGACTCCATAAACTGAATATTGTTGAAACACGCGATTTCTTGAGGGGTGCGTGCATCATGCTTAAGCACCTCAGCTCCATCAACAGACTGTAAAGTATCCAAGAGAGTCAACCCAGCGAAGGCCTTGGCAAAGGTATCACGTTCAACCTGCGGTAGCTTGCGCCAATCATCAAGGTCGTTAGAAACAGGGACACGTGTGTCCAACCAAAACTGGCTGGTCAGTTTTTCCCAAGTATATTTATCAATAGAGTCCTCAATTGCATTCCAGTTGATGGCTGCATAGTAAGTAGGGACTTTTTGGTTATTTTGTTCAGACATAGTACTTCCTTTTTTTAAACAACACAGCTTTCACATTGATTTGCGCCAACTTCGGCTTCATCGTCAGTAAATGTACGGACGTAATAGATTGTTTTGATTCCTTTGTTGTAGGCATAGTTACGCAAGATACTCAAATCACGTGTTGTCATTTTGTTGTTCGTAATTTTCCACTCGTAAAGACCTTCCGGCAAGGTTGAACGCATGAAGAGGGTCATAGACAGTCCTTGGTCAACATGTTCAGTTGCAGCAGCGTAAACATCAATCACGGCACGCATGTCTGTATCATAAGCAGATTTGTAATAGGGAATGGTATCTGTTGAAAGGCCAGCCGCAGGGTAATAAATCTTACCGACTTTCTTTTCTTGACGTTCTTCAATGCGATTGACGATAGGGTGAATAGAAGAAGAGCAATCATTGATGTAAGAGATAGAACCATTTGGTGCAACAGCCATTCGGTAAGAATTATAAAGGCCATTTTGCATAACCTTTTCTTTCAAGGTTGCCCATTCAGCAGGACCAGGTACGGGGATATCAGCAAAGAGCGCTTGGATGTCCTCCGATACGGCTGCAAAGTAATCGTGTTCAAGGTATTTATCAAAGTAAGAGCCGTCTGCATAGGCAGATTTTTCAAAATCTTTGAAGCTTTCTTGACGTTCCACTGCAAGAACGTTTGAAGCGACTAAGGTATAGTAGTTCAGCAGCATGAAATAAACGCTTGTGAACTCCACAGCTGCCTTGCTGTCATAGTGAATATGATTTTTAGCAAGGAATGAGTGAAGCCCCATAGCGCCAAGGCCGATAGCACGCATCTCATCATTTCCTTTACGGACTGTAGGTACAGCGTTAAGATTTGATGTTTCTGAGATAAAAGTTAGAGCACGAACCATTGATTCGATCGAGCTACCAAAGTCTGCACCGGAAGTCATCATGTTCATGACATTTGTTGAGCCTAAGTTACAAGCAACGTCAGTACCGAGCTTTGCGTAAGTTTGGTCATCGTTCAAAACAGAAGGGGTTTGAACTTGAAGAATTTCAGAACAAAGATTACTCATCGAGATAACGCCGTCTACAGGGTTTGCTTTGTTTACTGTGTCAATGTTGACGATATAAGGATAGCCTGACTCTTGTTGCAGTTTAGAAAGTTCTTGTTCTAGTTCACGTGCACTGATTTTGACTTTACGAATATTATCATTAGCAAGCATGTTGTCATATTCAGCTGTGATATCAACGTGTGCAAAAGGCATGCCATATTCTTTTTCGACGAAGTAAGGTTCAAAAAGATACATGTCTTCGCCTTTAGCAGCTAATTCGTAGAACTTATCTGGAACGGTTACACCGAGAGACAAAGTTTTCACACGGATCTTTTCATCCGCATTTTCTTTCTTTGTAGAGAGAAATTCCATAATGTCTGGGTGGAAGACCGAAAGATAAACAACACCAGCGCCTTGACGTTGCCCAAGTTGGTTGGCATAAGAGAAGCTGTCTTCAAAAAGCTTCATGACTGGAACAACACCTGCTGCAACACCGTCATAACCCTTGATTGGTGCGCCGGCACCACGCAGGTTGCTCAAATTAAGACCAACACCCCCACCATTTTTGGAAAGTTGGAGAGCAGAGTTGATCGTACGACCGATTGAGTTCATATCATCAGTCAGTTGTAAAAGGAAACAGCTGACAAACTCACCGCGGCGCTTACGTCCCGCATTGAGGAAGGTTGGCGTAGCTGGTTGGTAGCGACGGTTAAGCATGGCAAATGCCAGATTACGTGCCAACTTTTTATCTCCGTCTGCCATATAGAGGGCGTTCATCAGGACACGATCTTCAAAGTCTTCGAGATAAAGCGTGCCTTCATTGTTCTTCATGGCATATTGATTGTAGAACTTATAGGCAGCCATAAAACTGTCGAAACGAAAACCAAAGTCCACTAATTCTTGGTGGAGTTGCTCGATGAAGCTCATCTCATACTTGTTAATAAAATCTTCTTCCAGATAATCTTCTTCTAGAAGTGCAGCGATTTTTTCAGCGTAAGTATCTTTTTTGAAGCTATTTGGCTTGACGTTCTCCCTGAAGAAAGCAGTGATTGCTTCCTTGTCTTTTGCTAAAGGAATAGAGCCATTAACAGGTATATTGATTTGATTGTTAAGCGTAAAATACGTAACATCTTCAAGATTTTTAAGTGACATATATTTCTCCGGGTCTTAAGACCGCATATTAATAATTTATTTTTTGTACAGTCTAACTATTTAAGACTGATTGTTGCGCCAGAATCAAGTCGGGCAGCAATTTCTTCAACAGCTGCAACATCTGCTGGCGTGCCATTAAACTCAAAATCGTAAACGATAGGAATTTTGAATTGAGCAGACAGCTGTTTTGCAGTAAAGATATAGAGGAAAGCAAAATTGCGGTTTCCGGTACCTACAATTCCTTTGCAGTGCTGGGCATTATTGGCATAGGCCATGAATTCAAAGACAGGATCCATGATGTCCATACTTTTTTCAGCACCAGGTGTTTCGTCTGCATAGCTAGGTACGACTAATAGGAAGTCTTCATTTACTTCAAATTCTGGATTTTGAGGTAAGATTTCTTCATGTTCTAGACGTGTTTTGTTTGCAAAACGGCGGGTTTGACCGGTTATGCTAAAATATACTAATTTCATGCCAATTTTGCCAATTCACTTGGATTGAAGCCAGAGAAAGAAACTTCTCCTTTGACGATAACAGGAGCTGCACGGTAGCCCATATCGAGAACCGTTTGAACAAATTCTGGTTTTTCGTCAATATTGATTTCTTCAAAATTAACAGTGTGCTCAGTGAGCCATTTTTTTACCATTTTGCATTGCATGCAATTATTTTTTGAGTAGACAGTAACCATAATTTATTTCTCCAATTTTTTCTAAAAAAATTTGTTTGTTTATGTGTTTATTTTAGTATAAAAAAAATACCTAGTCAAGTTATCGCTACTAGATATTGTGTGTGCAAATTATGTAAAATACTATATGTTGTGTTGTTTGCTGAGGTTGAGGCCAAACGGAACCAGAGATTCTTCCTTGTTTTTTATTCTTTGAATATTGCTTTTATGACGGATAATGATAATCAAAGCTAAAACTAAAATAATCAGCGAGAAGAGAGGGTCATAGTTTGGGAGAATAAAGTGAAAGTAGGGAAAAACAAGGACGCCAAACAAAGCAGCTCCAGCTCCTACAATGGAAGACAGGCTAATCATACTGAAAAGATAGAGGACCAAGAAGAAAACGACGGCTAAATAAAGGAGGAAGAAGGGGTTAAAGCCAAGGACAACACCAGCAGAGGTAGCAACAGCTTTCCCACCTTTAAACTTGTCAAAGATTGACACCGTATGTCCTACGACCGCCAACAATCCAAAAATAAGGGGGGAAACACCATGGACATGGAACATCAGTGGCAAAAGCGTTGCTAAAGTTCCTTTGAGCAAGTCAAAGATAAAAACGATGATACCTGCTTTTTTTCCCAGTATGCGGAAAGTGTTAGTTGTCCCTGTGTTTCCAGAGCCATGTTCGTGCAAGTCCTTTTTATAGAAAATCTTCCCAATCCAGAGCCCAGCAGGAATTGCTCCTATAAGGTAAGCGAGGATGCATAATATTATTGTAATCATATCATCTTTCTTTTATGTTTATAATAGCCCCACAATTATAACATAAAAGTTTATGGATTTTGATATTTTATGAAGAAAAATCTTTTCTTTTTGTGGAAGCAGAAGAATTAAAAACTATCCTTCAATTGATAAAGACCTTTGACAAAGCCTCCTTAAGAATGTAGAATAGGAAAGATGAATATTTCTGCCAGTTAAAGTTGGCTTAAATGGAGAATAATGAATGATAGATATAAACAATTATGATGACAGTGCGATTCAAGTTTTAGAGGGTCTTGATGCTGTAAGAAAGCGCCCTGGGATGTATATTGGCTCAACGGACTCGACAGGTTTGCATCATTTGATTTGGGAAATTGTTGATAATGCAGTCGATGAAGCACTTTCTGGTTTTGGTACAAAAATTGCTGTAACTTTAAATGAAGACGGTTCCGTAACAGTAGAAGATGAAGGGCGTGGTATGCCGGTGGGAACACACGTTACGGGAAAGCCAACTGTTGAAGTTATTTTCACAGTACTTCATGCTGGCGGAAAGTTTGGGCAAGGTGGTTATAAAACATCTGGAGGTCTACACGGTGTAGGGTCGTCAGTTGTAAACGCCTTGTCAAGCTGGCTTGAAGTGGAAATCACGCGCGAGGGCGCTGTTTATCGTCAGCGTTTTGAAAACGGTGGGCATCCTGTAACAACATTGGAAAAAGTTGGAAAGGCACCTAAGTCCAAAACAGGTACAAAAGTTACTTTCATGCCTGATGCAACGATTTTTTCAACAATTGAATTTAAATATCAAACAATATTCGAACGTTTGAATGAATCTGCATTTTTACTTAAAGATGTTACTCTTTCACTCACAGACAATCGTGGAAATGAAGAGGTTAAGGATGAATTTCACTATGAAAATGGTGTTCAGGATTTCGTAAGTTATCTTAATGAAGACAAGGATACTTTAACACCTATCCTCTATTTTTCTGGGGATCAGGATGCATTCCAAGTAGAAGTAGCTTTACAATATAACGACGGCTACTCGGAAAACATTCTTTCTTTTGTAAATAATGTGCGTACAAAAGATGGGGGGACACATGAGGCAGGACTAAAGACGGCCTTAACTAAGGTCATGAATGATTATGCGAGAAAGACAGGACTGCTTAAAGATAAGGATAAGAACTTGGAAGGTTCTGACTATCGTGAAGGTTTGACAGCAGTCTTGTCTGTCCTTGTTCCAGAGGAATATCTGCAGTTTGAAGGACAAACCAAGGACAAACTAGGTTCTCCTTTAGCCCGTCCAGCAGTTGATGCGCTTGTTTCTGAAAAACTGACCTTTTACCTTTTGGAAAATGGTGAGCTGGCGCAGAAATTAATTCGAAAAGCAATTAAAGCACGCGAGGCGCGTGAAGCTGCGCGTAAAGCACGTGAAGAGTCAAGAACAGGAAAGAAAAGTAAAAAAGACAAAGGGCTTCTTTCAGGAAAACTAACGCCAGCACAAACGAAAAATCCTAATAAAAATGAACTGTACCTTGTCGAAGGAGACTCTGCTGGAGGCTCAGCAAAACAAGGACGAGACCGTAAATTCCAAGCTATTCTTCCTTTGCGTGGGAAAGTCATCAATACGGAAAAAGCTAAAATGCAGGACATCCTCAAAAATGAGGAAATCAACACAATGATTTATACCATCGGTGCTGGTGTTGGTGCAGACTTTACCCTTGAAGATCGGAACTATGATAAAGTGATTATTATGACCGATGCAGATACAGACGGTGCTCATATTCAGACTTTACTTCTTACCTTTTTCTATCGTTATATGAAGCCCCTTCTCGAAAATGGTCACGTTTATATTGCCTTACCACCTCTTTATAAAATGAGTCAAGGAAAAGGCAAAAAAGAAAAGATTGCTTATGCTTGGACGGATGCGGAGTTAGAAAAACTTCGTCAAGATTTTGGCAAGGGAGCTACTCTTCAACGCTATAAAGGTCTGGGTGAGATGAATGCAGAGCAGCTTTGGGAAACAACCATGAACCCAGAAACGCGTACATTGATTCAAGTAACCATAGATGATGCGGCTCAGGCAGAAAAACGTGTTTCCGTCTTAATGGGAGATAAGGTTGAACCACGTCGTAAGTGGATTGAAAACAATGTGAAGTTTACACTCGAAGAAAACACGGTTTTTTAAGCTAAGCAAACGGCTCTAAGTCTAAGTTAGGGAGGAAATGAAATGGGACAGCATTATGTTGTGTTTGATTTTGAAACGACAGGTTTCAGCCCTCAAAAAAATGAAATTATCCAGATTGGTGCTGTGAAGTACGACGAGATGCACCAAGAAGTCGGTCGATTTAATCAGTTGATTAAGCCCACACGTTCTTATCTTCCAACTAAAATTTCAAAATTGACGGGAATTTGGCCAGCAGCCTTGGTAGAACAACCAGTTCTTTCGGAAGTTTTGCCAGATTTTCTCGCTTTCTCTAGAGACAGTCTCATGGTTGCTCATAATGCGCCTTTCGATGTCAGCTTTCTTTATCAAGCTATTGTAGATTGTGAGATAGAAAATGCACCACATTTTCAAGTTTATGATACGCTTTCAGAAGCGAAAAAGTTGGTACAGATGCCCAACTACAAGCTAGAAACCTTTAAGGATGTTTTGGGTATCGATTTGCGTAGCCACGATGCACTCAATGACTGCCTTATAACGGCAAAACTGTACCAGTATTTGCAGGAGTTGTCACGTCCACCTAAACCGCAAGTCATATCGGCTGAAACTTTACAAATGGATTTGTTTGGTGGGGCTGACACAGCAGTAACGGAAGAGGTGCGGCGAAAGTTAAGCTTGCCCATCACTAAAGATTTAGTGTATTACCGTAGAGATAAGGCGCGAAACTGGCAAAAATTTGAAGTGGCTGGTTTGGCGATTACAGCGGTTTATTCTACAGGCTACAGTTTAACTGTTACACTTTATAATAATGAAAAAGTAACCATCCATTCGGATTTTTTGAAAGAAATGCAGAAGGCAAACTTTATAAACGAAATAAGTAAAGAGGAATAGATGTATGGGCTGGAAAATTAAAAATTTTGAGGAACTCACAAGATCAGAACTTTATAAAATTTTAGAAGCACGTTCGGAGGTTTTTGTTCTTGAGCAAGAATGTGCTTATCAAGATATTGATGGGAAAGATCAAAAAGCTTTACACCTGTGGTTAGAAGATATATCAGGAGAAATTCAGGCTTATTGTCGGATTTTACCGGCTGGTCTTTCTTATTCTGAAGCTTCCATCGGTCGTGTTCTGGTTAGGGAAAGTCAGCGTGGCAAGGGAGTTGCTCGGAAAATGCTGGAACAGGCACTTGATTTCCTTGCTCATGCTTGGCGAGAACCAGCAGTGCGTATCGAAGCACAGTACTATCTCCGGAAATTTTATGCTTCCTTTGGGTTTATTGAAGACTCTGAACCGTTTTTAGAAGACGGCATTAAACACGTTGAGATGCTCTTAGATTTAAAAGATTTTGCCTCTTAAAAAGCATTTCGAGAATTTAAATAGATGAGATAAATGTCGGAGGATTTATGTCTAATATACAAACTCTACCTTTAGAGGATATTATGGGCGAGCGCTTCGGGCGCTATTCAAAATACATTATTCAGGAACGTGCCCTGCCTGATATTCGAGACGGTTTAAAACCTGTTCAACGTCGTATCCTGTATTCGATGAATAAGGATGGCAATACTTTTGATAAAGCTTATCGTAAGTCAGCCAAGTCTGTCGGTAATGTTATGGGGAACTTTCATCCCCACGGAGACAGCTCTATTTATGATGCGATGATTCGCTTGTCGCAAGATTGGAAGATGCTGGAGCCTCTGATTGAAATGCACGGGAATAATGGATCGATGGACGGCGATCCACCGGCTGCCATGCGTTATACGGAAGCCCGCTTGTCTGAAATTTCGTCGTATTTACTAAAAGATATTGAGAAAGATACTGTGGCTCATGCTTGGAACTTTGACGATACGGAAAAAGAGCCAACGGTACTTCCCGCAAGTTTTCCTAACTTGTTGGTCAATGGTTCAACGGGTATTTCTGCGGGTTATGCGACAGATATTCCGCCGCATAATCTTGGAGAAGTCATTGATGCGACAATCTATATGATTGATCATCCGAAAGCTGATGTTGAAAAAATCATGACTTTCATGCCCGGCCCCGATTTTCCGACAGGCGCTATTATTCAAGGGCGTAGTGAAATCAAGAAAGCTTATGAAACGGGTAAAGGCCGTATTGCTGTTCGTTCTAAAGTTGAAGTTGAAAAACTCAAAGGTGGGCGGGAACAACTGGTCGTTACGGAGATTCCATACGAAATCAACAAAGCGAATTTGGTGAAAAGGATTGATGATGTGCGCGTGAATGCCAAAGTACCTGGTATTTCCGAAGTGCGTGATGAGTCCGATCGTGAAGGGTTACGTATCGCAATTGAGCTGAAAAAAGAAGCCAACAGTCAGCTGGTGCTTAACTATCTCTATAAAAACACAGACTTGCAAATCAATTATAATTTTAATATGGTGGCAATTGACAATATGACGCCACGTCAAGTTGGTGTCCTTCCTGTTCTGCGGTCTTATATTGCCCATCGTCAGGATGTTATCGTTAAACGTTCAAAATTTGACTTGAGTAAGGCTGAGAAACGTTTGCATCTGGTAGAAGGTTTGATCCGCATGGTCTCTATCTTGGATGAAGTCGTTGCTTTGATCCGTGCGTCTGAAAATAAATCCGATGCTAAGGAAAATCTGAAAGTGAGCTATGCTTTCAGTGAAGAACAGGCAGAAGCGATAGTCACTCTCCAACTTTATCGTTTGACCAATACAGATATTGTGACTTTGGAAAATGAGCAGTCAGAGTTAGAAGCCAAGATCTTGGAGCTGCGTGCCATTATCAATGATGAGCGTACACTTTTCAACCTAATGAAGCGTGAGCTGCGTGAGGTGAAAAAGAAATTCGGAAAGGAAAGACGTTCTGAACTGCAAGATACAGTAGAAACGATTGAGATTGAAGCGCAGCAGTTGATTGCCGAAGAAGAAACAGTTGTTTCTGTGACACGTGGTGGCTATGTTAAACGTACTTCACCACGTAGTTTTGCGTCGTCAAATGTTGAAGAAGTGGGAAAACGTGAGGATGACGCGCTGATTTTCGTCAAGGAAGGGGCACGTACGACGCAGCACTTGCTCCTCTTTACAAGTTTGGGGAATCTGATTTATCGTCCAGTGCATGAACTAGTAGATGTACGCTGGAAAGATATTGGTGAGCATCTGTCGCAAACGCTGAACAACTTTGCAACCAATGAAGAGATTATCTTTGCGCAGGTTTTAGATAATTTTGAGGAAAAATTGAACTATATGGTAGTGACGGCTGCCGGACAAATTAAACAGATTGAACTGGCTTCGTTTAGCCCTTGGCGAACTTACCGTTCGAAGTCAATGGCCTATGGCAAATTGAAAGGTGAAAAAGATAGAATTGTTACAGCCGAACCCATCACACAAGAGGATGCAGATGTGATGCTTGTTTCGGAAAATGGTTATGCACTGCGCTTTAATATTTCTGAAGTCCCAGTAGTTGGTGCAAAAGCTGCGGGAGTTAAAGCCATGAACCTCAAAGCGGGGGATACGATAAAAGCGGCCTTCTTTGTCCAGACAGACAGCTGGTATCTTTTGACACAGCGCGGATTTATCAAACGTGTGAAGTCGGATGAAATCCCAGAAACCAGCCGTGCAAATAGAGGGCTTCAAGTTTTACGTCCACTTAAGACGAATCAGCACACTGTGTTTGCAGCTGGAAGTGTCATGAATACGACTAAAGCTCCTCTTCCAGAAACAGTAGATCTCTTTAGCATCACAGAAACTGAATCCTTAAACAGTAATGAGCTTCAAGTCTTGGAAGTTACCTCAGATAGTGGTAAAGTTTATGATATAGAATTAACAGACTTAAACCTATCAGAACGTGCAAGTAATGGCCATCCATTATCAGAAGACATCACGCGTGTTATGGAAGCAAAAATAAAATAAAAGTATTCCTTGACGATTGAGGATGCTGAAAAAGCCGAGAAATTCATTTTTCCCGGCTTTTTTATACAGCATGTAGACATAATTTTACCTTTCTTGTATAAGATATTGTGTTTAAGAAAACTTATCTAAAGTTTTTCAGTATGCTTTGGCGATGAGAAATGCTTTTTTAAATGAATAAGGAGGTAAAGTTTGGACTTTATAAAAGGGGAAACCAATGGTGTAGAGGTGGATAAGGGATTTAAAAACAAAGGTGAACAGTGAGAATTTATGGTATAATAGAAACAGTGTTTATACATTGAAAGAGGAGAACATGGAAGATAAAAATATCATAAATGTCAATCTTGCTGAGGAGATGAAAACCAGTTTTCGTGACTATGCAATGTCAGTCATTGTGGCTCGCGCCCTACCTGATGTACGCGATGGTTTGAAGCCGGTTCATCGCCGCATTCTATATGGAATGAATGAGCTTGGTACAACGCCAGATAAGCCACATAAAAAGTCTGCCCGTATTACCGGGGATGTCATGGGTAAATATCATCCACATGGAGACAGCTCGATTTATGAGGCAATGGTACGTATGGCTCAGTGGTGGAGTTACCGCCACATGCTGGTTGACGGACATGGGAACTTTGGCTCCATGGACGGAGACGGTGCTGCCGCACAACGTTATACCGAAGCACGAATGTCCAAAATTGCCTTGGAAATGCTCCGAGACATCAACAAAAATACTGTTGACTTTATTGATAACTATGACGGAACGGAACGTGAGCCTGAAGTTCTTCCTGCGCGCTTCCCTAACCTCTTGGTTAACGGAACAACAGGGATTGCCGTTGGGATGGCAACAAATATTCCCCCTCATAACTTAGGCGAAACAATTGATGCGGTTGACTTGCTGATGGAAAATCCAGAGGCGACAACGCGTGATTTGATGGAAGTGTTACCCGGACCAGACTTTCCCACAGGTGCGCTGGTTATGGGTAAATCTGGGATTCGCCGCGCTTATGAGACAGGAAAAGGCTCCATTACACTTCGTGCGAAGACAGAGATTGAAGAATTACCAGGTGGTAAGGAACGCATCATAGTCACTGAGTTCCCTTACATGGTCAACAAGTCAAAAGTTCATGAACATATTGTGCGGTTGGCGCAAGAAAAACGGATAGAAGGTATTACAGCCTGCCGTGACGAGTCAAGCCGTGAAGGGGTGCGTCTAGTTGTTGAAGTCCGTCGTGATGCGTCAGCCCATGTGATTTTGAATAATTTGTTCAAACTTACACAACTCCAAACATCCTTTGGTTTCAATATGTTGGCCATTGAAAAAGGTACGCCAAAGATTCTGTCATTGAAGCAAATCTTGACCGACTACATCGAGCACCAAATCGAAGTTGTTGAACGTCGTACCCGCTTTGATAAAGCCCGTGCAGAAGCCCGTGCGCATATCTTAGAAGGTTTACGTATTGCCTTGGATAATATTGATCGTATGATTACCATTATCCGTGAATCTGCAACAGATGCAATTGCTCAAAAGGCGATGATGGATGAATTCCAACTGTCCGACAAGCAATCACAAGCTATTTTGGATATGCGTTTGCGTCGTTTGACAGGTTTGGAACGTGACAAGATTGAGAGTGAGTATCAAGAGCTTATTGCCTTGATTGCTGACTTGGCAGATATCTTGGCTAAACCCGAACGTGTCAAAGCTATTATTCGTGAAGAGTTGGGTGAAATTAAGCGTAAATTTGCTGACGAGCGCCGTACAGAGCTCCTGGTCGGCGAAGTGTTGAATCTAGAAGATGAAGACCTTATTGAAGAAGAAGATGTCTTGATTACTCTTTCAAACAAAGGATACATCAAACGTCTCAGCAATGACGAATTTCGGGCGCAAAAACGTGGTGGACGTGGTGTCCAAGGAATGAATATGACCGATGATGACTTTGTACAACATCTGGTCTCCACAAGTACACATGATAACTTGCTTTTCTTTACAAACTTAGGGCGTGTTTATCGTATGAAGGGTTATGAAATTCCTGAATATGGCCGTACAGCGAAAGGTTTGCCTATTGTCAATCTTTTGAAACTTGACGAAGGAGAAAAGATTCAGACTGTTATCAATGTGGTGAAGTCAGATGAGGAAAGATACCTGTTCTTTACGACACGTAACGGCTTAGTTAAGCGTACCAATACAAAGCAGTTTGCGAATATTCGTACGAATGGGCTGAAAGCACTTAATCTTCGTGAAGGTGACGAATTGATTAATGTTCTTCTCACATCAGGTGAGGAAAATATTATCATCGGAACACACAATGGGTTCTCAGTCCGCTTTGAGGAGACGGTTGTCCGTGATATGGGCCGTTCTGCTACTGGTGTGAAAGGTGTCAGCCTGCGTGAAGGCGACTTTGTCGTTGGTACAGCGACTGTTCATGATGAACAGGAAGTTTTGGTTATTTCGGAAAAAGGTTTAGGTAAACGGACAATTGCGAGTGAATACCCAACGAAAGGACGTGGCGGTAAAGGGATTAAAGTCATGAATATTACCGAACGTACAGGAAAGCTTGCTGGCTTGACTGCTATTGATGGTAAAGAAGATATCATGGTTATCACCGACACGGGTGTAGTGATTCGTACAAGTGTGGACAATATTTCACAAACAGGACGTGCAGCTCAAGGTGTGAAAATCATGCGTTTAGATGATGAAGCACAAATTATGACCTTTGCTCTTGTTGAACCTGAGCCAGAAGACGAAGAAGTAAGTGAAGCAGATGCAGTTTCAAATACTGAAGAATAAAATGAAAAAATTATTTATATTCTTAACGACAGCTGTCAGTATCTTTTTACTGGCAGCTTGTAGTTCAAATACGGAAACGCGTGATCTTTTAGAGCAACCTATAAAAAAAGATGCCACAACGATGGGAACTTATATCCAAGTCACTGTTTATGATAAAGGTAAGGAAAAAGCGGTTGAAGAGGCGCTAAAGATTGCTGAACAGTTTAACGACTGGGTTTCTGTTGATAAAACCAACTCAGTCATTGACGAAATCAATGATAAAGCAGGCATCACGCCTGTTAAAGTGAATTCAGAAATCTATGAGTTGATCAAACTTGGCTATAATTACTCCGCGGAAAATAGGGGCTATGATATCACGATTGGACCTTTGAGTAAGCTTTGGAATATTGGTTTTCCTGATGCACGCAAGCCTGAACAATCTGAGATAGATAAAGTTTTGCCGTTAGTTAACCATCAATTTCTTGAATTTGATGATCAAAAAAGTACTGTTTATCTAAGTCAGAAAGGGGCGAAACTTGATTTAGGTTCCATTGCTAAAGGATATGCTGCAATGAAAATGGTTGAGGACCTCAAAAATAACGGAGTAACGACAGGTATTGTAGATTTAGGTTCAAGTTCTATCTACGTAATTGGGCAATCGCCGCGCAATGGTGGTGATCCTTGGACAATAGCGATTAAAGACCCGAACGATCCTGAAAAATCACAGCTGGGTATTTTAAAAGCAAGTGATCAACATGTGAACACTTCCGGAATCTATGAGCGCTATTTAGAAGTCGGAGGTCATCGTTATTCACATATTCTGAATCCCAAAACTGGCTTCCCATTTGATAATGACATTGCCAGCATCACACTTTTGATTTCAGGAGAAGATGCCAGCAATGGAGACGGCTTATCTACGATGATCTATGCTCTTGGCACAAAAAAAGGTTATGAATATGTTCAGACTTTGAAGAATGTACAAGCTGTATTTGTGGACAAGGACAGTAAGGTTTATATCACAGAGGGCCTCAAAGATCAATTTGAATTAACCAATGATAATTATAAAATGGGCAAGATAGACGACTTAAAATAGAAGGAAGAGTAAATGACGAAAAAAAAGAAAAGTGGGAAAAGAATAGTTATCAATTTTCTCATTGTGGTTCTTTTTCTTGTAGGTTTAGTTCTTGTTTTTAATAAACCTATTCGAAATTGGCTTATCGGTTTAAATTCGAGCCACTATCAGATTAATAACGTGACACGAGAAACGATTAAAGAAAATAAAGAAGCAGAGGCAACCTTTGACTTTGACAGCGTAGAATCTATTAGTTTTGAACAAGTTTTGCGCGACCAGATGAATCGTCAGGCGATGCCAGTGATTGGAGGAATTGCTATTCCTGAGGTTGGGATTAACCTTCCTATTTTCAAAGGCTTAGCCAATGCAAATTTGGCTTTTGGAGCAGGAACAATGAAAGAAGACCAAGTGATGGGACAGGGCAATTATGCTCTGGCGAGTCATAATGTTACAGGTTTTACGAGCAATACCAATCTTCTTTTCACCCCTTTAGAGCGGGCCAAGAAAGGTATGGTAATCTATGTTACAGATAAGAATAATATCTACCAATACCGTATTACTGAGGTATTCGTTGTCTCACCTGAACATTCAGAAGTCATTGATGATAGACCGGGAAAGACGGAGATTACTTTGGTAACCTGTGCAGACCCCGGAGCTATAAACCGAATTATTGTACATGGTACTTTTGAGAAAAAAGTAGCCTTTGACGATGCAACAGCCGATATGAGTTCTGCTTTTGAACGGAGCTACAACCAAATCTTATAATAAAAAGAGGAGACAGAAGTCTCAAAAATGAAAAAATGCTTAGCCACATGTATAAGAAGTGTAGGCTAAGCATTTTTTCATTTTTAGGTTTTGACTGGAATCAGTTAAAGCTTTACTTGGGTCCCCTTTCTTTTTAGTAAAGGATAAATCATAAGTCTTGCTTACGCAGGGAGAAGATACCAATTGAACCAAATACCAAAATTTCCACTATATGGTAGCCAAGACTGAAAATATTGTTGCTGCTTATAAGATTTAAACTGGTCTCAAAAGAATCAGTTGAAAGTAAGGCTAAGAAGAAGCCTATTAAGGTTGCTTGAACAATACGTGAGGCAAAACTAAGAGCAATGTAAACAAAAAGACCAGAGGTTTTTCCACGCGTAAGAATGACGGCAAGTGCCATTGTTACCATTAGGGCAATAAGACTCAAAACATTAGAGAGGAGGCCGATGAAGAGGTCAGCAGAGTGCACTGTTAAATCTAGAGACTCAAACATTTTGATGATGATTTCTTGATTAAATATGAAAAAGGTGAAAAAAGGAACCACTAAGATGAGAAACATTGCAGTTAACTGTGACAGGATGGTTGCCCCAATTTTGACAAAGTAGTATTTTATTCGAGAGACACCACTAGCAATCATCAAGCTCATCACCTTGTTCTTATAGTCAACATTGAGGAGATGGAAAGGATAGAGAAGGGCAAATATTGCGAGGGCTAGTATGGAAAAGGCAGTTGCAATACCGAGAAGTGTAATTAAGATAGGAAAGTCCTGAAACTGGATTTCACTTAGGCTTATAGCTAACCATGAGAAGTTGAGTATTACACTTATAGAAATAAACACGACGAGGACAATCATATAGGTCTTATCCTGAATGTTTTTATACATCTCCATTTTAAATATGTTTTTAGCATTCATAAATTTTTCTCCCCTTATTTAACAAGTTCAACGAACTTACTTTCTTTTTTAATCTGATAAAATTCGATATCTTGGGCCACAGCTTGTTTAAAGAGAGGGCGATAGGCTTCATCGGTTATTTCAAAAGTAGTCCAATTTTCAGGATGACTTGCAAATTTTATCCCTGCTGTTTCAAGAAGAACTGTCAACTTTTCAGGAGCACCCGTCTGTACACGATAGATATAGCTTTGATTTTTTTCTTTCAAGTCAAATTTTTCGATAAATTTTCCATTTTCGAGAACTAAAACTTCATCGGCGAGTGTCTCGATATCTTCCTGAACATGACTTGAGATAAGAATCATTCGTCCCTCTTGTTTTAAACCCAGAAGATATTTTTTAAACCACTCGACAGTCGGCTTATCCAGTCCCCGAAAGGGCTCATCAAAAATCAAAATTTTAGCATTATTCATGAGTGAAATGAGCAAGATTAATTTTTTATTCATGCCTAAAGAATAAGAGGCTACTTTTTCATTGAGACTTTCATAAATATTTAATTCCTGAGCCAAAGCTAGGGCTCTTTTTTCATCAAAATTACCACGTAATCCGCCAAAATATCGCATATTGAAAAGTCCCGTATAGTTTTTATAGAGTTCCATGTCATCAAGGACAATTCCGACAGAGGCAAGTACTTTTGGGTCTTCTTTGACATTATTCCCGTCAATTTCAACAGAACCTGAGTAATTGGTTAGGATATTGGTTAATGTTTTGAAAAATGTTGTTTTTCCTACACCATTTTTCCCCACGATACCATAGATTTTTCCTTGTTCAAAAGTAACAGGAGCCAAATCTAAAACGCTATTGGCACGATATGAAAATTTTAAATTTTTGACTGCTAGTGTCATTGCATTACCTTCTTTCATTTTATAAGTAATTTTATCATGTACATTCAGTATTTACAAGACTTTGTGAAAATTGTCATAATTTTTTGGGTTTTTGTTGATTGAGAGAATTATTACAATTATGTAAAAATATATTTTGAAAAAACTGTTTTTATATAGCAAGAGCTCCTATAAATCTTAGGTACGAAGCAATGACGGTTTCATAACCCACTGGACTATAAATTAAATTGATATTTTTATTCTAAGGACCTTGAAAAATCATATAAATATCCAAACGTTACTCCAAAAATTAAATTAAAAATGGGGTGATATAATTTTTTTGTAGAAAAAAGTTTCGGAAAAGCCTACTATTAGACAATAGGCAATCAGAAACTGAAATTTTACAAAAAAGAAAGGAGAGTTCATTATGAAGGAAATTACAGTTCGTCGTGCAACCAAAGTTGAAGCAACAGCTTGGTGGATTATTTTCTAAAAGTAGTCAAAAAATAACTGCTTCACAATATTTATCTCCTATTCAAAGATATAAGGGTAGGGGATAGTTTGTTTTTTATTATGGAAAAACCTACATTAGATTTTCCGCTAGTATTTAGAGTAAGGATGCTAAACAATGATGACTGAAAAATATTTTTATCCTCGTATCAAACCTATTTATCCTTTGTATAGGCTTAATGAAGGCGAGTTTCGGATTGGAGCTCAGCTTGGAATTACAGCAGAGTTTGGAGATCCTAATGGGCAGTTATGGGCACTAGCTAATCTTCTTGATGGAAGAAGTTTTCCTAAAATTATAAATGAAATGCAACAAAAATTTCCAGAGCTTTCCGAACGAGATATTATTAAAGGTGTATCTATTTTGGAACAAGAAGGGTTTGTCGAGGAAAAAAACCTTCCCTTTGAAGAGGAGATATCTGAGAGATATAAGGCTAATGTGAATTATTTTAGTCATTTTTCGGATTCTAAAGCTAATCGATTTGAATATCAGAAAAGACTAAATGAAAGTACGGTTTTGCTGTTGGGATTAGGAGGTGGTGGTTCAAATATCTTGACTTTACTTGCTGGAATCGGTGTGAAAAAAGTAATTATTGTAGACTATGATAAGGTCGAAGAAAGTAATTTGGGAAGGAAACTCTTGTATGCTGAGGAGGATATGGGCAGATATAAAACAGAAGCAGCAATGGATGCTTTTCAAAGAATTACCTCCCAAATAGAAATAGAGGGGCATGTAAAGAAGATACAGTCTTCTGACGATGTTTCTAAATTTTTGGAAGGTGTAGACTTGGTGATTTGTGCGATTGATGAACCACCATTTACTGCTCAAAGAATAGTAAATAAAGCTATAGTCAAAGCCAACATTCCCTGTGTTTTTGGAGCTTCTCAAGTTAGTCGTGGTAGGGTTTTTACTGTAATACCTAAGCAGACAGGATGTTTTGATTGCTTGAATCTAAAGTATAGTATGAATGATCCCCAGTTTTTAGAACAATTTATTGGCTTTAGAAATGTGAATTTTACTCCACCTACAATTGCATATGCTCCAGCAATTTTTCAACTCACTGCAGCTATTGTAGATGAGGCAGTTAGAATAATTACCCATTATGCAAGACCTAAAAGTTTAGGAACACAATACGAAGTGGATTATGAAGAGGGGACTTCCTTTACTCACCCTTCTTGGGAAAGGTATAGTGAAGAATGTCCTACATGTGGTGAGGGGAACGTAGAGGACTGGGAAATTTTCAAATATTATGAAAATTATAATACGAAAAGGAAACCATGAAACAGCAAAAGATGATGCTTCCATTTAAGAGTAGAAAGCTTAAGAGTGGGGAATATATTATTGTTGCTGAAGAGGCAATTCCCTTGATTGTCAGTCCATTTTTTTTAGAACAACTTTCTAAATCTAATTTTTGTATGGATAATCTTGAGAAAGAAGTCATAGATATTCTTTCAGAAAGTGGGTATATAACTAAAAATATTGAAGATGTTTCTATAATTCCAGATGAAAATTTTTCTTTGTTTTGGAAAATAGGAAGAATTTCTTGGTTAACACTTGGTATCTTATCAATGATTTTTAATCTCTATTCAATTTCTGTTCATCATGTGTTTGTATCTGGGCAGTCCTTAATTCAGTTAAATAGAATAGGATGGGAGATGTTTATCTATATTGTGATTGCCGCAATTAGTACTACGACAGTTCACGAAATATTTCATCTCATTTTTTCTAGAAATATCCAACGTTTTAAAGAAAAGACTCGTTTTTATTTGTTTAAAGCAACAGCTACAGTAACAATGTCGCATATTTGGGTGTGGTCTACTTTCCCCAGATTCATGGCGGTTAGCTCTGGCATTATTGCTGATTCTGTCTTTCTGAGTATTGCAATAATTGTACAGCAATTTTTTCCATCGTGGATATTTTCAGTAGTCTTTGCCGTTCTTTGGCTAAGGATATTATGGCAATTTCGCTTTTATACCAACTGTGATGGCAGTATTTTAGTGCAATGTTTTTTTGATAATCCGTCTTTTGCTAAAGTGCTTCCTACTGATTCTCTTAAAATCAAGCTATTAAGAATTTCTTTAAAAGTTTTGGGATATATTGTTTTAGTTGTCATCCTATACATTTGGATTTATCCTTTTATCGTCTATTTTTTTAAAAGTAAGTTTTGAAAGGAAGAAGCTGTGCAGAATAACATTAAAGATTTTCAGAAAAATATATTGCAAATTAAAAATCTGACGAAGAGGTTTAAGCTTGGTAAAAAGAAAATAGTAGCTAACAATAAGGTTACAACTAGCTTTAAAGCAGGTGAACTAACTGCTATTATTGGACACAATGGTGCGGGAAAATCAACCCTATTAAATCAGATTATTGGACTCACAAAACCAAGTGAGGGAAAGATTTGCTTGAAAGGCTTTGACTTGTCTCAAGATACCTATCGAGCCAGACAAATGGTTTCTTTAATGCCGCAAATTCATGCCCCTTTAACTGGAGTGACATTACAACAAGCCATCAGAGCTGTTTTTGATATTAGAGGAGGAAGGAGGAGCCAGTTGGATATGGTGGATAAGCTGCTTCATAAGTTAGAAATCACTCCTTATGCAGATATTCCATGTGAAAAGCTTTCAGGGGGGCTTCAACGTTTAACCTTGTTTGCCATGTCTGTAGTTTATCCGTCAGAAGTTCTACTGTTTGATGAACCTACCAATGATGTAGACCCAGTACGAAGAAAAATTATCTGGGAATATCTGAGGGGACTGGCTAATGAAGGGCATATTGTTATCATTATTTCCCATAATCTTTTAGAGGTGGAAAACTATGCAGACCGGTATATTTTAATGGAAAAGGGGAAGATAGTGCGACAAGGAATCCCACATTATTATGATGAAGGAGAAAGTTTATGCATGGTATTAACACTATTTTTAAATAAATATAATATTTTTGAAGATATTGATCGTGCGATGGATTTCAGATTTATTGATGCGGAATCAAAAATTGAAATAAGGTTAAAAGAAGAAGAAATTCAGAAAATGGTCAACTTTGCGATGAAGCTTCATAAACAAGATAAAATAGTGAGTTATAGCCTAGCACCAATTTCGCTACTATCCTCTTATGAGGAGATGTAAATGGAAAGAATGACAAAAGAAAAAGTATTCTGTTCACAATTTTTGGGTTTGATACGATGGAACATTATTCGTCATAAAAATTTGTTTATTGTTTTTTCCCTGACTCAAATTTTTCTATCTCTAGGGGTTGTGTTCGGAATCTCCTTAATGACAGAGCCGAAAACTAAAATTGATGCAGTTTATTTAGCTTCTGGTGCTATGACTTTGGGTGTTATTGCTATTGGTTGTGTCTTATCAGCTCAGATAATAAATACGGCTAAGATTGAAGGGGTGATAAAATATCAAAGAACATTACCTGTTAGAAGAAGTCTTATATTGATATCAGATTTGTTCATTTGGAGTATTGCCTCGCTTCCTGGAGTATTCATGAGCCATTTTGCCTCCCATCTTCGATTTGGATTTGGAGCAGAAATAAATTTGAAAAGTATATTCATCATCCTACTCATTCAAATCTGCATGATTAGTATCGGTTTTTGCATAGCCTATCTTTTCACACCAAACGTTGTGGGATTGGTAAGCCAAATCATTATGATCGGTGGTTTACTTTTTTCACCAATTCTCTTTCCAGCAGATAGACTTCCAGCTTGGATTGGAAATGTGTATGAGAAATTACCTTTTGTTCCAGCAAGTCAACTGATTCGGAGTCAACTTTTTAATCAAGGGGCTTTCTTAAGTGAAAACTTACTTGTTATCATTATTTGGGGACTAATAGGTGTAAGTTTTTCACTCTATGTTCTAGAAAAAAGAAATTAAAGGAGCAGCTAGTAAAATGACAACCGCAAAGATTAATAAGGTTCGTAAAAGTGTTGGAAAAAAACAGCTTCTTATTTCTGCCAGTATGGAACTTGAAAAGGGGGAAATTTGTGCGCTTATTGGTCCCAATGGTGCAGGCAAAACAAGCCTTTTAAAAATTATAATGGGACTTATAAAACCTGATTATGGTGATGTAAGTATTTTTAATAATACTTATTCATCTTATACAAGAAAGGAAATTCTGAAAAAAATAGGTTTAGTTTTGCAATTTCCTCAAGAAGTATTAAAAATGTCTGTTAGGGATATTTACCAAGAACATTTTCTTTATCTCGGAGTTTTTCCTGAAATTACTGTTGAGGAGATGCTTCATGATTTGGGATTAGAAGTTAGCCCTGATGAAAGACCTATAAATTTCTCTTTAGGTATGAAACAAAGGCTCCTCTTAGGACTGGCATTATCACATCATCCAGAGGTTATCATTTTAGATGAACCATTTAATGGGTTAGATGCAGATGGGATTGTGCTTATGAAAAAAATTTTAGTTGACTATGCTTCAGAAGCTCATACTGTTCTGATTACGAGCCATTCTTTAAAAGAGCTACAGGATATAGTTCATACAGTAATATTTATGAAGGAAGGTAAGACACAGGAAAAAGTGGACATGGCTACAATCAAGAAAAATTATGATGGAGATTTATTACAGTTCTATCAAGCATCAAAAAAACAAGGGGATACTAATGAATAAAACCCTCGTAAAATTTGAAACGTCTAAGTTAAGGAAATCTGCTCGAATTGTTTTTTTTTCTTTCGTTTTTAACACAGATAGTGTTTTTGATTTTCTTTGCGTTTGTCGGACAATTTGATGTTTCAAGCTCTGATGAGGTATTGAAAAATTTAGTCGGTATTGGATCAATTTCAAGCACAATTACTTTATCTGTTCTTTCAATCTATGGAGCAGTATTGATGAATTATAGTATTGTTAAAAACTATATAGGAGAGGCTAGAATAAGACTTTATTCTCTTCCAAATGGACGAAGTGTATTATTTAAGGCAAAAATATATGCCTTTGTAAATAGAGTGCTTTATTCACAATTTGTTGGTCTGTTATTGGCTAACTTTCTCTTCTGGATTGGAATATCATTAGGGCTGTTTAAAGGAATTGATAGTAATGGTTTGAATTCAACTTTACTGTTGTTACTGTTGACAGCAGTAACAACATTAGTAACTTTGAGTATCGTGTTAATTTCAGTAGTTGTTGGTATACATTTTTCATCAACACAGATAACGTTAATTTCTGTTCTTCTCATGATTGTATGTCTGGGAAATGTGGTTGCTCAGTTGCTTTCATCAGCCTTAATTTTGACTTCATCTATGGTAGTTTTTCTGACGTTCGTATCTCTAGCGGTGATTAATATATGGGCATCTAAGATTGAAAAAGAGGAAGTTCTATAAAAATATCTGTCAGTCGCTTAGTTAGCCTTAAGTTAAAGAAGTCTCTGCCAAATATTTTTCAGCTACATAAAATTATCCAAAGAAGAGATTATAAGGTATAATTGTGCTTAATAAACTGGAGAGTATAGACAGAAGAATATAAAGAAGGATATAAGGAGACATTCATGTTAAGAATAGCTGTCTGTGATGATGATTTTGTTGTTTGTGATAAAGTAGAACAACTTATTCAAGATTATGATTCAACTGCCATTGTTGATGTATATCATACACCTCAAAGGTTAATAAATCATTTAGTAGATGAAAATTATGACTTGTATATCTTAGACATTGAATTCCCAGAAGCATCTGGTTTACTCATTGCTAAGGAAATTCGCAGATTTGATGTAGATGTTCCGATTGTCTTTCTCACAAGTTTTGAGCAGTATGCAATGACAGTTTTTAAGTTGCATACCTTTGATTATGTTTTAAAACCCGTATCTCAAGATAAGATTTTCTCTCTGCTTAATAGAATAAAAAAGTATTTAGATATTGATAATAATGTCAAGCACCAAATAAAACGGACAGTAAAAAAACAAATTAATGTTCAATGAGGTATGCCATCCGATATTCCATGGG
>NZ_CALPDE010000011.1 GCF_943193185.1 Lactococcus ileimucosae
CCATGGAATATCGGATGGCATACCTCATTGAACATTAATTTGTTTTTTTACTGTCCGTTTTATTTGGTGCTTGACATCTTACTAAAAGCAACTGTGTTTTTTTTGTACTTAATTTTTAAAACTTCTATAAACATCTTCTACAAAGACTTGGGCAATTCTTTTCTTGAAAGCTTCGTTTTCTTTCTATAACTCATCAATACTGAGTTCATTGTAGCCTTCGTAATAATAACTGTTGTCAATTCCTTTCATGAAGGTTTCTCTTCCTAGATTATTTGTCAGCGCATGTTTGAGAACATGCTTGATTTCAATGTCTTTAATCGGACTGCGCTTCACAGCAGATAAATAATCTGCTTTTTCAAGGGCATTCCAATCCACAACCTGCCCCAAATATTTTTTGAAAATCAAGTCCAACCAGATGCGCCCCGCACGACCGTTACCTTCACGAAAAGGATGTGCCACGTTCATCTCCACATACTTCTCAACAATCTGGTCAAAAGTCTCGTGTGGCATCTTATCAATATTTTCAAGTGCAACAGAAAGATACATTACTGGCGCAAAACGAAAATCATCCTTAGCAAGATTAACATCACGAATCTGTCCCGCAAAATCATATAAATCGCTGAACAAATAATGATGAATCTGAGCTAAACCCTTAAAATTCCCAACTTCTATCTTGTCAATATCACCAGAATCAAAAAGCTGCTTTGCCTTTTTCTTTGTCATGATTTCTTCCTCGCGGCGGAGTTGGGCTGAGTTTGTTATGTTTCGTTTGTTTTTTAGGGTCATTGATTCTCCGATCTTCTAAAATCCTGTATCAAATGATTTTTTTTAGTTTGTGATGCTTCTAAGAATGATTTATCCTTAATATAGAATCTTATTTTTTCTTGATTGTATTCTCTAGACCACAACTCATTACTACCAGAAAGAATTACTGGAAATATAATGAAAATTCTAGCATTTTCCACAACTTCTTCCAGTTGATCCTTTTTATAGATATATTCACTCAATTTTTCTCTAAAGATGTGTGCTAATTCTTTCAGCTTGGGAAATGGTCAATGAACCTTGATTTATCTTTTCTTGTAAATCTATCACTTGGGATTCTTTTTCAACATCGGTAGATTTTAGCTTAAGGTTTGGGCAATAAATTTTTGAAATGCTGCTCCCAAAAACAATGCACCCATCGATACTTGCAATTCCCACCAAAAGAACAGTATTTTCTGGATATAAATTTATTTTTGTCTCACTGACAACTTCATCAATAATATAGTCTTCCGCTCTGAAATTTAACAAAATATTTCAAGAGAATCGTTTTCCCTCCAACAGATACCTCACCAATCCATGCCGAAATCCTTTATTTTCTCAGTCATCATTCACCGACGTTAAATATCCGTTCTTGAAGATATCCACCTTCATCGTATTTTTTCACTCCATCCTTATCAACAGCACTCCATATTTTCACATTGCGCTTTTTATCGTCCTTAATTTTTATTTTTTGAGAAATCGCTATATATTGAACTTCTTTCTTTGAATGAATAATATTATCCAAATTCATAAGTTTTAATCTATTATGTGCGGACTCAGAAGACGAAAAGAAATAAGCTTCGTTTAAGTCATCTGTAACCTTCCAACGGTTTTCTTTATTAAGAAGACCACCAACTCTTTCCATCCCACAATAATAGTCCACTTTTCCAGTCATTTCATTCTTTAAAGCAATGAAATGGACAACCTTTGTTTTGTTCCCAAATAAAATATCTTTAATTCCCATTATCATTCTCCAAACATTCATTCAATCACTCGTATTACGTATAAAATTATTTCGTCTTAGTTAAAGTCCGCATGAAATTACTGCTAAAACAGCTGGTAGTATGCTATTTTAGACTCATAAGCTTGAACTACTTTATCTTTAGTCTTTGCAAGTGCAGCTTCCAGACGAGCAATAACAAACATGGGGATGATAACATCTCTATATTTGTCTGCACGATAAGCGCCACGCAATGTGTTGGCAATAGACCAAACTAAATTAACCTCGTTGGAAATATTTATATTATTCTTTTGAAAGATAGGATTGAATTTTTCTGACATTTTTCTATTTGTACTCTTTTTCTGATTTTATATAACTTTATTATAACAAATCTACAGGCTTATATCTCTTTATGACAGTAATTTTTACTGTCAATATGGTGCATGCAGTCAATCAACAATTTAAGCAGATAAAATGCTATCTGTGCCATCATCCACTTCACAAAGTAACCTCACTGTCACATTGTTAGTTCCCGCCATATTCGTAGAATAATTGTTTCCTAGTCCAAAAGGATTTTTAAAAATTAAGACAGCTAAAGTGTGCTAAGATTTAAAGTAAATATATTTTTAGTATGAGACTGCAGCTCAAAGAAAGTAGTTTGACATGGAGGAATTCTAATCGTGCAAAAAGTAAATTTCAAAAAACGCATCGTGGACGTTAACACATGAATGAATTATTCACAATCCTCTCCGAGATCGTAAACTTCATCATCGCACTTGGTATGCTTTCAATGGTCCTTGACCTAAGCCGAGCAAAAAAAGATCTCAGAGAAATGAAGCAGATATTATTAGAAAAGGAAGATAAAAACAGCAAATAACAAAAAACAGGAGAGGATTCTCAACCCTAAGAGTTATCTCCTGTTTTTTAATCGTTTGTATCTTTCTTCATGAGAAGCAACACGCTTCTTCTGATGAAGTTAAACACGGTCAGTTCAAAATGTGCTGGTAATCCGAAATATCAACCTGTCCTGCATGTTTATGCTGTGTTTTAAGTGCTGCTTGAAAAGCGGTATTATCTTGGGACAAGATTTTAACTTTGTCAATCAGTGCCTGTGCATTATCTTTTCTAAAAATATTTTCTGCAGCGGTATAGCGCTTATTGTGCACGACATTATCAAAAGCTAAAATCAGCTGATTGTGTTCAAAAGCTTGCCGGATTATATTTTCCATTTCGTTAGCATGATTGATATCTAAATAGAAATTGCTGTTTTTTAGAGACTTTATAATGTCTTCATCACCAACATTGGGATAAACACTGACATTATCTCTGTTTTCATAGGCCATCAGAGATGGGCTCATCGTAGTTCGTGCCGCAATATGAAAATGCATCTCAGGCAGTGCTGTAACTATCGTTTCTAATGCTTCAATTTCTGCAGAATTAGTGAAGATAAAGGCTTCTGAACTTAAGGAACTACGATTTTTAAGAGGATAGAGGTAACCCAGTTGCATGAGCTCTGTGTTCAGAGATATTCCCTCCAGCTGGCGCATGATTCTCTCAAATTCGGCGCTGTCTTGAACAACAATTCGCTGGGTTGCATTATTGCTATCATCAAGAATACTTCTCATGTTACCGGGAATATCTTCTGAAGTTTCTTGCCAAAAAAGAGTATGTGCAAAGTTTTTTTCAGGATTGAGTGCTTTGAGGCGATTAGTAATGAAAAAAGGGCGCCCCAGATTGTTATAGAAAATCTCATTACTTTCGATATTTGCTACTTCCATGAAGAAAAGGATAAAGTCATTGAAGTTTTCAAAAACATGGTGCTTTCCTTCATGATTAACCTGGACTGTACCCGTGACGTGATTTTCTAAAATAACTTCACGTCCTTTATCATCAAAATAAGTCGTCAAAGCCATGCTTCCATCGGAGTAAGTACACTTGCCATAACGTTCTCCAAACTGATTATACAGATCTATTTGGCGCACACGGCCAGCATCGTTATACCATTCGACAGCTGAAACCACTCTATAGTCATTTTCACGCTTACTGTATTTGATGTGCCCCATTTTTTTATAGCCTTCAAAAATTTCAGCTTGGGCGCTGTCCCCTCTTATTTCCCAATAGAAAGGAACCTTGACTTCGTTAAAAAAGAGTGGTTCTGGTTGAGCCTCAACATCCAGTTGATGATTTTTTTGCATGCCAGTAAAATAACCAACAGGTGTTTGGACATGTTCAGGCATAAAGCCATTTTCTTCCAGAACAATGGTCGTGTGTGTAAAACCTGCCTGGCGTAAGGAATGTTCCAAGTCAAAAGCTTGGGCATTATAATTTTCAAATAAGTTAATCATTGTTTTATTACCTCTTGTTCGAGTTTCAACCACATTTTTTGAATCTCCTCTGTCAAATATTTTTTGGCAATAGCATAAGATGATTGGGAAATGAGGTGAAGTTCTGCTTCGTCTTTTTCCTGCATGGCGATAATGGCCTGAGTAATGTCTTCAACAGCTTTGGGACGATTATTTTTGTCATAATCCAACAAGTAACCGTTTTGATCTGGGTGAATAAACGTTTGATTACCATAAGGTACATCAAACCCAATCATGCCCAGTCCTGAGCCTACTGCTTCAAGTAAGGTTAGACCAAAGCCTTCTGAAGTTGAAGTTGCCACATAAGTTTGATAGTTCTTATACACATCCGTCAAATCATGTTGTCCCATAAGACAAATATAACTTTCAGCGCCTAAATCTTTAATTAACTGGCGCAAAGCAGTTCCTTCACCACCATAGCCATAAATATCTAAAGTTAAGTCCTTAATCTTCTTACGCGCTTCGACAACTGCTTTAATCTGCCAATCTATGTGCTTCTCAGCAGCAAGGCGTGAAGCTGTGATCAAACTATTTTTCTTACGGACACTCGCCTTTTTCAATTCGTCAATAGAGCCTACAGGGAGAGTATAAATAGTAATCTCTCCCTTATCATATTTCTTAAACTGTGCCTCAATGACTTCTTTTTGCCGTTCAGTAGCTGTGATAAAGAAATCAATAACAGAAGTATTTTCAAACTGATAGTCATAGAAATTATTCCAAAGAATTTTCTTTTCTGTCGTAAATGACTCACTGAAATGCTCCGCATGGATGACAATACCAACTTTTGCTGGTCCTGAAGCTCTAATAATTTGTGGTCCCATGCCCGTAGAACGATCAATAATCAGGATATCCTGAGCCGTCAAGTCAAGACACTCAACAAAATATTGAATCAGTGCCTCCTTAGAGTAAATGGTCCGATCACTGAAGATATAGAGGGATTCTTTACCATTGATGAGTTCATCGTAAGCCACCGAGCCATTTTCATTGAAGAAACGCCGCTGATAAATATTTGCTTGGTTATTCACAGGTTTGAAGTACTCGCTAAAAGTCTTCGTGTAACTGTAATAATCTCGCTGAATCAGCTTACCAGCAACAACAATCTCTGTGCGATAGATTTTATCCTTATCCTTTTTATCCAAGAAAGCAGTCATCCGCATATTATTGTCCTTAAAGCTATAAGTCATTTGCCTTTCTCCTTCCTCCACTTTATCAGCGGGCTTAGGAAAAGTCGCTTCCAAATCCTGTCTACTAAAGCGAGTAGGCGAAATCTTTACATCTGTAAAATAGCCATAGAGCCAAATGATTTCATTATCATCAAAACCAATATTTTTCGTCATAGGCTGAATATTTTCAAGAAAGAGGTCCGTAAAAATAAATTGAGCATCCTGCTTATTTCTCTTAAAAATATTCGAACGGTAGGCTTGGGCATATTCCACACCAGAACTGGCCCAACCGATACCATGATTAAAATTATAAATAGTCATATCCTACATCATCCTGTTCTTACTTCAAAAAGAGAGCTTTCTCAATCTCAATTATAAGGCTTTTCGTAAAATGTCCATCGGTGATTAAAGCCCCTACATCTTTCACATTTTCGATAAGTCTTTCATACTCTTCTTCTTTCATATCTTCCACGATTGAAACAACTTCTTCCAAACTTCCAGCGACAAAACCAATGCCATTACGTTGTACAAACGCTTCCTTTGCAAAGCCTTTGGGAACAATAACAGGAAGACCTGCTGCCAAATAAGTTGAAAATTTAAAATGATTCACAATTTGGAAGTACGCTTTGTCAAAGTATTCATCTTCCATATCATCTTCTGTCCAAACCAAACCAATTCCCCCTTCATTAAGCGAACGCATAAGCTGATCATCATACATCCAGCCCTTGATTTCAACATTCCCAACCGCCTCAACTGTTCCTTTCGAATAGGCTTCTAGCAAGATATTACTGGACCAGTTTTTGATAAATGGATAACGTTGAATGCCTCCAGCAAACTTAATCTTCCGCTGGAAAACTGGCTTCGTTTCAAGAGTGATACTACTTGTATGGTCCCAAATTTCTTGAATCAAGACTGGTGTTTTTAGACCAAAATTGATTAAGATTTTATGCATTTTTTCAGAAGGCAGAACTACTAAATCTGCTTGATTATAGAGCTCAATATAGTATTTCATCAGATAAAAGTTAGGTTTAAACATGAGTGGAATGAAGTCATGCGTGAAGATTACTACTTTTTCTACACGATTTTTTAGCTGCTCAGTCAAGACTTTGTCAAATTCAAAACCAGACCAAGAAGGCAGTTGCACTACAGCTAATTCGCCTCCTTGTACAGGTGCTAGAAAACCTTCTATACGTTTCCAACGCTCCATATCCGTATCACGTCCTGAATCATGAGCAACAATAGAGATTTCTTTAAAACCCATTGTTTTAGCAATATTTGTCGTCATATGTTGAGCAATTTGTGCAGTTGAAACAGCTGAATGCCCATAAAAATTAGTGATAAATTTATTCATAAAATTAAATTCCTCATTCTGTATTCGCAAGAATAGTGATAAACTTCTGGACGTTCCTTCGGAGTTCTTATTCACATCACTCTTTAGAGTAATATCATATAGACTCTCACATTAAATTTCGCGCCATCTTCTAGATTTTACACCTGTTCTGTTCCTAACACGCCCAATAAACCACAAAGTCCGCAATTGCGGACTTGTTGGTTATTGAAGCTTAGTTTTGCTCCTGCTCTTTATCATCCTTTTTGCGCTTTTTACTCGCAACAAGGGCAGCTGCAAGGATAGAGAACCCTGCAAAGGTTGCTCCTAGAGCATTTTCATCACCAGTAGCTGGTAATTTTTGACCTATGCTGTTCCCTGGATTTCCAAAGTCCGGCTGTACTTCGCTTGTTAAGCTATCAGACATTGAAATTGAGATGGATTCTGTCGCTGATGTTGACTCGCTTATCGATTCTGAAAGGTAGTCAGAGTTGGACACAGAATCTGATACAGATTCACTTTCT
Source organism: Lactococcus ileimucosae (assembly GCF_943193185.1). Taxonomy (GTDB): domain Bacteria; phylum Bacillota; class Bacilli; order Lactobacillales; family Streptococcaceae; genus Lactococcus; species Lactococcus ileimucosae. The sequence continues at coordinate 7,119 of NZ_CALPDE010000011.1, forward strand.
GACACGCTTACTGATAGCGATTCGCTTTCTGAGCCGATATCAATCAATGACAGGAGCGCTGATTCTGAACTTGATTCAGAGCCGCTCGTTGAAGTACTCAGAGAGCCTTCTGGAGTCATTGATGGAGTGATTGGCTTGAAGAAATCGTATTCAGAATCTAAAGCAGATTCAGAGAGAGAGGCAGAGAGGGAACTAGATTCTGATGCTTCCACAGAAGTTGACTCTGATGATTCGGAAAGGCTAGCTGAAGTACTCAGAGAACCTTCCGGAGTCATTGACGGAGTAATTGGTCTGACTGCTGGGAACAGTGATGGAGTGACTGGTTTATAGAAATCGTATTCAGAATCTAAAGCAGATTCAGAGAGAGGCAGAGAGGGAGCTAGATTCTGATGCTTCCACAGAAATTGACTCTGATGACGATTCGGAAAGGCTAGCTGAAGTACTCAGAGAACCTTCCGGAGTCATTGATGGAGTAATTGGTCTGACTGCTGGGAACAGTGATGGAGTGATTGGTTTAAAGAAATCGTATTCAGAATCTAAAGTGGATTCAGAGAGAGAGGCAGAGATTGACGCAGAGACTGAACTTGACTCGGATGAAGATTCAGATTCTGATACTTCTACTGAGGCTGATACGGACTCGGATTCTGAGAGTTCTACTGAGGTTGATTCTGACTCGGAAATCGATGCAGAAACTGAACTTGATTCAGATGCTGATTCAGATTCCGATACTTCCACCGATGTCGATGCGGACTCGGATTCTGATACTTCCACCGAGGTTGAAGCCGACTCGGATTCTGAGAATTCCACTGAGCTTGATTCTGACTCGGAAATCGATGCAGAAACTGAACTTGATTCAGATACTGATTCTGATTCAGATACTTCCACTGAGGTAGAGGCTGATTCTGATTCGGAGAGTTCTACTGAAGTCGATGCAGACTCGGATTCGGAAAGTTCTACCGAGGTTGAGGCCGACTCGGATTCGGATACTTCCACTGAGGTTGAGGCCGACTCGGATTCTGATACTTCTACTGATGTAGAGGCGGACTCGGATTCTGAGAGTTCTACTGAGGTTGATGCAGACTCGGATTCTGAGAGTTCTACTGAGGTTGAGGCCGACTCGGATTCTGAGAGCTCTACTGAAGTCGATGCAGACTCAGATTCGGATACTTCCACTGAGGTTGAGGCCGACTCGGATTCAGAAAGTTCTACTGAGCTTGATTCTGACTCGGAAATCGATGCAGAAACTGAACTTGATTCAGATACTGATTCTGATTCAGATACTTCCACTGAGGTAGAGGCTGATTCTGATTCGGAGAGTTCTACTGAGGTTGATGCAGACTCAGATTCTGAAAGTTCTACCGAAGTTGATGCGGACTCGGATTCGGATGCTTCTACCGAGGTTGATGTGGATTCGGATTCGGATACTTCCACTGAGGTTGATGCCGATTCAGATTCAGATACTTCCACCGAGGTTGAGGCTGACTCGGATTCTGAGAGCTCTACCGAGGTTGATGCCGACTCAGATTCAGAAAGTTCTACTGATGTAGAGGCCGACTCAGATTCAGATACTTCCACTGAGGTTGATGCAGACTCAGATTCGGAAAGTTCTACCGAGGTTGAGGCGGACTCGGATTCTGAGAGCTCTACTGAAGTCGATGCAGACTCGGATTCGGATACTTCTACTGAGGTAGAGGCGGACTCGGATTCAGAGAGTTCTACTGAGGTTGATGCAGACTCAGATTCGGATACTTCTACTGATGTTGATGCGGACTCAGATTCCGATACTTCCACCGATGTCGATGCGGACTCGGATTCTGATACTTCCACCGAGGTTGAAGCCGACTCGGATTCTGAGAGTTCCACTGAGCTTGATTCTGACTCGGAAATCGATGCAGAAACTGAACTTGATTCAGATGCTGATGCTGATTCTGATTCTGAGAGTTCTACTGAGGTAGAAGCTGACTCAGATTCGGAAAGTTCTACTGAGGTCGATGCAGACTCGGATTCAGAAAGTTCTACTGAGCTTGATTCTGACTCGGAAATCGATGCAGAAACTGAACTTGATTCAGATGCTGATTCGGATTCAGATACTTCCACCGAGGTTGAGGCGGACTCTGATTCGGAGACTTCTACTGAGGTTGATGCCGACTCTGATTCTGAGAGCTCTACTGAAGTCGATGCAGACTCTGATTCGGATACTTCCACTGAGGTTGATGCGGATTCGGATTCGGAGAGTTCTACCGAGGTTGATGCGGATTCTGATTCGGAGAGTTCTACTGAAGTCGATGCAGACTCTGATTCGGAAAGTTCTACCGAGGTTGATGCAGACTCTGATTCAGATACTTCCACTGAGGTTGATGCAGACTCTGATTCGGAAAGTTCTACTGAAGTCGATGCAGACTCTGATTCGGAAAGTTCTACTGAGCTTGATTCTGACTCGGAAATCGATGCAGAAACTGAACTTGATTCAGATGCTGATGCTGATGCTGATTCTGAGAGTTCTACTGAGGTAGAAGCTGACTCAGATTCGGAAAGTTCTACTGAGGTCGATGCAGACTCAGATTCAGAAAGTTCTACCGAGGTTGATGCCGACTCAGATTCGGATACTTCCACTGAGGTTGATGCCGACTCAGATTCGGAGAGTTCTACCGAGGTTGATGCCGATTCGGATTCGGAGAGTTCCACCGAGGTTGATGCCGATTCGGATTCGGAGAGTTCTACCGAGGTTGATGCAGACTCGGATTCGGATACTTCCACCGAGGTTGAGGCGGACTCTGATTCGGAGACTTCCACTGATGTTGAAGCCGACTCTGATTCTGAGAGCTCTACTGAAGTCGATGCCGACTCTGATTCGGATACTTCCACTGAGGTTGATGCTGACCCGGATTCTGAGAGTTCTACTGATGTAGAGGCTGACTCTGATTCGGAAAGTTCTACTGATGTAGAGGCCGACTCTGATTCGGAAAGTTCTACCGAGGTTGATGCAGACTCGGATTCTGAGACTTCTACTGATGTAGATGCGGACTCTGATTCAGATACTTCCACTGAGGTTGATGCGGATTCAGATTCGGATACTTCCACTGAGGTTGATGCAGACTCGGATTCAGAAAGTTCTACCGAGGTTGATGCAGACTCGGATTCGGAGAGCTCTACTGAAGTCGATGCAGACTCTGATTCGGAAAGTTCTACCGAGGTTGATGCAGACTCGGATTCAGATACTTCCACTGATGTTGAAGCCGACTCGGATTCTGAGAGCTCTACTGAAGTCGAGGCGGACTCGGATTCCGATACTTCCACTGAGGTCGATGCGGACTCTGATTCGGATACTTCTACTGAAGTTGATGCGGACTCTGATTCGGAGAGCTCTACCGAGGTTGATGCGGACTCTGATTCAGATACTTCCACCGATGTCGAGGCGGACTCTGATTCGGAAAGTTCTACTGAGGTAGAGGTCGATTCGGATTCAGATACTTCCACCGAGGTTGATGCGGATTCAGATTCTGAGAGTTCTACTGAGGTAGAGGCTGACTCAGATTCGGAAAGTTCTACTGAGGTAGAGGCCGACTCGGATTCAGAAAGTTCTACTGAGGTAGAGGCCGACTCGGATTCTGAGACTTCTACTGATGTAGATGCGGACTCGGATTCAGATACTTCCACTGAGGTTGATGCGGATTCAGATTCGGATACTTCCACTGAGGTTGATGCAGACTCTGATTCAGAAAGTTCTACCGAGGTTGATGCCGACTCGGATTCTGAGAGCTCTACTGAAGTCGATGCAGACTCTGATTCGGATACTTCCACTGAGGTTGATGCCGACTCGGATTCGGAGAGTTCTACTGAGGTAGAGGCTGATTCGGATTCCGATACTTCCACTGAGGTTGATGCCGACTCGGATTCGGATACTTCCACTGAGGTTGATGCGGACTCGGATTCGGATACTTCTACTGAAGTTGATGCGGACTCGGATTCGGAGAGTTCTACTGAGGTAGAAGCTGACTCAGATTCGGAGAGTTCTACTGAGCTTGACTCTGACTCAGAAAGAGAGGCAGAGATGGACGCAGACACTGAACTTGATTCTGAAAGCTCAGCTGAAGTTGATGCGGACTCGGAAGCAGACTCTGAAACCATAGTTGATTCAGATGATGAAGCAGACTCGGATTCAGATACAACAATTGAGAGTGATTCGGATTTGTCTAGCGAGTCACTTGTTGATGCGATTACTGATGTTGATTCAGATTGTGAAACAGATGTCGAAATTGAAGCGGAGACTGATTGTGATTCAGAAACTGAAGCAGATACAGATTGCGATTCAGACTGGGAGACTGATTGTGATTCGGATATTGAAAGAGAAGCAGATTCAGATGTTGAGAGAGAATCTGAGCTTGAGTAAGATGTCGAAAGTGAGGATGACAACGACTCAGAGCTTGATACTGACACTGATTCTGAACCACTTTCAGATTGTGAAACCAAGGCTGACTCGGATGCTGATAGAGAGCCTGATTCTGAGGAGGATTCCGACTGTGAAGCGGATACACTCATGGACTCTGAACCTTCTGGACTGAACACGTAAATCACCTTATTGTGCTCAGTTGTCGTATCTGTGATTTCTGTTGTAGTTGGTTGCGTTACCCCTTCAGGCAAGAATGAATTCCCGTCTTCCAGATAAGTATAACCTTCTGGAACGTTGGTCTTTGTATAAAGCTCTGATGTCCAATCGATGGTATTGCCCACGTTGGCCGGGACATTAGCAGCCCCCGCCATCTCACTTCCCACCTGGTTCGAGGAGGAGGATACTGGCAAACCAGAGATAACATCAATGTAGGTATAACTTACATTTGGATTGCCCTCACCATACACATAAACATTATACTCGTTGGTAGTCCCTTCTTGAGGAACGACTGCATAATTTGCTTGTCCCCATTGATCACCATTATCAGCTATAGATGTTGCATCACCACTTGGTTGCCCCTCGGTGCCTGTTGGGACATCCTTAGAAATTTGCGTTGTTTCATTATCTGCACCAATAGCCCACTTGTAACCAGCTGGCATGTTATCAATAGCATACTTCTTATCAACCAAATTAAGGGTCTGCCCGATAAAGTTCGTATCTTGATTAAGAGGAACTGTCGTAGTCCCTACATTCTTACCATTTTGATCCACATAGTTGATTTTGATATCCCCAACTGGAAGTGCTCTGGTCTGAATTTCACGTGTATTTGAAGTAATCAGATTACTTGTCGTGCCATTTGTTTGTGTCCAATTGTTGTTTACCATTTTCAACTGACCAAACTGACCAGTTAAGTCTGGCGTGTTAGGCATGCTGTTTACGCCTGTCCATGCGTTCAAGCTCGAGTTGTTCATAATGAACGTACCGTAACCTCGGATAACTCCTCCTGCAGCTGGCGCTCCATTTGTATTTAAAAGACTCAAATGGAGAGATTTCGGAGAAATAAACTCAACTTTAGAGTTCGATGAGTTCACGTTAATCAGCGGCCCTGACTGATTCCACTGATTCGCATCTATCACAGCACCAGCATTAACTTGAACAGACTGGTTTTGATAGATGTAAAAGAGACTATATGGAGCCTTTGATTTTGACAAAGTCAGGTTAAAGTTTTGGCCAAAAATGTACTGGGCATCTGCTTTAGCACCATTACCACCATGGATAAAGTATTGCCAACCTTCTTGTGACCAAGTAACATTATCTCCAGCAGTAATCTGGTCAATAGCCCCGTTGATGATTGGAGTTGTGACATTGTCACTTTCAGCTCGGGCAGATACTGTAGCTCCATCCCCTATACTGAAAGAGTTCCCATAACCGACGGTTCCTGAAACAACATTTCGTCGATCAAAGTCAAAGACAGAGTCAAGCCAAGAAGAATCAGGCCGGTTATTTTCAACACTTGCCCCATTAGAAATTTCGATCTTCGTAACCGCATGCGTCACCTGACGAAGAATACTAAAGCTATTCTTACCAGAGAAGACAGCCTTACCGTACGGTGAATAAACAGCTGTATTTCCCCACTGATTATTCGCGTGATCTTGACTGCTAAGAATCACATTATCAATATTAGTTGTTAAATATCTCCCATCTGATGTTGTGACGAGCGCGTTCGATTCCGGACCATTCGTTGATAAGGTATGGATAAATGATACATTGGAAATTGTAACAGTCGTCTCAAAGGACGCTGAAGCTGTTGAAGCAAAACGGAACATGTTGTCCTTCAAGTTTACGGTATGCCCGTTCCCTTGCACAATCACATCACTTCCTACCGTACGCTGGTTAAAGAGATTGGCAGTATCATATGTGATTCCATCGTTAGAGGCGTCAAAGTTAGCTGTAATATCAATATAACGAATACTGTTATTATTCCATGCGGAAACAAGCTCTGCAAATGTTGATACAGCTGCATAAGTGCCATCAGCCTGCGCCTGTGCCTTATACTGTGCATCATTGGTCACTTGACCTGGCGTAGCAACATTAACTGACGTTGGCGATTTAGTATTATTAGCATTGTCAGTCAAGATGTTTTCAAACTCTGGACGGTTGCTATCAGGGTCTACAGCAACAGAGTTAGACAGCCTTCCTTCATCACTTTCCAGCGCCTTTAAGGCCGGCAATTTGAAGTTCGTTTTTGAAGCATTGGTGTCTTTCACCGAAGCCAGCGCAGTCAGATCGGCTCCCGCTGCTCCACCTCCCAAAATACTAATACTCGAAATCGTCGCATACAACCAACGTTTCTTCGACTTGTACATGCGATAGCGCAGCTTTGGCTCAGAGGTTTTCAGTTTTAAATTTTCTCTTTTACTTCTTTGTTTTTTCCTCATAGTCATTTTACCTTTTCACTTTCATTATTTGGGTAGTTATTACTTCTTATCAATCACCACCAAGGGCTTGATTTTATTCAGATGGCTTTCAACACGTGCTGTAATTCCCAAATAAAAATCATCATCTGGAATCAAAGCAATCTCATGATAAGTGGAATAATCATGGCTATTGCAAGACTCACAGCAATAAGCGTCGCTATCAACTTTTTGTTACTGGCATCCTCTTCGATATCGTTAATAATACGATCTGACTCTGCCTGAAACAGCTGTTCAATTTCTACTTGCAGGTGTGTCATCTCTTTCAAAGATGGTTCCTGCTGTTCTTCCGAAATTTCTGACATTTTGTAGCACCTCTTTTAGCTTTGCAAACTTGGCATATTTCCATGCCTATGTTTTTAATGTTACGCTTAAATTAATATTAGATGTTTAAAAGTAATATTAAATATATTGTATCACATTTAGGTTACATTACGGTAACGAAAAGCAAGCTATTTCAGTGTTTTAGTTTCGTTATTTGCCTTTTTGCTTTTGTAAAGCTAAAAGAAGCATTTGAATTTCATACTCTGTGAGTATATCTGTTGTATTTTTAATATCTGTTTCAATCTTTCTGTCCGGAAAATATGTCTGTAATATTTCAGTCAAGGACTGGAATTCTATACTGAATTTTGCAACATCTGCTCCAGTCTTAATTTCAATATGTCCACCCTGCGTTTCAAGTTTGTCAATGATTGCTGAGAGCACCGTCTGAAAATTAGTTTCTCGGCTCACGAAAAGCAGCAGGTTGGCAGTACTGTCCGAAACCATGATACTTTCCCGGTCAGAGCTATGAATGAGCAGTTGAAACTTTTCACTTGAAGCTTGGAATTTTATAAATGTTAACTCCTCTCCCCTTTCCACTCTAACACTGTTTTCCTCTGCTTTTTCAATCAATAATATGTCATAAAAAACCAGTGTTTCATGTTTGATATTATTGAGGTTAATACTGTAGTGAGCAGCGTTATGGGGATATTGAAAAGTAAAATGTAGTCCTTCAAAATACTGTGTAGCAGTAATTTGACCAAACTGGTCACGAAAATCGATATCTACGCGGAATTGATTTTTCGGGTTTTCTTGGATAAACATAGGTTTTACCCGGCTTCAACAGTGGTAATAATGGAGCAACACGATCTTCTCCATAGCTTCCCTTGGAATGCCAAGCTTTGATGGTCGTACCTACAGGCATCATGGGTGATGAAAAAGTCACTTGATGAGAGTCTAGCGTAATTTCTGAACCATAATTATAAGCTTGGTTGAAACGTTTTCCCCATTTGATAAGTGCAGTATCTGCCATAAGAACTCCTTATAATCTAAAATCAATATCACGCCCATATTTATTGAGCAAAATGTTACGGTATTGTTTAATAAACCAACTGTTGATACCGGGAGTGTTATCATTGTGACGGCCAATAAATCCCTTATAGAGTAAAGTTGCTTTAGAATTCATGCTTTTGAGTTTTTCAACCAGCATCGAAAATGCCTTATGATCATAGTCGTCTTGCTTCATATAAGCCAATGCAAAGGTCGTCGAGTCATAATTGCCTTTTGAAAACTTATCCCAGAATTTTTGATCCAAACTCTCCGCATTGACAGTTGTTGAGCTGCCACCATGATGAAGAACCATGTCCAATGACGTGCCCCACATTTCAGGACGATTGATACGTTCATTGAGCGCTATCGTGCCAATGTTAGCCAAAGGCTTACCTACAATAACCGCTGCTGGCGACAAATCCGCCGCATAATAAAGCGCACCAAAGGTTCCCATAGAAAGACCTGATAAAATCAAGTCTTGACTGCTAAAGCCCAGCCACTCTAGCTTATCTTGAATAAACTGAGAAATATGCGCTTCAAGCTCTGAACTTCCTAGATAAAAATTCCCTCCCTCAAGACGAGGATCGCCAAACAGAATAAAAGGACCTCCCATATTGGCCATCATTCCGCGACCTTCCATCCCTTCCGCTGAGCGATAACCCGAGAAATAAACCGATAAAGGAGGCTTCATATCTCCAGGATGGAAATAGCAGTTGACTTCTTCATTTCTAGCCTGCCTGTCAATTAAAGTTGTGGCGCCTGAGAACATCACGGATTTGTCGTTGAGATATTTTCGGAAATGAATATTACCAACCTGTATTTCTCCCTGCCCTCCCTTAGCATAAAGTCCTATACTGGTATATACTGTATGTTCAGTATCATTATGAACAATGATTTCTTGATTTCTAAACTGCTGAGGGCTGCCCTTGATGACCTTGATAATGTTATAGTGATGTTTTTCAAGAACATAGATTCGATATTCCAGCTCCAAGTCACCGTTAACGATAGTGTCTTCTGGATAGAAGGCAAGTTTATCCCCAGCCCCAAAGTCTACGCTGTGCCTACGCCAATGCAAAACTTCTGAAAATTCGGGTGTAAATTCCCCTATCAGCTGCATATAACTGTTTCCAAACTTAGTGGACTTCCCCTTAAAATTTGAAGATACAGCCACCGTTTCAGGTTTGACCTTGTATCCCATTTGTCCAATGGATAAATCCCATATTTTTTCCCGAAGTCTTTCCAGACTGTCTTCCTTGGAGCGATAGGGATGCGCGAACTTCTGTTCCAAAATTTGTTCTTGATGAGGACTAATCACCGCTTCTGCATCATAGAAAATTTGATAGGCTGGGAACTGAGCCAACTGCAAGGGAAAGGAACGCAAGAGCAGGGCATCCGCCCCTAAAACAAAGAGTGAGCGGTTGTGCTTGGGGTTAAACTCTCCCTCTACAAAAAATCTCTCCCCTGCTTCATCAGCCATCAAGTCATAGTTCCCCGGTAAGTAAATCACATGGAATTTCTCTTTTATAGCTTCTGAAAAAGTCAGAGCCTGCCCTCCAATTTGGATAATCTTACTTTTTTTAGCCATGCTGCTTAAAAACCTCCAACCATTTTGCTTTAATCAAATGCGGTTCGTGCTGTTCGATGATGTCAATACTCGTCACTAAAGACTTGTTCCAATTTCTTAATGTTCCCATGTAGTAGACCAAAGCTTCCTTCAAATCATCCGAACTTGATATTGTCCAACCGTTTTCTCTCTCCCGCAAGAAGTCACTCTGGTGCCGTGTCAAAATTGGAATACCTGCACTGACTGCCTTTACATGGCGCTGTATATCGTATTTTTTAGAAAGATCAACGTAAACACGCGCAATATCAAAAACAGCCTCCATCTTAAGTAAATCAAGAGGCCCCACCTGCTCAATTCTGAGCTGAGCATTAACAGCACCTACGTAGTTCAACCACTTTGGCGAGTTTTTGAGTTCCTCGATAGCATCTTCCAGATGTTTAAAAACTCTCTTCTCTTTTTGCGCTACGACGTATTCATGAACTTTCTCATATTCTTCTGAATCAGAGTCAACACCAAAGTGCGTATTGATGAGAAGCTTTTGTAGAAAATACATACGTCTGCGATCTTCTACATCTTCCAGTTCGACAATTAAACCGTAGTCCTCATCTGAAATAGCCTCTTCAATCAAGAAAATTAAATTTTTTTCTGCTTCTTCATTTAGGTCTGCAAAACTTGCAAAAACTTTCATGATGGGCATCGTATCAGAACGTCCCAGACTGAGTTGGGGAAGAAAAACAGGAATATAAGGCACAGTCTGATTTGTGTCCATCTGAAAAACAGTAGAATCACGAACCCAGTGTTCTGCATCAAGTGGCTCTTTTACATCTTCTGAAAGAATATGTATCTGATTCCAGAAACTTGGAACAGCAGATATGCTTTTTTGATTTGAGTCCACCAAGACTGATTTTTCATATTTTCCAAAATTTTCGAGTAAACCTGTCGTCAAAGTCTCAAGTACATTTTCCAAAGAAAGATAAGTTTTTTGGGAGAGATAGGCATGTTCTTCCGACAAAATGGAAAGCCGTCCCTTTTCTTGGAGCAAGGTTTTCTGCCCCTTCTCATTGAAGTACTCCGACTTTACCTGAAGTCGGCTTTTATCAAAAAAGTGAATGCAGCTCATAAAGCCACGGTCATCAAAAATTTCTCGCTGAAAGCCGTCTTCAGTTCGCCAATCAATAAAGTCCATAAAGCCATAGGCATTATAAACCACCTGCCCAATGGTCTGTCCATTTTTCAAGAGCAATACTATTGAAGGAGTATAAACTTTCTCTATGCTTTCAGGAAAAACTAAATCTTCTAGGGAGAGTGGATGACCATCTTGGATCTCGATACCTTGCAAATGGTCAAATAATCGGATAATACTTTTAACCTTGAAAGCCTGAGCATTGAGATGATAACGCAAAAAAGGCAGATGTTTTGGAAGCAAAACCGTATATTCCATATCAGCCTTGGTAAAAAACTGCGCAAGATTGTAAATTCGATCTGAACCCAAATCAGTCTGATCCTGCCACTCCGCTAACAAATAAATCATAAAGTTGTCCTTTCCTGCCATCAAAAGATGACATAATGTCGTTTCGCCAAAACAAAGCGAATATCCTCATGCATGGTGTGAACAAAATAAACCATCATAACTAAAGAGGAAAAATAAAAGCTCAAAACAGTAGCTGGTTGATACCAAAGTCCTACCAATAAAGGTGTTAAAGAAACCAGTAAGATAAAGCTATTATTAAGGAAAATAATCCGGTTAAGTTTTTGCCGAATATACTTTTCCGTATCACGACCAGGTCTTACATCAAAAATGTAATCTCCCGCTCCTCGAAGCCCCTTGGCAATATCGAAAGGCCGTATATTCATATGGGAAAAGCCAAATCCCAGAAAACCCAAAATCAAACCAAAAGTGAGAATACCCTGCACTGTACTGTAAGAGAAAAAAGTAGTGACGATGTAAGCCATCAAATTATTATTTTGAAAAAAGGGTAAGAAGAGCATCACCTGTGGCATTGAAAAAAGGGTAATACCAAACATAAAAGGAAATGCTCCTGAAGTCAAAACCTTAATCGGAATGTATGAAGATTTAAAAGCAACTGTCATGGCAGTTTGTTGAACAGGAATACGATACTCACTTCGGGCTAAAATAGAAGTTACATAAACCATAACCACTGTTGCCCCACCAATGAAAACGAGTCCCCAAACACTACTGAATAAAGCACTGTCTTGCCCACCTGTCAATAACATTCGTGGCATGTTTGCCAATAATCCAGGAAAAATAAGAATCATCTGCTTGCCCACACCCTTGTCTTTATTGAGATCAGCAATATAGGCAATCACCATACCGCCAGAAGTCAGCAAAAGCAGGAAAAAGAAGTCAACTTGGCTCTGCGAAAAACTAGGAAAATGAGCGTAAAAGATATTCCCCTCGAAGCTCCGCAAAGTCGCCCATGCTTGCAAAATAGCAAAAAGCAAAGTAATTGCGCGGACAATCAAACCAGACTGCTTTTGTGAAAGACTCTTAATCGCATCAACCTCCAACAAACTGAAGAGATTCCAAACAATAAAAGATATCATGTACGGACTGAGACCAAGAGAAAAGAGGGTCAACTCTCCTGACTTCCCTGCGGAAATACTGGCAAAAAAATTCATTATGCCATCATTGTTAGCAACCTGTGGCGTGGTACCCGGCAGGTTCAGATGGTTCCCTAACTGAACGATGGACAGGATTAAAAGTGTTACTGAAAAGCGCTTGATTGCGCCTGAATATTCTTTCATTTTCTACTCTCTTTATCTCATTTACGGCAATTCAATATCCACAGAACCATCTCGATTGATAAAGAGCTCTGATAAAAGCATATTACGTGTAATATCAATCCAGAGACGCTCCATGCATTCTGTGAAATAGCGATTGGCTTCTTTTTCAAATTCATGCAAAGGGCGCTGCTGCCCAAAAGTTCTACTTTGAACAACCGTTTTCAACTGCACCAAGGCATCTGCCAAATCTATCCAAAGTTGGTCTAAGGATTTAAGGATGATAAAGCGCTGATACATGTAGCTTTGGTCTGCATGTGGAAAGTTTTCTAAAATTCGCTGATCTTTTTCGGCAATGATGTCGTCCAACAATTGACGGAGAGTCTTTACACTCATCTTGTCAAACCCATCTAATCTTGATTGGTCAAAACTATAGTCTAAATTATTAAGGATAAAATCTGAAAATTCAAAGGCATCCCGTTTTTTTCTTTCCGCTAAAAAATTCTCTGCGGTATGTTTATAGCTCTTTAATATAACTTCTCTAAAATATGTCGGTGTACCTGTCAGGACTTTGTTGCGTGTCGCATAGACACGTTCGCGAAGGACACTAATGACATCATCAAATTCCAGAGTTGTTTTTCTGCTGTTCACATCTTGATTTTTCTTGTTTTTCTGGGATTTTTCTATGAGACGCTGAAACTTTTTCTTATTTAGCAATCCTTCTTGCGTCGCAACCTCATCTCCCTGTTTATTTTCTAAATTTTTACGGAATTTACGTACCCATTCGGGGGAACTTTCAACAACGACTTTATCTTCCAGAGAAGTATAAAAATGCGAATCTCCGGGCTCTCCTTGACGTCCAGCACGCCCTCTTAACTGATTATCGATGCGGTCACTGGTCATGCTCTCAGTCCCCACAACCATAAGTCCGCCATTTTCGCGACTGAAATCATCCAACTTAATGTCTGTTCCCCGTCCAGCCATAGCTGTAGCTACAGTCACAGCACCACGCTGCCCTGCCTGATGAACAATTCTTTTCTCCTTAGCTGCTGTCGCCGTAGTCGCATTAAGTAAGGAGTGAGGGATACGATTATTTAGAAGTATGAGCGAATAAAGGCGAGATTTAGTGACTGAGCCCGTGGCGATTAGAACAGGACGTTCTGCTGCCACAGCTTTCTTAACTAATTCTAGTGAACTTAACATCTTAGCTTTGTTGGTCAAATAAATACTGCTTTTATGATCCGTGCGCTTAATCGGTCGGTGTGTCGGGATAGGTACTACATCAATATCGTATGTATCACGGATTTCTACTACATCCGTATAGGCAGTTCCCGTCATCCCTGATAGGACTCGAAACATTTTAAACAAATTCTGATAGGTGATAGAGCCCATGGATTTAGTCTCCAGAGTGATTGTCACCTCCTCTTTTGCCTCAATAGCTTGGTGCATTCCCCCTTGAAGCTTAGTACCAATCATCTTGCGACCATTCATTTCATCAAGAAGAAAAATTTCATCTTCTTCAACTACATAATGGCGACCAACTTCCTGAACATAGTTTGCCTTTAAAGCTAACACTAAATGTCTGTAATGCACTTGGTTCTCTTTGGACAAAATTTCTGAAAGTCCAAAGTAGCGACTGGAATGTTCAATCCCTTCCTCCGTAAACCAAACTTGTTGCTTATCCTCCGAAATTTCATAATCTACCTCTTCAGTTAAGCTTTTGACAAACTTATCCGCCAAATGATAAAGATTGAATTGTAAAGTCGGTGCACCAGAAATAATCAATGGAATTTGGGCCATATCCAAGAGTATGGCATCTAGCTCATCAATAACTACAAAATTAAAGCCTTGCAAGTATTGTTTGTCTACTTCTGTTGCCAAATTATCTAAAAGATAGTCAAAACCTAGGCCAGAGTGTGTAGTATAAACGATATCAGACTTGTACACCACACTGCGATCCACTTCCTTGTCGTACGCATTGCGCTGCACACCAACAGCTACAGAAAGCCCGAGCCAACGGTAAACCTTGCCTACTTCTTCAGCATCGCGCCAGGCCAGGTATTCATTCGCAGTAACTAAAAAATTTCCCGGGCCAGTTAAACCCATGAGATACAGGGGCATCGTAGCAGTCAAGGTCTTGCCTTCTCCCGTCTTCATCTCAGCTACATTTCCGTGAAAAAGAACAATCGCTCCGAGTACCTGCACATCATAGGGCGCCATTCCCAAAATACGGCGGTCTGCTTCAATGACAGTTGCATAAGCTTCTGGTAAAATATGGGCGAGTGTTTCGCCCTTTTGAAGACGCTGCCTAAACCTCTCTGTCTGTGCCTTTAGTTCTTCGTCAGTCATGTTTTTATACTTCGAGGCTAAACCCTTAATCGTCCGAAGAATTTTAATATATTTTCTTTTCTTAAAGCCTTTAAACTCAGCCATAGTTATATGTATTCCTTTCTAATCAGAGGAAAACAAAATCAAATTGTATTTCTGATTTTTCTTGACAAGAATGAGTATTGCTCTTAGATAGTTGCTTTCTTATTCTAAAAGTCTCCTATACACGCTCATCTTAATTAATAATCCAAGGGAAAGATGATTAGATACTCTAACCCCATTTTCATATTATTCTCATCCATTAACTATAACATAATTCCAAGTAAATGTAATCTTTTATACACAAAACATTAACATAAAAAAATATTATAAACCAAAAATACATCATTTAGTCATAAAAAAACTTAATCGCCATAGCAAAGAAATTCATGGTTTGGACACTGATTTTTTTCAAAATGAACTGCACTAAACTCTAGAAGCCTAGTACTAAACCTTAGATAGCGTACTTAAGATGTGTTTTCACTTTTTCTAATGCAAAACTGTCCTCCAATGGCTTGCGGACATTCCCTAATATCTATATTGACAAATCTCTATCAAACTATATACTTATCTTGTCGAACCTCATCTGAAAAAAACGGAACAGTCGGAAGGAGAAAGCGCATGAAAAAAAGATTGCTTTATTTTACAGCAACCCTACTTATACTTCTGTCCTTGAATTTTATAATCTGTCCACAAGCTTTGACAGAAAGCTACCATTCTGATTTTTGCAATCAGCTGGGAACTTGGAAATCCCTTATTGGACAAGCTGATAGAAACATTCGTCAGGGCCAGTTTGTGATGAGCAGTCAAAAAAAAGGTGAACATTCTGAAAATGTTTCCCTCAATACAGAGGCAGGTGAACGAAGTTCTGGTGATTTACAAATAAGCTTTGTTTACAAGGGGCAAAAGAATTTTGGACTCATTTTTAGAGCTGGGGGAGAGAACAGTAAAAATTACCAGTCTTTTGTCTACCTCGGTAATGGAAAATGGCAGCTGGTCCAGTCTAGCCCCAAACAGATGATTGATATAAAAGGTCCAAACCTAGTTTCTGGGCAAACTTATAAGTTACTGCTGCGTTATCAAGGCACCAGCCTTCAAGCCTATCTCAATGAAAAGTTGATTTATGACGAACAGCATGTAAGTTTCAGCGATGGTTCTACCATTGCTGGGGATTGGAAAGGCTACATTGGCTTAGGATTTTTTAATTCCCCCAGTCAGCTGACTGTCTTATCCATTAAGAGTGGAGATATTGGAAGTAGCTCTGTCGGCATTGATCCACATGAATTTGTAAAACTGCGGAACAAATGGAAAGAGCAACATGAATTTGTAAAACTGCGGAACAAATGGAAAGAGCAACTGGTCACAGAAAATTATAATCCCAGCATTCCCGCCCTTGTCAAATACGTAAAAACTCTATCTGATAATGCCAAAGTACTTTACCAAAGCATGTCCCTTGATCCTCAGCGCACCTATCTTTGGCCTTTACAGCCGGGAGAAAGTGCTTCCGCCCACCTTACACGGCAAGTTACTAACCTCTATTACTTGTCTCAAGCCTACAGCACTCAAGGAACAGACTACTTTCAAAGTCCAAAAGTTTTAGCCGCAATCCAATCTGGTTTTGACTTTATTGTTAATCATGAAGGTTATGATGGCAATAAATATTATGGCAACTGGTGGGATTGGCAGATCGGTATTCCACAGAAATTTATTAAAAGCTTGATCATTCTTGGCGACCATATCTCAGAGAACGCTCTTCAACGTTATACCCACGCCATCTCTGCCTATGTGCCAAACCCCTACCAGCAGCTCTATTCAAAGCCTCAAGAAGCCTTTGTCGACCTCTCTTTTGTTCCCAACTTTTCAGCGACAGGCGCAAATCGAACTGACTTAGCCTTATCTGTACTAGGTTTAGGAATCTTACAAAAAGATGAAAACAAGATAGAGTGTGCTTCAAATAGCCTCAAGGAGATTTTTCAACTGGTAAGTCAAGGCGATGGCTTTTACTCCGATGGTTCCTTTATTCAGCATAACAAAATCCCCTACACTGGCGCCTATGGAAATGTCCTCATCAATGGCATCGGCCAAATCCTAGCGACGACCAAAGGTTCCAGCTTTGAGATGGATAAACAGTCTGTCTCAAACTTTGTCAATACTGTCGCTTCCTCCTTCCTCCCCTTAATCTATCAGGGAGCAATGCTACCAAGCGTCAACGGTCGTGCCGTATCCCGTGCGCCCAAGGGCGACCAGATTGACTACGGCTCAAAAACCATGTATAACTTACTCATTGTAGCTACACTGGCCCCAATGGATGTTCAGAAGAAACTTCAAGAAGCTGTCAAATATTGGATACAAGAAAATCCAGATTACTACCTGAACAACCCCAGAGACTATAACAGTCTACAGATGGTGCTTTCTTTGTTGGCAGATAGTACTGTTTCTGGACAAAGTCTTCCCTTTGTTGGTACAAAAAATTTTTCCGCAATGGATCGTTTTGTTCAAAGCACACCTAATTATCTGTTAAGTTTAAGCCTTTATTCCAATCGCATCTATTCCTTTGAAGCAGGAAATGGCGAAAATAAACACGGTTGGCATACCGCAGATGGCATGCTTTATCTCTACAACAATGACGGCGTACAGTTTGGAAACAGTTATTGGCCTACAGTTGATCCTTATCGTCTTCCCGGGACAACTGTTGATACTGTGGCCTTACAGGATGAAGCTTCTTACTTTACTACTATAACCTCACCTGAAACTTGGGTCGGCGGAGTAGCTTTAGAAAATCAGGCAGTGATGGGCATGGCTCTCAGCAAAGAAGGCACAAGAAATAACGGTCTTCTTCTCCCCATGAATCTCCATGCAAAAAAATCATGGTTTATTTTGGATAACCAGACTATAGCTCTGGGTGCTGGCATTAGTGGCGACACTACAGCTGATATCGAAACCATTGTTGATAACCGCTTGCTCAACGCCACTTATCATTATCAATTGCTATCCAGTACAGGGCTTATAAATACATGTACTGCAAAAGAAAAGGTGGACTGGCTCTTACTACAGTCCAATCAGCAAAACGCCTCCATCGGCTATATTTTCCCAACTGCGCAGGAGATAACGCTGCAGTCTGAAAAGTGCACAGGAACCTATGCTGCCATCAACACCGCATTCCCCAGTGATACCACTTATACAGGAGACTACTGGAAATTCATAATCAACCACGGAAAAAATCCTATAAACGCCAGCTACGCTTATATTATTCTCCCCGGTGCGACGCTGGATACCCTAAAAGATTACAGCAAAAATAACGACTTGAAAATCCTCTCCAATACCGCCAGCATCCAAGCAGTACAGATGGACAAGGCAGGATATTTAGGAATTAACTTTTGGGAGAACTCAGGCGGTACAATAGCTGGCATCACGAGTGACAAGCCTATATCTTTTATGAAACAAACTAAAGCCGAACAAACCCTCTACACTCTCTCCGATCCCACTCAATCTAACGAAACCGTCCATATTCATCTGCCCCAAACTTCCCAGAACATTCTCTCCATGAGCGAGGGCATATCCTTTGATGAGGCTACACACAGCTTTATCGTTGATTTTTCAGGTAGTGCAGGGCAGGCAAAACAAATTGTTTTAGGTTCACGTTAAAGTAACTTATTTTATTTGATGCAAAAAGAGTGGAGGATTTTACTATCTTATGTGACAAGTGCCTTTTAGTTAGCAGATTGCTGGGGGGATAAATGTATAAAGGCGCTGCATGCACCGTCATAGGCATCACACTATAACATGTGTTTTCCTCCCAAGTGAAGGACTCTTCCTAACCCAACCCAGCATTATTAGAAGCAGGGATATAAAGCTCTTACCAAGCCTTGGATTGAAATACTTCTCAGGAATAAGACAGCCGTGAAGGAATAACTCCTATAAAAATTCCTAATTGGCATAAAATGTGCAGCACAATAAAAAGGCAACAAAAAGTATTATAAAAGCAGTTTTCTTCCAGTGGAAACAAGTAACAAATACCTTAATTGAACTGCTCCTATCAAAATAGATATAGTTAAAAAATCACCATGCAAACCATTATACTCCCCTCTAAAGTTAGACAAGAGCTTTTCTTATGCGTAAAAACAATAAATATGGTGGAGATTTCAAAATCCAAGTTGCTCAAGATTATCTCTCAGGTAAGTATAGTAGCACTAAAGAAGTGACCCAAGCTTTTTGTGTCACAAACAAAAGCCAAGTTGTGATTTAGACTAAACTTTATCAAGTTTCACTTGGACGTCCTGCAAAGAAAGGAACTAAAATACCTCAATCTACTTTACTTGAGGCATGTCTCTTAAAGAACAAAATCACTTTCTGCGCATGGAAAACGACATCCTAAAAAAGCTGAAAGCTCTCCGCAAGAGTTGAGGAGTTCTCTTAAATATCGGGTCATTGATGGTCTCAAAAACAAGTATTCCATTGGAAGCCTGTGCGCTTATCTTTAAATCGCTCGAAGCAGTTTACTATGCTTGGATAAACAAGGGGAAATCGAGATGCAAATGTTGGAAGCAGGACTTGATAGATAAAATTCAAAAATTCTCTTTGATTCCTCCTTTAAGGACTATCACCATATCTGGATGCAACTTAAGCGGATTTATGATATTAGTGTCAATCTCAAAACTGTTCTTTGTTATATGCACTTGCTTGACCTTGAGGCTCCCATACGCAAGAAACGCTTTACTTCATGTACAAGACAAGAAAGGAACAAAAAAGCAAGAAAAGTTTCGCTAAACCTTCTCACTCGTGATTTCGTCGCCACTCAACCCAACCAAAAGTTAGTGACTGACGTTTCCTATGTGTATCATAAGCAGGACCGACTCTTCTTAAGTGTCTCATTAAGGACCTCTGTATGATAACTCTATTGTAGCTTACAATCTATCAAGATTCAATAATAATAAGTTAATCTTTGATGGCTATTGGGAGGGGGGCACAAGAATGTCTTCTCCACTCTGACCAAGGTTTTTAATATACCAGCCATGCTTATCATAAGAAACTAAAATGCTATAATGTGACGGTCTCACATTCCAGAAAAAGCATTTGTTATGACAATGCCTCTTGTGAGAAGTTCTTCCCTCACCTTAAAGGTGAGTCTTTAGAACTCTTTGTAACAGAAGATGAGATAGCGCCGATAAAACAAATTGATGTCTATCTAACTTAATATAACAAGAAGAGGACACAAGAGAAACTAAAAGGTATAACCCCGTTAGAATATCGGGCATCATACCTTTACTCATTATTAATTAAACTGGTGTTTTTTATCTGTACATTTTAACTAGGGATTAACAAGTTCATATGCCAACTTTAATTGTCTATATTTTTATAATCGGTATTGTTCTCAAATTATATTTTCACTCTAAAATTTGATTCATACTCATATTTCTATTTCCCCCTTAATTGAGATAGCTTTCAAGAACTTTCTTTTTTTGTATTTGAATATCAGACAGTACTTTCTTCTCGATGATCATCTTTTCTTCAATCTCTTCAATTCTATTAATTGCTTCATTTTGTTCCTCTATACCTGGAGCTATTACCGAAAGTTTTTCTATTTGATTAATTGACGCTCGATAACTCCTTGAAAAGCCTTCTCTCAGTCCCTCTTGTTCTAAACGATGTGCCAAATAACGATAGTTTAGTTTATTTGTATTCACTCGCAAAACACCAGCATGATCCGTAGGATAAAATGGTCTATTAGCAGCAATAGTATTAACCATCCAATCTCCATCAATACCCCAAAGAATTGATGGTTGACTAAAATCTTTTATAATATCTTTATTAATTCTTCCAAGTGGTTCATAGACATTTGCTGAAAAAACGGGTATACCTTCTTGAGTTAATTCTCTGTTTAATACACGTTTACCAATCATAATAGTAAAATCACTTGATGAAAGTCTATAGCTCGTCCCCCCCTAGTACATCAAGGCTTTGGAAGATTTCTGATATTTGCTTTCGATACTCTTCTAACTTCATACGCGAAGATTGGTATTTTTCATCCAGTTTTTCAACAGCTTTATTAACTTCTTTTTGTACACTATTAGGTACTTGTGGAACAGGAAACTTAGCAATATCCTTGGGATATACATGAGGCTGAGCTGCTCCTCTTGCCAAATCAAAAATAGCTTGTTGCTGTGATTTTAAAAAATTAAAAATATATTTTGTTTCTTGTACAGTATTTGCTTGAACAGTTGTTGTATCGCTTGCAAATATGGGTTCATCCCAGTAATTAACAAAACCAGCATTTGCTCCTGAAGCAGAAATAGTAATAATATTGGCTGTCCGATTTGCTTTATCATGTGTATAAGCGAAATCAATACCTCCAGCTACAACTTTAACATTTCCTTCTCTAGTCTGATTTTGAGTAATGGTTGAACCTCTTTGAATATCTGCAATTTTACCTAATTTTTCAATTGGATATTTACTTTTAATCTCAATCTTTTTATCTGCAGTAGTTTTTATCTGAGCATCAAAACTTGTTTGAGTGAAATCTAGCATATCTACTAATGGAGAAATCGTTACGAATTTTTCTAGAGCAGCAGGTACTTCAGCTAGAGAGCCTTCAAAATTCTTTCGAATAATTGTATTTATCTTATTACCATCATATAAGTCAAGAGGATTAAACAATGGTGTTTGAATACTGTTCATCGCTTGATTTTTAGACACTTCCATCTCATCATCAGAAATACTAGCATCTATATACTTAATTCCTTCTTGCCCTTTACGTTTAGACCACTCATAACCAAGAAATTTTTTTATCTCTGCATTTTCGGCTGGTGATTTAATCACGATAACTTCACTTTCTTGAGCAGAAGACATTGCAAAGTAAGCTACCTTTTCTTTCTCAATTTCTCTAATATATAAAAACTGTGCCTTTAAAAGCTCTATGTCTTTAGTTTCTTGAGTGTATTTTTTATTGATTTTCTTTTTCTTTATCTTCTTAGAAACAGTAGTTTTATCAAATTCTTCTACATATTCTCCAAATAACTCCATTTCCAATAGCTTATCAAGAATTCCATTTTGTAACTCGAGATAATCATCATACTTGTAAGCTAGTGCATCACAATATGATTGAATAAGCTCAATATCAGATTTCTGAACCTCTGTATTTGTAAACCAACGTTTAACTGCATACTTATAATTATCAGATTCCTTAGGGGGATATTTTTTCTTCCGTAAGAATAAAACAATTGTATTTGTACCTGTTGAACCAAATGTCTTTGACCCAAATTCCGTAATTGCTATGATATCAAAATTTTCAATTAGCATTTTTCTTGATTTGGCATATATGTTTCCATTCGACAATATCGAGCTTGGTACAATGATTCCCGCCACACCTTCTGATTTCAAAAGCTGTTCCGCACGTTCTAAGAAGAATAATTCAATACTATTGTTTGTATCAAGTTTATCTACACATTTACTAAGCGCATATTTAGATCGTTGTTTTTCAGGCAAAGTAGTCAAGAAGCCTTTAACTGAATAGGGAGGATTAGCAATAACTACAGAATAAGAATTGTCTTCTACACTATCCTGCTCTGTCAAGGCATCCCCATAAATAATATTGATATCATCTTGTCCATACATGAAAGCTGAAACTTTAGCTACTTTTGACAACCGGTACTCTTTTTCAATTCCATAAATCTCTGAATAGTAATTTGGTAATTTTTCCTCATCAACAAACTGCTTAATCTGCTCAGCATATTCATTCAAAAAATGACCAGCTCCACTCGCATAATCAATAACTTTGGGAATATCCACTTGGCTATTAATCTGTTTTAAAGGCAAACTTGAAACGATAAATTTAACAATTGGAAGAGGAGTAAAAAATTGACCTTCTGATTGTTTAACACCATTGTCAAGAAATCCTTCAAACAAATCTCCTAAAAACTGATTTTGTTCTTTTGTTTTTAGTTTCATATCTTGCATCATTTGAACTATCTCTACTAAAATTTTAGAGTTTTGATAGAAGAGTTGTTCATTATAGACATCAAGAAAAGTAAAATCATTGTTTGAAAAATATTTTAACTCCTTAAAATATTTCAATATTGCATCTTTTGCCGCATCTTCACGCAACCTAAAAGCTGCTTCTACATCTTTCTCTGCAACATATGATACTTTCTCATTAAGAAATTTTTCCATTCCAACTTGGTAAAGTTTTTGTAATCTATCAACTAGTTCAAAATAGGTATCCTGTGCAACTCCTTTCCAATTGAATTTCAAGTCATCTGAATGCTGTTGCTCATCAACAATTTTAGCAAGAAATAGATTTACTAGCTTATCAAAAGCATTCTCTCGTCCACCAATATTATATTTCCTTAAAATTGTTGCAAATTGATTATACTTTTTTTGAACTTCATCATGCGTTATCTCTTTTAAATCTTTTACGGAAGTTTTGGCCTTGCCAATTTCAAATGGCTTTATAGTTTCCTCAAGAACTCCATTTGTTACAAAATCTTGCTGATAAGTATCACGCCAAATCTCAAATTTGTCATTTCCTCCCTTAGCATCTTTATAGCCCCGTGCATTTTCTAGGGTCGATAAGAATTCCAAGTTATCTTCTAAGTTAATCGCATGATAGAGGCGTTCAATAGAATCTTCATTAATTTGTGATGAATAAAGAACAAGCGCTTTAGCTCTATTATCTTGTTTTTCATAAGAAAAAAGTTGTCCCCCATCAGCCAGCATATTTCGCCATTCTTTATCAAATTCAGCACCATAATTTTTGGCTTCAATGATTAAAAATGTTTCTCCCGCATTATCTTCAACTGTAATATCAGCATTTCCTGATTTGCTGTTATGTCCAAGTTTATAACTCTTTTCAATTGAAATTTGACTCGGAAGATAGCCTTGCTTAAGCAATCCAACAATTGCTTCAAGGACGACAAAATTTTCTTTAGAAGAGAAGTTAGTCGTTGTTTTACGTCCAATTTCTTTCAAGCCTGGATACTTGATTTTTTTATTTTTTATATCCACTTCAATTACAAAACCATTAATACTAAGCTCATATGAATCATTATTGTGACTGAAACCTAATGCATCCAGCCATGGTTTAATATCTGGCATTTTTATTTTTCCTTTCTAGTATAAGAAATGATATCTCCAAAATCACAGCCTAGCTCTTCACAAATTTTAAGCAATACCGCTGAGCTTACAAGCTCCTCATTTCTCATTTTAGTCATTGTATTTGGCGCAATATCAATAGCTCTGCGCAAATCAGCTTTGCTCATTTTTCTATCTATAAGTAATTTCCATAACCTATCATAGGAAATCGGCATAATATAGCCTCCCACTCTAAAGTATACTTACTATGCATTATAACATATTTTTTCATTTTTTTTATAAATTTTCGCATTTTTTTGCGATTTCAATTCTCTGAAAATTCTAGAAATAGCTTTTTAGTTTCAGAGTTTCAACTCTTACTCATTTTTCTCCATGATAATATAGTTCAAATATTCAAACAAGAATATCAAAAAGTTGAAAGATTCTACTTCTACAAAAGTCAATTCTAACTCATTATGGAAAGTAAAATTGGTTCTGTATACTTGTATGGTGGTAGATGAAAATCTACTGCCATTTTTTGTAGGAAAAAAGCCATAGAAATTCGCTAAAATGGAGTTACCACACAAACACTTTAGTTAAGGATTCCTATGACTCATTCAGATTCTATCACACTTTCGCTCGACTTGAAAGCCTCAGACCTCGATTTCCCTTTAGAAAATTTTATCCGATATGGTTTTGCCAAAATAACAGGACAACATGAAGCACAAATTTTTACCGCCACTTATCGACCTAAAACTACAATTTGCTCTTAAAGCAGCTATCTTGATTGATTTCAAAGTCAAAATGTCTATGCGTGAAGTTGCCAGCCGTTACTTTGTTTCCCCCGCCTTTTGTTGGAAAATTCTTGATCGGATTTCCCTCAAACAAAAGTTTAGGAGTCTACCAAAAGTTCTCTGTTTTGACGAATTCAAAGCCACTCAAAATGACGACAATGGGCTTGCTTTTGTCTACGCAGATGGTCTGACACATGACATCTTAGATATTTTAGAGTCTAGAAAACAAGTGGACTTAATTGCTTATTTTCTCAATTTTCCTAGAAGTGAGCGTTTAAAAGTCAAAACAATTGTCATGGATATAAATGCTTCTTACCCTGCCCTCATGACCCTTTTTCCTCAAGCACAACTGCTTATTGATGGTTTTCATGTCATCCAGCAATTATCAAGAGCTTTCAATCAACTTCGTGTTAAGGAAATGAAGCGCTTGAAGAAACTCAAAGGCGACAATGGCAAGATTTATCGTAAGCTAAAAAAATACTGGCGACAGCTGCTCAAGTGGAACGGCAAGGTCAATTACCAAAATCGTAAGCAATTTCCGCTTTTCAGGGGCGAATGGAGAACGGAAGGTGAGGTCATTGACGCCCTTTTGAGCTACTCTCAGAAGCTCCAAGAAGCCTATATGGTCTATCAGAACGCCTTGGATGCCTTTCAAAATAAGCAAGCAGACGACTTTTTTGAGGCTATTGAAACCATGCCTGAAAGCTTGCCAGAGGACTTTAAAATCAACTGTCGTTACTTGCTTAAACACAGAGCTGCCATTGGTCGTGGGATTCTTTCGCCTTATTCCAACGGCCCACTCGAAGGGAAGAATAACCTTTGTAAGCTCATTAAGCGTATTGCCTTTGGCTTTGGGCGTTTTGACCATCTCAGAAAACGGATTTTACTTCAACAAATTCTCTCAAAAACAAACTAAAAAACTGCCCGAAGACAGTTTTTCAATTGATTAATCTGTAACTCATTTTACTTTTACCACCGCAGAGTTGACAGAACCATTTAAGACATAGTAAAAAAGACGCAGAAGAACTACTGCTATATTTTGGTAACAAAAAAGAGCACATAAGCCTCATACTTAGTGCTGCTACCGTCAGGTCCTGACACGCTTCGTAAGAAACTTATTGCTCCGAAAGCTATTATAACATATTTCTGCTTCTTTTGACAAGCCACGATATTTTTTAGAGCTTCATTTACGAGGCTCTCTTTTACTTCTTCCCTTTATAAGCTTGCACTGCCTCGTTATAATCCTCTTTCATCCTTGGAAATTGCTTTTTAATAGCCTGAGCAGCAACAAAATAAAAAGCAATAACTAAAATTAAGAGTACAAGATTCGTCAAAGAGAGGAGAGCGGAAACAATATTCACTTGAGGATAGGCAATAAGGCTCATAACGTAGAAAACAGACACTACGTTATAAACATAGTAGAGAATAGGCGCCACGTGACAAATTTTAGGCGCTTGAATTTTTTTGTAATTAACGTGCGTAATAATGGCAAAGACGAAGATAATCATTCCAGCTGCATTAACCGTAAGGCCCAAAAAAACCGCGATAAATAATACAATTAGGGCAACTGGGATACTGATACTGTTGAGCCATGCACGATAGGGAGCTGTTTTTTCTTTGTAATCTTGTTTTGTTATTTTTTCTCTTTCCATCATTTCATCCTTAACTTCTAATATTTTCTCAAAAAACTCTTTTTTCTTAGAGAAATTTTTACTCCTTGCTGCTTTTTCTTCTCTTTTGAAAGAAAGTTTTCATGATATTTGCACATTCTATTTCTAAAACACCGCCTTGGACGGCTACTCTATGGTTGAGACGTGTATCTTCTAAAATTTGATACAAGCTCACTGCGGCCCCGAATTTTGGATTAGTCGCGCCAAAGTAAATTTCAGGTATACGTGCTAAACCGATTGCTCCGGAACACATAACACATGGTTCAATAGTGACAAATAAAGCACAGTCCAATAAACGCCAGTTACCAACAGCTTCGTTGGCAGCTTCAATCGCACAAATTTCCGCATGATGCGTGGCGCGCCCATCAAGTTCCCGACGATTAAAAGCTCGGGCGATTATTTCTCCTTCACGTACAATAACTGCACCGATGGGTACTTCTTCATTTGCTGCTGCTTTTTGGGCTTCAAGCAGCGCTTGTCCCATAAAATATTCTTTTTCTTCCTGAGTAAATACCATTAGACCGTCCATTTCATGTGCGGTTGTGCCAAGTCAACTGGTATCTTCCCGGCAGCTTCCTGTGCCTCATCTCGTAAAACTTGTAAATCACCAACTTGTGGCAAGTGTGTCAGGATTAATTTTTTCACATTGGCCTGTGCTGCGATTTCTCCTGCTTCTACACTGGACAAGTGATTAGGCATGTGGGAGTATTTGGTATAGTGCTCTTTGAAAAAGTAAACATCAGCAAGCAAAATATTCGCATCTTTTGAAAAATCTACAAGTTCTGCAAAATAGCCTGTATCACCTGTATAAACCAAAACTTGCCCTGTTGCTCTCTCAACGATACGCATGGCATAACAGGTGACAGGATGCACGGTTTTTAAGAACTGAATATCAAAGGGACCTACAGAAGTGCCATTTTCAACATCATATGCCATACCTTGACTGACATTTTCCAAAGATAATTTTGAAAATTCGTATTCATTTTCCTGATGCCCATAAATAGGCAAAATTTCAGGTTTTACTGTTTGCAGCTGACGGTATTGGCGCAAGGCGCCCAAGTCTGCAATGTGATCTTCATGGTAGTGACTTAAGATGATTGCATCTAAATCATTAGGTGAAAGTTCATGCTCAAGTTCCGTCACGGCACGTGATCCTGCATCCAATAAAAGATTAAACCCCTCTTCGCTTTGCAGTAAGTAAGAAGTTGTGCCGGCATCCCGTGTAGGATAGCCTCCCCATACACCAAGTGCTGTTAATTTCATATTTTCTCCTCCCTTTCAAACCTCAACATAAAGTAAACAATCATTAAAAATGTACTGGATACAAGTAAGGTCCAATTGCCAAAGATATCTGCACTATAAGTCCCCAGTATCGTTCCTAAGAAGAAAGAGACCACCAGACTTGCAAATACCCGAAAATTTTGCAAATAATGCCGTTCATGTGTCAAGCTATAATTTGTTAAGTTCACCATAGTGGCTTTTAAATTCCCAGTCATCATGATACTTCCATAAGGCAGTCCCCTTGTTTTACTAAACGTGTCATGCTGGATAGCCATAAAAAACGACAAAAAACCAACAAAAATAGACACCGGTAACTTTAAAAATGTCACATAGAGCAATGTAAAAAGGGTTACCCCAGACCACTGTAATAAAAGAAGATAGAGCGTGTCTGGCTTATACTTTTTTCTCAGATAATAGGAATAAATATTTTTAAAAATGACACCACAAGAAAAAAAGAGCACAGGAATCATAAAGTCAAGCACACGTATAAAATTACCCTTTGCCAAATAAACAGCCGCCTGAATCATGTTCCCTGTCTGCATCCCTATAAAACGTCCGCTAAAGTGGAAAAAGGAAAAAGCATCCATAAATCCCGCATTCATCGCTAAAATGGAAGCAACTCTTAATCTTTCTCTCATTTCGATGTTCATAGTATCCATTATAGCACATTCTGAAAAGCAAGGCTCACTATAGCTCAATCAAGCAGTTGAAATTTCTAACTTTAAGACACTATATGCTGTAGAACAATCATCTTTTTCAGATAAAAATATATTTTATAGTGTTGGAATAGCACGTTCCATCCTCTTTTTTTGCTCGCCAATAACTCTGCGAACTTATGGACTGTATTATCTTATCATCCACAGCTACTGAGTAGAAGCCTTCATTCAATAACAGCTTCCTCTCCTGTTGTATAGATTACTTTTACTTTTTCATTTGTTCTTCCCATTTTCAAGCCATTACCGTTATGAAAACCAAAACTTCCCACTATTATCGAATTACCTCTGATAACCGTTCCATCGGTTTCCTCTACATCAAAATCAACATTTTTAATCCCAGGAGATGATTCATAGAAATCCGTAATCGTGATTTTTTTAACATTTTTAACGTTATCTTTTATCTCAATTGCTGTTTGTTTCTCTAACTCTATTCGGTCATGTTCTTTACTTCTCATATACAGCGTTTCTCCGAGAGCTAATGCTAAGATAAGAAACAATGCGACGATTATTCCAACTGTTATTCTCTTTTTCTGTTTCGACATCCTTTATTCCTTTGTAAAAAAAGTAGCCGCTTGGACTACAGGTTATTTTGAGTGAGGTTTCCAAGCTGTGAAGCTCTTGTGCCTCACTTTCTGTGACCGTATCCACATTTGTTCAGTTACTGATTAATACTTTCTTGCACATCTTCGAACTTTTGAACATTTTGATAGAGTGGGTTATACCGTTCTAAGCAAGCTTGGAACTCCTGACTTTTTTTACTCCTCTGCGGTTGTAGTGGGCATTGTCCTTAACCTTGCAGGACATATTGTTTTTGTTCTTCTGGTGTGACATGAAGTGTGATTATTTTATTCTCTGCAAGTAAAAATGAGAATATTGACTTTTTCCACAATTTTATTTTATCAATCTCCTCTGTCATTGTCAAAAGAACTACAATGCTTTTTACCCGCAGGAATGACAAACTTCCTCTACACGGAAAAGGACGTTTACATTTATTTTGTCTCCTCACAGATGCAATATAAGAAAATGTCCATAAAAAAATAAGTCCTGCTTCAAACAGAACTTATTCTGATTTTTTAATCTGCAGCCAAAGCCTCGATTGTATTTAAACGTGCAGCACGCGCAGCAGGAGCAAAGCTTGAAAGTAAAGCAATGATAACCGCAATGATAACTGCAAAGATAATATGTCCTAAAGTGATTTGAACAATGTTTCCACCCACTAAACTATGAAGTGCTTTATTGATAATGCCTTGTCCAGCATAAGCGAGAGCAATAGCAATTCCCGCTGATGCCAATCCAAGAATAACACTTTCTGCAGTAAACATCCGTGACACATCCTTACGACGACCACCTAAGGCGCGAAGTACACCAATTTCTTTTGTACGTTCAGCAACAGACATATAAGTCGTTACAACAATCATAAAGATTGACACAATCAGGCTGATACCAGCGATTGCTGCTAAAACGGTCGAAACGATACCTGTGATGTTTGTAATTGTGTCAAGCATACTGCCAATATTAGCTGAAGCGAATACCAGTTTATTATTGTCTTTAATCGCATTGATTTTGTTGCTTACTTCCTTAACATGATCGGTTTCTGTAACTGTAACATAGGCTGTATTTGGCATCGCCTCTACGTTATTTTCTTCAAGCATTGTTTCCAAAGCTTCCACAGAAGTTATCACACCAGAAACTGGAATTTCTTGCAGGATACCCGAAATTTCCATCTCTTGTGTAATTGTCACTGGGCTATTATTTTTATCTAAAGTTTGGAAGCTGACTTTCACTGTTTTTCCAATAACTGCATTCCAGTCCTTGGCTTCATAGGCTTTTGAATCAAATTTCTTCATGTCTGATTCAGAAATAACAATCTGATTTCCTTTAGGTTTTGAACCAGCCTGTAAACTTGAAGACTGAATCATCGGTGTCCATGACATGATGGTTTGGCTTCTTGCAGTCTGACCACTATAATCTAAACTCACAACGCCTACTTTTGTGATTCCTTCACTTACTTCTTTGACATTATCCAAAGCTTTTAATTTGCTGATATTATCTTCTGAGATGCCGAGCATCGCTTGCTGCGCCATCGAAAAAGCTTCGTCATTGTTCTCTCCTTGATTGTTTATCGGATCACGTTTAACAACGGAGATAATATTAGGATTGGCCAGACTTGTCACCTGATCGTTCATATACTTTGTTGCCCCGGTACCTAGACCAAGGAAGAAGATAACGGAAAATAGACCTATCGCTGTCCCCAGCGCAATGAGAAGATTTATTTTCCAAGTGTTTGTAAAATGCTTAAAAGCAGTCTTAACCACATCTCCATACGAGAGTGCTTTGGTCTGGAAAGGCTTTATCTCATGAGGCACAGGATAAGCTGGTTTAGCCCGCTCATCCCCAGTAATCTGACCATCTGCCAGCCGAATCGTACGTGTCCCATAATCAGCAACTTCTTGCGAGTGAGTCACGACAATGACTGTTTTACCAGATTGCGCAATTTGACGGAGAAGTGCCAAAACTTCTTTGGTATTTTGCGAGTCAAGAGCTCCTGTAGGTTCATCTGCAAGAATAATTTCCGGATCACTAGCTAAAGCGCGAGCAATGGCTACACGTTGCTTTTGCCCACCCGAAAGTTGAGCTGGCTTTTTCTTACGGTGTTCATAAAGTCCAACTTGTTTGGTCAGCTCAAGTGCACGTTCTATACGTTCTTTTTCAGACAAACTTGTCATTTTTAAGCTAATCAAAATATTATCAAGAACGCTCAAGTAGTTAATCAAGTTAAAAGATTGGAAAATAAAACCGATGGTATCACGGCGGTAGGCATCCATATCTTTTTCTTTTTTCGTCTTTTGTGCCACACCATCAATAATCACATCCCCGTCATATTCTCGGTCAAGGCCACCGATGATATTCATCAGCGTTGACTTCCCCCCTCCAGACTCTCCGAGTAGACTCACAAAGTCTCCACGCTCAAACTCGAGATTAATTCCTTTAAGAACGGGGAACTCTTCTTTGCCTAGAAAATACGATTTTCTAATATTTTTTAATTCTAATACTGGCATAATTTCTTCTTTCTAAAATAAAGATATATCCATTATACCTTAAATATATCAAATGAATTTAGGACCTAAGACTGATTTCAATTCTCTTAAAAATCGTCCCAATTTTCTGCTCTTTTATTTCGTGGCTGATAAGGGAAGTTCCATGGCTTGTGTGCCTCTCTCATCTGATGGCACATTTCTTTTCTCATTTTTTCTTCCATTTCTCTTCCCATATGATGTATCATACGCGGATCAAAACTTCCAGGTCGTATATTTGCAAGGTGAAAATCAAACTCTTCTTCTCCCTTGATGCTTTCTTCTAACTTTTCCAAGATGTGGATCAATGACAGTTGCTCTTCTTTGGTCAAATGACCAAAAATCCCTTCCGACAAGTCATCTTGACTTTCCTTATAGTCAACCTGAGCTTGTTTACCTTCTTTTGTCAAGAATACACGACTCACACGCTTGTCATTTTCATCTGTCACACGTTTGACCAGACCACGTTGTTCTAAACTTTTTACTTGAGCTGTGACACTTGAAGGACGAATATCAAGGAGTTCTGCAATTTCTGCATTGGTCAATCCATCTGTTTTCCAAAGCTCAACAAGTAAGCCTTGAGCACCCATACGGGGCTTCCTTTCTCCAAGCTGGTTTGACATTCTCTCCCTGTGCAAAGCCATGATAAGTTGTGGGTTATGTAGTAATTTTGAAAATAGACTGAGTAATTTATTCGTTTCTACTGACATATTTTTCTCCTCTTTTTATTTAGTTTCTTTTATAAGAAAGCTAACGAAATATATTTTAAAGCATTTATTTCGCTTTGTCAACAAAAAAAACTAAAGACTCCTTAAAAGTCATTAGTTCCTAAATCCATCTGATAAAGTTTTCGGAAGTCTTCATCGTTTTGCAGCAGGTGTTGAGGCTGGTCATCCAGTTTGATTTTCCCATTTTCCAAAAAAATGACACGATCCATATGTTGCACGCCAAGCAGATGATGAGTGATAAAGATTATGGTCTTGTCTTTCAGTCGTTCAAAGAAAAGACGCAACAGTTGATTTTCAGTAATGGGATCAAGAGAAACTGTTGGCTCATCAAGAATAACCATATCTACATCTGAAAGTAAAATACGTGCTAACGCCAAACGCTGCCGTTCCCCTCCTGAAAAACGCTGTCCCGCTTCGTCCACAAGCTCATCAAGCTGTTCAGGAAGAGAGGCAACCATTTTTTTCAAGCCAACGAGTTCCAAAGCCTTCCAAATTTCTTCATCACTCGCATCCAAACGCGCTAAACTAAGATTTGAACGGATACTGGCATTGAAAATATAAGGGCTTTGGTTAATCACACCGATTTTTTCTTCTACATTATTTGCATGAGCCGGTTCTACACCTGACAAATCAACACGCCCTTTTTGAGCAATCAAATCCCCTCGAATAAGGCCAGCAAGTGTTGATTTCCCAACACCTGAACGTCCTAAAACCGCCACATGCTCTCCTTTTTTAATGTGAAAATTTAAGCCTTCAAAAATCTTCTTCTCCCCGAACGAAAAACTCAAATCTGAAATTTGTAAATTTGTATCTAAAATTCTTTCTTGACGGACATCTTCTTTGACATTGGGTAAATCATTGAGGCGTTGAACAGAATCACCATAACGCTGTGTCTCCACCACTGCATCCGACAAGGGCGCAAAAGCATCAAATAAAGGAAAGGCTGCTAAAGAAACAGCTGCAATATAATTCGGAGCATCTCCTGTTCGCAAGCTTGTGCCGGACCAGACAATCAGATAGACAACAAGAAGGGCAAAGATAAGCTGTAAGACAAGATTACGTTTGCGAACATAACTCAATAACTTCTCTTGAATCTGACGCGTTGCTTTTTCTGAGCTTTGATAATCAAGCAAGAAATCTTCTTTTCTTCCTGATAAAACCCAGTCTTGTAAGCCTAAAACATCATCTGTCAAATCTGAAAAGAGTTGGTTTCGATAATTTTTCAAGTCCCGATCATATTTGGCAGAAACTTTAAGCGAGATATAAGGTAAAACAATAACCATGAGTCCCAAGAAAAAGGCAACTGTCAAAGCCAATGCTACCGAGAAAACACCAGAAGAAAGGATAAGAGCGACAGATAGGGAGCCAACAATCATCAAAGGAAAGAGCGTCCGTAAGAATAGATCTTGGATGTTGGCAATGTCTTCATTGAGCAAGCCTAAAAGCTCCCCTAACTTATAGCGCTCAGACAAGCCAATAGCTGACCTTTCCAGTCTTAGGTAGAGCTTGCGGCGCAGGTTGCTGGTTATGCGCAATATCCAGTTGTGCGATGTTAAACGTTCGATATAACGTATGACAGGACGTGAAATACCAAATACACGCACCATCAGAACGGGTACATAAATGATTAAAATATTTTCTGGTCGAGTTGCCGACTTTGAAATCACGTAACCTGCTGAAAACATAAGCAGACCGGCACAAAGCATCGTTATGGTTCCAAGAACTACTGCTAAAACCATCCCAAAACGATATTTACGTAAAAAAGGGGTAATCCAGTCATTGTTGAAAAGAATCTTTTTCATTTTTTCTCCATTGTTTTTACAATTAAGTCATTTTGCCTCTCATTTCACGTAAAAGCTCTTGATAATAAGTGCTGCTAGCTAAGAGCTCCTGATGTGAACCGGCTGCTTCTAACTTGCCTCCGTT
This sequence comes from Lactococcus ileimucosae, assembly GCF_943193185.1. Lineage (GTDB taxonomy): Bacteria > Bacillota > Bacilli > Lactobacillales > Streptococcaceae > Lactococcus > Lactococcus ileimucosae. Next base: position 41,222 of record NZ_CALPDE010000011.1, read on the forward strand.
TAAGACGAGAACCACATCCATCTGAGGCAACCAATGTAGGCGGTGCGTAGCTAGAAAGACGAGCTTACCTTCAAAAAGAGGCAAGATACTTTCTTTGACTTCCAGTTCTGTTTCCACATCTAAATGCGCTGTAGGCTCATCTAGGAAAAGGATATTTCTATCCTTGGACAAGAAAGCCCGTGCCAAGGCTACCCGCTGCATCTGTCCGCCAGATAATGTCCGTCCTCCTGCACCAATATTTTCCTCTAAACCTACCTCTTCTACCAAGTCTTTTAAACCTGCCAACTCTGCTGCATGAACAATTTCTTCATCAGAAGCCTTAGGCTGGTAAAAGGCCAAGTTCTCTCGCAAGGAGCCTGCGAAAATGTAAGTATTTTGCGGAATAAACTGTAGGGACTGGCGGAAATTTTTATCATTAAGCGAGTCCAAGACATGTGTGTCGAGCTGTATCTCTCCAGAACTTGGTTTTAAAAATCCTGAAAGCAGACTTAAAAGTGTAGATTTTCCTGAACCAGATTCACCCACAATGGCAACTTTTTTGAAGCCTTGGAGGGCTATATTGATATCCCTTACACCGCGCCCCGTTTCAAAAATCTTGCTCAAGTTGTTCAGAACTAATCGCGAATCTTCACTCCATCGAATAGGTTCTGGCAGAGCTTTCGTTAAATGCTCTTCAGCATTTAGGACTTCATTGACACTGGCATATGCGTTTTTTCCATTTAAAGTCGCGTGATAATCTGAAGCAAAATCTCGGAGTGGCAAAAAGTATTCCGGTGCTAAAATTAAGGCTGCAAGTGCTGGAAATAAAAGGATGGCCCCCTCCATTAAGCGAAGACCTAAAAAAAGAGCTACTGTAGCTACAGATAGGGTAGCAAAGAAGTCTAAGGCAAATGTGGACAATATAGCCACACGTAAGGTCGCCATTGTTGCCTTACGAAAGCGCTCAGAAGTCTGATAAATTGACTGTGCATAAGTCTTAGACAATCCAAAGTACTTCAAGGTCGAAATTCCACGAAGCGAGTCCAAGAAGTGATTGGACAAAACTTGAAAACTTTTGTACTGTTTATTCGCTTGACCTTGTGCAGCATACCCTAATAAAATCATAAAGATAATGGCAAAAGGAAAAGCAATAGCCAACACAAGGGCAGTCTGTCCATCTAAAAAGGCAATAGCCACCAATAAGAGAACAGGGATAATCATCATGTTCAAAACTTTGGAAAGAACCAACTTGATGTACGTTTCCACCTCATCAATCCCTGAAATAACTGTTGACGTAAGGTTGCCCGTCCCCATTTCTCGTGATAAGGCAGGTCCTAGATTAAAAGCCTTTGCAAGAACCTGACTCCGCATATTTGCAGCCAAGCGATAGGAAACTCTGTCCAACATGTATTGCCGCAAAAAATTAACAAGTTCCCGCCCAAAAAAGCTGAAGAAAAAGCCAACAATATAAGGAAAAACCTGTCTCAATTCTTGCCCCTGCCAAAGCCCTGTTATCGCTTGAGACAAGAACAAGGCCTGTCCTAAAATACATAAGGCTTGAAGTAAGGCAAGTCCTCCAAGAGCGGGAAGAATCTTACGTACTCCTGGAAGAGTAAATAGAGTTCTATCAATCATTTCAATTACCTATTCTTATTCTTTTGATAACTTTTATTATAGCAAAATATGGGTCTTATACCTTTGAAACTGCTTATAAATTCTTTATTTTTCAGAAACAAAGCATAAACTCGTGCTTCATCAAAATAAAGAGCCATCAAAGAGTTTCATTACACTTGAAAAAGGTAGAAAAAAGCTCCTTTTAGAAAAGGAACCTTAATATCAGTTACTCGCTGATGCGCTTTTTGAAAACATGATAAGTCCAAGCCATATAAGCAAGAACAAAAGGTAAGATTGCCATTGTAATAATGGACATTGTCGTCAAAGTATAGTGTGTTGAGCTTGCATCCTTAATCAGAATACTATAGGCTGGATTTTCAGCAATCATTACACGTGGGAATAAGCCTTGGAAAAGCAAAGCAACCAGTGCAAGGAAAGTCAAACCAGACGATAAGAATGCTGCCATCTCACGTTTTTTAGCTACGGAAAGATGAGCTAAAGCAGTTAACAGAACAATAACTGCCAACAAGACAATAGTCAATACTGCATGTTTTTCAACAAAATCTGTATATAGGGCAAGCAAGATTGCGAAGACAACTTCACCTGCATAGAGGACAAAATAAAGTTTATTCGCCCACTCATTTGCACGTTGGCGCATGCTTCCATCTGTTTTCAAAGCAATGTAGTTCAACCCATGCAAGAAACTCATTAAAGCTACCGCAACGCCACCAACCAGAGAAAGTGGATTGACATAGTTTATGAAATTGGCGTAGACATCACCATGTGCATCCATTGGAACGCCTTGAATCATACTGGTAAACATCAAGCCAAACAGGAAGGGAATAGCAAAACTTGTCAAACCTAAGATAATTTCCCAAGCACGCTCCCCTTTTTCAGTCTCACTGCGGTGACGGAACTCAAAAGTCACGCCACGTAAAATCAGACAAACAAGTATTAACAAAAGAATATTGTAGTAACCGGAAAACAGGGAGGCATACCAGTAAGGAAAGCTGGCAAACATTGCACCACCAGCTGTCAAAAGCCAAACTTCGTTCATATCCCAGAAAGGACCAATCGTAGCAATGGCTTGATTGACTTCGCGCTTGTTACGCGCCAAGGTTAAAACACTCATCCCCACACCAAAGTCGAAGCCCTCGAGAAAGAAGAATCCTCCAAAGAGCACTGCAATTAAAATAAACCAAAATAATTGTAATCCGCTCATTTCAAAGCCCCCCTTCTTGTTCCGTTTTTATCTTTTTCCCACCGAGACTTTCTCTACTAAACGGGTCTAAATCTACATAAGCAGTTTCTGCCTTATGTGCACTGTTACGCATGATGCGTCGGCTGAAAAGAATCATAATCGCACCCAGAACGCAGAACAGTACAAAGTAAACAATATTTGAGAAAAGCAAACTTCCTGCTGAAACATTCGGTGAAACAGATTCTTTAATCGTAAAGAGTCCATAGACTGTCCAAGGGTAGCGTCCAAGCTCAGTAACCAACCAGCCACAAGTCATGGCTACAAATGGAAGGAACATTGACCAACCATAAAGGCGCATCATTCCTGGTTTTTCAAACATCCAAGGTTTCTTGCGACGTGTCCAGAAGAGACCGAGAGCTGAGATAAGGATAAAGTACATGCTCAAACCGGCCATGATACGGAATGTATAGAAGAGAACAGTAACTGGTGGGTAGTAATTCTGATGATCGCCATATTTGGCTTCCAGTTCCTTGTTGATTTGATTCATCCCTTCCACTGAACCTGAAGGACGGTGATATGTCAAGATTGACAGCATGTAAGGAATGCGTATACCAAAGACCGATTTGTGCTCGGCTTCGTTAAAGAAAGCGACCATATCCCAAGCTGCTGGATCCTCTGTCGTTTCATAAACACCTTCTGTCGCTGAGAATTTCATCGGCTGAGAGTTTCTAACCTCCAACATTTGTTGGTCACCGGCAACAAAATTGCCCAGTGCACCGATTAGAGCGACCCAAAGTCCTAAACGTAAAACTGGTTTAAATAAATCCACTTCTCGCTTTTTCAAGATCTGGAACGCTGAGATACCTGCGACTGCAAAACCACCTGTTAGAAAAGCCCCTGTGATAATATGTGTAAATTCCAACATCGTTTGTGGATTAGTCAATAAGGCTGAAAAACTCGTCAAAGTTGCACGCCCATCAATAACTTCATATCCCACTGGATTTTGCATGAAACTATTAGCTGCAAGAATCCAAAGTGATGAAATCCACGTTCCCACCATTACCAAGCCAAGTGTAGTTAAATGGAGTTTTTTACCTAGGCGATCCCAGCCAAACATCCAGACACCTAAAAAGGTTGATTCCATGAAGAAAGCCAGCAAGGCTTCAACGGCAAGTGGTGCACCAAAGATATCTCCAACAAAACGAGAATAGTCCGACCAGTTCATCCCAAACTGGAATTCTTGGATAATTCCTGTAACAACACCTACGGCAAAAGACAATAGCATGATTGTACCAAAGAACTTGGTACGCGTTTTCCACTTCTCATCGCCCGTCTTAACATACACTGCCTCCATAATAAAAGTCATCGCTGTTAACCCAATAGAGAGGGGAACGAAGAAAAAATGGAAGATTGTGGTCATGCCAAACTGAAAACGTGCGAGAGTTTCAATTGTAAACATAAAGCCTCCTATTGCTCGAAAAAAAGTAAAAAGCACACAATTCCCGAGACTAACAAAAATTAAATTATAACTTATTTTAACATTATGAAAGCGGATAGAAAAGAAATTTGTTTCTAAATTTAAGTTTCGGAAAGATTACAATTCTATGTCACCCTCTAGTACCCTTCAGTTCTTGGCCTTCTTTTTAACTTCAACTCAAAATACTAAACACCTGCATCTTATCCCCCACTATCACAAAAATTATGTAAATAGAAACAAAAATTCCGATAGGATTTTTATAAATGTTATTAATCAAGTTAGTGGATGCATCAAAATAGAGCAGATATTCAAATAAAATCGCCAATGCTCCCCTCATAACATTTTTCTTAATCTTCTGGGTTACAGAAGTACCATTCACCCTTGCTACTTTCGCTGGTATTCTCAGCTTCTTTACTTCTTTGCTAATGGGCTCCTTCTCTTTCATACAAACATTAATTTGGGACGATCCTGTTGATGGATTTCCCACTCTGGTTATCCTTGTTCTACTACTTGATGGTCTACAACTGCTGCCCCTTGAGATTATTGGAAAATATATCGCCAAAATTTTCCTTGAAATCAAGAAATGCCCTAACTATATCGCCAAGGAAAGCAACATAAAAAGCCTCATATGAGAGCTCTTTATGTTACTTTCTTTAAATCTTATTTTTCACTTTTACAATCCTAAACTCTTGTCCAGACTTTGCGGAAAGAACACACTTATCCAAGTAGCTTTCAAGCAAATTTGTAAACTCTACTTTCTGTAAAAAATGGATGCCTTCAAAATCAATCGTCACTTCTACTTCTGTAGGATTTACCATGTAAACAAATGCCTCCGATTCCGTATAACGCAAAATTCCCAAGATATTCTCATAATAAAATGGAGTAAATTTCCCACGATACAGTGATTTTTCTCTACGTCGCTTTGCTATCCATTCTTGATAGAGTGCGTAAGTCGGAGCATGGATATTTTTCCACGGAAAATACTTTCGATTTTTAGGATCTTTACGTCCGGTGAGTCCTGCTTCATCTCCATAATAAACACAGGGTATTCCCGGCAGGGTAAAGAGCATCCCTACAGCCAGATCATTGGCCTCATCACCCACCATGGTCAAGATACGCTCCGTATCATGTGTTCCCAAATTATTCAAATTGTTATAAAAAATATCATGTGGATAATTTTCATGGAGAACCATCATCTGGTAGGCAATATCTTGGGCACTTCGAGTAGAGGTGAGATAAGCAATAATCATTTCTCGAAAAGGATAATTCATGACGCCATGCAAACTATGACCTAAGATATAGTCTCGCCGCTTGCCATAAGAAATTTTATTCGAAGCATCTTCCCAAACTTCTCCGATGAGAACTGTATCAGGATAGCGCGCCAGATTCTTGCGGATGCCTCGGATAAAACTGTCTGGCAACTCATCAGCTACATCTAAACGCCAACCATCAACTCCCAGCTGATTCCACTTCGCGAGGACAGAGTCTGTTTCACCATAGATAAAATTTCGAAATGAAGGATTGTCTTTATCAACTTCTGGTAAGTCCTTGATGCCCCACCAAGACTTATAATCCATAGGATATTCTGTAAACTTGAACCAGTCCATATAAGGGCTGTCTATACTTTTAGCAGCTCCAACATCATTGCCATACTGACCTGATAGATTAAAGTATCGAGAGTCTTTCCCTACATGTGAGAAAACACCATCTAAAATAATATGCATATCTTCTTTGTGCAACAGGTCAACTAACTCTTGAAAATCTTCTTCTGTTCCCAACATACTATCTATCTGAAGATAATCATTGGTGTCATAGCGATGATTACTGCTGGCCGAAAAAATCGGGTTGAGATAGAGGGCAGTAACCCCAAGTTCCTTAAGATAAGGTATCTTTTCGATAATACCACGAAGGTTGCCTCCAAAAAAATCCCAGCGTATGACATTCCCCTTTTCATCTCTAATATACAGGGGAGTATCTTCTTTTGTTGCATATATAAAAGAGTTAGGTTTGGGATGATTAATTTTTCCATCAGGATTACCATTATGAAAACGGTCCGGAAAAATTTGGTAAAAGACGGCTTGACGATACCACTCCGGTGCTGCATCTTCTGCTGAAAAGACTGTCGCTTGATAAGGGCGAACGTCATTTTCATTCATATAAAGTACCCCTTCACCTCCGAGACCGCTGCAGCCATAATAAAACTTTTTTATTCCCCAATCTGTCGGCTCATTGATTTCAAAATAATAATAATAAAGCCCTTGTCCGACATCAAACTTCACCGAGGAGCTAAAAAGTCCCCGATCCAGCTTCTGCATATCAAACTCTGAGCGGGCGCCAAAATCACGCCGAATGATAAACTTAACCGTGACATTTTCTTTATCTGTTTTGAGATTAACCTTCATAATCTGCCCAACTTGGATAGCGCCAAAAGGCCGCTTAAAATCTGAGTCCCAAGAATTGTAATAATACACTCTTTCCCCTTTCCATTTGTTTCTTGAAAGTCAAGCTGCCTTACAGTCATTTTATCACACTAAGACATGAGCAAAAAAGGAAAGACAAGCTTCTTCCCCTTGCTTAAAAATCAGACTTCCTCGCTTTTTTCTTCAATGAACCAGATATCTTTCGCATACTGACGAATCGTACGATCTGATGAAAAGATACCTGATGTCGCGATATTCATCAAACTTGCTTGTGCCCACGCTCTTTGGTCGCGATAGAGGTTCTCAAGATCTTTTTGAGCACGCACGTAATCATTAAAATCACGCAGAAGGAAATACTCGTCATTGAATGCCGTGAGGGATTCAAATATTTCCGGACCTTCATTCGTAATGTTTGGAATAGTACCATCGATAAAGGCATTTAAAATGCGGTGAACGACTGGATTTTGCTCATAGATATCACGCGCATTATAATTGCCGTTCTTATAGTATTCGTAAACTTCATCTTTTGTGAGCCCAAAAATAAAGATATTTTCATCCCCACAAGCTTCTTTAATCTCAATATTTGCCCCGTCTAGCGTTGCCATAGTCAGAGCACCATTGAGCATGAACTTCATATTTGAAGTTCCAGAAGCCTCTTTGGAAGCCAGAGAAATCTGTTCGCCGACATCAGCTGCTGGGATAATTGCCTCTGCCAAACTCACATTATAATTTTCCATAAAGACCAGTTTCAAACGGTCCTTAACCTCTGCATCTTCATTAATCATCACAGCTATTTCATTAATAACTTTGATAATCGCTTTTGCATAATGGTAACCTGGTGCAGCTTTGGCTCCAAAAATAAAGACACGCGGTACCATTTCTAAGTCTGGCTGATCTTTAATATCGAAATAGAGTTTCAAGATATGTAAAACATTTAAAAGTTGACGTTTATAAGCATGGAGACGCTTAATCTGCACATCAAAAATAGCTTCCGGATTGACCTCAATACCGTTTTTTTCCTTTATCAAGGCTGCCAGATCTTTTTTATTTTCCAGCTTGACGGCTGCCAACTGCTTTAGAGTTTCTGTATCTTCACGAAAATCTTTCAAGGCCTCCAGCTTGACTAAATCATGGCGCCAGCTCTTACCGATTTTTTCATCAAGAAGTCTTGACAGGCGTGCGTTAGAAATTTGAAGCCAGCGGCGGTCTGCTATACCATTGGTCTTATTATTGAAACGTTCGGGATAGAGCTGGTAAAAATCATGCAGTTCTACATCTTTAAGAATGTCAGAATGCAGTTTAGCCACTCCATTTGTCGAGTGAGAACCGATAATCGCCAAGTTGGCCATATGAATTTGACCATCTTTAACAATACGGGTCTTATGGATAAGTTCGGCACCTACATGCGGAAGAAGCTCATCCGTGCGACGTTTATCAATCTCATTAATGATTTGATAAATTCGTGGCAAGAGCGTGTGTACCATCTCTTCTGGCCACTTTTCTAATGCTTCAGATAAAATCGTATGGTTCGTATAACTCATCACCTTAACTGTAATATCCCAAGCTTGCTCCCAAGAAAGACCATTCTCATCAAGCAGGAGACGCATAAACTCTGGAACACAAAGTGCTGGATGCGTATCGTTGATATGAACAGCGATATAATCAGCGATTTGGGCAATGGGAGCAATCTTGTTTGACTTATAATGACGGATAATCCGCTGAAGCCCAGCTGATACAAAAAAGTATTCTTGCTTAAGACGGAGCAAGCGTCCATCATAATTAGAATCATCAGGATAAAGTTCAGCTGATAGCATTGAAGTTTGGCGCATGTATTCCATATTTTGAAATTTCACATCCAAGTCTTGAGGAACTTCTGAACGCCAGAGACACATATTATTAACCCTTGTATTTTCAAAACCAACCATTGCTGTGTCATAAGGCACAGCCAAAACACGCTCTTGATTACGGTAACGCGGTATCAATCTTCCATCTTCTGTTTCTTCTAGCCAGGTTTCTCCACCAAAAGTGACCTCAATTGCCTTGTCTGCTCGCCGTACTTCCCAAGGATTAACATTGTTAAGCCATGAGTCCGGTAACTCTACTTGATAACCATCAATTATTTTTTGCTTAAAGAGTCCATAACGATAGCGGATACCGTTACCATTTACCGGCAAACCCGTTGATGCAGCAGAGTCCATAAAACAACTCGCTAACCGGCCTAATCCTCCATTACCTATAGCCATATCTGGCTCTATTTGGGCTACCTTTTCGAGGTCGATACCCAACTCTTGCAATCCTTCACGAACTGTTGAAAGAATTCCCAGATTAAGAAGATTGCTCTTCAGCATCTTACCTGGTAAAAACTCAATTGAGAAATAATAAGTTTGCTTTTTCTGACTCCTATCTTTATATTGATTATCTCCTTGCCAAATTTGTGTGTAATATTGTTTTACCACAGAAGACAGTGCTGCAAAAGTTTCTGTTATTCCAGCTTTAGCAACATCTGTCGCAAACTCTGATGTGAGGCTTTGTTCAAAGTCTCTTCTAAATTGCGTTTTTGAAAGTTTCAATATATCTTACTCCAATTTTATTTTCTATTCCTGAATTTGTTCAAGAAAGGGATACTATGTTTTATCTGCTTTTGTTAAAACATCTCTCTGTAAAGCTGGATATACTGATCCGCCTTTGTCTCCCAAGAGAAGTCTTCTTCCATCGCTCTAAGTCTAAGCTTCTGAAGAACTTCCTTCTGGTTTTCATACACATCCAGTGCCTGATTAATCGTATTTATCAAAATCTGTCCAGTAAAGTCAACGAAGCCAAATCCTGTACCCTCATTTGTTTGAGGATTATAGGGTTTAACAGTATCTCTTAAGCCACCAATTTCATGAACGATAGGTAGTGTACCATAGCGCATCGCAATCATTTGTGAAAGGCCGCAAGGCTCAAAAGCAGAGGGCATCAAAAAGAAATCACTTGCTGCATATATTTCCTGTGCAAGTTTCACGTCAAAACTAATAATTGCAGCACATTTTTCCGGGTATTTTTCTGAAAAATATTTAAAGCCATTTTCAATATCATCATAACCTGTTCCTAAAAGAACGATTTGAACATCTTTGCTCAAGATTTCATCCATGCGTTCCAAAACAAGATGAAACCCTTTTTGGGTTGTCAAGCGACTCACTATGCCAAGCAACGGTTTGTCAGCATCTCCTGGAAGCCCCACCCGTTCTTGTAACAGCCTCTTCATCTTCTTTTTTCCTGATAAGTCAGAAGGAGAAAAGTGGTGCTCAATCATCCTGTCATTTTGGGGATTATAGACATCATAATCAATACCGTTCACAATACCGACAAGTTTGTCCGAAACAAAACGTAAAACAGAGTCCAAACCACAGCCAAATTCAGGTGTTTGGATTTCCTGCGCATAGCTTGGTGATACAGTATTGACACAATCAGCATAAAGAATTCCTGTCTTTAAACTGTTCAGCATCTCATTGTGGCGCACTACACCTTCGAAATATCGCTCCATCCCCATACCAAAGAGTTCCGTTAATGCCGTTCCCTGCATAATCCCCTGAAATTCAATATTATGTATGGTCAGAACCGTTTTAATATCCTTATAAGCATCTATCCACTGAAATTTCTCTTTCAAGAGAAAGGGAATCATTGCAGTGTGACAATCATTAACGTGAAGGACATCGGGAATAAATTCAAGGCGTTCCATGAGCTGCACGATAGCTAGACTAAAAAAAGCCCAGCGTTCACCGTCATCTTCGTAACCATAAATTTCATCACGGCCAAAATAACTTTCATTATCTAAGAAATAGTATTTGACATTGTCTTGAACCAAGCTTTTCACGCCAACATATTCATGCCGCCATCCCACATTAACATAATCCCAAAACTCGTCTTTGATCTGTGCCTTATGGCTTTCTGCTATACCATGTTTATAGTAGGGCAAGATCACAGCAACCTGCATGTCCGAACCTTTCATAGCAAGTGCCTTGGGAAGAGCGCCAGTCACATCGCCCAATCCTCCTGTTTTGAAAAAGGGAGCACACTCACTTGATGCAAATAATACTTTCATATTTTCTCCTTATAGACATAAAGTTGTCGTCTACTTATCAACGACAACTTTTGTTATTTCTGAATGATATTCTCTGAGACAACTGTATATTTTGGAATAACAACGGGACGCTCAAGACTTCCTTCAATCCGTACATTATGTTCAATAATTACATGTTTATCTATAATTGCATATTTGACTTTAGCTCCTGCTCTAATCTCACTTTCTGTGAACACTATTGATTTTTCTACCACTGCATTCTTTTCAATTTTTGAACGCCGTGAAATTAAAGAGTCTGTAACACTTCCCTCAACAATACAGCCTGAGCTGAGTTGACTATTTGTTACGTTACTTTCTTTAGAAAAATAAGTGGGAACTTCATTGCTTACCTTTGTCCGGACAGGCTGACTTCCGTAGAGTAAAGCAGTAAAATTACTCGAATCCAACATTGACATATTGGCATCATAGTAAGATTTGATACTTCTAATGTTGCTCATATAACCTGTGTATTCATAAGTATTGATATCAAATTCCGATAAATATTTACGGAGCAAGCGTGAACTGGATGCATATTCACCTTCGTCTTGCATCCGTTGAAGAAAGCTAATCAACCACTCTGTATCTACAATAAACATATTTAAACTTAGTGCTTCTTTATCTTGAATGTCTGTGAGCTGTGCTAGAAAACTACTTGAAGCCTTATTGTTTTCGTCAAAGCGAATAATCGTATCGACCTCTTCAGCCATATCCGGTGTAACTTTTTTATAGATAGCCGTGATATGCTTATTTGAAGTTTTATGGATTTTCAAAACAGCAGTCAAGTCAACATTACATATAAATTTACTGTCTATCAGAACTGTATAAGCAGCCTTAGCCTTTCGCAAGAAGCTAATTTGTTGTTCAAAATAAGGAAGACCCTGCTCTTTAAGGCGTTGAAAATCTTGCTGAATATAAACAAAATAGCGATTTTTAAAACTGTCTAGTCCCCATTCGCTGCCTGAACCCATATGATCAAATATCGACTGTGTTTCACCTTGATTTGCTGTCATAAAAATAGAGCTGACGTGGGCATTTGCTAATGAGGAAAGCGGAAAATCAATCAAACGATATTTACAATCAAAAGGTAATGTCGCAATAGGACGTTGACTAATCAGAGGGGCCAAGCTTTCGTTGCGTGTGACGTTAGATAAAAGAGCACAAATTTTATTTTCAGTCTTCATTTTCTTCCCCTCTTACTTCTCTGTGACCAATTACAGCAATATCACCTGGCTTGCCAATAATCTCTACATTATCACCTATATAAGCTTTTTCACCAAGGATTGCATATTTTATAGTTACATTTTTTCCAATATGTGCGCCTGACATAACAAAGCTTTTTTCTATCTCAGTTCCTTCCTGAACATGGACATTCTGCGACAAAATAGAATCCGTTATCTGGGCATCAACATAGCTGCCATCACCAACCAAAGAACCTTTGACATTGGCCTTAGTCGTGAGAAATTGTGGCGCTGAAATATCGTTACGTGAATAAATACGCCATTCTTTATCTGTAATATTAAGTTCATTTTTTAAATCAAGAAATTCCATGCTTGACTCATGCAGGCTATCAATCGTTCCCACATCTTTCCAATAGCCCTTAAACCGATAAGCAAAAACATTTTCTCCTGAATCAATGTAGGCAGGAATCACATTGCCTCCAAAATCCTCCATGTCAACACCTTTTGCATAGCCTGTAACCAAGACTTCGCGTAGTCGCTTCCAATTAAAAATATAAATCCCCATTGAAGCCAGATTAGATTTTGGCTCAGAGGGTTTTTCTGCAAATTCAATGATACGGCCGTTATCATCCGTATTCATAATCCCAAAACGGCTGGCTTCTTCTAGAGGAACTTCCATCACAGAAACCGTTAAACTGGCTCCGTGTTCTTTATGGTTGTTCAGCATTGCTTCATAATCCATCTTATAGATGTGGTCACCGGATAAAATCAAAATATATTCAGGATCTTTTTTGTCAATATAAGCGATAAAGAAGTTCAAAGATTTTATTTATCTCTAAAAACTATATAAACAGGGATAAATAAAGGATTATACAGCATTCTTGAAACAGACCATAATCAATCAATTATTAACAACTCATCAAAAACTGGCCCACTTTTTGCCCACCAAAAAACCTCCCCAAAACAGGGGAGGCAAATTGAATTGTGTTCCCATTGTATCACAAAATCCCCACTGAAGTAGGAATTCACCTATAAGAACAGACATTCATTATAACATACTCTCACGTTCTTTGATAAGTTTCTTTAACTCCTCTAAGTCTTCTAATGTTGCATGTTTTGAAATAAAATTCTTAGAAGTTGATCGCTTTGCTAAATAATTGGTCCTTTCTTTATTTTTTTGTCGATATTTATCAATAGCTTTTTTCTGCGCATCAGTATATTTTTCTGCCACCTAGTTCTCCTATTTTATAATTAAATTCAAAATATAAGCTAACCCAACAAGTCCCCCTTTCCTTAATTTTGTATATATTATAATATATATTAATCGAAATGTCAAGAATAAAGTGCAAAAAAATGCGCTTTATTATAACAAAAAACCACGCTGGCAAGGCGTGGTACTATTTGATTAAACGAAGAATAGGTTCATTTGTTCTAGTTTGCTCTTCAATTATTACTATAGGTCCAATAATCTTCTTCGTTTCGTCAATTGGTAAATTAAGTCTCCTATTTAATTCATTCTTTGACATAATATTGTGTTCAACAATTATATTATATACCTTGCTAAGAAGCTCAGGTTCCTCAATAGAAATTACCTCATCCAACGGTTCAACTTTCCGCCATTTATTTCGCGATATTTTCTTATTGAGATAAAAATATTGATCCTCATTAATCAATTGCATTGAAAAAGCTTTGTAAATCATTGAAGCAATGGAAACTTTCCAATATTTCTTTAACTCTATATAGTATTCCATTGATGTAGAAAGCAAAGTTTCAGAAAAAGCTTCATCAGGTAACAAAAAATGACTCGCAAAAGAATGAGCTTGCTTTTCAATTAAATTCTTTAGATCTTTTGAAGAGTAGTCATGGATACTTTCTATTGTATTATGAAGAATAATATGTCCTAGTTCATGTGCAACATTAAATCGCCGTCTAACAGATGATTCATTATTACTAGTCAACATAATAAAAGGTCTGTCTTTAATCCATCTTGATACAGCATCAAGCCTATCATCTTCCATATTTGCCTCTGCAATTAAAACTCCTTTACTTTCAGCAATATTCACTAAATTCCCAATCGGTGAAACTTCATCAATTTCCCAAAGCTTCCGTAGTTCTCTAGCTTTTTGAATAATATCTTCTTCTGTTATTTCATAAATATCCTTTTCCAGTAATGATGGTAAAATTACTGGAGGAAAATTTACATATTGAGCTAAAACTTCATAAACATTACTAAAATATTTCAATCGTTCACCCTGCATATCCCTAACTTTTTTTGTTGCAGCGCTCTGGCTTCTAAAATACGTTGCTCCTGAATACAAAGGCGACATATCTTGCATAAAAAAATTATGTGGAAATTGAAGAATTGAGATTAATTTTAATAAGCTTTCTGCTTTAGGGGTAGTTTTTCCTGATTCATAATTAGAAATCATTTGTCGAGAAATATCAGCTTTCTCGGCGAGTTCTTTCATTGTAAGTCCTCTCGCAAGACGAGCTGATGTTAATTGTTTTGGATTAAATGCTTTCTTCCTCTCTTGCATCATCCACTCCTCTCTCAATTAGTTGTTTCGCTTCAGATGTAAATGTTAGTTCAAGCTCTCTTTTTACATCACTTTGATTTTTCAAAAGAACAGGGGACCGAGTAATATCAACTTGATCAATCCATCCTTTTACATCTAGATCTGGCAACCCTAATCTTACAAAATCAAGTTTATAGTCCTGCCCTCCATAAGTTAAAACCAGAAATGGAGGATTATTTTCGTCATATTTTTGATTCAAATCATCAGAATTACCAAATAAACTATACTGCTTATTTATTATACTTCCTTTACTTCTAAAAATAGCTTTAGGAGGTACTGCAATGGCTTTTTTTACTTTAGCAGGTGTTAATATTGCTCCCTGAGTTTCAATCATTAAATAAGTATAACCATTACGATAACGACTGGCTGTTTTATCAGCAATTTCATGCGGAATTTCAGAGCTAGCAAGCACCTGTTTCAAAGCTACATCAATAAAACCATTCCGTATATGTCCATATGTTTTTTTCATTTCAGGTCTTTGAAAAATTCTGTCATTTTCTTTTAATTTTTCTAAATATTGATAAGCTTCTCTCACACCCAGAGAAAGAACTCCTTGTAATCTTGAATCACAGTTATTTTTAATATGATCTTCTAAAATTCCCATAAAATTCCTCACCTTCTATTAACAAAATACATTCAATGTTAACAGTTTACCCTTTTTAAAAAAAAATGTCAACCAGACGAGATTAAAAAAGACCCGATCATTCGATCGAGCCGCTAGGAGTTTATTTGTGAAAAAAGTATCGTATGAATGTATTATAGTTGTATACCCTTAAATGTAACAAAAATTCTTGTTCTTCAGGACTAAATTTTTTGTTTATATAACTTATCTAATTTGTCCCCCTTTTAATAAAGGATGACAAATTACTTATAGCTCGCCCTCTGTCAATATCTTCAAAAGTGGTCACAAATACTTAAAAATCTTCTTTCGTTATTTGAAATTCCCTTGTTCCTGTACCTCTTTTTAAATCAATGAAAACTTTTTGAAAGGGTTTTAAAACAGTATCAAGATCTTTTACTCTAGCTTTCCCCCAATCGTTTAGCTCTTTATCCGTCTTAGACTCCCCATAGAAATCTATTTCATCAATTTCCTTCTTCATATCATTAAGCTTACTGGCCATAGTATTTATCATTTCACAAACGTCTGATTTTTGTTCATAGTTAGTTAAATGTACAATCAAAGTATTGCTTAATTGAGTGAATTTTTCCGACAAATTCCTTTGGGCATCCCAAAGTGTTTTAGAAACATTTTTAGTATCCTCAATTCCCCTTTTGACCTGTTCTTTATCGCACTTATATGTATCTTTAAATGTTTCAAGTTGACTTACTATGTGTATATTTGTATACAGACGAGATAAATACTCAGCTTGCCTATCTACATTAGAAATGATTTCACTAGAAATCTCTATTAACAAATTAGTTTCTTCTATTCTATTTTGTAGTTCAAATGTATCCCTTTGATATTTGCTCTGTTTTTTCAAATCTCTTCTTTGTAATCCTAATGCTACTAAAGCAACAATTGTAGAAACAATAGCAGGAACTGTTCCCCAATATTCACTCATAGTACTTCCTCCTTTAAAAATTATAACAAAAAATACCCCAGCTAAAAAGCTGGGGTAAAATCACTTTCTCACTGCTCCAAAGGAGAGGATGTCATCTTCTGTAAACACGCCTAACTCGTAGTAACACCGAATCAAAGTAGGCTGATTACGTTTAGAAGGGCCACTCGAGTCATTTGGATTGTATTGCGCCTTGCTAAAATCAAAAAGGGAAGAGTCATTCACGGGATTAGTAACCTCCGCGCTCCCCCAAAATCGGGCTACAATATTCGCTGTACTCCAACTCGAAATAGGAACACTACCGTTTGCTGTTCGCATTAAACTTAATATGACACGATATTCTGAGAGCTTGTCAATAGTCAGTGGAGAACTTTCTGAGTAGATATAAGCTCTCTGGTCCACATTTCCAAGAGTTAAGCTAGAACCGTTATCGAAACGGAACTGCCAAGGTGTCGCAGAGCGATCTAAGAACCAGCCTGTTGGCCCATAACGCTTAGAAGAACCACCAGGATCACCTTTCAAGCTCTCCAACCACTCTTGTTCTGTGCCACTAAACCCATGCTCTACCGTAAGCTGATAAGCGGACTTTCCATCTCGACCGGGTAAGCCACGAGGTCCTGTTTCTCCTCGTGGACCAGGCATCAGTTGGATGTTTTCCAGACGGTCAGAAAGCGCCTTGATTTCGTTTCCAAGTGCCGTGTCGTCATAGGTGACTAATTGTTCAACTTTATCCTTTAACGCGCTAATTTCGCCAAGGATTGAGCTGATTTGAGCTTTTAGTGGCTTATCGTCATACGCTTCGATATTGAGCTTTTTGGCCAGTTCATCAAGGTCAATCTGACCCACTTGGTAATCTTCCAGATACTTCTTGATATATTCTTTAATACTAAGAAGCTTTTCAACTTCTTCACTCACGTAGTCGCCTATGTTCTCTGTAACGGTTAGTACAGGAGAATTCTTCGACGGAAAAACATAGCCTGCATGTTCAACCTCTACAATGTATAAGCCAACAGGCAAGGGCTTATCTAGGCTAAACCCAATGACATTTTCGGTTACCTCCACGTCATATGTCGCCTTGGCATTTTTTTCATTAATCAACTCCAAAACTGCTGGACCGCTCAGACTTCTATTATCCTCAGTTTTCAGCTTTAACTTAAAGACTGAAGAACTATCCCCTTGCTTGATGATTGATCCGCTCAACCATTTTAATTTGGTTTTCTCCATATTGCCTCCGGTTGACATACTATGCTTTACAAAATTTTACTTTCTGGAAATTCTTTAAACAACTCACTGGAATACATCTTGTCCACTCGCAAATTGAGCTGTCCAAACTTGTTTCTGTAGTTATCCAACATACGTGGAGTACGCACGTAACGGCAGCTTACACCATTTGACACATACCATTTTCCTTTATGAGGTCCTTTAGTGTCTACAATTTGAATTAAATACATTTCGATTTCTCCTTTTTGATGTGATGAATTATGAATTTGAGGGGATGAGCCAGGAACACTTTCCTTTTGAGTTTCTTCTTTAGCCACTGCCACAACTTGTTTGCCGTCCACAGCCTCAGACCAGCCCAGATAGCGCATTTGCCATCCCATATAGTTATACATCTCTGCACCACTTGAATAGGGCACAGAACGGTTGCCGCAGCCAAATTCGCTGTCATAAATTTGTGTGGTTACTCCGTCTGAATAGAACCATGCCACATGCCCATAACCTGCCCATGGACCGTTCAAAATTTCATAATAAACGGCTACCCAAACATGAAGCGGTGGTTCTTCATGGAGATGAGCTACTTTCATATCTTTTGCATGTTGCCAAGAAACTTGCGCCGTAGGTTGGCGATTAGGAGGATTAATCCCGTCATCCACATAGGCTAAACAACCACCACTGTAGCCTGGTACATTGACATCAGGTATTACTTTTTGTTTCCACATTGTTTGTTTCCTCCTTCAAAGGGGGTAAGCCATACTGCTTGCGTTCTTCTGCCGTCATAGGTCGCATGCCTAGGGGTTGCTCTACTTTTTCAACTTTTTCTTCACGCATTGTCTTCTCCTTCTTTTTTGCCATATTGATAAGAGCTATATCCTGTAATTGCCCCTAAAAAGACAGTAAATGCATTGATTGTAATGACTGCTAAATCCGTGCCTTCCCATCCGTAAGCATTTCCCAACACGCCTACAAAAGCACTAAAAGCTGGCAATACAGTAAGCACAATCCACTTCACTCTGTCATAAACTTTATTACTAACATTCATTTCATTTTCCTCCTAAAAAAATAATTTAAGTGCCGCAGCGACAATGAGACCTACAGTACTACCAATACCAAATATAGCTTTCCACAGATTCTGCTTGTCTAGCATTTTCATCTCATAATCTCTGATATCTGCCTGATGATTACGATTTAAAATAGCCTGCAAAATTTCTGTGTTCTGCTCGGACTGTCTGGTATTTTGTTCACGCAAGAAACGATTAGACTCATCCACACGAGTTAAGCTTTCATCCATGTTCTTACGCATTTCCGATGTGAACTCGCTGAGATGGGCCAACTCTTTGTCATGTTGCTTCAGCTTGTCATCGTGCTGCATCACTATTTTCTCTAGTTCCACCTCTTAGACTCTCCCTTCTTCATCTAGTTAGCAGCAGGGTAGGACGTGGACCAGCCTGAATAAGTGCCACTGCTCCCCGGATTAGGAGTAAGTTTTACTTCTCCGTTAGCTTCAATAGCCCAAGCGTTCTCACCATTGCCGCCCTGTGCGTTGCCACCAATTTGCCAGGACTCTCTCGGTCTAAAGCCTTCGGGTAATTTTGCCACAACTTTTGTTTGGCCAGTAGTTGTGGGACCCCAGTTCCCCGAACCAGAAACAAAGACAATCCCGTTGCGTCGTTCATAGGTCACGCGCCCTGAAGGTGCGCCATTTCCGCTTATACTTTCTGGCTCCGTATCATCCATACTTTTAATTTGTTTGAAAGTTGTCACTTCTGTAAATGTCTTTTTGCCAGAAATGGTTTCTTCTCCTGTATTACGGACTGTTGATTCATCAAGTTCGTTAAAGTTAGAATTAATAGCACTTGCTCCATTCGCCATTCCTTCATATATTCTCTCCATTTAGTTTAACCACCCTTCTTTTTTTAATTGTGCTAAAACTTCTGGATACCATAAACTAGGAACTTCCTCTAGTTTTAGCTTCCCTTTTTTTATGTATATGATATATAAGCCCACCATGGTTATTTCTCCTTTTCTAATTGACTTACCTTTGAAGCTAACTCAAATATAGCAAGGTTAGCCTGCTCAAATTCCTGTGGAGAAACTACTTCCACAGTTTCCCATTTATTTTCAACCCAATCAAATCCTGTGATAAGCTTTCCTTCTTCTTCTGGTGGCTTGACTTCTGTAAAAGGACGAACGATAACTTCATCATCTGGTGCTTCCCACTCTGTAAAATTCTTTCCTGATACTTTATATACTTTTTTTGACATGTTAATTTCCTTCAACCCTTTCTTCCAACTGTGCGATTCTCTGTACAAGGCTATTATGTGTAGGAGTAGCTTTATTTTTGCTTACAAGGACTTGTTCCTTATCTACAGCCTCTCCGACAGGCTCTCCTCCAGAAATATGAACCATTAAACTCCTTACCCCATCAAAAAGTAAGTACTCATCATTTGTAGGCCTGTGATTAAATTGAAAATTTTCATAATCTAAAGCAACTTGAATGACAAGTTCATCATTAGCCCATGAAATAATCCTGTGCTCCACAATCCTTGGTGGAGTTCCTCCGAACTTCCCTGCCGGTTCTTCTCCAAGAGGAACACGTCCTATACCATATTCCCACGTATCAATATATATGGAAGGTAAAGCATTCATTGTTCGTTTAATACTAATTTTTATCCCTTGTGGAACAAAACCGACAATAAGTTGTTCGATATTTTCCAGCCTTTCATCAAGGAGTGCAAAATTTCCGAAATAGTCACTGTTTCTGGCAGTAATAACTTCACTGTCTGTTGTCGCATTAGAAATTACATTTTTAAAATCATTTTCAACCTTAGTTTGTCTTTTTTCTACATCTTCTTGTCGTGTTCGATATTGTTCTATCCATTTTTTTAAATTCAATACCCAATAACCACACCAGCGCATGAATAAATAAATGATTTTACGAACTGCCTTCGAACTTGCCTTGGTCCACATTCCCTCAGACAACTCTAGAATATACCCATCTTTTGCGCCCTTCTCTACATACTCAGGTTCCTCAATATTGAAATCTTCGAAATCTGACAAATAATCTCCATCATTTATTTCTGTTCCAGAAGCTATTGATGATGGATCGCTTCTCAGTGGAACATAATTTTCTGATGCTTCATCATACTTGGACATATATCTCCCCTCTTACTTTTTATTTTCTAAAGCCACTATCCTTTTTTCTTGTTCAGAAATCTGCTTGGCTTGTTCAGATAGCTTTTGATTCTGCTCAAAAATAAGTCTTCCTTGATTGGTTTGTAAGCTAATAATTTCTTCTTGCTTCTCTTTGTTTGCTGACTCCTGCCTTGAGATTTCTGCTTCTAATTCCCGTAACATTTTTTCTTGTTCTGGAACTCTGTCCACTATCTCACGCAAGGAACGAGCTTCTTCTCTTAATTCTTCTAAACTTTTACGTGAATTATCAATATTCTGCTTAACACTATCTAATTCATCGGAAAAGCCTCTGAATTGTAATTGAAAGGCTGATAAAGTCTGCTTACTTGAACCCAAGACTAGGTCAACTTTTTGTGGTTGATTAATATCAATAGTTTTTTCCACAACTTGTTGAAAGGTAACTTTAGAAATAAATTTATTATCAATCGGATAAAAGTTTCCTAATTCATAAGGTTTATAGCGCTTATCCAACAAATCCAAGTTAACCGTTGTAACTCCCCAAGTAATCAATGCAACACGCTGATCCCTAAGATATTGTTCACCTTTTACCTTTAAAAAATTAGGCTGCTTCGTATCCGACCAACTTACAGATTTTTCGATAATCCCAAATTCTTCAATAAGCTTAGTATCATCAAGATAATCTCTTCCTCCGTTCACAGAAGCAATCGTATATCGCTCTCTCGCAAGAATAGAATTATCAGTTTCTTTTGTTTCAAGTTCCGCGCCAACAGGAACCAAACGAGTAATCAGTTCGTCTGAATCTATTGACTTAGCAACTTCAATCATGTTTCGAGCTATTTTTATAGGTTGATTAATCTTCTCTCCATAACTTGCAAGATAATCCAAAGTCATTTCCCCATTCTGATTTCTTAAAATAAGATAGCCCCCTAATCTGTCAATAAGTTTATCCTTGATAGTGTTGAATGTATCCTCATAACCTATACCTCGGTAAACATTTCCATTATTGCTATTAACGGTGACATTCCCCAATTTAAAACACTTATGAGGCTGTACGCTTTGATTGTGTCTATCTATGATAGTCTGTAAATAGCCTCTTAAATTACTTACAGATACGTCTTTAAAACGTTGGGAACTATCGTGTAAATAATCTAAAAAGCCTACACATTGAACAACCTGTGTGAAATTCCCTGAATTATCCATTTTTAAGCTTTCAATTTTCCGAACACGTCCCTCAAATTCTTTTTTATTGGTTCTCGTATTTACAACTTTAATTAAACTTATGAGGGGCTTTAATTTGCCATAACAAGGATTTGACAAAGAAGCAGTAAAAGAGAAGACAGGGGTACTCCCAAGGCTCTGCTTAATAACTCCTCTTATCAGTTTATAAGCTGCCTCAGACGAATCATGAATGACACGCCCTTTAACATCCTTATAATCTTCATACCAGATAACTCTATACATTACATCATCACCTCACCAAGTAATCTAAAGCTAAATGTTCCATGACCCATTAATTCTAAATCATTAACGCCTTTTAGAAGTTGAAAATCAAAAAATTCATTTCGCCCCTTAACAAGCGGAAAAATTTGATCTAAATACCTAATTGAACCTGTACTACCGCTAAAATTTATTATCGGACTAATTGCTTTGTCATAACCGTTCCATATATGAATTGATTCTTTATACCCAACATTAAACGATAGCTTTTGTTCATACTTATCGGGATACCACAACTCATCCCATAAGTCTTGTTTGATATCGCTATCAATAATAAAGAAAGGTCTTGCTACAAAACTTATTGAAATGATGAGTTCGTTCCGTTCATGAACATCATCAACATGTACACTTTCACATTTGGCATACCAATAACCCGATTTATCATGACTGTCCTTCAATTTAGAAAAATCTGACATCATCAATTCACGCTTAATGGTATTTTCCAAACTTTTTCTCTTCTCATATGATGGTACAACTGCAACAAATTTATAATCTATCTTTCGCATTTCAAAGAAACGCTCACCAAAGATTGAAGAGAAATCACTCTCTCCATTTGTATAGGGAATAGAAACTGTGACAGACTTCTCTTTTGGGGTTGGAGCAGCGCGATCTGTAAGATATAGACCGTGGGCTTTACTATCAAAATCTGCAAACTGTATTTTTTCTTTAATTTCTAAAATGACAACCGCCCCCTATCTTGATAATTTTCAAAGCCTAATTTATCTATGGTATCTGGATGACCTCCCACAATAGCTGCGCCATCAAGAATTAATTTCTCCCTTGTAGCTTCAATTAAATCATCCAATTTTGCATTAATCGCAGTTTTATCGCTCCTAATTTCTCCAGAAAATCCCAAATCAACAGTAAAACCTTGCACAGCGACATCGCTAGTTTTTTGTATCAAATTACGCATAGCATTAACAGCTACTTTGGTTTTATCTTCGATACCACTTGCAACGCCCAAGGCTAGAAATGAACCTACTTCACGTTTAAACAGTTGTGAAGGCGACTTAATCTCAGCTTTTTTCCTTGCTTCTGCATTAACCCTATCTACTAATGACTGCATCGCAGCTACTGCAGAGCCTGCGTTAGCATTAATACCACTCGCAACACCTAAAGCCATGTTACGGCCAATAGAATCAAAGCCAGATACTGAACTAACACCATTTTTGGCAGAATTAGCCAAAGACGTTCCTGCATTTTTTGCACTTCCTCTTCGATACTCCACTCCGTGAACATAGTTCATACTTGAATCACGTCCAGCATTTGTGAAGTCTGGTGCTTTACTTTTAAGACCCTCTACTCCAGAATTACCAAGTGATGAACCTGCATTTTTTGCGCCACCTTTTCCGTTTTCCACAGCCTTATTATGAGCCTCTGCAGCATTTTTACCATCTTGGGCTGTCTTTTGAGCCGTTTTACCCGTCTCACTAGTGACACCTTCTCTAAGTTGTGCCCCAGCTGTTTTAGTATCGCCTGCCTTTAGAGCATTAATAAAGTTCTGACGACCTTTTTCCCCGTTAACAAACATTCCAGGAGGCAAGCTGCCCAATCCGTTTTGCACTTCTGCCGTAATACTTGCACCTACTGCTTTAACATCTCCAGATTTCAAAGCATTTACAAGATTATTTGCACCTTCTACTCCTTTTTCTTGGAGCATGGCAGCCATGATCGTCATCTGTTCAGAAATGCTTGCACCATTATTTCTGTAACTTTCAAGGATTCCCAAAAGATTTTGGTCTGTCAGGTTTTTCTCATTCGCCAGTGCTTCCGCAAGTTGCTCTACCGTTGTTTGATTTTGTGCTGCTTTTAATGCCAACCAATTCTCGCCAAAAGCTGTTTGAAATTCAGTCAAGGCTTTATTTTTATTTTCCAAATTAGTAATTTCTTGTTGGAAAGCCGCTTTTTCCATCTCATCAACACTTGTTGCTTGAGCTTGCTTCAGATTTTTAATCTCTTGATTGTTGGTATTAAGTAGCTCAACTTGTTGTGCATTAGCCTCTCTAAGATTTTCCAAAGCTGTGTTAGCTTCCTCTTTACTAATAGAGTCTCCCAATGCAATACGCTCTTTAAGCTTATCGACATAGGTCTGATTGGTTGCGCTAAGTTCTTCAATAACTGCGTTACGGGCGTTTACAAGTTGTGACCTTTGTGCTTGATTCATTTGTTGCCCGCTTTTGTCCATATTACTTGCAAGCATTTGACCGTACTCATTATTTACAGCCAATAAATCAGAGCGACTCTTTTGGAAATCGGACATTAAAGCAGCGTTAGCTTTCTGCATGATACTCTGACGTTCATTCTCACTCTTATTTTCTGCGGAATTTATTGCTTCGTTGTACTTCTCAATAGCATTTTGACGTTGTTTTCCGCCTTCTTCAATGAGTTTTAAACTCTCCTCATTGAATTTTTGCATGACTTCATTATCACTAAATGCTTCCTGCATTTTTTGGACACTGTCTTGTGTCACTTGATTAAGTTTAGAAAATGTACCGCTTAATTGATTCGCACTTTCCTTGGTACTATCCATAGCTTGCGACAGCCGTTTTTGTGATTCAGAAGCACTCTCTGTCTCTTTTCCTAACTCACTTGTCGCAGAAATAGTTCCTCGAATAGCAGAATTATCCCAAACACTCGTATAGTTGTCTTTAACTTTTTTAAGGCTTTGACTTGCTTGACTGAAAGCCTCATCAGCACCTTTATCATCGCCTTTTATTTTCTTCCAGACTCCTTCGATACTTTTTGCGACTGCACTACCAATATCCAAAATACTCTTGAATGTAGCAATTAATGTTTGTGCTGCATCAACGACAGCTGCTATAGCAAAAACAACCGTTCCGATAAGTACTGCACCAATAGTTTTAAATGCATCTCCAGCACTGGACAATACAGGTTTCAAACTAGCCAAAGAATTTTTAATAGAATCAAACGCAGGTTTCATACCTGCGAAAGCTTTTCTCGTGAACCCTTGAATATTTCCGAAATTAGAAGTCCAAGCGACAGCCATTGCGGCTACTGCAGCGACAACAATTGTAAAGATACCCGCAGTTGATAATAGAACACTTCCTATTGATTTTAAAGAGCCAAGACCACTAACGGCCATTGTTTTAAATCCAGATGATACTTTGATTCCCAGACCATTTAATACTGTACCAGTCCCCCCTGCTGCGACACTTGTGGCTATAAGTCCTGAACTCAACGTCTGAAGCGAGACTATTGGATGACGTATTGCCATCCCTAACGTTTTAAATCCATTAGACAATTTACTGATAGCTGGGAAGGCATTATCCGCTCCTAGACTTATTCCTCTAAAGAAATGCAAAAATTGATTGCTTTTTTCTCCTAGTAGCTTTGTTTCAAAGATTTTATTGAATCCATCAGAAAACAACATAGCTCTAATCTTCAAACTTTCCGTTCCCGATTCTATTGCTGCTATAATTGGAGCAATGAACTTAGCTGTAAACTTCCCTCCGATAGAATTACTTCCTATGAGTAGTTTTTCAATTCCTTTTGAAGCTTGCTCCCCAAACTGAATAAAGGGAAGAGCCAGACTACTAATAAATTGCAGACCTTTATAAGCAAGTGCTAATTTACCGACTTGTGGAATCAGTATAGCTATTTGTCGACTATGATCTTGTATCCATGAAGAAGCTTGCTTGATTTTATCCGCAACTAGCTTCACGACATCTCCAAAATTCTGCACAGATTCCGTACTTCCAAAGCCACCATACATGTCGTCTAAAGCCCTTAGGACACTTTTAGTCGCATTGACTACACTTGTACCAACTCCAGAAAACTCTGTTTTAAAAATTTGGACATAAGGCGCTATAGTATCTCCAAGTTGTTGGAGTTTGTTCCCCATCTTAGTAAGGTTATTTTCAAAAATGCTACCTATCGCTGTAATGTGTTCCTTAATACTTGAACCAGTAAGTTTAATTGACAGTGTATCCAAACTATTGACGACTGAAAGCACCCCACGTGTAGTGGCAGCCTTCATGTTATCAATAGTTCCCTTCCAGCTATCCCCAGCTCTCTTTGATTCGCCCGCAATTGCTTTGAACTTATCTGTACCATTCGCAAAAGCTTCACTCATGGCATCCATGAATTGTTCTGATGAGATTTTTCCATCAGAAATAGCATTTTGTACCGCTTCTCCTGTCATTTTCCACTTATCTGCCAGAATCTGTGTGACAGGAATACCAGCTTCCATAGCGGACTTAAGATCGCCTAGGTTTGCTTTACCTTTGGAAGCCATTTGATTAAGTTGGAGCATTACCTGATTATAGGTAGCAGTTGTACCATCACCATACGCTGAAATAGCGTCCATCCAGTCAATCGCATATCTACTTGATTTATCAATAGCTAACCCTGAATTGGCAAAAGATTGCATTGAAGTAGCTACGCCGTCCAATCCATAAGCCGTACCTTTGGTTGCTGCTTTTAATTTCTCTAATTCATTTTTAGCAATGGTCGAACTTCCTGTAATACGAGTCATATTACGATTGAAGTTATTCATTGTATCTGCACGACCTAGAGCACTTTGTAACTGCCCTGTTACTAAAGAAGCTGCTGCACTTGCCGCCTTATATATCCCTAAAGCACTGACTATACTTCGAATAGAACCCGTTGCAGAACGATTAGAATCACTAAATTTTGATAGAATATTCGAAGCTTTTGAGAAAGTTGACGTAAAATTTGAATCACGCGCCTTCAATACCGCTTCAACTGATTTTTGTGTTGCCATCATCCCTCCTCTCCAAATATTTCTTCAAAGAGTTGCTCGTTACGTTTCAACTCTTCTATTTTTGTTCTTTCTTCTTCTGGCACCTTTCCAAAAACAGCCATTCTAGCCCTTTTATAATCAAATATAGATTCAGGTGTTGAAAATTTATAATAAATCTCCCCGTTACGCTCTTCTTTGACGTTAGCTAATCTATGTACAAATGCAGCTTGAATTTGATTATCCTGAGTCTTCAAATCAATGAGTTCAATCGTCTTACGGCGAATATCTACCTCATCCATAGACATGCGGTTAATTTCTAACAAAGAAAAGCTCGGAAAATACTGCAAGAGTACAGCCCGAGCTTCATCATTTTCTTCTTTTAAGCGATTCCGTTTTCCTTTACGAGTTGTTCCACTTGTTTCATGACTTTCTTCGTAGCATTGCAAGCTTTCGCTGTAGACTTTAAAAAACCCACTAGCTTAGATAAACCTTTATCATCCAACTCGCTTTCTAGGTACGCATCAATATCTGCGGCTGTCAATTCCGGATAGGTATTTAAACATGCTTTAAGAAGCTTAGCGATACTCAAAAGATTTTCATCATAAATAGCTGTTGCAAGTAGGTAGCCTAATTCCTCGTTAAGTTCTTTTTCCCCTGTCATACGGTCAATTGCTTCTAAAAACTTCATGCCAAAAAAGAGGTTGTACTCTTTACCGTTGATTGTGATCATGTTTTATTCTCCTTTATTACTCTTATTAGAAGGTTGTGGTGCAGTTGATTCTTTTGGGATATACTCTGGGATACTCTCCTTTTCTACACCGTCTTTCAACGAAACATACTTCGTAATTTTAGCTACTGTTCCAGCATCGATTTCCTCTTCGCCTCGCTCGAATTTTCCGTTGGCTGTAAAAGTAGTTTTAACAGATACATTGGCATCAACACCAGCTGTTTTTTCCCAACCACTCAGATAACCTGAGGCATGTTTAGAATCAAATAAACCGTTCTGATTCTTTTCAGATAAGTCAATTTCCCAAACATCAATTTCTTTGTTGTTTTCTTCTGCATAATGCAACATCTTCACAAGTTCGCTTTTAGACTCCAAAAACTCCATTTCAACAGTATACGTTGAAGGAGAAGGAGCAACGATGTTACCATCTTTGGTAGCGACTGTATCGCTTTTTTGTTCCTCTTTAAGTGAATGAGAAACTTGCAAAGCAAGGCGCTTTCCCTCAACCTTGCCACGTTCTTCCACTAAACCAACATAGAGGACTTGTTTCAGTCCTTGTATTGCTTTTTCCATTTTTGTTTTTCTCCTTAATTTGAATTGCAGCTAAAGGTTAGTGCCGCATGCCATAATTGGTCTTTGGTGCTGTCGTCCATTAAAAGAATATTTTCATCCAATGTATTAACCCAATTAAAATTTTCCGTTTTTTGTAAATTATAAACCGTTGCCTCAATAAGTTTGACCAGCCTTTGTATGTAGGGCAATTCATCAGCCAAAGCATAAACATGGATAACTTGCGTTAAAGACACTGTCGGTCTATCCTTAGTGTAAATGCCAGAGGTTAGCTGTTCTCCTACAACAATGAAAGGATACTCTACCTCTTCTTGAGGCAGGTAAAAGTAGGTATCCACATTCAAAAGTGGCAAAACATGTAAAAGAGCATTTGTTATCTCTGCTTGAGGATTGAGTATTTCCATTATTTAAAAAGCCTTTCTAAATCTGATAAAAATGTTGAAGAAGCCGAATCAAATGCCTGTTTCAAATAGAACTTCCCAGGGATAAACCGTGTGCCGTATTCTTGATAAGCAGCATAGTCTGTATTATAAGAAACAGCTACACTCATACCATCATCCTCACTACTTAATTTTGCGGAACGTTTTAAAGTATAAGTGTCTACAGGTACTCTTGATTGAGACATTTTGAACATATCTGCACCATTTCTTCTAACAACTTCTTTTACATCCCTCAAATCTTCCCGTTCAGATATTGCCCTTTTAAGCTCACCTAAACCAGAGAGAGAAAATTCATAACTATCCATGGCCGCTTCCTTTTTGCTTAACGATATAAAAACTACTTGTTTTATCATAGTTTATTCGCTTCTCAATATTATATTTCAAGCCTTTGACTATGACGTAAGTAACAGGTTTGTCATATCTTATTATTGTCCTTAAAACCTTGGTTTCATCTTTCAAATTGCCAATAACAAGCTGTGATTTTTCAGCGCCCAATTCAGATAAGTTACTAAAAATTTTCGTTTTGACTGGTTCTACACTCTCTGAACCAATTTTTCCACTACTTTTATCAAATACAAAAGTTGCCAACGTATCATAACGCATCTAATACCCCCATACATTGCCACTACGAGACTTTTCTTTGTACTTAGATATAATATCTTGATAGGCTTTAAAATCATTGTCTTGATAAGAAATACTTTCTCCATCTTGACTATAACTTGTCATGCCTTCATTTTTTCTTCTGTTATACCGAATAATTGAAACTTCTGTAATAACAAAATCTAACTCATGAGGTATTTTGGGACTATCAATTAGTACAGAAAGTTGCGAAGTGACTAAGTCTTCTATTATTTCCAATAGTTCGTCTTGATCGTCATCCGATATTCCTAATAGCGTTTTTATTTGTTCAATAGCCACTTGCCTCTCTCCTAATCTTATTTACTTAATGTAACGCTTGCTTGAATAACATTATCTGCCTCTACAAACGATGGCATAGAAGTCGCACTTGCTTTTGTCCACGTTGCAATAGGGTCTAAACTTGATTCATAAATCATTGTGTAAATATTTCCTGCTTGTGAATCTAGTGTTCCATCAGTAACTAGACGTGACTCTTCAGGAGTCATACCAAAAACGGTTGAACCAAGAGAACCACTAGGAACAAAAGCAATGTCTCCATCTGCAATAAATCGATGTTTTTCATATTTCCCATTCGCTAATTGTTTACGATAGGCTTTATTATAAATTGTGATTGTTGGCAAACCAGCGGCAGTAAGATATTCGTTCAATCCACTCAATGTAGGCATTGTGTTTGATTTTTCAAATTTCTTTTGAATAGTTGCGTTACGAAGAATCTTCTGAGCCGTTAGACCATTCATAATCATCTCATCTGGTTCAACATCTGCTTCGAGAACCCAATCCATAATGTCAACGAGTGGATCAGAAGTTTCTGTAGACCAGTCAGCTTTTTTCTGATTTTCTTTTTTCATTTGATAATCAACAACGGTCTTAATACCATTTTCATCAAGTGTAATTTTCCCTTTTGTCAACACCTCCATTCGCATAGCTTCAATTCGTGCTTTAACCGAGTTAATCATCTGCTCAGTATCATTGAAAATATTCCGAATAGCAAGTTCTTGTTGCTGTTGGAAACCAGGTGCTTTTAACATCAAGAGATTTTCTTCTGACAAACGGATTTTACGTTTAATATAGGCAAGTTCCATATCTGTCATACGCCCTTCACGACTTGCAATTTCCGCTTCTGCATCAAAAGCTGAAACTGATGCTACAACTGGTGTACGATTTCCTGTACGGATATCACGGAAAGTAAAACTAGGTACTTTTACACTAGGGAAAAGTTTGTCTCCAAGATAATCTGTTGTCTGCAAATCGTTGGTAAAAGTGATAAGCTCTTGCGGTGTGATGATTTCATTAATAGTTGCCATTATGCATTTCCTCCTGTTGTTTCTTTCTTACTTTTTGTAGCTTTAGCGACTGTTGAAGGCTGGTTATTTTCTGAATAGAATTTAATACCAGTCAAAGCTGCTTTAGCCTCTGGAGTAGGTGACTCTGGAAGTCGTTCTTCAAGAATATAACCTTCTACAATAACTCCAATAGGTTGTTCTCCCTTGGAAACATCAACGTCATTGATTGTTAAACCAATAGCCGTCGCATCATTTTTAGGATAAAATGAACCTGCTGGGATAATTCCGTCTTCGTTTTTGTTCGGATGTGTTGCATCAATTTGGTGAGTAAAACTGATAAAGTGTTGTGATTGTAAAAAGTTAATTACATCAAAGTTCTTTTTGTCTCGTGTAAACATATATCTATGCTCCTTTTCTTTTATTTGCTTCTGCTGCCATACGCTGACCAAGACTTGTTCCTGTCTTTTTTGGAGATGTTGTTACTTTCTTACTTTTGGTTTCTGAAAGCAATGTTTTAATTGATGTTGCTGTAGTTTCATCAAGTACTTTTTTCAGTAAAGGAATCAGTTTATCAGCTGTTTCTTTTGGTAATGTAGCAATAAATTCTGAGGCTTCTTTGAGAGAATCTTCAGACAGTGCCAAATTATCCAACATAGCCATAGCCTCTTCAATACTGTATGATTCTGTTTTTTCTTCCTCAATTTGTTCTTCGTCAGAATTTTCGGTATCTTCTTCAAGATCAACTACATAATTGTCTTCTTCTTCCTTCTCTCCAGCCGTCTCCTCTAGCTCTTCAACATCATCTTGAATGTTTTCAACAGCTTTTTGTTCTTCCTCTGTCTCTGCGACATCTTGAAACGAGTTAATCGTATCTTTCAAAGCTTGGAGTAAACTTTTTTTATTTTTGGGCATCCTTGCTCCTCCTTTTTAAAATTTCGTTGTTCTTTTCCGCCTGCCACGAGAAAAAAGGCAATAGAAAAAGCCACAGCTTTGATGTGACTTATTGATTATTTTTAATTTTTCTCTCTACATTGGCTTTCCTTCTCTTCCAATAGCCTTTTCCCAAAATATCCTTTAGACGTGACTCACTTTCATAAGGTAACGAGGAACATCTACAAAAGGGGTGTATAGGCGCTCTATTCTCACCAACATTTGCATTTCCAATAGAAAAAATTTTGCCAGATAAAGGTGCGCATTGATTACAAGCACTAGGTTCTGTCACAAACTCATATTCCTTGAATCCTGCTTGACTAAAGCTATCCAATTGAACACTAAGCTGTATATTTGCGCTCTCCGTTATCAATAACCGTAAAGCGCTATTCCGTGATACTTCCAAAGGATGCATTAAACGCATCAACTCCATAGAAAATTTACTTGGATTGACACCGCGTAAAAGCAATTCATTTAAGGATTTTTTCAAAACGCCTCTCGTATCTTCAATATTTATCCAGAGGCGAGTTGACCAATTCGCATTATTGAAAGAACCATTGACGAGTTTTTCTACCAACTTTTTATCTATATTCACAGAATTACCGAGTATTCCAGCCTGTCGTTGATATTCTATGATTCCTTCTTCAATTAGAAACTCTTTGAATTTTGGCTCTAATCGTCTATGCAGTTGATCAAGTTCTAATAAAAGCTTAGCCTTCAACAATTCCAAGCGATTGACACGCATTTTCAAGTTATAAAGTTTCAACTCTGCGTTTGCTTTTTGCGAAAAATTCTTCGTTCTGACATATTGCTCAGCTTTTTTATTAAAAGCTTTCACATCCATTTTATCTGCGGCTTTCATGAAATCAGCCATACTTATTTTTTCAGATTCCAAATAGCGATTGAGTTGTCTTTCAATCTCAAAATTGATGTTCTGTATAGTTTCCTGATATTCAGATTTCACATATTGAGCAAATTCTTTTTCACGTTTTTTTATATTTATGATATTTTCATGTTCGCGCTTAGCCCAATAATTATTTTTCTTCTTCATGAACTACATCTCCTGAGTGATCAAAATAGGCTTCAATTGTAGCGCCCTCATTTGATTGTTGCTCTTCCTCAACTCGTTCAATCTCAGCTTGTGGATCATCAATAAAGGAAACAAGACTATATTTTGTCTGTGTAGAAACTGATGTACCACTATTTATCAACATATTCATCTCATCAACTACTGAATAAGGGATATTAGGTTTAAACACTATCTCTAAAGAACTCAAATCTTTTGTGCTTTCATTGAATTCGAATTGATAAGTTTTTACAAAATTTTCTAAAGCGGTACGTGTAGCATAGGCATTTAAAAAGAGTTGATAACGCTCTTTTGCTGCTTTCTTAAAGTTACTCATCGTTGAGGCTGTAGCCTGTTGAAAACCAAAAAGTTTGTACTTCATAGACTCGCCACTGGTATTCCCTGAGAAGTTTTCATCTGTTAAATCTGGAATGTTCGAAAGGGAAAAAATATCTTTTCTTAAACGTGTTTTATAGCTTTCTATAGCTTGCACATCCAAAGTTCGATAAATATATTTTGCATCAACCTCTGTTGGTTTACCATCGGCATCCAGGCCATTTTGAGCAAAAATAACTTTGTTGCCGTACATTTTTTTATATTCATCTGTATCTTTAAGTTTTCGGATATCCCCTTTAATAACCAAGACTGCATTGACTAAATCATTCAAATGATTCGCTGTATTCGCCTCTGCTATATCGTAAGCATCAATCAAGCTAAGCAAGTCTTCATAGTCACCAGAGCGTGAACGATTGTTTTGATATTCAATCAGAGGAACTCCGTCAAAGAAATGCCTTGTAGAGCCTGCTTTTATAAGTTCGCCCCCTGACAATATATACTCCACAATATTTTCATCAGTGTATAGAGTCACTCGTGTCTCTTCTAACCTATTGCCTTGCCTTGGATAAGTAATATATCTCACACCAGCTATCGGCTCTTTGTCTACAGCATAATCATAAATTACAAAACACTCAAAAACATTAAGTAGTGTAACTCTATCATCTTGTACAAGTTCGTAAGCTCGACCGTATTTAGAAATATCAAGCATTAATTCACTGTTATGCCGAACCATATCGCTGTTTTTATCGAACTCATTAAGCAAGTTTAGTATATCGCTGTCCACATGCTTTAACCTGAGCGGATTACTTGTTGTATAACCTACCTTAAACTGAGTAATCACCTTTCCGAAATTGTGAAAGACTTTTATATTTTCTTTTTCATATTCATTCTTTCTAGAATAGTTGGACATTCTTGTGTTTTTAGCTTTGTAGTAATCGTCTAAAACATTCAGTCGCTTTCGCTGTTTATTTTTATGTTCGTTTATGAAAGCAACTAGGTCATTAGGATTGTCTAATAACTCCTCAAGACTGCTATATCTGAATTGATAATTTGCACTTTCATCATATCGTCCACTTTTACTCAAATTTCGTTCTCCTTATCCTAATAGATACTCAATTTATGAATTTTCTCTGCTCCCTCATCAGCTGTAAGATTTTTCTCAGAGTTTACGATGCTGTCTGTATAAAGTGCGTATCTCATAGCATCCATGACATCATCATTTTCTTTAATAGGTTCGCCTGTTTTTTCATTCCAGACATAGTTATAAACTTCTTTTTTAAATACTTTGACATTCTCCGAGATGTATAGTTTTGATTGATAAAAAAGTTTGGAGATGTGTTCAATTCCTGCTAAAACTTTCTTATTTGCCAATATAGCTTGGATACCTTTATCCCTCATTTTCGCTACATGCTCTGGACGAGCTGAATCACAAAAAAACGGCATGTCTCCATACTCGTCTGTAATTTCAAGAGCAATATCGCACCAGTCATCAATATAAAGCCCTGTGTACGCGTGTTCTTCTAAAAGATAATATTTATCGTTTTTAACTCCAAACACAAGAATAACGCCATTATGTCCCTCAGAAAAGCCAAAGTCGACACCACCAACATAGCGATCGAAATGAATTTTTTTCATTTCTGACAAAGGCATGTAATGCTTTTGTCTATCAAACAGGCCATAGATTGAACCTTGTCCAGAAACCCATAAACCATTGATATCTCGGTCATAGAACATACCACTTGGAGTAGCTGCTTTGATGTTGGCTCGATAGCGTTGAGATAAGAAAGTATTATCATCCAATTTAAAATGGAAACATTTGACATTATCGTTCTTCTTGTCAATATATTCTTTTTTCAACCAGTGCTCTGGATTGTCTGGGTTAGTATCCGCTAAGATACGCGCTCCAGTTCCAGAACAACGTGAAATAATCTCCGCAAATACTTCCTGTCTAGCAAGTGATGCTTCATTAACATAAGCGCCGTAAGCAGTCATACCACGAATTGCCCCCACCCCTCCTATGTTCCCTGTATAGGCTTGAACAACTTTTACACCAAGCAATTTAAAATTTCCATGTTTATCAAATTTAGGGGAAATATTGTACATGTTATACAGTTCCTGTAAAACATTTTTCTGAATCGTACTTGAAGACAC
The DNA here is from genome assembly GCF_943193185.1 of Lactococcus ileimucosae. GTDB lineage: Bacteria > Bacillota > Bacilli > Lactobacillales > Streptococcaceae > Lactococcus > Lactococcus ileimucosae. The sequence goes on from NZ_CALPDE010000011.1 coordinate 76,064, forward strand.
ACCAGCTAAGATATACATAGGTTCTTTAACTCCTTCGTCATCCGCAATTTTGCGAACACGTCTTAGTTCAAATAAAAAAAGATCGTTATTAATCTTTGTTTTACCAGAGCGCTTTGCGCCATGAAGGAGAGCAATAAACCAATCTTTATTTACCGTTTCTTTAAGTACCTCAATTTGTTTTTTTGTATACACATCACTAATCATCTAACTCTTTTCCTAATCTCCCCAACAGCACGTCAAGCTTCTCTTCAACAGTTTCATTGGTGGCATTCTTAAGAGTCTCAACTCTAAGCTCTGCTATATCAGCCTCGGCAGTAACCTTTCTAAGCTGCTGTTCTAAGAGCTTATCATTACCTGGATAACGTTTAAGGAGTTCCTTCATAGCTTGTATTTGTGTCTTAAAGTCGGGAGTTTTCTCAACTTCTGAACACCCCTCTGCGTTGGCAACAACAACCGTTTCGGTAATTTCAGCCTTAGCTATTAATGAAAGCCTTTCAAGTATCTCCTGTGCGCTCATAATACGCTCAGAAGCTAACTGATTCATACGCTCTTCTATATAGATTTTAATGCTCACATTTGCAACTAATTTATGTGCATTTCCCCGAGCATAACTTTTTGAATAGCCGGCTTTAATAGCAGCTTTTTCAGCATTCCCGAGTTCGATATAAAAGTCTGCAAAGCGTTTCTGTTTCTCAGTTAGTTTCATACCTCCCTCCTCTAGATATGTAAAAAAGCTGCCAGTACTGACAGCTTTAATTTATTAATGATTATTACCGCTCATCTGTTGCAAACGTTCAAATGCTTCTGAATCCTGTAATAATTTAAAATACTCTATTTCTCTTTCAGTTGCTAGCTCCACAAGCCTTGATTCATCATTCTTTGTACTTTTACGAATTAAGGTACTAACTAGATTAGTAAGGGGTTCACCAATACCTTTTTTATAATTAAATCCAAGTGTTTGTAGCACCATCAAAGTATTTAATGATAATAACGGTTCTAATGCTTCAATCTCTGAGAGTTGACTACTAGTTTGCAATGGGTCTTTGGAGCTTTTTTTTATAAATTCTTTAATAGCTGGTATCACTGTATCAACTACAAAGTTTAGGTCATCACTCGTTAATTTTTGAGCAACTAACTCTTCCTGATAGCTTTTGGCGATTATTTCTACTTCTTGCTTTTCATCTAAAATCTCATAGATTAATTCAGTCATCTCAGCAATGGTTTTTTTGTCATCTTTTTCTGTTTTTAATGCCCTTATTTTGTTTGAAATTGCTGTTGCGGTATTTTTGGCCGTTGCTTCAGCTAATCGAACACTCAATTCTACAATAGTTGGGTCAGATAAATCCATGTTTAATTCTCCTTTAACGTTTTCACTAAAATTAGTATAGCAAAAAAAGGGAATAGTTGGAAAAGAAATTCTAATGTTTCCTTTTGTATTCATATAATCTCCTTGTTAGATCTCAAAAAAAGCTACTAATTATATAGCAGCTTTAAGCAGGATAGTGTTTATAAGTATTTTCAAGAGTCAGGCACGCCCTGCAAAGCACCTGCTATTCAGGATAACGGAATCGAACCGTTCTATTTTAGCTTATGAAACTAACGTAACACCTTGCCACCCATCCTGTTTAATTGTGCGGTTTTTCTCCAACCACAATAACACTCTCATTATTAAGCGACTGACTCAATAGGCTCTACTTAAAGGAGCAACTCTCTAAGCTCCTATTGCTTCTCTTTTAACGTCAGGGCTGAGACCGAAACTCACCAACTTTCACATGATACAGATTTAATATGTTAGCAATATAATCTGTTGGGTTGCCTTATGCTACTCGTACTAAGCGCTTTTCTTATACCAGAATTTCTTCTGTTCACGGCAAATCGGATTGTTTTGCAATTACTAAGGTTTTGAAGAAGATTGCAAACTCCTACCACTAACTTAGCCAGACCTGTCAATTTCTTGACCGTCCAATTCTATCCAACGAAAAGACCTATGCTCTATGATTATGTTATTGTGGCACACCTCCAACTTTCACACTAGCTTTTACTAGCCTATCCATCTCTCACGAGTTTCAAGTAACAAATTATAAGGCTATCACCTTACGCTCTGCTAGCTACTTTAGGTACTTCTACCAAAGAAGGCTCTCGGACAAGTATCACCTTGCTTCAACCGAGATGCACAAACGGGACCTGATGGACTCGAACCACCGACCACACGATTAACAGTCGTGCGCTCTAACCAACTGAGCTAAGTTCCCCAACGCTGGTTTTATCGTCCAGCAACGTCTCGCTACGTAAAGTAGCCCCTAACAGTTATGAACAATGTCAGCACTCTTTACTCAACCGAACTTTTTCATGTGTCTTTGCTGAATTGTTCATGCTACCATTATCTCACTTAAAAACGGCATAGAACGGACAGAAAACGGACATCAATTTCTATACTAAATCATGCCACAGAGAATCTCTGAGGAGACTCTTTAAATTCTCGTATTTTCTTCTGGCTGTCCGTTCATCCATATAAAGCCTAGCCCCAATTTGCCACCATGGCTTTTTCTCTTTAAATCTAAGAGTGATAATTGTTCTAATTTCAGGGCTTACAGTGGAGCTATACTATAAAAGTAGACACAAATTAGTGTGTTATAATCTGTCTAAGAAGACACAAAAAAGAAAGGACTTT
>NZ_CALPDE010000012.1 GCF_943193185.1 Lactococcus ileimucosae
CTCCAAATCAGAAGGAGGAAAACTATTTTAAGAAAACATAGCTCATTTTCTGTCTAATTATTTGACATTAGTCCAGGCTTCCCGTTATAGCCGTATGTGCAAAAGCTTGTCCAATCGTTTCACCACCTGCCAAGTTCTGCCAAATATCTAAACCATATTCTGCTGGGCCTAGTACAGGTGGAATGAAATTCTTTGCTACATTCTTGCTCACAGCGCCCGTTACAGCTTGACCATAGCCTTTTCCATTCCACACCCAAGGTCCTTTCCCGTATACTCCCCAATAACTAGCTACATTGGGGATGCTGTCGTCTAAACTTGAAATAGCACTACCTGCAGTCGTAAACACAGCCCCTATTAAAGCATTGTTTGTATAACCTGCAATCCGATCCAGCTCTGTTCTCGTTCCCTCGCTCATATTAGCTATTTCTGCCCGCTCTGCTGCTGATAGCTTATTGTAACCCGAATCCTTATCCCCAGCCCCAAGCTTACTGTTCGTCATCTTACTTACCAAGCCACCCATACCACTCGGAATAGACAAGCTAAGTCCTGCTCCTGAACCACTTATCTTGATGCTATTAAGGGCATTTATAGCTCTTTGAAGGGCCTCAAATACTGCGTTTGTATCCTGAAACAAAGCATTCGTATTACTCTCAAAGCTTTCAAAAGCCAAGAGCTTTTCATCTATCCCCTTGATACTGTCAGTCATCTGGTGCTCAAAAGCATTCATGGCAAAAATTGCGCCACTATAAGCAACCGGAGACAAGGTCGCAAGCATCGAGAGCGGGAAAGTTTGTAAGCTTTCTCTCTGACTGACCACTCTTCGTCTGGCTTCCTCCTTGGTCTGCTTCTCTGCTTGAAGTTGAGCCACGTCAATGTTCCCATAATGAGCAATTTGGCTGTCTTCATACTTATATGTAGCCAAGTCGGCTAAGCCATCTGAAATGCCTTCACTGGCTTTGTTCATGAGGGGATTCAAGACATTCAAGACATAGTTTTTGGCAGAGCCATAAGCTTTGCCTTTCAAGTCACCACTTTGGAGAGAGGACGTCAACTGACGTGTGGCCCTTTTCAAAGTATCCGTAACCCTTTGACTTTGCCTTAAGTTGGTCTCCATGGCTCTCATCAATGATGAAGATTCACTGACAATATATTTAGCGCCCATTTGTTTCTTCCTTTCGTTTTTGTCCTTCTAAGTCGTTCTTACGCGTTCTTCATTGGGAAAATGTACAGCTAGATAATCTTTTAAAACAAAAACTAGTACTACAAATGAAATCACTATATATGCTGTTGTACTGTTGAAGCAATAATCCACTGTTTTTTAGTGATATTTTTCATAGTCATCTATTCCTTCTTGAATATATCTTCCATCATTTGGATTATCTCCATAGTTCGTCATTTTCCAAATAAGTAAACCGCCTTTTAATGAAATATTGAATCCTACTCCTAATGATTATATACATTCATTTTTGAGAAAGTTCAGCTCTCTTAAGGGTATAAGCTGCTATCATCGTAGAACCTGCAAGAAGAGTACCTAAACCTTCAAGAGCATCAGCTATCAAGGTAATCGTCCCCCCCTAACATAAGCAGAACTCCATACACAAGTAAGAAAATAGACCAACCTCTACCTGACTTACTATTATATTTCGAGAACGCAAGCCATACAAAAATTATTTGAATTAAATTTATGAGTATCATGATTGAAGATATAGTAATGACAGTACTTTCTTCAACCCGAAGTTAATATACTTATACTTATCATTCTGGAAGCTCTGATAATAGCACTAAAAACAACAAATGTGAAGAGAATTGCCACGATTAAGTAAGCAATTTTCCCCTGACTCATTCCAACATTTTTTGTGAAAATCCATCGCCTTCTAAGTTTATAGGAATAGATTCGTAAAAGATTTTAACAGATGCTGTAAGTTGACTTCTGCTCCCTAGTTTCTGAAAACTAGCCTATACTTTTTCTAAAACTAGCATTACATCTGCTTCACTAGCTAAAACTTTCTTGGTATTCATCAAAAGCTCTCAATCTTATTTAGTTAAACTTGGCTCTAGGATTAGATTGTATATCTTTTCAATCGTTTCAGCTTTTTACCAAACTTTTGTTATTTTCATTTATCTTGCTTTTCTATTTATCTAAGTGTTGCTTAAACACACTTTTATTTTCACTATACCATTCTGTAATTTCTTTTTTAAATTTCAAAGTCACTTCAGATTCATATCCTGTATGTAGTAATCTGGCTATATCTGCGGCGTCAAAATTAAATATATTTCCTGAATGAATACCCAAAGGCAAATTAGTTCCAACATAATCTGAAATATGCAACTCTTTATCATCAGGAATCGTTGGATACCATCCCAGAACTACTATCTCAGATGAGCCTCCTTTTAACGTTACAACGCTTCCAATAGGTAATAATTCTACTTTCATTTCTCTCTCCTGTAATCATTATTTATTTCTGAAGGAACTCCAATATCCGTCCAACTAGCATCTTCTCCATAGAGATACTTTTGAATTCCTGAAACGAATGATTCCAATTTCTGTTTTTTTTCTTTACCAATAGTTGAGATTAATCTAGGAATTAATTCTTCAGATATTACTACAACAAAAGCTACTCTAAACCAAAATGGTAAGGGAATAAAAGAAGTCGCAATCAATACAATAACCGAAAATATCGGAAGTAAAATTTGATGGCTTCGAATTTTTAAATCCAAAATATCAAAATTTTGTTGAGAAATTTGATATTTTTTTTCAAAGTTAGCAATGCTCCGCCTTACTCTTTTATAACCTACAATACATCCCAAAACAATAACAACTAAATAAAGTAGAAGCATACCAAGATCAGTAAACCACCACAGATCTTTTTCAGTTGCAAAGTGTCTCACGAAAATAAACACACCTGATAATCCTCCTAAAAAAGTAATTAAAGAAAAATCTTTAGGTTTGAAATCTCTTATTTTTTCTACAAATTCTACATTTATCTTATATCCTCTCCAATTGGAAGTTTTCTTAAATACATTCCGTACTGGGAGATGTTTGACTAAAAAATATTGTTCATCTAAAGTTTTTATAATTGAGTAATATGACGTTTCTTTTACAGCTATAAGTTCAATAGGCGACCAATCACGTTCTCTTTCACGTTCATTTTGCAAAATTGACTTATCTAGCTTTTCTATTACTTGTTTTTTATTAACAAAATATTCTACTAAACCTATCAAACCCCAAAAGAATAAACCAAGTAGTAAGATAACAATAAAGATTATCATGCCTTCTCCTTAATGTCCATATGGATTATATGGAGGAATACTATTATTCGGTGTGTTACTATTCTTCCCATTAATCATATCGTCAAATATCTTGTCAGAGAAACTTTCTTGAATATCATATTTCTCTTGAAGCTCTTTTCTTTTTTTCAAAACATCTCCATACTGCTCAAACCAACTTCCTTTTTCATAGGAGGCGTCAATCAATGGTTGCATAAAAGCGCCCCCTGTATTAAGGGTGATAGAGTCTGATACTCCTGTAAGAATAAAACTTATAATCGCGTATTCTCCTGCGATATAAACACTATTTTGTTCATTAAGTTTCGAATAAAAATTAGGACCCATATTCAAATATGGCATAAATTTTCCAATCTTTTTTGCTGCCTGTACGAAAGAATTAGCATTAATCAAGTGTTCTAGTTCTTCATTAGAAAGTATAGTTCCAGAACCATAGTGATTGAGCATTTGTTTGAACGCTTCTAATGATTTGTCTTTAACTTTATCTCCAAATAAATCAAGAATAGCAGTAACATATGGACTCTCTGCTTCCTCTACTTCATACAATTTTTTCAGTTCTACATCCCCAGCCCCAAGCTTACTGTTCGTCATCTTACTTACCAAACCACCCATACCACTCGGAATAGACAAGCTAAGTCCTGCTCCTGAACCGCTTATCTTGATGCTATTAAGGGCATTGATCGCTCTTTGAAGAGCTTCAAATACTGCGTTTGTATCCTGAAACAAAGCATTCGTATTACTCTCAAAGCTTTCAAAAGCCAAGAGCTTTTCATCTATATCCTTGATACTGTCAGTCATCTGGTGCTCAAAAGTATTCATGGCAAAAATTGCGCCACTATAAGCAACCGGAGACAAGGTCGCAAGCATCGAGAGCGGGAAAGTTTGTAAGCTTTCTCTCTGGCTGACCACTCTTCGTCTGGCTTCCTCCTTGGTCTGCTTCTCTGCTTGAAGTTGAGCCACATCAATATTCCCATAATGAGCAATTTGACTGTCTTCATACTTATATGTAGCCAAGTCTGCTAAGCCATCTGAAATGCCTTCACTGGCTTTGTTCATGAGGGGATTCAAGACATTCAACACATAGTTTTTGGCAGAGCCATAAGCTTTGCCTTTCAAGTCACCACTTTGGAGCGAGGACGTCAACTGACGTGTGGCTCTTTTCAAAGTATCCGTAACCCTTTGACTTTGCCTTAAGTTGGTCTCCATGGCTCTCATCAATGATGAAGATTCACTGACAATATATTTAGCGCCCATTTGTTTCTTCCTTTCGCTTTTGTCCTTCCAAATCGTCCAAGTCTTTTTGAAGTTGGTGGAGATGTTTCTGACTCTCCTCTTCTAAGTCTGCCTCTAACATTCGCGTTTTCTTTATTGTTTCTTGGAGGAAGAGTTGTTCATTTTCAAATACCTGTTTGGCTTCAAAATCGTCTGAGTCTGTCCCTGTTTCATGATTCTCCATCAAGATTTCTTGTGTTTGTTTAGCAGTCCTTGAAAAGTCTGAGACCACTTCCAAAAACCCTTGCTTGATGCGATTAAAATCTTGAATTTCTTCTTCCTTAGACTGAATACTGCGAGAAAGTTCTATCTTTTTTTCACTCATCACAAGTCCTCCTAAAAAATAGATGATGATTTTGAAGAGCCAAAGTGAGGGGGAAGAACTTTCGTAATCATCTGTGAATCCTTTAAGTCATCTGCCTCTACTTTTTGAGCATAAGCGGGGACAGCTTTTGCTAATTCAAGCATTTTTTTATTGAGCCCCGCAACGCTTTTATAAACATTATCCGAAAGTTTCTTTCCATTCTTCATACTCCTAGGTGTACTACGGCTGACTCTTGCTTGGGCTGGGGAAAAACTTGTTTTCTGAAAGCCGCCAACAGCCCTAGAAGCCGCCCCTGTACTTGATTTAAATTCTGCCATTATTTCTCCTCCACTTTTCTAAACTTATAAAAAGGGTCTTCTTTAAGTTGTTCTTCATGGCTTAAAGTTTTTTCTTGTGTCTCTTCTAATGCATGCGAAACAATTTTTGGGGGAGGATTTTTTTGTCGTTCTTCCATTTCCGCCAAACGTTCTTGTATAAAGGCTGTTTCTTCTTCATCAATGCTGTAACCTTCCAAAACTACTTCAAGCTCCTGGCCCTTAAAAACATGAATACGATATTTCTCACCATAACCATAAGGGTAAGCAACCGCTTGATAGCCTGATGTCTGGGCATCCATAAAAGCACGGCCAATCACAACATAAACTTGCGTGTCTTCTTCTTCATTTTTCAGTCTAACTGCTGAACCTAAGGGAATTAATCGAGGTAATTCACTCATCTTCTCCCCCTCCTTTACTTGGCAATACCAACATACTTAAACTCTCATCATTGAGGTAGAACATTTCTTGTAAGGCAAATTTTCGCTTGCGTTCCTCCATGCTCAAATCTACCAGTGCTTGGCTTTGCATATCTCCTGCAAAAAGAATATGTTGTAGATTTTCCTTTATAGCCTTTGTCATGAGATTCATAGGACTACCAATGTTATTGAATAAGTCTAAAAGAATATATTGGGTATTTTCATTTGTCCCCTCTAAAAGCTCAATAAAGACTTCTGCTGTAACTTGAAGTTTAGCTAAAATTTGTGAGAGACCATTCAGTATTACAATTCTTTGTTCTTCTTTTTGTGATGTCGTTAAAGCTCCCAATGCTTCTCGAACATCAACACTCTGTTTCGTAATTTCTTCTTTACCAATGGCAAGTGAACTTGGTACATCGGCCAAATTACCGATAAAATCAATTTTTATGATATCCTCTTCAAAATCTGCAAGTTGTTCCGCAATAAAGTCTCCAAGGAATAAGGTTTGCTTTTTATTTGAAGCCAAGAGTGTCAAGGGTTGACCTTTGAAAAGTTCAAAAGTTACAGGCTGAGCATCACGTTTATTTAAACCTAAATAAAATTCCCCTTTGTCAGAAGTCTCAAATTGTTCAAAGTCAACGTATTCTCCCACCATCGGAATCCTCTCCGGCCTCTCTCCCGTCCATCCTTCATCCATAGTCTTAATCTCATGCTCAAGCACTTCCAAGAGTTGCGCCTCATTTTCTGCCTGAGCAGGCAGATAAATCTGCACAGACAAAGCCTCTTCCAGCTTAACTTGCCCACGTCCCTGAACTTCCACTTGTTCCAGTTTCTCACGGCCAATAATACTGCCAAGGTCTGAGTCTTCGTTAAGAAAGAGAGCCAGCTTAGTCTGGATATTAGCCATCATGTTCATCCGGATACCGTTATAACGTCCAGCTGTAAGCACAAGATAAATACCCAGAGCTTGACCTTCACGCAAGACCTGCATAAGAAGCTCATCAATGGCATCCTTGCGCTTGTCTTGCTGGGTCAGATTATCATAAGCATCAAGGATATTGACAAGGATGGGCAAGTGTTGTCCTGTCTTGCTCTCATACTGCTTAAGGTTGGCGACACCTTCCGTCTTGAAAAGGGCTTTACGTGTCGCAAGGGCAGACGAGATCCTACCCAGCATTTTGGATAATTTCTCCTCCTCTTCAAGCATGACCATATCCGCCACATGCGGCAGATTTTTAAGTGGCAATAAGCCATTCGTCCCAAAGTCTAGAAGGTTAAAGTGGAGGTGCTCTGGCGTGTTTTGTCTTGCCAAGTTCATCACAAGGGTTTGTAATGTGGTCGATTTCCCAAAGCCAGGGCTTGAGAAAATCACCGTGTGTGAGTGCTCTTCCAAGTCAAAGTTGTACACGTCTTGCCTTTGCGCACTCGGGATATCCAACAGGCCCAGAGGAATCTTGAGCTTTCTTTCATTGCTCGCTTTAACCCTTGGTGTCGCCAGCTTCTCGGGCAGATTAGGCAGCCAGGGCTGCTGGGGTTTTTGATAGTCAGAAGCTTCAAAGAGAGTCTTAATGGTCTTGATGACCGCACTCAACTGGCTTTCAGGCTCTTCCTTTTTGCTCTCTTGATCCACCGCTTCCTCCCGCGGATCATAAAGCAACTCGGCCTGGCACAACTCATTGATGGCATAAATCCGTTCGTCTTTAATCTCTTCCTTAGTCCCATCAGGAGTGTAAGCCACCCCACCATATCCCGACTGGAAAAGTTCATAAAGCTCAGACTCGCCCACACGCAGATAGCCACGTCCCGCTGTGGTGATGTGGGCCGCATCCACAGTTTTTATCAAGGCTCTAGAGTTATTCTCATCAGACATCTTAAGGGCTACTTTGGACTTGGAGTTGGCATCGATCTGGTCATTGACCACACCGTCAGGTTTCTGTGTCGCAAGGATAAGATGGACACCCAGTGAACGGCCGATACGGGCCACAGAGGTTAACTCGGTCAAAAACTCTGGCACGTTTTCTTTCAGTTCGGCAAATTCATCTGAAACCAAGATCAAATGCGGCAAAGCTTCTGTTGGATAAAGTACACCCTCCCGTGGATGATGGCGCTCACGATAGAGCTTCATGTAGCCATTGATATTATTCACACCATAGCTGTTGAAGAGGGCTTGACGTTTTTTCAGCTCGGCATTGATCGAAGCCAAAGCCCGCGCTGTCCCTGCCCCATCTAGGTTAGTGATAGCTCCCATGAAGTGAGGCAGGTCAGACAGTGTGTTGGCAATCCCGCCGCCCTTCCAGTCAATGATAAGCATGCCAATATCTTCCGGACTGAAATTAATGGCCAGACCTATCAAGTAGGTCGTCAAGAACTCTGATTTTCCAGAGCCCGATGTTCCTCCCACGATGGCGTGCGGTCCATGGACTTGCTCGTGTAAGTCCCAGTAAGAAGGCTCGCGCGCTCCCTTCCAGCCAATCATCGATTGGATGGACTTATTGGGCTGCGCTTGTGCCCAGCGTTCTGAGATGTTCAAGTCCTCTGTACGCTCAACCATGTATTGTTCCAACAAGGACAAGCGCTCCGGAATAGCATTTTTCTCTACTTCCATATGAGTCAATGCGCCCAGCTGGCGAAGCAGAATCTCGTAGCCTTCCTTGTCTTCTACTTCTGGATAAGGTTTGAAGAGCTGTTCCATGATTTTTCCATTGCTTTGAACCAAAATGCCAGCCGTCTGGTTTTTGACTTCAACCAAGGCTGTCACTGTTTCTGGCAGAAGTTTTTTGTCCTCCTTGGACCAAATGACTGTGACTCCCAAATCACTCATGTCCTCAGCCAAGAATGCATGGAGTCCATGGCCAGCCAGATAAGCATCCTCAAAGACTGTGAAGACAAAATGTGGCAGGAAGGTTGGTTTTTCGCGACCTGAAGCTTCCAGCTCTTGTTTTCGGGTCTTCAAAAGCTGGTAAAAACTTGAGAGGATCATATCGCGAGATTTGGCATTGTGGACCAGCCCCCGTGTGTTGATGGCGGCCATCTTGAAGTGAGGCACAAAACGCCATTGCTTCCAATAACTTTCATAGTCGCTTTCAGGCACTAGGGTGATGAAATTCACATCACGGTAAGAATGAAAGAAAGCCATTTGTAAGAGCAGGTGCGACACGGTTCTTTTCAAGTCCTCATAATTCCCCACAAGACCCAAGCTTTGTCTGTACAAGTCTAAGGGGATGGGCACTTCTTTTTGTTTGCTAAAGTGTGTCACTAAGCCCTTGACATGCTTGGCCCATTCATCCTCATCACGTGGGCTATAATCCGAACTCACCTTAAGACGAGATGGACGGCTTCCTGTACCGAGAGACACCTGCAGGAAATCTTTGTTATTGACCATCCGCTCGTAGAGTCTGGCATCATACTGCTCAATCTTATCCAAGAGTTGAGTGGGGCTGGGTTGCTGGTAATGGAGGACTTGATTTTCCTTGCGGTGCTTGCGGGCGATTTCGCTCGTCGTCTTGGTCACATAGGACTGATAGTTTGCCTCGCGCTCAGCTGCTCTTGCCTTCTGCTCTTTCTTATCTGTCCGATACTGGGTGACGGTAAAGACTGCGGTCATGGCAGCCGTAAGACCTGTAGCCACAAGCATGGCAGGGTTAGAGCCTGTCATCACCGAAACACCAGCCATCCCACCCAGAGTAATCAAGGGGGCCAAAATCGTTTTGACTAAACCATTTTTGATGCTTTCCTCCGGCGCATCCAGCTTTTGATAAGAAAACTTATCTTCTGGAACTTCAAGGTTCAAGCGTGGTGAACGGCGATACTCTGGAAAGTCTTGCGGTTTTTCCAGCTTTCTACGCACCTCTAGAAAATTTTGGACTTTAAAACTGACCTTATCTGTAAAGACCGTCACCTTCCACTGTGCAGGTCTGCGCTCAATCATCAGCTCAGGGGTAAGCAACTGATCCCCCACCTCCCACTTGAAACCTGTAGGGCTGGTAATTTTTTGATTTTTAAAATAGAGGAAATCCCCTTCCGGCTTAAGCAAGACCTGAGGGTTTTTAGAATCTCGATGATCGATGACGATGGTCGAGGCATCCTGTGTCTGAATCGCACAATTTCTGTGCGTATTACTGATGATAAAGTCCCCCTTGCCCAAGCGTAAAAAGTGGGTGTGCAGCTGTCTGGCATCCAAAACGAAAAATTCTCTCGCATCATCTTTAAGCTGAAATCTGCCATGCGCTGCACGCGAACCGCCAATCATCAGCGCCTCTCCCATGAGACCAACTGCTACCTCCTCATAGTTGTCGTAGAGATGCGATGCGCTAAGGGTCAGCCGCTCAAGTCGCGTGTTAAGAACATAGACCGCATAAAGAAGTGCTTCCGGATATGCGCCTTCATCCAAAAAATTCTGATTTTTCTGAGTCTGGGGAGGGATGTCAAATAAGTTTTTCATCTGCTTACTCCAATGCCTTGCTTAATTCTTGAATTTGCTTCTCGTAGTCTTCCAAGCGTTTTTGTTTTTCTGTACCCTTCATTTTCTTGTTAAGTTTTGTAGCCTCATAAAGGTCCGTATAGGCAAGGAGGGTCAACTGGTTATCCCCGATATTTTTTGCCAAATCCAGAGACTTTTCAAAGGCACCACGTCCTTGGTAGATCCAGAAGTCCAGTGTATTGTCATCGGTACTTGGTGCAATCGTGTTCAAGACTGCTGTCTTTTGCGCTGTGGTCAAGTGGGCGAGGTTGACTGAGGCGGCAGCTAAAACAAATCTTGCCTCCTTCGATAAGTCCTTGGGCTCATATTTTTCAAGAGCGCGAAGTGCTTGATCATAATGCTGGGTAATGAAGCTGGCTTGGGCACTTTGCACTGCTTCTGCCTTCGGCAAAGTCGTCGTTTTATCTACATAAGTGATGAATGCAAGAACTAGGGTAGCAAGCAAGGCTAAAGAGCCACCATATTTGAAGAGGCCATAACGGACTTTGGAGACCTGAGTTAGACTTTGAGCTTCGGTGGCCTGCACCTTCTTGTATTGCGTTTGAAGGATGTTTTGAATGTCTTCAATGCGTTCACTGCGCGCAAGGGCGGTTGAAAACTTATCTTTCAGACTGTTTTCCGCTCCCAAAAAGGCTTCAAATGAAGTTTTGGGGTATAGCACCGCAAAAACCAAAGCCTTATACTGTGTGAGGAAAAGTTCTGCATCATTTGCCATTGGCGCAAGACTGCTTTCAAATCCCCTGTGCACAAAGCTTAGATGCCCGTCTTTGAGGATGATATTTTCTGGATGCACAAAAGGTATCTGAAACTCCGCCTGCGCACCTGTGAGTTCGCTTAACTTTATAGCCAGAGCCAGACGACTTAATTCCCCTTGTGTATCCTTGATGAGGACGTTTAGGGTCTGTGTAGATGCCACGACTTGATAGTTTACACTGTAAGCAAAACGTTCATCCTGAGATTTCTCAAGTTGGACCTTCTGCTGGATGAAGTCTAAATCAATGTGAGTCACTTGCGCTCCGGTAAAATATATCCGCCAAGTGCTTTGGCTTGTGTCGAATTCTAATGTCGTTTGTCCATCAAAACATTTCATAATTTTCTCCTGCTATAATCTGGAAAATATCTCCATTGCTTATTTGTAATTCTTCCAAGGTTCGACCAGATGACAGATGAACGGGCTTTCCTTTGACCCTAAAGTGCCATTTTTTAGGCAAACCTTGCCCCCTTGAAGCAAATGTCTCTGTCAAAAGTTCTACTAGACGACGGGGCGTTATGTTTCCTGGCACCAGTACGTCCACCTGTTTGTGCATCCATTCTAAGCTAATCGCGATGTGCTTGTTCATATCTGTTTCTTTCTCCTCAAGCCCTTGGCCACAAAGTAGGTCAGGACCAGCAGTGGCAAGGCCGCAAGTAAAAGCAGCCAAAACGCTTGATCTTCAGAAGAAGTCCCTTGTTCTTTCGAAGCAATTTGACTGCCTGTGTAATCTTTAAAAAGTCCGCTTTTGAGGGCTTTAAAATCCCTAGTGTAAAGCGGGGCGGTATGGGTCTTTGTGAAATCTATCCTTTTATGGCTTTGACTGACCGTTTCAGACTGCTTTTTCTGATCCTCGACCCTTTTATTCAAGGTCTCAGAGAAAATCCGCCCCCGAATCTCAAAACGGCTGGTCCCTGTTCCTGTAGACTTCTGATTTGTAAGTACAGAAGTATCCAAGACCAGACGACCATCAGCCTGTGCAGAAACTGGGTGACTCAGAAGCAAGAAAAGCAATATTAAAACTATTCTGTTGTATTTCATCTTTAGTCCTATCAATATAAAAAGGCGCCACAAGGTGCCCTTAAGAAAATGCTTAGAAGCCAAAGCTTTGCGCATCTTGCGCATCACGCTCAGCAACAGTATCTGCGTATTTATTGAGCTGTTGGTTGATATTTTCAAGCAACTCTTCAAATTTTTGAACGTTTTGATAAAGCTGATTGTACTGTTCCAAATAAGACTGAAAGGCTTGCCCTTTCCATTGTTGGGCAATGATGTCGTTCATGCGATTCACCTCTTGAATGGCCGCTTCAATCGCATCTTTAGAGCGAATATAAACTTGCGCTTCTTGTTTGAGTTCTTCAGGCGTTACGGAAATTTGTCCCATAATAAAGCCTCCTTCAAATAATAATAGTTCACCTTTTGGGCGATAGAGTGTGTGAGAGGTTTGCCTCCAAGAGAAATGTAGGCGCTTTCTCACCCAAGGGATAGTTTAACACAACAAATTACGCTTGTCAACAATTTATTACTTTTCGGTTAAAATATTATTGCGTTTAGTTCGCGAAAAGATTTCGAACATTTCTCTGCTCGTAAGGGAGAGACCTTGTTCTCAACAAAAATATTTCAGCAAAAAAAAAAAAAACATCCTTAAACCGTATAATTTAAGGACCGGACCATTTTTTATCTGCATCATATGTTAAAGTTGAGCGTACTTGGTCAGCCCAAGAGGTCGAAAATTAAAACATCAAATTATAGACACGACGTCCACTTTGTGCTATAATTGCATACCGTAAGCACAAGAGGACTTGTAATGAATGCCTTTAACGATTATAGACACCATGTTCTTTTTATATTTTGACAATAGAGGAGGAGTTATGGAGAATAGAAAAGAACGTACAAAAGCACGGCTTCGTGATGCAATAACACAACTTTTGCAAGAAAAACCCTTTGACCACATCACAACAACTGAACTTGTGAAGGTAGCTAAGGTTAGTCGCAGTGGCTTTTATGCCCATTATCAAGACAAGTACGATATGATTGATCAATACCAAAAAACTTTGTTTAATACAATCGAATATGTTTTCGAAAAAAACAATGGTGATCTTTATAAAACAATGCTAGAAACTTATGAGTTCCTTGATAACAATGAAATTTATGCTGCTTTATTTTCAGAAAATGGCAGCAAAGAAATCCATCAGTTCATGCAAGCCCAGCTAAAAAACATTTTGGCACGTTCCATCTTGCCTCACAACCCTAAGCGAGAGAAACTGGACAAACTGGAAAGTATCTATATGACAAGCTACTATGCCAATGCTATTTTCGGTTTAACTCAAGCTTGGATTCGTCGCAAACGGAAAGAAACACCCGAACAAATTTCCGCACTGTTGATGGCTTTGATCGGCTGATGACAAAAATTAAAACTGCCAGAGATTTACTAAAAGAGGAGAGTATGTGAAACATATAAAAAATACAGGGAAACTATTTATTCTAGATTGGAAGCGCATCTTTAAAAATCCAATAGCAATTTTTTTAGTTCTTGCTTTGATGTTTATTCCATCTCTATACGCTTGGTTTAATATTAAAGCCCTTTGGGATCCTTATGCAAATACTTCACAGCTTCCAATCGCGGTTTATAGTGATGACCGAACAGAAAAGTTTCAGGACAAGTCGATAAATATTGGTGATGAAGTCCTGAAAAACCTAAAAAAGAATAAGCAGCTCGGCTGGAAATTCGTCCACTCTAAACAAGAGTTAGATAAAGGGGTCAAGTCTGGTAAATACTACGCGGGTATCTATTTGCCAGAGGACTTTTCAAAAAATCTACTCAGCTTTACCACTGGAGATATCCAGAAACCTAAAATTGTTTATTCTATCAATGAAAAAATAAATGCTATTGCCCCGAAAATTACTTCGAAAGGTGCGACTTCTTTACAAAGTCAGATTTCCGAAGAATTTGTTAAGACGGCAAGCAGCACGCTGCTCAAAACCTTCAATGATATCGGCTATGACATTGATAAAAACATGGTCAGCATCCAAAAAATAAAGAATATCATTTTATCCACTAATGATAATTTAGATACAATTGACCAATATACACAGCAAGTGGTTGATTTGCACGATAAGATGCCTGATTTGAAAGCTAAACTGGACAAGGCAAATGAATTTATTGACTACTTGCCTGAAGTTGATGCGCTTGGTCAAAAAGTTGTGCAACTGGATGACAGTATGCCCATGATTAAAAACCAGCTTTCCATCATCATGACACTGCAGGCAAAGATACCTGAAATTCAAAATGCCGGTAAACAGCTTGCAATGATTGACAATGACTTTGCCTCTGTTGAACAAACAATGAATGAAGGAATTCAAGAGGCTAAACAAGGCTTAACCATCATCCAGCAAGTCCAAACTGCCTTGCCAGATATTCGCAAACTCGGCGATCAAGCCAATGAGCTGGCTTCTACTACTTTGGACGGTGCAACGCAGCTTCAAAATGCTTTGCCGAGCATTACAAACAGTCTTAATATAACTTTGAAAGCTCTGCAAAATTTTGCCCATTCTACGTCTGCATATGTTAAAGCAATAAGAGCAGCTTTGAACAATAATCATCTCAGCCCCGAGGAAAAAATAGCTGCTATTCAAAATTTCCAAGATAATATTAAACAACAAGAAAATATCGTTAAAAACCTCATCACCTTTCTAGAAAATACACAGGCAAGCACTGGAAATCATAATTTCGATAGTGCAATTCAAAAACTCAAGCTGTATTCTGAGGCGCTGATAAAACTTGATGGTAGATTAGAAACTTTAAAGACAGCTATTGCAAATGGCGAAGCAATAGATATTGACCAAGCTCTGAGCGAAGTTGAAACGCTGGCCAATAACCTTTCTGCTCTTATTGACAACATTGATGTTGATGCAGTAAGTGCGTCACTTAATAAAATTCTTACGCAACTCATCGCAACCATCAAAAATGCCCAAGGCCTCTTAACAAAGGCCCAAGCTATCGATTTTGAATCCTTACTCAACTCTACAAGTAAGACTGTTTCGAACGCCATAGCTTTACTTGAAAAGTATCAAAAAGAGTTGCCTGCGATCAAACAAGAAGTTCACGATGCTAACCTCATGCTCAACGGCAACATGAACACAATCATCAGTGCTATCAACAAAGGTGCCTCACTTTATCAAAATGAACTGCCTCTTGTCGAGCAAAAATTGGATAAGGCCGCTGATTTTGTTAAAAATGATTACCCAGCTATTCGCAAGGAACTCACCGAAACCTTGGGAACAATCAATGAAAAAATGCCTGATCTTGAAAAAGCTTTGGATCAAGCAAATGACCTTATCATCAACGACTGGCCAAGTATCAAAACCGGAATCCGTAAAGCCGCTGATGCTATCCATAAAGGAGAAAAAGAAGTCGATCTTGGCGAAATTGTAAAACTTTTGAAATTAGATGCGACTAAAGAAAGCGACTTCCTTGCACAACCTGTTGAGGTTCAGGAAAATGCGATATATCCGATTGCAAACAATGGTTCAGCAAGTACACCTTTCTACACTGCGCTGTGTCTCTGGGTGGGAGCTGTTCTCTTCTCTAGTGTCGCTGTAACAGAGTTTTACTTAAAGGGAAACGATAAAAAACTTTACTCCAAGCGTGAACAGTTTGCAGCTCGAATGTTAACTTTTATCGTGATGGGAATTGGCCAAGCGCTGATTGTTACCTTAGGGAACTATTTTGGTCTTGGTGTAGATGTTCATAATCCTGTTTATAGCGTCTTATTTGCCTTACTGATTGCTCTCTCCTTTATGATCATGGTCTATGTGCTGGTGGCACTGTTCGGCAATATAGGTAAGGGAATTGCCATTATCATCTTGGTTCTTTCCATATCTGGCGGGGGAGGAAATTACCCTATCCAAGTCTCTGGTAAATTCTTCCAAGCCATTAACCCTTATCTGCCATTTACTCATGCGGTTAACTTATTACGCGAATCAGCTGGCGGGATTTATTGGCCAAATGCTTGGCTTGACATTGTTATCCTCGTTGCTGTTGGCATTGGTTTCTTAGTGGCAGGGCTTGTGTTCTTCCCTCATCTAGAAAAAACATCAAAGAAAATCTCGGAGATGGCACAAAAGAGTCATATCTTCCACTAATAAAAAGCCTCAGTCGAGGCTTTTTATCTGCTTGGATTTTCATGGAATTAGTTGCTCGATGGTGGCTAATAATTCTTCATGAGAAGCAATCACAAAAGCTGTTGAAAACTCTCCGAAAGCAGAGACATCCTCCTGTTTATGATTAATCCAAATCGTCCTCCAACCACTCTGCAGCCCTCCAAGAATATCGGTCTGACAGTTGTCACCAACATAGAGTAAATCATCAGCAGTTAATCCAAGTCTTGCTGCCATCAAATCAAAAATTTCTTTATCCGGTTTAGCAAAGCCTGTTTCTTGTGAAACAAGGATGTGATTTTCTTCTATATATTCTCTCAGCTTTAAATACTCAATCTTTTTCCACTGATGTTGCGTAGGACCATTGGTTAAAAGACCTATCTTAATGTTGTGTGCTCTTAGATAATCAAAGGTCTCTTTTATCCCCGCCAACATCTCTATCTTTTCTTGCTCCTTTAAATAACAGCGCTGAAAATCAGCTGCTTGTTCATCCGTAACCGCCTCATAAGCACACTGTTCCATCGTTTTTTTAAAGCGTATTTTTTGAAAGGTTAAGGTATCACATTCTTCTCTTAGCACGCGCTCAAATTCTTTATCTGAAACTCTGCGAAACAAATGATAAGTTTCTGCGACATCCCCTGCATAAAGAGGACAAATTGCCTTTAATGCTCTTTCAAAAGGAAGCTGCGGGTAAAAAATCGTATCATCCATATCAAAAACAACTGCTTTAACCATGTTCAAACCTCTTCTAATTCTCCTTCTCTAAAAAAATAAGCAGAGGCTAATTTAGAAGTATATTCTCTTCTAGCTCTGCTTGTCTTTCATTAATCACCACCAGTAATCTGTGAGTGGTTATAAATCGCTGTACCGTTTTTAAGTTCTTCCAAAGTTGCGATTTTCTCACCTTTAGAATAATAACCATCCATAACTCCAAGTCCTTGAAGAACCGTTTGTTTATAAGCTATTTCAGCATTCATTTCATTTGTTTCCAAAATCGCTAATGCTGAATGGATAGCATGAAGTCCCGAAACACCTGTCTGTGCAATCAATAGACCGTGTGAGTTCAACATAAAGAGCTGGGGCAGGGCTTGATTTTGCTCGATATGCTTTCTGGCAGTTTCGGCAAGTTCAACAGAGGTCGCTGGGGCAAAGTCCAAAATAGGAATTGCTTTGACTTTCTGAGTCCCTTCTGTCAAGTTTGGAATCGGAAGATTGGCGGTTGCCCAAAATAAAGTATTGGGGGCATGACTATGTAGCACTGCTTTAACCGCAGGATTAGCATGATAGATGGCTTGGTGCATATTAATCTCACGCGTCAAGGTCCCCACACCGTCAACTATCGTTTGCGAATCAAAGTCAACCACTAAGATTTGAGCGGCTGGGAGTGCTCCCAAAAAGCTCTCACTCATCAGAGAAGGCGTCATAATAATATATCTCTTGCCTTCTTCATCCTCAGTCAAAAACGAGAAATTACCGCCCGCAGCATTCGTTAAGCCACGTTCCGTAATGATTCTCACCAGTTTTGACATTTCTTCCCTTTCAGTTTGAAAGAGCATCTTTCCTTCACTTGTATACATTGTCGTTACTCCTCTGTTCTCTTTTTATACTCTTGAAAACGCTCTTGACTCTTTCGCTTTCGATCATAATACTCTTTGAAAAGTATTGGGTTACCAAATCTATGAATAATAAATGCTAAAACAATGACCGGGATATTGAAAAGCACTTGTCCACTAAAGAGACCGAACCCAAATAAAGCAATGGCTAGAAATAGGACAATATTCCACTTCATCTTCTTCTTTGTCATTTTTTTCACCTCATAAACTTGCTTTTCTACCTTCACTTAACTTAGTTTTCGTAGCGTTGTGATGGTACTTTGGCTTTATTCATATATTTGCTCGTCCAAACAATCATCAAGACAAAGACAAGAGCTCCGCCAATTGCGATAATATTTCCATTGAACACCTCGGCAACCAATACGCGAAACTCTGGTGCTTCAAAGGAAGACCATGAAACCCGCTGCCCAGCTTCGACACCCTCAATCGCACCGATTTGATTTGAAAGACCTGTTAGGATAGGTGCCAACCATGTCGAGCCTAAAAGATAGACTGGAGCAGTGATAATTCCCATAACCAGCATACGAAGGATATTCCCACCTGTAAGCAGTAAGCCTGAAACAGCGATAGAGAAATTCAGAATCCCTGCGACGGGCAAGATTTCATTTCCTGGTAAGATAACCGCCCAGATAAGAATAACTGGAACCAACAAAAGCATCGTTGTCCAAACTTCAGCACGCCCTGCAAGGATGGGCCAATCCAAACCGATGATAATTTCACGGTCTTTAAATTTCGACTTGGTAAATTCAGACATTTTATCTGCAATCGGTGCCAAGGCTGTCATGAACATTTTGGCAATCATAGGAAGCAATACCATTGCCGTAGCCACTTGAATCGCGATATTCAATGAACCTGAAACAGTATAGGCCGAAGCAAATCCAAGAGTCAAACCTAAGACAAATCCCATAACAGAGTTTTCTGAGAAAACACCGATTTTTGCTTTTAAACCCTCCACATCAAGACGCTTGTTGAAAAATGGAATTTTATCCATAACCCAGTTGATGGGCATGAGCAAAACAACTGCCGAGGTCATGAAGTGAGTCGTTGATACAAGGGGAATCCCCGTCAAATCTTCGATGTGTTTTTGGAAGGCATCTGCTAATTTCAACTCAAGCACACATTGAAGTGCTGCTGCGATAAAGGCAAAAACTAAATTTCCCGTTACTGTGAAAACCAAGAAGGAGGTCAGCGCTTTGCCCCAAGCATTCCAGAAGTCAATATTCAATGTTTTCGTCCACTTAAAGGTCAGCATAATCAAGTTAACACCAATCATGATTGCAAATGATGACATCGCATAAGTCCATGTCCACGTAATCGCCGCAGCTCCCGTCCAGCCAACATCAACAACAGGAAGGTTAATCCCTGTGTTCTTCGCGAGTGCTTCTGTGGCTGGACCAATCGCTCCAACCATAAAGCCTACAACGATAGACATACCTGTAAATGCTACACCCATGGTCAGAGCAGATACAATAGCATCTTTGAATTTCACTCCAACCACCAAACCTAAAATAAGGATGATTGCTGGAATGAATATTGCGGAGCCCAAGTCATTCAGGATGTAATTCATCACATCTTGTAAAAAGTTCATTTTTTTCTCCTTTAGAAAAAATATTTTATTTTCTGATGCTGAGCATCAATGAAAGCAGTAATTATTTCGTTAAATCTTTAATGTCTGAGTAGATCTGGTCAGCCCCCATTCCTGTAAGGAAGGGCACTCCAGCAAAAACATTAACCCCCAACGCTTTTGCCTGTTCTAAAACTTCATCGTCTGGTTTTGCAATGTACAAGTAGATAGAAGCGCTTTTAAGTTCTGTCTTGATGGATTTATAATCCACAGCCTCTACTGGATAGTCTATCCCATCATTTTGCAACATTGATTTTACTTTTGAAGCAATAGCTTGAGATGTTGCTACTCCAGAACCACAGGCAACAATCAAGCGACGTTTGTTATTTGATTGTAAATCCGGTGCTCCTGTAACATCTGTTTTTGCAGCAACTG
Organism: Lactococcus ileimucosae; assembly: GCF_943193185.1. GTDB lineage: Bacteria > Bacillota > Bacilli > Lactobacillales > Streptococcaceae > Lactococcus > Lactococcus ileimucosae. The sequence goes on from NZ_CALPDE010000012.1 coordinate 19,619, forward strand.
CTTGTGTGACTTTTTCTTCAACCTTATCCGCTTCTTTTTTCTTTCCTAAGCCGAACAATCCCATAGTGATTTCTCCTTTTTATATATGTTCTACAATTAAGTGATAAATAGCCTCTGCTGTGTGAGCTGTTTTGTAAGCTTCAACGAAATCTTCATTCATGAATAAAGCCATCAACGCTGCCAGTAATCCTGCCTGCCCAGCACCGTCTTTAATACCCAAGAAGAATAAATCTTTTGTCTTCATTTCTTGATTATCCCCCATTTGTTTTACAAGGACTTCATTTTCAAGTTTTGCAATAAAGACAAATGGTTTTACGATATGCTCTGGATCAGTATGGGGCAAAGCAATATTCAAATGCTGCGTAATCAGACCCGTTGGAAAATCAGCTTCCCGTTTACGTAATCCCTCAAGATAAGTCGCTTCGACAAGTGCTTTGCTCTTAAGCTTTTCGGCAATAAAATCAAAAACCTCTCCCTCCGTCGCTCCTGGAACATCGATGGAGATTAACTCCATGTCGAACAAGTTTTTATAATTCATGCTCAACTCCTCACTCTTTAATTTTGTGATAACTTAACCACCTGTTGTTCTTTTGTGTTCAAGTTTGTTTATAGTTTATATATTATCATACGTTTGTTCTTTTGTCAACGCTTTCATAATTTATTTGTTTTTGTTTCCACTTGAAACTGTGACATAATGTATGTATAATAGATAATGTGTTGTATTTCAAACAAACTTTAACAAAAAGAAAAGAAAAAATATGATTAAACAAGAACGACAATCTAAAATTATTGAATTACTCGATAAGTCTACCTTTTTAACTGTCAGCGATATTGCAACAAAAATTGGTGTCTCTGAAATGACTGTACGCCGTGATATTACAGAATTAGACAAAAAAAATATAGTCACAAAGCGTTATGGTGGTGTACAAAAAAAAGCGAATTCTGAACAAAAAACCTTAACAACTCAGGAAAAATTCCCAAGCAATATCGAAGAAAAAAAGTATATTGGCAAAATATTAAACAGCATGATTCCAGATGATGCGACCATCTTTATCGCAGCTGGGACAACAATGTTTTATGCATTGCAAGAAATTAAGGCGAAAAACTTATTTGTCATCACAAACAGCTTGATTGCTTTTAACTACTTGAAAGACGAAACTGAGCATCGTCTTCTTTTAGCTGGTGGAGAATTCAACGCTAAGACAGACGAATTTTTTGGTCCTGCAACCGTTCGTTTTTTTGAAGATTTAAATATCGACATTGCCTTTGCTGCGACAAATGGAGTGATTGGTAAAAATGTAACATCATCGAGCTTCGACCTCGGCTGGGTTGAAAATGCCGCTTTTGAAAAAGCGAGAGTAAAGTGTGTGGTCCTAGACAGCTCTAAACTTGGAAAATCCGATGTTTATACTTTTATGACACTAGATCAAGTGGACTATCTCATTACAGATGATAAAATTACCGAAGCACAGCGTAAAGAGTACGGACAGTACACCAAGATTATTACGAAAGAGGTAGAAAAAATTTGATTATCACGATAACAATGAACCCTTCCGTTGATATCACTTATCTCACCAATACTTTCAAACTTGGACAATTAAATCGAACAAAGACACCAACGATTAATATCGGAGGTAAAGGGATTAATGCTGGACGTGCCGCAGCTCTTTCTGGTTCTGATGTAACTTTGACTGGATTTATCGGCGGAAAAATTGGAGATTTGACACAAATTCTTCTAGAAGAAGAAAAGTTATTCAATATTCAAATGAATCAGGTTTCTGGAGAAACCCGTCATGCTGTAACTATCATGCACGATGAAGGCAAGCATACCGAGATTGTAGAGGAAGGACCGAAACTGGATGATACAAATATTCAAGAACTCCTTGAAAAAGTGCTCCATATTTCGAAAGAAAAGCCTGTGAACGCTATTTGTATTTGTGGTTCTGCTAATTCTACTGATGCTTTCCTTTTCCCAAAAATGATTCAATATTTGAAAGATAATCTAGAGGTTGAAATTCCGATTTTAGTCGATATCTCTGGCGAAAAACTTACTTGCCTCCTTAAGGACAACTCTGTCACTCCGGACTTCATTAAGCCAAACGAACATGAACTCGGAGATTTTGTTGGAAAGACAATCACAACAAAAAAAGAGGCTTTAGAAACCCTGCACCACCCTTGTTTTGATGGGATTAAATTTGTCATTGCTTCTCTTGGCGAACAAGGCGCCGTATGTCGAATTAATGATGTTTACTATGATGTCCGCATCCCCAAAATTGAAATCAAGAGCACAACAGGTTCAGGAGATGCAACGGTTGGAGGCTTTGCTTATGCCTTGGAGCAAAACTTTGATACTAAGCAAATGCTAAAGTACGCTATGGCTTGCGGGATGTCTAATGCCCAACATGAAGAATCAGGTAAAATTTGTCGAGAAGATGTGTTGGCATTCACGCAATTCATCGAGGTTACAGCCATCTAACACAATAAAAAATACACAGAATATTTGTCTGTGTATTTTTTATTATTTATAGTGGTTTTGAATAGCTTGAAGAAAGTACTCCGGTAGCTGCTCATGTTTTTGGTTATAATTCGCGCGGAAACGCTCATCTGCTACATACATCTGTCCTAGATTGATATGTGCTTCTGGGCTAATCGTTTCTTCTGGCCAAAAGAGTTCCAAGATTTCTTTATGGAGAAGAATGGCTTGGTCTGCCAACACCTCATCCTGCGTTTCATAAGCCTTTTCCAACATTTGTACAACTTGTTCATGGGAGTCTTGCCAGTGCTTAATCTTATCTTGATCGGCTTGAGCATATTTTTTATAGGACTGTTCTACACGCTCATCGCCCCATTGTTGACGGATTTCACTTCCGTATTTTTCTTCATTTTCTCTAAGCTGTTTACTTTTTAACAGTTCAAAATCTTTTTCATTCATGTGATATTCTCCTTTATCTAGCTTTAATGATAAATGTTCGACCAATTTTTCTAAATGGCTCATTTGTGCATTCAACCGCTTTAGATGTTGACTCAAAGCTTCTTTTTCATTTAGTCCTTCCGCCAACACAGCCTTGATTCGCTCGAGAGGAAGATCAAATTCTCGTAAGCTCATGATGTAAAATATACGGGCGATATCTGCATCAGAGTATAAACGATAATCGTTCTCATCTCTTTGAGGTTCCAAAAGTCCGACAGTTTCCCAATGCCGCAAAGTTTTAGAGGTTAAACCGGTCATTTTAGTGATGCTTTTGATGTTTTTCATAGGCCTCCTTTCTGCTTATAAATTCATTATATATCTTGTCCTTAGGTCAAGGTCAAACAAAAAGGCTCCAACTGAGACTTTTTTTACTCTATTTTCCTCTTGAGTTTTTCTACAAAAAGATAGGCAGCTGGACAAGTCACTGTATTTTTTAAAGTCAGATGATTAATTTGATAAATCTTTTTCCTGTCCGTATGCGGAAATTCACGACATGCTTTGGGACGTACTTCGTAAATGCTGCAAAGGTTATCATTGCCCAGAAAAGGACAGGGCATCGTTTGAAAAACTTTGTCACCGTCTTCATCTATACGTAAATATTGTGCTTCAAAATCTGCGGCTTTCATCCGAAGGTACTTGGAGATTCGCGTAATATCTGACTCCGTAAAAAGCGGTCCTAAGCTCTTGCAGCAATTTGCACAAGTCGTGCAATCTATTTCAGCAAAAACTTCTTCATGAGTTTCCTTGACGATGTAATCCAGATTTTTAGGTGCTTTTTTCTTCAATGTTCCTAAAAACTTTTTATGCGCCTTCTTTTTTTGAAGCGCAAGGTCTTTGTAATATTCGATATCCATTTCTGCTTCATTATAACATAAGAAACAGAAGGCTCCATCACTCGCTAGGCTCATTTGCTAAAGAAAAAAGAGGGAGAACAAAAAATGTTTCGGGAAGTCCGAAACACTCTTTGCTTTTTTTAGGAGTAGGTTTTATGAAAAATTTTATTGGAATAAGGATATTATAATAGACCCGACTTAATTTAGGCTGAAGTCACACTAAAATAAAACTAAAAGTGGGCTTTCTCCCAAATTACGCTGTTTCAAAAAGACTGAAAATATGATAGAATAAGGCGATAACCTTTATAAAAGTTAACTTTTATAAACCAATATACTCTAGGAGAAAAATATATCCATGCTTACAGTTTCTGATGTTTCATTACAATTTTCTGACCGCAAGCTTTTTGATGACGTTAACATCAAGTTTACGGCAGGAAACTGCTATGGTTTAATCGGTGCCAACGGTGCCGGCAAATCAACTTTTTTAAAAATCTTAGATGGTGAAATCCAACCTACAACTGGTCACGTTTCAATGGGACCAAATGAGCGTATGTCTGTGCTTCGTCAAAATCACTATGACTATGAAGATCAAACACCGCTTGATGTTGTCATGATGGGTAACGAAAAACTTTATGCCATTGCTCAAGAAAAAAATGCTATTTACATGAAGGAAGATTTTTCTGATGAAGATGGGATGCGTGCTGCTGAACTCGAAGCGGAGTTTGGTGAAATGGGCGGTTACGAAGCCGAAGCCGAAGCCGCTCAACTCCTTCAAAGCTTAGGCATTAAGACTGAGCAGCACTACGATCTCATGGCAAATTTGACATCGGGCGAACACGTTAAAGTCCTGCTTGCACGCGCTCTTTTCGGTAAGCCGGACGTTCTTCTCTTAGACGAGCCAACCAATGGTTTAGATATTCAAGCAATCAGCTGGTTGGAAGAATTTTTGATTAATTTTGAAAACACAGTCATCGTCGTATCCCATGACCGTCACTTCCTCAATAACGTATGTACCTATATGGCAGACCTCGATTACGGTAAAATCAAACTTTATCCTGGTAACTACGATTTCTGGAAAGAATCTTCTGAGCTGGCCCTCCGTCTTCAAAACGATGCCAACCGTAAAGCAGAAGAAAAAATCAAGGAGTTGCAAGATTTCATCGCTCGCTTCTCTGCCAACGCTTCGAAGTCAAAACAAGCAACTTCACGTAAGAAAATGTTGGATAAAATCGAAGTTGAAACTTTCGTCCCTTCTTCTCGTAAATACCCCTTCATCGGCTTTGAACAAGAGCGCGAAATCGGAAATGACTTGCTCCGCGTTGAAAACTTGTCTGTAGAAATCGACGGTGAAAAAGTTATTGATAACATCAGCTTTATCTTAGCCCCTGGTGACAAGACTGCCTTTATCGGGCAAAACGATATCCAAACCACTGCTTTGATTCGTGCCTTGATGGGCGATATCGAATATACAGGTGAAATTAAATGGGGTGTAACTTCATCACGTTCTTATCTTCCAAAAGACAACAGCCGTGACTTTGCGACTGACGAATCTATCTTGGACTGGCTCCGACAATTTGTCTTGACCAAAGAAGAGGATGACAATACTTATCTCCGTGGTTTCTTGGGTCGTATGCTCTTCAAAGGGGAAGAATCCCTTAAATCTGTTTCTGTCCTTTCAGGGGGAGAAAAAGTTCGTGTTATGCTTTCTAAAATGATGTTGCAACGTGCAAATGTTTTAGTACTTGATGATCCAACCAATCACTTAGACTTGGAGTCAATTTCTGCACTTAATGATGGACTGAAAAAATTCAAAGGCAGCATTATCTTTGCTTCACATGACCATGAATTTATCAATACATTGGCAAATCACATCGTTGTTATTTCAAAGAACGGTGTTATCGACCGTATCGGAGAAACTTATGATGACTTCTTGGCTAATGAGGAAGTCCAAGCTAAAGTTAAAAAACTTTGGTCTGAAGATTAAGTTAAACTTCAAAAGAAAAAATTGTTGCTCCGCCAAGATTATCTTGAAGCGGGGTATTTTTGATAAGGGGACAAAATGAATAAGCAATTGAAAGTATTTGCAACGGATATGGATGGCACTTTTCTCGATGAAAACCGTTCTTATGATAAAAGTCGTCTGCGTGATATTTTAAAGGAATTTAAAAAGAGAAATTATCTTTTTTGTGCGGCAAGTGGACGGCAACTCTTGGCTTTAGAAGAACTCTTTGAGGAGTTTCAAGATCAAGTCGCCTTCTGTGCGGAAAACGGTGCACTGGTTAAATACCAAGGTGATATTCTCTACAGCAGCATTTTAGGACAAGATAAAGCCAACAAGCTCGTTGATCTTGTCCGTCAAAATCCACATATGCACCGTGATGTTGTCCTCTTTTCAGGACTCAATGGTGCTTATGCTCTTCAAACCGCTGATCCGCAGTTTGTCGAATTTGCCAATCTCTATTATTCTGATTTAAAATTAGTAAAATCCGTCCATGATATCGAAGATGAAATCTTAAAAGTCTGTGTGGAGTTTCCACCAGAAAAAATCCGTGAATGTGAAGACTGGATAAATGCACAAATGACCGATATTCGTGCAACAACCACTGGCTTCCGCTCTATTGACATCATGTCTGCAGGAATCAGCAAGGCGACTGGTCTCTCCCACTTACTCACACATCTCCAAGCAAGTCCGGAAGCACTTACAGCCTTTGGCGATCAAAGCAACGACTTAGAGATGCTAGAATTAGCAGGTACCGCTATTGCTGTTGAAAATGCTATTCCGGAGGTATTGCAAATTTCCGATAAGGTTATCGGGCATAATCGCGATGCAGCTGTCTTAACTGAGCTTGAAGCTATTTTGGCACACTAATCAAGAGTATGTTCAATCTCAATCAATATTGGCTAAAACACCAGATTTTCGTTATAATTGAACAGAGAAATTATCGGAGGATAGACTATGAGAATCGCAATTGATGCTATGGGTGGTGACTTTGCACCCGAGTCCATCGTTAAAGGAATTAATTCAGCAAAAAAAGAATTTCCAAATATTGAGTTTCAGCTCTACGGAGAACCTGAGGCTATTAAAGCGCATTTAGAAGATGAAAAAAATGTGAAAATCATCGCAACAACGGAGCTTATCGATTTCCACGATGAGCCGGTAAAAGCCATCCGCAAGAAAAAGGATAGCTCACTTGTTCGTGCAGTCAAGGCTGTCAAAGATGGCGAAGCTGACGCTGTTCTTTCTGCTGGAAATACAGGTGCTCTGCTTGCTGCTGGCTTATTTATTGTCGGACGAATCAAGCAAATCGACCGTCCTGCTCTTATGAGTACCCTTCCTACTGCAGATGGCACAGGCTTTGATATGCTTGACTTAGGGGCCAACGCCGAAAACAAACCTGAACACTTGGCTGACTTTTCCATTTTAGGCAGCTACTATGCGGCAAATGTACGCGGAGTTAAGAGTCCACGTGTAGCTCTTCTCTCTAATGGCTCTGAAGAATCTAAGGGTTCCGCAATGATCAAAGAAGCACATGCTTTGCTCTCAGATATTGAAGATATTAATTTCATCGGTAATATTGAATCGCGTGATATCCTAACTGGCGCAGCTGATGTCGTTGTCGCTGATGGTTTCACGGGAAACGCTGTGCTTAAAGCCATTGAAGGTACTGCAAGTGTTCTGATGCGTCAAATCAAAAACGGCATCATGAATGGAGGCTTTACCACTAAAATCGGTGGTGCTCTTGTGAAAAAAGAACTCAGCAAACTCAAAGACACGATGAGTACAGATAGCGCGGGTGGTGCAGCTTTAGTAGGTGTCAAAGCCCCTGTTATCAAGGCTCACGGCAACTCTAGTCCTGAAGCTATCGTTTCAACGATTCGCCAAATTCATCGAATGCTAGAAACAGATGTTACTGGCCAGCTGGTTAAGCATTTTGAAGATAAAGAAGAATAAAAAGAAGCTGGAACAAAAGTCCGAATTTGGATGATATTAACCATAATCGTAAAAGTAAAATCGCTCAACCACGGCATTCTTATTTGCCGAAATCGAGCGATTTTTCATTATTTTGGACTTTTGTCCCAGCCTCTTTTTGCTAGTTGTATCTCTTGTAGTACAGGTTTTTTACAAGCTGCAGGAACAAGAGATAAACAACGATGATAATCAACCAGTAGATAAAGAAAGCTACTGGCAGATGTGCCAAATCAATAATTGACCCAAATGACCCTAAAATCAATGTAAAGCCAACGACGAATGCGCCAATTGTGGAAAGGATAACTGGCAATGAAGGTTGACTTTGCAAGAAGGGGACTTTTTTGGTACGCAAGATATGGAAAGCCAAAGCTTGTGTGCCTAAGCTGACTGCAAACCAACCTGCTTGGAAAAGGTTAGCATGGGCAACTGTGTTGAACCCAAAGACATACCAGAGTACAAGGAAAGTGATGATGTCAAAGACAGAAGATACGGGACCAACGATAAAGGCAAAACGTGCAAGGCCTTTGGTTTGCCATTTCACCGGGCGTGCAATCTCTTCTTCGTCAACATTATCCCAAGGGATTGCAAGTTGGCTCATGTCATAGATTAGATTCAAAGTTAAGATTTGTAAACTGAGCATGGGTAAGAAAGGCAAGAAGGCACTGGCCACCAAAACGGAAAAAACATTCCCAAAGTTTGAAGACAAAGTGATACGAATATACTTCATCATGTTTGTAAAGACTTTACGACCTTCGGTTACACCAGTTTCCAAGACCTGTAAACTTTTCTCAAGCAAAATAATATTTGAGGCATCTTTAGTGATATCGGCTGCAGTATCTACTGAAATCCCAATATCCGCTGCACGTAAACTTGGGGCATCATTTATTCCATCTCCCATAAAGCCGACCGTGTGGACCTTACGTATAAGCTCAATAATTCGTGCCTTTTGCATTGGATTTAATTTTGCAAAAAGGTGTACTTCCATAGCTGTGTTGAACAGCTCTTCATCATCCATAAGATCAATTTCACTTCCAGTACAGTAACGGTCAACCGGAATTCCAACATCTTCACAAACTTTTTGTGCAACAATGGCATTGTCGCCTGTCAACACCTTTACAGTTACACCGTGACTTTTGTAAACTATGGATTGCTTTGGCAGCAGATTCTTTGGCCGGATCAAGAAAGCCGATAAAACCAACAAGGGTCATATCACGCTCACTGGCAGAGTCAAAGTCTTCTAATTCTTCATCTGAAATGATTCGCTCCGCAATAGTGAGGCCACGCATGCCTTGCATATTCATTTCGCGGTTGACTTCTTTCATCTCTGCTAAACGCTCTTCTGTAATCTCAACACGTTTCCCGTCTTCCATCACATGTGTACAGATGGCTTGCATCTCCTCAACGGCACCTTTTGTGACCATCAAGTTTTTATTGTCGGTTTTCACAACGACAGACAAAAGACGACGTGAGAAATCAAAGGGAATCTCGTCTACTTTTGTAATATTTTCATTAGGCAATTCACGGCCTAATTTTTTGAAATAGTCAATCACAGCAACGTCCATCAGATTTTTCCAACCAGTTTGGAAGTTAGAATTGATAAAGGCTGAATTTAATACCTCATCTGCCTTATTGCCCCGTGAGTTTACATATTCGACCATGACGACACGATCTTCTGTAATCGTGCCTGTCTTGTCCGTACAGAGGATATCCATTGACCCGAGATTTTGAATTGCGGACAGATTTTTTACAATGACCTTTTCTTTACTGAGTGCTACCGCGCCCTTAGCCAAGTTGGCATTAACAATCATTGGCAGCATTTCAGGAGTAAGACCGACGGCCACAGCTATTGCAAAGAAAAATGATGTTTCGAAATCGCCTTTGGTTATCCAGTTCAAAATTAATACGATAGGAAACATGATGGCAACCATAGTCAAAAGCATGTGGCTCACACGACTCAGCCCCTTATCAAAGGACGATTCAACCTTTGTAGTGGTTGCTTTACTGGCAATGTCACCAAACATCGTTGAAGCACCCGTTTTAACAATTAAAATCTCACCATTTCCTGATAAGACATCGGTTCCCATAAAGAGGACATTAGGCGCATCAAGCGCTGAGGTCATCTTCCAGTCAATTTGCTCGTCTTCATCTAAATCTTCTGCTAAACGCTTCTCCACAGGGAAGGATTCCCCTGTTAAGGAGGCTTGATTGATAAAGAGATCGCGGTGTGACAGCAGAATCGCATCTGCTGGAATCATGTCTCCCGTTTGAAGCTGAATAATATCGCCTGGGACCACTTCATCCATAGGAATTTCAAAACTCTCCGCTCCACGCTTAACATTTGTAGTATTTTCAATCATCTCTCGCAGAGCAATTGAAGCTTTTTGCGACTTGTATTCTTGCACAAAACTTACACCAGCAGATACGGTAATCATGAGCAACATATAAAGTGCCCCTTCCCTATCTCCTGTCAATGCCGAAACAGCTGCTAAAAAAGCAAGGACAAGAACGAAAGGATTTTTAAAAGCATGGAACAGTATAATATACCAGGGAATGGGTTGCTGACTTGCAACCACGTTCGGTCCGTATTTGTCTAAGCGTTCCTCAGCCTGTTCAGCGTTCAAACCGGTAAAATTCGTGTTTAAACGTTCAAAAAGCTCGTCACGACTCAGCTGTGCCAACTCTTTAAGCACATCGTTTTTGTTTGTTTTAATTTTTTGCATACTTGCACCTCCCTCATTTCTAGGGCGTAAACCTTTAAAAAGTTCACTTTTCTTTTATTATGGTGTGGTTTGCGAAATTCCTCTCTCTATTCTACTACAAATGTTGAAAAAATATTGAGAAGTCTTCTTGTGAAGATTAAGAAAACAGCCTGATTTTATCTACAAAAGCTTCTCATACGCTTAAATTCTATACACGAAAATAAAAAAAGCACTACTAGTAGCACTCAATTATAATTTATCTGTCGCTCCTTTATAGAGTCCTCACTGTAAATAAGGTTAACACTTGGTTGACAGTTTCTTGATCATCTCAACATGTTTCTAACTCTCTCTGACAATGCTGTAAAAAACAATTTTTATCTGAGCCTTTTCCGACTTTACTTACAGTTAGTCACTTTAAGTTAGAAAAGCAGTTCCGCATCGAGTTCAATAGGAACTGAAGCCAAAGCTTTAGAAACTGGACACGTTACCTCAGTTTCTTTTGCTAACTTTTGAAATTCATCATCCGAAATTCCAGCAATCTTAGATTGGTTTTTCAGATGAATCTTTGTAATTGCAGGACCATCTGCAGTTACCGCAAAAGTCACATCTGCTTGTGTGTAAATGTTATTGACCTTGTAACCTTTTTCGCTCAAAAGCAGTGAGAAAGCCATGCTAAAACAAGCGGCATGCGCTGCACCTAAGAGTTCTTCAGGTGTTGTTATCGATGCAGAATGCTCTGCACGCGCTTCGAAATTATAAGGTGTGTCAGTAAATACTTGTGAAGAGTCCAGACTGATTGTGCCTGAGCCATTTTCTAAATCGCCTTGCCATTGTGCGGATGCTGTGGATACATTTGCCATATATTTCTCCTTTTTCATAGTGTAAATAGTTCGATAGCTTCTACTCCAAGTATAGGTTTTTATTATGCCCTTTTCAAGAAATTGAGCTCAGACTTATTTGACATTATCTGAAAATAAATGTAGAATTTGAACTATCAGAAGAGTAACTTTTCAAAGAATTCTTTAGGAAGTTGGCGGCGGTGCAAGCCAATGTTTTCGGAAAAGTGAATGGGCTGATGATAACAGATGATTTTAAGCAATATAAATCACGGCTGCTCCCGTTAACAAGGCACTCGTTCCCATGACGAGCTAGAGGAAATTCTTAAGGGATTTCGAATTACGGTGGTACCGCGTGATAACGCCCGTAGAGCATTTTTACAATGCTTTATGGGCGTTTTTTGTTATAAAAATTCATACATCGAAAAAGGAGAGAACTATCATGAATAAACCTACAATCTTAACTGGCGATCGTCCTACAGGCAAACTCCATATCGGACATTATGTTGGCTCACTTAAAAATCGTGTGCTTCTACAAAACACAGGAAAATATAACATGTTTGTTTTCCTTGCCGACCAACAAGCCCTCACCGATCATGCCAAAGAACCTGAGAAAATTATCCAATCTGTCGGCGATGTCGCTTTAGATTATCTGGCTGCTGGTCTTGAACCTGAAAAATCAACCATTTTTATCCAGTCCCAAATTCCTGAGTTGGCTGAACTTTCAATGTATTACATGAATTTAGTCTCTCTAGCACGACTTGAACGCAATCCTACAGTTAAGACAGAAATCGCACAAAAAGCCTTTGGCGAATCTATTCCTGCTGGTTTCTTAGTTTATCCTATCGCTCAAGCCGCAGATATTACAGCCTTTAAAGCAAATCTTGTTCCTGTAGGAAACGACCAAAAGCCAATGATTGAGCAATGTCGTGAAATTGTGCGCTCTTTCAATAATGCATACAACTGTGATGTCTTGGTTGAACCTGAAGGACTTTATCCAGAAAATGAAGCCGCGGGCCGTCTTCCTGGTCTTGACGGCAATGCCAAAATGTCTAAATCACTTGGTAACGGCATCTATCTGGCTGACGATATGGATACGCTCAAAAAGAAAGTGATGAGCATGTATACAGATCCCGACCACATCAAGGTTGAGGATCCAGGTAAAATTGAAGGCAATATGGTCTTCCATTATCTGGATGTCTTTGGACGTGAAGAAGATGCTTCTACTATCGCTGAGATGAAAGCACATTATCAAGCTGGCGGCTTAGGAGACGTAAAAACAAAACGCTATTTACTGGATATTCTTGATCGTGAACTCTCTCCAATTCGTGAACGTCGTATCGCATTCGCAAAGGACATGGGTGCTGTTTATGACATGCTCAAAGAAGGCTCAGAAAAAGCACGCGCTGTTGCTGCAAATACCTTATCTGAAGTAAAATCAGCCATGGGTATTAACTACTTCAACGACAATAACTTATGACAAGTCAAGAAAAAATTGCTGCCTTTGCTCAGAAAATCCATAAAGACAATAATGACGGGCATGGTTTTGATCATATCAGCCGTGTCGTCAAGCTCGCGAAACAAATTCTCGATACTGAACCTCTTGCAGATTCTGATTTAGTTATTGCTGCTGCTTACTTGCATGATAGCTATGATGAAAAAATTTGCTCAAATGTAGCCCAACAAAAGCAAGAGATTGCCTCCTTCTTGACTTCATTAGATTTTTCTAAAGAAAAACAAGATAAAATCTTTTACATCATCGACAACATGAGTTATTCTGCCAATCTTTTGGAGAAAAAAGAACTCGATATCAATGGTCAAATCGTCCAAGATGCTGATCGTATTGACGCGATGGGCGCATGGGGAATTGTACGTACTTTAGAATATGGCTGGTCTAAAGGGCGCACCTTATATGACCCCACCATAAAGCCGCAACATTTTTCTAATAAAGACAACTATCATCAAAGTAAAGGGACAACACTTAATCATTTTTACGAAAAACTCTTTCTCCTCAAAGACTTTTTAAATACAGAAGAAGCCAAAAAAATGGCTAAAAAAAGGGATAAAATCATGCATGATTTTGTGGCTGCTATTGAGGAAGAATACGACATTTAGAAAGGCAGGTATTTCAGCTGTGGCTTTTGAAAAAAACTCTCCTCCTCAGGACACGTGTCTTATCTTTGCACATAGAGGTTCAAAATGTAATCGCCCTGAAAACACTTTGGCAGCTTTTCAGGAAGCTCTGCATGTAAACTCAGATGGCATCGAACTAGACGTCCACCTGTCTAAAGATAATCAGCTGGTCGTCATTCATGACGAAAAAGTTAATCGAACAACTTCTGGAAGAGGTCGTGTTTGTGATATGACCTTAGCCCAATTAAAACAACTCGATGCCGGCTCTTGGTTTGACAAAGCTTTCCACAAAGAAAAAATCCCTACTTTAGAAGAAGTTCTGGATTTACTGCTAAAGGAAAACTTTGCAGGCTACTTGAACATAGAGATTAAGACCGATATCATAAATTATCCTGGCATTGAAAAACAGCTCTTTACTTTGATGAACACTCAAACTTTTCCCTTTAAAGTTATCTACTCTTCCTTTAATATAAATACGCTTCGCAACCTACACGCATTAGGCATTAAAGACGAAATCGCCTACCTTGCAGGAAAAACCTTTCAAAGAGTAGACCTCACTGTAATAGAAAGATTTATTACAAGCCTTCATTTGAAAAAAAATTATGTTTTTAGACACAAGAAACTGTTAGCACCAGACAATAAACCGATTCGGCTTTGGGGCATTCATTCAGAAAAAGACATGTGCCTAGCCTTTCAGCATAACATATCTGGAATCTTCACAGACTTTCCCGAAAAGGCACTTAAAATTCGAAAAAATCAGTCAAATTAAGATAAAACTCATTTCATTGTAAACATGCTCTACGCATGTTTTTATATATAGAAAAAATTCACAAACTTTATTATAAAATTGTATAAGAGTCGCTTATGATAGCGGAGTCATTTTCCTTTACTTTCTATTTCACAAGGGATATAATGAATTTGTATGTGTTAAATGGGAAATACATTTGACATATATTTCTAATGAAAGGAGAATCTATGCAATATATTAATTATCTCGGGCAAGATGCCTATACCAACATTGCGATGGATTCTTGGTTATTAAATAATCTAAAAGCAGAGGAGCCTGTTTTTGCCCTTTGGCAAAACAAGCGTGCTGTTATCGTTGGACGTAACCAAAATACTTTTGCTGAGATAAATCAAGATTATATTGATCAACATGATATACAAGTTGTACGTCGCGTATCTGGTGGCGGTGCTGTCTACCATGACGAGGGAAATATTTGTTTTACATTTTTTGTCCCTGTAGCCAGTTCAGCCCAAGTTAACTTTCATCAATTTGTAAAACCAATGTATGATGCACTTCGCTCTCTTGGGATTGAAGCTGAAATCACTGGAAGAAACGATCTTGAAATTGCTGGAAAAAAAGTTTCTGGTAATGCACAGCGTTATGCCGGTGGTTACCTTATGCACCATGGTACTTTACTCTGGGATACCGACGTGGAAGCGATGATTCGCTCACTCAATGTCTCTGATGAAAAGTTTGTCTCTAAAGCGGCTAAATCTGTACGCGCACGTGTCGGAAATATCAAAGACTTTGCACCTGATTTGACTTTGGATACTTTTATTGATGCACTCAAATATTACTTAACCAATCAAGGTAAAGATGGCGAATATATTCTGAGCGATGAACAGCTGGCTGGTATAAAAGCTGCACGCGATGAACAATTTTCAACTTGGGATTGGAATTATGGTGAAAGTCCTAAATTCAGTTTCAACAATCATGCCAAATTTACTGGTGGGTCAATCGATATCCAAGTTGATGTTGATAATGGTCTGATTACTGATATTAATTTCTTGGGGGATTTCCTGGGTGTCCGTGACTGGCGTGATATCAAACAAGATTTTATCGGTCTTCCGTTTAATCCAGATGCTGTACTTAAGGTTCTAGAAAAGAACAAAGAAGGACAATATTTTGGAACAATTGAAAACAATGAACTTTCACAGCTCTTCAAAGCTGATGAATTGGTTTAAAAAACGAGAATGAAGAAGAAAGGGAGATATTTATGTCAAACAGCACAAAAATCCTCGATTTCAAAAAACAATTAGAATTACAAGACAGCGCGTTTCCGACGCTCCAAATCTTAGACGAAAACGGAAAAATCGTTGACGAAGAGGGCCTTAAGCGTGCCGATCTTTCAGATCAAGATTTAGTAGAACTTTTTAAAAACATGCTGCTTAGCCGTCAAATCGACATCCGTTGCATGAAACTTGCAAAACAAGGACGTATGGGATTCTTTGGACCCACTGCAGGTCAAGAAGCTTCTCAAATGGCTTCTGCTTTTGCATTCACTGATGAAGACTGGCTTTTCCCAGGTTACCGTGACTTGCCACAGATTTACGCTAAAGGCTGGCCAATCTGGAAAGGGCTCCTCTGGTCTCGTGGACACCAACTCGGTAACGAGTATACAACAGACGAAGGCGCTGAAGTAAAATCTTGGTTCCCACAAATCATTATCGGTGCACAGTATATTGAAGCAGCTGGTGTCGCTTTAGGACTGAAAAAGCGTAAAAAAGATGCCGTTGCCTTTGTTTACACTGGTGATGGTGGTTCTTCTCAAGGGGACACTTATGAAGGGATTAACTTTGCCTCTGCTTACAAAGCACCACTTGTTGCCTTCATTCAAAACAACGGTTATGCGATTTCAACGCCACGTGAACTCCAAACAGCAGCTCCTCACTTGGCAGCTAAAGGTTGGGCAGCTGGTGCACCCTCTATCGTTGTCGATGGTAACGATGCTATTGCGATGTACTTGGCAGCTAAAGAAGCACGCGCTTGGGCGGTTGCTGGTAACGGTCCAGTCGTTATTGAAGCCCTTACTAACCGCTTGGAGCCTCACTCAACAGCTGGTGATGACCCACTTCGTTACCGTAGCCAAGAAGGCCTTGATGCTTGGTGGGCGAAAGAGCCATTGCTCCGTATGCGCACTTACTTGACTGAAAAAGGTATCTGGGATGAGGCTCAAGAAGAAGCTTATATCGCTGAACTTGATGCGCGTATCGATGCAGACATCAAGAAAGCAAACAATGTTGAAAAACAAAAAATATCAAGTTTCTTGAAAAATACACTCGAAGTACCTAGCCAAGTAATGGTTGAGCAAATTGCAAAATTTGAAAGTGAGGGCAAGTAAACATGGCAGTAAAAACTTATATTGCAGCAATCACAGAAGCGCTTGACTTGGCGCTTGAACGTGACGAAAATACATTAATCTTCGGTGAAGACGTTGGGCAAAATGGTGGGGTATTCCGTGCAACTGATGGACTCCAAGCAAAATATGGTGAAGACCGTGTCTTCAATACACCACTTGCCGAATCTGGTATTGGTGGTTTGGCAATTGGTCTCTCAACTCAAGGCTTCCGTCCAATCATGGAAATCCAGTTTGGTACATTTGTTTATGAAGTTTTTGACTCCATTGCTGGACAAATGTCGCGTACACGTTATCGTTTCAACAACACACGTCATAACCCAATTGTTCTCCGTACACCTTATGGTATCGGTACAAAAACACCTGAAATGCATGCCGACTCTATCGAAGGTCTCTTTGCTCAAATCCCTGGGCTCCGTGTTGTTATGCCATCAAATCCGGCTGATGCTAAAGGTCTCCTTTTGGCAGCTATTGAAAATAACGACCCTGTAATGTACCTCGAAAACTTGCACCTTTACCGTTCTATGAAAGGGGAAGTCCCGGAAGGTTACTATACTACACCTTTAGATCAAGCAGTTGTTGCCAAAGAAGGTTCAGACGTTTCAATTATCGCTTATGGTGGTACAGTTCCTTTGGCCCTCAAGGCTGCTGAGCAACTTGAAAAAGAAGGGATCAGCGCGGAAGTTCTTGACTTGCGTACAGTGTCACCTCTTGATATCAAATCAATCGGTGAGACAGTTGAAAAAACTGGACGTGTTGTTGTCGTTCAAGAAGCACAACGTACAGCAGGGATTGCTGCTAACGTTATGGCGGAAATCTCAGAACGCTTTGTTCTGTCACTTAAAGCACCTATCGGTCGTGTAGCTGGGCCAGATTCTATCTTCCCATTTGCTCAAGCCGAAAACGACTGGGCAGTTAAAGCAGATGATATTGTGAACAAAGTGAAAGAGGTAGTAAATTATGACTGAAATTTTTAAAATGCCTGATATCGGCGAAGGCATGCATGAAGGGGACATCGCCAACTGGCTTGTAAAAGTCGGTGATGTCGTTAAAGAAGACGATCCCGTAGCCGAAGTACAAAACGATAAGCTCATGCAAGAAATCTTATCCCCTTACTCTGGTAAGGTAACAAAACTTTTCGTTGAAGCTGGAACAACCGTTGAAGTTGGCGCGCCACTTATCGAATATGATGGAGATGGCTCAAGCGAGGCAGCGCCAGCTGAAGCAATTCCTGATACTGCTTCAGAAGCTCCTTCAAGTGAGGCTCAAATCTTTACTATGCCTGATATCGGTGAAGGCATGCACGAAGGCGATATCGCCAACTGGCTGGTGAAAGTCGGAGACGATGTCAAAGAAGACGATCCAGTCGCTGAAGTTCAAAACGATAAGCTCATGCAAGAAATCTTGTCTCCTTACTCTGGTAAGGTAACAAAACTCTTTGTTGAAGCTGGAACAACTGTTGAAGTTGGCGCTCCACTTATCGAATATAACGGTAATGGTTCTACAGCCGCCCCTACTTCAGCTCCTCAAGCAGCTCCAACAGCAACTGCCGATGCAGCACCTGCTGCTCCAAAAACTGAAGGTGGTGCCACAACACGTACAACTGCAGACGGTCGCGTTCTTGCTATGCCATCTGTACGCCATTATGCGCGTGAACACGGTATTGATTTAACACAAGTTCAAGCCACAGGTCGTCACGGTCACACAACTTTGGCAGATGTCAAAGCCTTTGCTTCTGGCGCAGCTGCTCCTAAAGCCGCAGCTCCTGCTGAGGCTACGCCAGCTCCTAAGGCTGATACAGCTAAACCTGCTGCTCCTAAACCAGCTCCAGCTCCTGTACAAGCAGCTGAAGGTGATCGTCGTGAGCCAATGACACCAACGCGTAAAGCTATCTCAAACGCGATGAGTACACAAAATGCAAATATCCCTGCGGTTACTAACTTTGACCAAGTGGAAGTTTCTAAACTTGTTGCTCACCGTAAAGAATACAAAGAAATTGCGGCTAAACAAGACGTTAAACTTACTTACCTTGCTTACGTAACTAAAGCCTTGGCTGCTACAGCTAAGAAATTCCCAGAAATTAACGCTTCTATCGACGGTACAGATATTGTTTACCATAACGATGTAAACATCGGTATCGCCGTAAATGCGCCAAGCGGACTTTATGTACCTGTGATTAAAAATGCCGATAAGAAATCAATCTTTACCATTGCTAAAGAAATTTCTGAACTCGCTGAAGCGGTACGTACTGGTTCTATCAAACCAGACCAAATGCGCGGTTCAACAATCACAATTTCAAATATTGGTTCTGCCCGCGGTACCTGGTTTACACCAATCATCAATGGCTCTGACGTTATGATTCTCGGTCTTGGTTCAATCGTTAAAGAACCTATCGTTAACGCTGAAGGCGAATTAGCTGTTGGTCAAAACATGAAGCTTTCTGTAAGCTATGACCACCGTCTTATTGATGGTATGCTCGGACAAGGTTCATTGAACTATCTTAAGAGTCTTTTGGCTGATCCAGCTTACATGCTCATGGAAGTTTAAGAAGAAAAGAGGAAAGAATAATTATGGTTGTTGGTGCACAAGCCACTGAAGTAGATACAGTTGTCATCGGTTCAGGCCCTGGCGGTTACGTTGCGGCGATCCGTGCGGCTGAACTCGGTAAAAAAGTTGTTGTTATCGAAAAAGATAACGTAGGTGGGGTCTGCCTTAATATTGGTTGTATCCCTTCAAAAGCCTTGATTAACGTGGGACATCACTATCAAGACGCTCTTAAGCAAGAAGCAGGCAAAAGTCCGTTTGGTCTTTCTAACGGTGAAGTAAATCTTGATTGGGCGGCTGCTCAAGCATGGAAAGATGAAAAGGTTGTGAAACAACTCACTGGCGGTATCGCAATGCTTCTGAAAAAGCATAAAATTGAGTTGATTAAAGGAACAGCTGAATTCATTGATAATGAAACAATCAACGTAGAACAAGAAGACGGTTTCCAACTCTTGAACTTCCAAAATGCGATTATCGCGACAGGTTCACGTCCAATTGAAATCCCAAGCTTCCCTTACGGCGGACGCATTATTGACTCTACAGGTGCGCTTAACCTTAAGGAAATCCCTAAACATTTGATCATCGTTGGTGGTGGTGTTATCGGTTCTGAACTTGGTGGTGCTTACCGTATGTTAGGTTCTAAAATCACTATCGTTGAAGGCTTAGACCACATCTTGAATGGTTTCGACAAAGAAATGTCTGATATCATTGCTAACCGTGTAAAAACTGCGGGTTCAGAAATCTTCACTTCTGCTATTGCAAAATCTGCGACTCAAACAGATACAGACGTTACTTTAACTTTCGAAGTAGATGGTAAAGAACAAACAGTTACTGGTGACTACTTGCTCGTATCCGTAGGCCGTCGTCCAAATACTGACATGTTAGGACTTAACAATACTGACGTTAAGTTGACAGATCGTGGACTTATCGAAGTCGACGATTCATTCCAAACTTCTGTACCACACATCTATGCTATCGGTGACGTTGTTCCTGGACCAATGCTCGCACACAAAGCATCATTCCAAGCCAAGATTGCTGCTGCTGCCATTGCAGGCGGAGAAGACGCTGTAGACTTGCATATCGCTCTTCCTGCTGTTGCTTATACAACAACAGAGTTGGCTACTGTAGGTGAAACACCTGAATCTGTCAAAGACCGCATGGACCAAGTGAAAATCAGCAAATTCCCATTTGCAGCTAACGGTCGTGCTATCTCAATGGATGATACAACAGGTTTCATCCGTTTAATTACAGATAATAAAGAAGGTGCCGTTATCGGTGCTCAAATCGTTGGTCCGGGGGCTTCTGACTTGATTTCAGGTCTTGCTCTAGCCATCGAAAATGGTTTGACTTCGAAAGACATTTCATTAACTATCCAACCTCACCCAACACTTGGTGAAGCGATTATGGATACAGCTGAAATTGCTGATGGCCTGCCTATCCATATCTAAGTACATAAAAAGCATCGAATCGATGCTTTTTTATGTACGCTCGTTTTTCATAACATCTGCCCAATCTTTCATACTGTCTAAAAACTTCTTGGGTTTTAAATGAATCCCCACATATTCATCATAGAGTCCATCAATGAATAAGCGAATCTTCTGCTTCATCTCCTTCTTCACAGATATTTTTTCAAGCTGATCCAAAGATATTTCTTGAAAAAGATTGACCAAATAGATGACATTAGGATCCAACTGCAAACGTCGCATATCCTCATCAAAGTGATTTTTACAGAGACAGGCATTGAACTTATAAGAGTAATCAAAAGGGCCTTGTTGACTATGACAAAAAGCACATTCCTTACAGTTCAAACCGACCCCAAAACGATTTAAAACCTGTAACTCAAAAATATTAGTAATAATTTCCTTATCAAATCCTTGGTTCAGCAAGTCCAAGCACTTAATCAAAAAACCATATAAGGCTGGATCATACTGGTTATCAGGTATGGCTGCATCGGCTAAACTAATGATATAGGAAGCGTGAGCATTAAGAAAAATATCCTCACTGATATGCTTGTACATGACTGTCTCACCTACATCATCAAGAAAAGAAAGGCCTATATCATTGATTGTCCCTGTAAAATTAGAGGAAGTAAAATTTTGAAGACTACTAGAATACTTAGAATGAGCAAAATTTTTGACAAAAAACATGCGCTTGCCAAAAGATTCTGTAAAAATCTTGACCAACTTGTCCTTTTCACGATAATTTTTAGTATACAGGACAATCCCGCGGGTTTCAACACTCTTCATTCTTATATTGTAAAATCTGCAAGATAGTTTTGTCAAGGGAAGCGAACGATAATCCAGCAGGATAAAAATATTTGAGATGTGCCACATTTGGCATATTGAATCGTCTGAATAATATATAATATTCAGATTGGGTTAAGTTTGGCTTGTTACCCTATTAACAAGAATAAATATGACAGTCTTTAGGAGGACACCATTTATGAAAATGACCCGAAAATCAATCCGACGTCAAAACTGGAAGAAAAAGATCGCCTTGGCAGCAGTGACCTTAACACTACTAGGAAGTACTTCTTATGCTCGTCAAGTCTTTGTTCCTGGTGGGTGGAACACACTCTATTCCGAAAGATTCACTCCCACAATTGGACGATCAAGAGGTTATGATAATGCCCGAACCAATCGCAGACACTACAGTTGGGTTAGAGCACACACTGGGGAATACGGACGTAGCTCAACTGTTCCTGCTCATCACATTTCCTATGCCCGAGTTATAGCTCCTTGGAATGCGCGTTATAATGGATGGTACATAAATTCTTAAGGAGTAAATCAATATGAATAAGCTTCTTAAATTCGTCCTGCTCTTGCTGTTTATCGTCATCTCTCTTTCATCTGCTCATATTATCAAAAACAATCTTGCAGATGCAAAAATTAAAGAAGCCTACAACCTCCCCAACCATACAAAGGTTTACCTTCCCGCATCTCTCATCCCTAATAAGGATTTAATAGCCACTATCACAGAAGTATCTAAGCATACAGGTACTTCTTTTATTTTAAGAAACAACTTCAGAGGTGCCCAACATGATGGGAAAGGAAATGTCGATTTTTTAAAAAAGAAAAATGAGGTTATCTTCTTCCAAACAGATTATAAATCTAAAGATAAACGCTCCTTTCTCTCCCGTGGTTTTACCTATAAATTCTGGAATGCGCCCCTAGATCAGAGTGCTCTCCTACAACTAAAGAACAGCCCTCTCTATGTTAGCAACAAAAATAAAGAAAATGCTTTGGAAGACCTCTCGAAAAAACTCTCGCTTCTTTCTGAAACGAAGGAAGAAATTTCACCGGAAAAGTTAGTAACACCTCCCACTTCCTATTATGATGACTTAGAAATTATCATGTATACCAATTACGACTTAACCTTTTTCATTGGCACTTCTATCCTTTTCTTCGTTATTCTCCTCTTCGTTTTCCTATCAGGAAACAATAAAACAATCGCAACATATCGCCTCAATGGCATCAGTTCCTATAAGATTGGTAGGACATTACTTTTAAGAGAATTTAGTCTTGTTGGCTTCGTTACTTATCTGACAGTCAGCTTCCTCTCTTTTAAAGGTTTTAACCTTAACTTTAGCCTTTTGATGCTCTTTATGACTGGTCTGGTTCTTTCTGTCTCTTATATGACCATCGCTATCGTCTCAAACTTCTCGCTGGCCAACCAAATCAACTCAAAGTCTTTCTTCAAATACAGTCATTATATCCTCTATGCGCTTAAAGCTTTCGTCTTCTTAGTGACTGTCGCTGGAAACGCTGGGGTACTCTATCTTGTAAACAGCGGTTCTGGAAACAGCTCTCAAATAGAGAACAAATACGCTGTTCTTTCCCCTAACTATGTCGCGCATGGCATGAACTTCAATACTGCCCCTGATTTATTTCATTATGCAGAGAAAAATGACGGTTTATATGTCGATTATGGGACACACAGTATTGATGAACATGGAGCTCTCAATGTTCTACAAATTAACGTTAACTATCTTTCTCAATTTCCTGCCCTATCGGACAAGAACCAGCCTTTTAAAGTAGACACTCAGGAAAATGCAGGGATTGTCCTCATTGAAGAAAAATATAAACCGAACTTAGAGAAGATAAAGGCATACTATGATAGCGCAAAACCGTTTAAAACTTCGGATATCAAGTATTATTTCATAAAGGATAAACAAAAATTCGACTTATTGAATGGCAAAAATGAAAAATTTTTCCCAAGTATCATCGAGGTCTATACGCCCCAAAATCTTGGAGATTATAATGACTTTTTAAACAGAGCTGCTTTAAAGTTCAAACTTAAGAACACAAAGGAAGAAACCTATCAGGAACTCAAACCCATATTAAAAAGCATAGAGGCTTTAGAAAATCAACCTTCACTTGTAAAGATAGGTGATATCAATAAAACAACCGAACTATCAATGGTCGGAACTCCCATCAGTTATGCTTTTACGAAAGGACTCGTTATCCTTATCTTTTTGGCAATGCTTTTAGCAACGACCCTTTTCTATTTTGAAACTTATAAAAAGAACAGCGCTGTCAAAAATCTATATGGTACTTCTTTCTATAAAACGTACAGACCACTCTTTGCGATTATCCTGTTACAGGGCGGATTATTTTTAATCTATGCCTTGACACAGACTAATCAAACTGTAACTTTACAGGCACTACTCTTTTTTCTCTTTATCGAAATCATAGTCATCATTGTCATTTTAGTAAAGCTTCAAAAAGGTTTACTGTTGGATGTATTAAAAGGAGAATAACATGATAAAAATTAAAAATCTTGAAAAAAGCTACAAGGGACATAAAATATTCGATAACTTTCACCTCGAAATCCCAAGTGGAAAGATGGTGGGTATTTATGGTCCGAGTGGCGCTGGAAAGTCTACTCTTTTAAATATTATCGGACTAATTGAGGATTATGATGATGGTGAATATTATTTTGATGGTAGCTTTGCGCCAGCATATAACAGTCCTCGTGCCTTGAAACTTCGCCGTCACCATATTTCTTACCTCTTTCAAAACTTTGCTCTGATTGAAGATGAGAGTATCGAAAAAAACTTAAACGTCTCCTTACTCTATGCAAAAGTCTCTAAAAAAGAGAAGCGCCGAAAAATGAAAAAGTTTTTGAACCAAGTCCACATTCGCCATCCTTTAAGCACAAAAATATATAGTCTTTCTGGTGGAGAAAAACAGCGCGTAGCACTGGCCAGAGCTTTATTAAAAGAGAGTAAACTTATCTTAGCAGATGAGCCTACAGGCTCTCTTGATCTAGGCAATAAAAAGAAAGTCATTGACTTATTAAAGGACGAAGTGAAAAAAGGAAAAACTGTTCTCATCGTCACGCATGATCCTTCAATCAAAGAAGAATGTGATTTAATAATTGATATTGCTTAGAAGACAATGGTTGAGAGCTATAAAATAAATAGAAAACCTAGAATTCCAATGAGGATTTAACCATGCAAGAAGATAAAACAACATGAAAATGACTGCAAGAATTTTAATTACTAAGCACAAAAATAAATAGCTTAACCATAGTGGCTAAGCTATTTTGATATGCCCCCTGCAAGCTTTTTGATGAATTTTTTAGTTATTTTTAATAGTGAAAATGTACTATTAAGCGGTTATAATAGTTTAAACATGTGTAATTTTTTTATGTTTGGACACAAAAGTTGGCACAACCCACGATAACAAAATTCAATCCGTGAAGCTGACGGTCGAAAGACTTTTCGACCTAAGCGGAGACGGATTCCAACTGTCAGCAATTAATTGCTGGCAGTTTTTATTTTATATTGGTTTCTAGTTCTTTTAAACTGTTAATGATTTCGTTAAGTTCACGTTCAAAATAATTTTGTTTTTCTTTTAGCTTCAGTCCGGAATTAATTTCTAATTTCAGATTTTGCAAATATTCTATTCTTTTAGGTATTGGATATTCTTCTAGAGAGCCGTAAGAAACTGCTTCTGAAATCTCTGGGAGTAGCTCTTCAAAGTTTTGTTTTATAATTTGGACTGTAAACATTCCATAGATTTTATTGGCAAAAAGTTCAGAAACATCCTCTGTTTGAAATATATAATGATTATAGTTAGTTCGTCCTAGAAGATAGTCTGTTGTTACTTTAAAATAATCAGCTAATTTTTCTAAGGTTTCACTATTAGGATTTCTTTCTCCATTTTCCCATTTTGCGTACTGTTGTTGTGTTATATCTAATTCTTTTGCTATTTCTTTTTGAGTAAGTTCTTTTTCTTTTCTTAATTTTTTTAATCTATCTTTAAACATTAACACCTCTTTGAATGTTTTTTGTTGACATTACACCTGAAAAGGTGTATTATAAACTTAACACCTATATAGGTGTTAGAATTTTGTAGTTGTTAGTATCATTATAACACAAAGGAGGAACGCTTATGGAATAAATAAAATAAAAAATCTCTTTCCATGACCAAGAAGAAAGAGACTTACAAAAACTAACAGTACAATTATAACAAATTCTAGAAGGGATTTAAATTTATGCAAGAAAATAAAGTTGAATTAGATGATATTAGGAAAGGTTTAGGTATCATCGCAAATGTTATGTTATTGGGTAGACTTCTGCCTGCAGATTCTGAGGAAGTGTCAAGCGAACAAATGGTTGTAAATTATCAGAACCTCTGTGAAATGACCGAAACTTATACTCAAAAGCTTATTGAGGATACAGATGAAGCTGAAATTAATTGGCGTGCGGATAATATTGACGCAGAAGTTTTTAGAAAAATACAATCTTTAAGTAAAGCTGGATGAACTACTATGAACTGGCAGAAGCTTTACAACGTCCCTATAATACTGTACGTAAGTGGCGGGGAGAAATTGCCTTAATATCTGGTGTAGACTTTCAACGCATTAAGATAAGAAATGGTAGAGGGAGAAAAAATCGAACGATTTACGATTTTACTTCGCGTGATTTAGAAAATTTTCAGAAATTTAATGCCCTGCTAAAGTCTGGTGTATCTAAAAATGAAGCCATTTCGCAAGTATTTGGCAACAAAAAGCAAGAGGATGAAAAAGAAAAAGCAAACGAGTTTCTGAAAGTAAAAGAAAATGTCATCCTTGCTATTCGTAAGATAAAGCATTTAGAAGAAGAAAATAAAGAATTAAAAAGTGAATTGAGCACTTTGTATCAAGAACTCAATGCCCTAACGAACCGAGTTCAAGCACTCGAAAATAAAGGCTTGAAAAATATATTTAAGAAATGAGACATACGGTAATGAAAAAAGTAAATCTTGACGAAACAATTAAAGTTGGTAAGTTCTTTCTTGATTCTGAACAATTCAATATCCCTAAAAAAATGATGATTGATTTTAGTGCAGCACGTGCAAGCCGTTATGATGAGAATGGTAAGGAACAAGATGATGTACAAAAATATATCTTGAATGGTGTAGATGTGAAAGTAGGTCAAGCACTTGTTCAAGCAAACGTGAACCTTTCTAAATATGAAGGAGTAGTTCTTGAAGTTTTAGGAAGACTAGATATTGTTGAAGGGCTTATTGAAAACAAAGTCGTAGATGTTGTGAAGCTCATCAATCCACGTGTAAAACCTCTATGGGTTGCTCGGGGGAATAATGGTTCTTTTAACAAAGTCAAATTGGTCGTGGATGCCATAGAGCAAGATGTGCAGAGTTCTGGAGCATAATTGCTTTTAGAGAGTGATTGTGTTCTGACTGCGTAGCCTGTCGCCCACAAGGCGGTAAGGGCGAGCAGTCAGAAGCTTGCTAACAGAGCACTCTCTAAAGAAAGCAATTTTGCTCAAGAGTTTCCTGGTCTTTAAAGCTATAAAGACACTTTGTGGGAATAACGCGCAGGGTTTTGGGAGCTTGTTAACCTCCAAAACCCTTGGTATACTTAGCCCTACGGGCCTTATACCCTTTAGGAGTTTTCCCTTAAAAACGGGAGTTTGAGGTGTCTTTATAAGGTGTCTTTATAGAAATATTTGTTCTATAAGGACACTTTTGACTTCTATAAAGACACTATTTTTTGAAAATAATGAATAAAATAAGGAGATAAATGAAAAATCGTCGTTATCAAATTTTAAGTTTTGAGCAACAGCTTAATGCGAAATATTGGGATTGGACAGTTGAAAAACTTAAGTTATTTGATGATTATCAAAGTCATAAGAAAGCAATTTTTCAAGAAATCTATAATCGGATAAGTGAAAACTTTGAACTTGAAGTGATTGCTTTGAATATTCATGATATGGATATTTCCGAAATGCACCCTGATACCTTTGTAGCTCCTCATGTTCATGGGGTTGTTAAATTCAAAGTAAAACGCTCAATTTCTCAGTTAGCTGAAGTCTTGGGAATAGGGGCAGAATTTATTAAAAAAACGGAGCGGCACAGGTATAACTTTGAAAATCTTATGGCTTATCTCATTCATGCTAAAAATCCCGATAAGCATATGTATTCGCCCGAAAATGTAGAAACCTTTGGTACATTTGACTATTTGAGTTATTTTCAATCAAAAGAGAAGCAATGGAAAGAGTACAAGGCTACATGTAAGCGTGAAGACTCTAAACTTTCTCTTGCTTATACTCTAGACCAAATTTATAACGGGACACTGTCTTATCGCGATTTGATGTTAGATGATAATTTGGCTTATATTTTTGCAAATCACCAACAGGAAATTCGTGATCGTTTTACCTTTAGAGGGGAGCGTACTGCTTTTCTGCGTTTAGAAGATTTACGTTTGAACAAGTATAAAATGACGGTCATTTATGTTGAGGGAAGACCTGGTGTAGGTAAAACGTATTTTGCTCGAGAACTGGCTCAAACCATTAAAAATTATGGAATAGCTAACGGCTATGACAGTGACATTTTTTCAGCCAGTTCCTCTAACCCATTTGATGATTATTTTGGGGAAGATATTCTTATCTTAGATGATTTACGCCCACAGAGTATTTCTTCTTCTGACTGGTTGAAACTTTTTGACCCTCTGAATGAGGCGAAAATGTCTGCCCGTTATAAGAATAGGCTGATTGTTCCTCGTGTGATTATCATGACGAACTATAAAAAAACGGAGGATTTCTTTAGTGAACTCATTGGGGAAGATGTTAATCAATTTATTCGTCGTGTAAATTTTTCTGCAGAAATTTTGAAAGAAAAAGAGGGCGGGGAACTTTATGGCAAATATTATCATCTTTCAGAGTCTAAAGAACTAGCTATTCCTAAGCAGAAACGTATTTCAGAAGATGAGGTGTTAACTTTAGAATATGATTTTGAAAGTCTTTATTCTAATAATGATAAAGATAATTTTATCAATCAACTGCTTAATTATTATGTATATCCAAGAATTTATCCAAAGACTGAGCAAGATTTTGCCTTTCTCAATGAAAAAATCACAAGAATAGATTAAAGAGGTGTAAAAGATGTATTTAAAAAAAGTTACAAATAAGAAAAAACTAAAAGGACTCCAAGGACTCATGCCCTTTAAAATGGATGGCACTTGGTATCGAAAAATGAATGAAGATGGAACGCAGGCTAAAAATGAACGTGGATTTTATCTTTATAGCTGCTTGGCAGATTCAGAGCTAAAACATGCATTAGAGAGCGGAGAATTTACGAGAGTGGAGGAGTAAGATGCAAGTTCCTATGTTTTAGAATTTAAGGGGGAAAGACAATGAATATTATTACAAAAGAAGAAATCATGCAACAAACAGGAATATCAAAGTCAGTTGCGTCTCGTATTATACGTGAGGGCAAACTAGAAATGGTAAAAAGGGGTTATCCATTTTATGCAAATAAACGACTAAATTTTTGCCCTTTGGTTGTCGTAAATGAAATGCTTGGTTTAGAGCTAAAAGGAAGTGAGTACAATGCCCTTAAGAGTGTTTCGTAGAGGTAAGAACTGGGAATACAGATTAAAGGACAGCAAAGGGAATCATATAGTAAGTAAATCGGGGTTTGTGAGTGAAAAAGAAGCAACTTTAGCTGGTAAAGAAGCAGAGTTAGAATATTTAAAAGGTACGCGCTTTGATAATTCCTCCACCCTATATGATATTTATCAAAAATGGTATAATTTGGAAATTTTACCTTCAAATCGAACGGAACAGACAAAACTAAAATATAAAAAATTCTTTAAAAAAATTGATGAGTATTTTGGAAATATGGTTGCTAGTAAGATTAAATATAGTCAATATCAAGAAATAATGAATAAAATCGGACTAACAGTTGGTCCAGATTATCTATCCCGTTTAAATTCTAGTATTAGAAGTGCAATACAGCTCGCTAGACGAGATTTATTAAATATCAATGATTTTACTTCGGGAGTGAAGTTACATGCTCAAAAAGTCCCTAAGAAGCCTGAAGATAAATATATCACTAGCTTATCTGATTATCAAAATATCCTAATATACCTCAAGTCAATAATGAACTATCAAAAAAGTATTATGCCTTACCTAATTTTTACTATGTTTAAAACAGGTCTACGAGTAGGTGAAGCATTAGCCCTTACTTGGAACGAAATTGATTTTGATAAAAAGACTATTAATACTTTCAAAAGGATTGACAGTGCAAGTCATACCGATACAGGAAAGCCTAAAACACCATACTCTATACGTGAAATTCCAGTTAGTGATGATGTGGTACAAATATTAAAAAAACTCCACCAGGAGCAAATTAAGTCTAATATTTTCTCTCTCTCAAATAATCTAATATTCTTCGATATAAGATACGGACTCCCAACTAATAATGGGATAAATAAGGCTCTAAAAAATTATCTTACTGAACTAAATATCACTCCCTTAATAGTTTCTACAGGTTGTCGTCATACTTATGCTTGTGTATTACTTGCCAAAAAAGTAGATATAGCTGTAATTGCTAAAAATATGGGACATAAAAATATTCAGCGGATTATTGATACTTATGGACACGTTCTTAAAGAATTGCATGAAGAAGAAAATGAAGCTACTCGAAAAGCTCTACAAGATTTTTAATAATAGACACAAATACGGCACAAAAATAAAATAAACAGCTTAACCACAATGGTTAAGCTGTTTTTATTAATGCCCCCTGCAGGGCTCGAACCTGCGACCCATAGATTAAGAGTCTACTGCTCTACCAACTGAGCTAAGGAGGCTTATTCACATATAACAACTTACTTTTCTAGTATAGCATTTTCAGCAAAAAATGCAAGAATTTTTGTATATCTTTTAAGAAAAAACTGTATGATTTTATAAAATTTTTTAGGACTTACCACCGCTTTATAAAGTTTCTTGCAGAAACATATTTATTTCTCATAATACGTAGAATCGTCTGGTCTTTCTTTTTATGATAGCAAGAACTCCATATTAGACTGTTTTAGCCCCTCATTATTATTACACACCCAAAATATCATCCTCATTCTAAAAAGCTCATATGAGCCTTTTAGAAGCTTTTAACACCTAGGTAGATTTTATGTTTTTATAACTATAGAACTCGTGACAAAGCCACAATAAAAAACACTGATTGAATGCCGTATGCTTACTCTAGTATTGAACCCGCCAAGAAGCCAGGTGGGTGTTCTCGCTTCGAATCAGCTGCTCCTACTCAATTCAGAGTCTTAACGCTATCGAATGTCTCTTGAACCCCTATGCAATACAAATATAGTCGGTCAAAAAAATGAATAAGCTCGCACATTCCAGTGCTTTTCTATATACATATACTAACATGTTCTACATTCTTTTTCAAGTAAAAGAGTTAGCGGTTTCATAGTTTCACAATAAAAACAAAAAAAGACAACCCTTAGATTGTCCTCAAACTGCGGATGTCAGACTCGAACTGACGACATCATGATTAACAGTCATGCGCTACTACCAACTGAGCTAATCCGCAATACTTGGCATTTACCTTATCTCACAGGGGGCAACCCCCAACTACTTCCGGCGTTATAGGACTTAACTTCTGTGTTCGACATGGGAACAGGTGTATCTCCTATGCAATCAATACCAAATATGGGAACACGAGGATTTGAACCTCGGACCCCTGCGTTATCAACACAGTGCTCTAACCAACTGAGCTATGCTCCCTCATATCTTTAAAACTTTCTATGAACTCTCATAAGAAATAAAGCGGGTGATGAGAATCGAACTCACAACATCAGCTTGGAAGGCTGAGGTTTTACCACTAAACTACACCCGCAAATGGCGCGAGACGGAATCGAACCGCCGACACATGGAGCTTCAATCCATTGCTCTACCAACTGAGCTACCGAGCCAAATGTGATTCATAAATTGCGGGAGCAGGATTTGAACCTACGACCTTCGGGTTATGAGCCCGACGAGCTACCTAGCTGCTCCATCCCGCGATAGTAAAAAGGAGGATGTGGGATTCGAACCCACGCACGGTTTTACCCGCCTGACGGTTTTCAAGACCGTTCCCTTCAGCCGGACTTGGGTAATCCTCCACAAAAAAAATAGTCCGTACGGGATTCGAACCCGTGTTACCGCCGTGAAAAGGCGGTGTCTTAACCCCTTGACCAACGGACCATCTTACTCTTGCGCTGTCCTCTCGAACAGTACTTTTCTATTATACAATAATTTGAAAATATGTCAAGAATAAACTATGTTTTTTTCAACTTATTTTCTTCTAAATTCGTGAATAGATAAGGTCTGCTAAGTGACAACTATATTAGTATACCATATTTTTTATTTTTGTCAAAGAAAAACTTGAATATTTGTATTTTTACCCTCAAATGCTTCAATAAAGAAAAAAAACAGCCTTATTCGACTGTCTTTTCTTCTTTATTTTCAACTTCTTCCTGAGCTTTATTCGCATCTTCAAGGACTTCCTCGAATGATTTTGCTTCTACAGGCTCATTTTCATGTTCGATAACATCGTCTGGCATTTTTCCTGTCTTATAAAGAGACATGATTTGTTTAGCATCCAATGTTTCATATTTAAGAAGTGCAAGCGCAATAGCTTTATGCTGTTCACGGTGAGCTTCGATAATCTCAACAGCTTTATCGTAAGCTTCTTTCGTAATTGCACGGATTTCTTCATCAATAGCTTGTGCTGTTGCTTCTGAATAAGTTTTTGTTTGTCCATAGTCACGACCAATAAATACAGCTTGGCTGCCTTCATAACTGATTGTGCCTAGTTTTTCTGACATACCGTATTGAGTAACCATACCACGCGCGATACGGGTTGCTTGTTCAAAGTCATTTGAAGCACCTGTTGTGATGGTGTTAAAGATGATTTGTTCAGCTGCACGTCCTCCCATGAGTCCAGCAAGATTTTCTTGCATATCTTCTTTGGAAAGGAGGAATTGGTCTTCTTTAGGAAGAGCAATCATATATCCACCGGCACGACCACGTGGAACGATAGTAACTTTATGGACAGTATTAGCGTTTGAAAGAACCAAACCAACGATTGTGTGCCCTGCTTCATGGTAAGCCACCATTTCACGTTCACGTTCAGAGATTTTCTTATCTTTCTTCGCTGGTCCTGCAATAACACGGTCTTGTGCTTCATCAATATCTGAGGCATCGATAACTTTTTTATCACGACGTGCAGCCACGAGAGCAGCTTCATTGAGGACATTTTCAAGGTCAGCACCAACGAAACCAGGAGTTTGTTGAGCGACAACTTTTAGGTCAACACTTGAGTCAAGTGGTTTATTTTTTGCATGGACACGAAGAACAGCTTCACGTCCTTTTACATCAGGCGCTCCAACAAGAACTTTACGGTCAAAACGACCTGGACGCAGCAAAGCTGGGTCTAGAACATCTGAACGGTTCGTTGCGGCAATAACGATAACAGAATTCTCATTATCTTGGAAACCATCCATCTCAACCAAAAGTTGATTAAGGGTTTGTTCACGTTCATCATTTCCGCCACCAAGACCAGCACCACGTTGACGACCAACGGCATCAATCTCATCAATAAAGATGATTGATGGTGCTGTTTTCTTCGCATTTTCAAAGAGGTCACGGACACGACTGGCACCGACACCGACAAACATCTCAACAAAGTCAGAACCAGAAATAGAATAGAAAGGAACACCAGCTTCACCGGCAACAGCTTTCGCAAGCAAAGTTTTACCTGTACCTGGAGGACCCTCTAAAAGGACACCAGCAGGGATACGAGCACCAAGATCATGGTATTTTTTAGGATTTTTGAGGAAATCAACAACTTCAACGAGTTCTTGTTTTTCTTCTTCTGAACCTGCTACATCTGCAAAGCGTACTTTTGATGTTTTAGCATCTTGTTGTTTTGCTCGTGATTTACCAAAGCTCATTGGGTTGCCGGCACCGCCACCACCACGTGAGCCCATACCACCCATCATCAACCAGAAAAAGCCGACCATGAGAAGCATTGGCAAAATGTATGAGAGGATTTGGATCCACATACCACTTGTTGATGCTGCGATAACATTGACTTTAATTCCATTTTCATCTGCCGCTGCTTGTATATCTTTGATGATACTGTCCGTTGGAATGATGAGCGCTTGGAAATTTGTCACTTTGGAAGTGCTTCCTGGTAAAAATGGGAGGTTATTGTTTCCCTCCACAGTTTTAGGGTCTTTGTATTCGCCAGAAACTGTAAACAGACTATCACTAGGCTGCATTTTCAGTGATTTTATATTGCCTTCTTTGATGTCGCTCATCAGCGCACTGTAGCTGATTTTATCAACATTTGACTGATTGCCACCAAAGAAAGCATTAATACCGAAAACGATGACGATTACAAGCAAGACCCAACCTAGAGTGCTTTTAATAAAGCCTCCGTTTTTATTGTTGTTAGGATTTGGATTGTTCATATTTTCTTCTTTGCCTTTTATTTTTTATCTCTTAGTTATAGCATACTTACGCATCTTTTTCTATTGGTAAGTTTTACTATAAGCATTTTTCATACTTTAGTATGATTTTTTTATTTGTTGTAGACTTCTTCCTTTAATACACCGACATAAGGGAGATTACGATAGTGATTATCGAAGTCAAGACCGAAACCGACAACAAATTCATTTGGAATTGTGAAACCAGTGTAGTCTGCATCAATTTCAACAACGCGCCCTTCAGGTTTATCTAAAAGAGTAACAATTTTCACAATTGCTCCACGGTGTTCAAGAAGTTCTTTAAGATATTTCAAGGTACGCCCTGTATCAATAATATCTTCAACAATAATGATCTCACGACCTGTAACAGGGGTTGCCACATCAAGTAAGAGTTTCACTTCGCCTGACGACTCTGTCCCTCCGTGATAGCTTGAAACTGTCATGAAGTCCATTTCCAACGGAATATCCATACGCTTAACCAACTCCGCAAGAAACGGTACTGAGCCACGTAAAATGCCTAGAAGCAGTGGATTTTTGTCTTCATATTCA
This sequence comes from Lactococcus ileimucosae, assembly GCF_943193185.1. Taxonomy (GTDB): domain Bacteria; phylum Bacillota; class Bacilli; order Lactobacillales; family Streptococcaceae; genus Lactococcus; species Lactococcus ileimucosae. The sequence continues at coordinate 54,072 of NZ_CALPDE010000012.1, forward strand.
TCAGCAAGAATCTTTCCTAATTCAACTGTCCTGTCTCGGATTTCTTCTTCTGAAATGAGTATTTTTTTTATGTCTTTTTCAAGCATCATCAATATCCTCTCTTATGATGGGTTTTACCCACAGCGTCCTTTTCATTTTATCATTTTTAAGGGCTTTACTCAAATCTGAAACTGTTAAATCAGTGATTGCATATATATCGTCTTCAACTAGGATTAAGAAGTTTTCACGTTTGTCTAATGCAACATGTTGATCAATAAAAAATTTTCTAAGTTTCTTATGGTGCCCATTGATGAAAATATAATCCCCCGGCTGTCGTTGACGTATCTTAATTTCTCCCGTCAGAGGGATATCTACCCGCATAAAACTGGAATCTTTGGGATCTTCTTCACGTATATCAAGCTCTTTTTTCTTGAAAATAACCTTAGGACGAATCATAAAATATTTTTCATTTTTCACAAAAAGATAATCTTTTGACATTTCTGAACGATATTGTTGTGGTCTCTCGATAATCCATAAAAGCTCTTCAAATTGAGGTTTAGATACCTGTAAATCTGGAAATTTTTCCAAATATTCTTGTAAAATAAAATGTTGAAGGGCCTTTGATTGTTGCAAAAAAAATTGAGTTTCTATCTCATCCTGAATAATCCCTAAATCTACCACCTTCTCTTTGATAACTGAAAAAGCTAGGGATATCTCTTTGGACATGTCTAGAACTGCATCTGAAAACTTTGGATTTTCAGATGTTAAAGCCGGGATATATTGATTACGCAAACGATTACGTAGGTAATCATTTCCAGCATTCGTCATATCTTCGAAATATTCCTCAGCATCAAGAGCTGTCTTATCAAAAGTCAGGAGAGGACGAATGAGTTCACCCGGGCCAAAAACTTGACGTTCTGGAATGCCTGTCAAATGGCGTAAACGTCTTCCAGTAATTTGACGCATCAAAATCGTTTCAACTTGATCTCCCTTATGATGAGCTGTAACTAAGGCAGTACACTTCTTATCTTCCATCACTTTTTTAAAGAAGTTATAGCGCATGATACGCCCAGCTTCTTCACTAAAATATTCCTCAGTATAATGTGCAACTTCAAGGTCAACACCCAATGCTTGCATTTTTTGCCTTAACTTTTTCTCCTCCCAATCTGCTATATCCCGTAAACCATAGTTTACATGAGCTGCAAACACTTCTATTTTTAGTTCTTTCTTATATCTATAAAGCCAGTTAAAAAGCGTCATCGAATCTTTACCACCAGATAAAGCAATCAGAACACGTTTATGATGTTTGAAAAACTCCTTTTTTTGAACAAGTTTCAAAAATTCATTCATTTTAACACCTCATAAATGTCTTTTGAAATTTGCGAAATGATATTATCACTTCCCCCTTTCGTTTCAACCACTAAAATATAAGGTTCACTCGAAAAGACAATCGCTGCATCGTGATTATAAGCATCAGCCGCTCCTATTTTATGCGCCACACGGATATTCTTAGGGACTCCAGCCTGAATTTTTATATCATCAAATTGAGTGCCAAATAAAGCATTGAAAGAATAACCGCCTTCCTTGTAAAGAGCTTCCAGTATTCTTCCTACCATTTCCGCAGAAGCTTCACGTTCAACAGGATCCCATGCCTGTCCCATAATATTTTCAATCCCACTCCGAAATGCTGGAGAAAATTGTCCTGTCTCATAATAAGCAAGGAGGTTACTCCCGACATTATCAGAGTTTTTAGCTGTACGGTCAATAATTTCAAATAATGGATAGTTAGCATTATTCGCAATGACTGGCAAAATACCAGTGCCCCCTGCCTCAAAGGAACCTTTAAAGGTATTTATCGCCGTAATGTACTGCAAATTATCGTTTAAAGTTGCTTTCCCCTCATTTAAACGCTTTTGTGTCCAATAAAGAATAGGAAGCTTTGATAAACTCGCTGCATACATTTTTTTATTTTGGTTTACACCTACTGTAAACGAATCATCCAATTCTTTGACATAAATAGAATACTTTGAGTCATTGTACTTTTTGTTCAATAACTCCTGTACTTGAAGCATTTTAGGATTTTCTAAATCTAAATCTTCAGAATTAATCCACCCTGTTTGTCCGCCATTGAAGTTCACTTCATAATAAGTTCCCCAATGTGTCTTTGCAATTTGATTTGTACTAAACTGCTGTCCTTTAGGAAGAGTGGTGTAAACTTGTTTGTCATATGTTGTAAAAGGATTATAATAGACTTCTGAACGTTTAACAGTATAAACGGTCGTCTTCTTGCTCTGTTTTGACAAAAGTATATCTGAAGCTACATGTTTTGTATCTGCTTTAATAAATGTATGATTGGCCAGTTCAAATACATTATTTTTTAGTTTGATAATATCCAGTTGTTTCTGCTCAGAAAGCTCCCCTGATTTTTGCTGTAAATTTTCATCTTTGTAAACAGGCACCGTGGTTAAAGTAACAGCACGAGAAGGTATCTCAGTGTGATAAGACCTTTGGCTTTGTTTTACTTCTTTAACTTTTGCTTCTGCACTGCCCTCTTTACTTTTTTGAGGCAAGACAAAAAAGGCTGGGATAATCATCACAATCATCACCAACCAAACAGCCAAATTAAATTTATTTTTCAGCTTTTGCATTCTCTATAACCCTATCAATCATCTATACGTCACTTGCTTTTGTAACTTCTAATGCATCATCAGATTGTTACGAGAGGTATTGTAACACTCCAAACGAGAAACACCCTTGTAAATCTAAGGCTTCCCTATTTTTGTAGAAGAGGATATAAAAGAAGCACGAATACCCCTCATAAGTAAGAAACAAAATCAATGAATAAACTCTCTACATGTATAATATATAGCACTTTTCTCGGCTAGTTTTCGTCTTCTGCGATTATAATCTTTTAAGAAGCTCATTTTTTGTTTTCAAAGATTTGAGGCGCTCTGTAGCTTCTCCTAAAAAGTGACCAAAACTCTCTTCAAAGTCTTTTTCAATAAATTTAAGTTCATATTTTCCATCTTCCCGCACCTTCAAAATCTCTACGCCTATAAGATCGCCTACCTTATATTTACTCTGTCTTCTTGGTATATTCGACCAACGTAAAAGACCTGTTTTTGTGTCAGAAAAAAGGACAAAAAGCCCAAATTTACTAATTGATTTCACTTTTCCAATCAAGGTTCTATCCCACCATTAACCATCTCTGGGATACTAAAAACTTTCTCATTAGCCTGTGAATTATCCAGTTTTGCTCGCGCATACTTTGCTAAAAATGATGGATCCTTGAGCTTGTTCATGTCTGAGCTTTTAAGTGCAAGCTCATGATCCAATGCCGCGTTTTTTTGCGCAGCTTGCGCCTCCATCTCAATTTGTTTTTGCAAATTTTGATAAGATTGAACCACACTGATGGTGGCCAAACTGAATAATAACATAGCACCAATCAAAATGATACCTAAATGTTTGCGCTTAGGCAGAGCGTGCGGAGCTTCTTCTATTCTTTTTGACTTATTATAATCATTTTTCAAATGAATAATTTTCTTGTCCATTTTTCCTCCGAAAAAGATATGTATAAATTAAAGTTCAGTTTCAGCCGTGATTCTCGTTTCACTAAGAATTTTATACATTTTATCCGCATCTTCTTTACGCGTGAATTCTTTAAGTTCCAAGACACTCACTTCTATAATCTTATTCCCAAAACGAATTTCAATAAGATCACCAAACTTAACATCACTTGAAGATTTAGCTATTTTTCCATTGATTTTAATGCGACCTTTATCCGCAACCTCTTTAGCTACAGGACGGCGCTTTATCAGACGAGAAACTTTTAAAAATTTATCTAATCTCATAGTGGTTATTATAACATACTTCAAGTCTTTTGGAAAATCAGTTGAAAATATTTTTGATAAAAGCCAAACTCATGTAAATAAGGCGCTTTTTCTATGAAAAAGAAGCCTGTTTCATATGAAATTCTACTCCTTTTCATGACTGTCTCTCAAGGCAGAGAGTTTCTCTGTAAAATTCATGATTTCGCGTAATAAAACAACATCTTTTCTATTGTCAATTTTGAATTGGAAAGTCATCCGTCCCAACTTTTCACCTACACTTGCTTTTAAAGTCGTTTCAGCTAGAGCTTCAAAGTATTCCTGAGGAAGATACATCGTGTTGGCTGATTTAGCCATACTTAGAATAAGCACAGTTTTATTCTTTTCAATTTTTTCTACCAAAGCATTATCAGCAAATGTTTTTAGCAAACCCACCTCCAAAAGATAAGCAACTTCATCTGGATATTCACCAAATCGATCGATGATTTCATCTTGGAGTTCTTCATAGGTTTGACGACTGTCTACTTGACGAATACGCTTATAGATTTCGATTTTTTGTCTTTCATCACCAATGTAGTAGCTTGGAATAAAAGCATCTAAACCAAGTATAATTTCCGCATTGGTCTTCGCTTTAACTTTATCTCCCCCCATACGTTTATGAACAGCTTCTTCAAGCAGTTGCGAATAAAGTTCAAACCCAACCGAATCAATAAAGCCAGATTGTTCTGCACCAAGTAAATTTCCTGCACCACGAATCGAAAGATCACGCATGGCAATTTTAAAGCCTGAACCAAGCTCAGTAAATCCTTTTATAGCCTCTAAACGCTTCTCTGAAATCTCAGATAAAATCTTTTCTGGTTTATACATAAAATAAGCATAGGCGACACGGCTGCTTCGTCCAACGCGTCCACGCAATTGATAAAGTTGCGACAACCCCATCATATCCGCATTTTCAATAAAAAGTGTATTGGCATTTGGAATGTCAACTCCGGTTTCAATAATCGTTGTCGTAACTAAAACATCATACTCGGCATTGATAAAATCCATCAAGGTGTTTTCCAATTGAATCTCTGTCATCTGACCGTGAATAAAGCCGATTCTTGCCTCAGGTATCAGTTCTTCCAGTTGGGAAACTTTTTGCTCAATACTGTCAACTCGATTGTGAACATAGTAAGCCTGTCCTCCACGTGAAATTTCCCTCAATACAGCATCACGAACCACACCATAGTTGGTTTCCATCACATATGTTTGCACAGGATAGCGATTGGTCGGGGGCGTTTCAATAATAGACAAGTCTCGTATTCCCAACATTGACATATGCAGTGTTCTAGGAATAGGTGTTGCCGTTAGAGTCAGCACGTCAACCTGAGTTTTCAACTCTTTTAAACGTTCCTTATGTTTTACACCAAAACGCTGCTCCTCATCAATAATCATTAAACCCAAGTCAAGAAATTCTACATCTTTCGATAAAAGACGGTGCGTTCCAATGATTAAATCTATACGCCCTTTCTTTAGCTTATCCAAAATCTTAGTTTGTTGAGCCTTGGTTTGGAAACGACTCAAAACAGCAATGTTTACACCGAAGTTTACAAATCGTTCCATAAAGTTATTATAATGTTGTTCCGCTAAAACGGTGGTTGGTACTAAAACAGCCACTTGTTTACTGTCATTGATTGCTTTAAAGGCAGCTCGCATAGCAACTTCTGTTTTTCCAAAACCCACATCTCCTACTAAAAGTCGGTCCATTGGGCGTTCAAGTTCCATGTCTTTTTTTATTTCATTGATTGAACGTATCTGATCAGCAGTTTCTGGATAAGTAAAGTCATTGTCAAATTCTTCTTGATTCGTATCATCGGGAGAAAAAGCATATCCTTTGAGAGCTTGTCGCGCAGAGTAAAGCTTAATCAAATCCTCAGAAATATCTTCAACTTGCTTACTTACAGAAGACATTGTTCTACGCCAACGTCCATCGTTAAGCCTATTTATCTTCGGCGCTTTCCCTTCTGCCGCAGAGTATTTGCTTAACAAATTCAGATGGTCTACTGGAACAGAAATGGTATCGCCATTTTGATATTGGATGGTTAAGTAATCGCGATGTATACCAGATACCTCAATGGTTTGAATACCTAAGTATTTCCCAATCCCGTGATTTTTATGGACAACGTAATCACCAACTTCGAGTTCGTTATAATCTTTTAAGCGTTCTGCATTAGTAATATTTAAACGCCGTGTTTTTTTCTTTCTTGCTTTACCAAAAATTTCTGACTCAGTAACAACAACAAGTTTCTCATCAATAAAATTAAAACCGTTGTTAAGACTTAAATTCAAAAGGTTTATCTTTCCTTTTTGAATTTCATCAGTGGACACCATTTGAAGCTCCAAATCTAGTTTTTGGAGCTCCGAACGTAGTTTCTCAGAAGACACAGCCAAAATAACTGTAAACCCTTGTTTTACAAACCTGTCAACCTCGGTGTAAAAGAGTTCCATTTGCCCAAAGAACTGCTGCATCGAATGTTGATTAAAATTATATAAAGCATCAAACTTTATATTGCCTAAGCCTTTTTGAAAATTGGAGAAAAAGCTTGCTGGTTTGTGAGAACGTAACTTAGAAATAACATCCAAAAGGTAGCTTTGTCCCTCAAAAGAGCGCCCCATACTTTTTTCCGAAACGATAAATTCTGCAAGTTCTTGTTCTGTTTTATTATTGGCTTCGTTAATTTTCTGAAAATCATCAATGAAAATTTGAATATTTTTCGGAAAATAATTCAAAAGAGAGGCTGGTTTTTCATAAAAATATTCAGCAAACTTGCGCAAATCTTTATGATAGTAATGATTTTCCGCTGCTGCAATCACTTCTTCAAAATAAGATTGAGCGGTAGGATCGGTCACGTTTTCTAACTGGGCAGCTAATTTTTTCACCCCTTGATCAAATTCCCAGGGCATTAAAATAAAATCGCTCGCCGGATATATTTCTACCTGCTCCATATTTTCGAGTGAGCGCTGTGTTTCACTATCGAAAGTGCGAATCGTATCCACTTCATCGCCAAAAAATTCTAGTCTTATGGGTTGAGCTGCATCCAATGGATAAATATCCACGATATCACCACGGTGTGAAAACTCCCCAGGCACCATCACGCGCTGTGTCTTCTCATAACCTGCACTGGCTAAAATCCCAAGGAGATTTTCCATATCAAACTCATCGCCTTGAGCCAGAAGAAGATAGTTTTCTTGGAAATTATCAGGATGAGGCAGGAGCGAACGTAAAGCCATGAAAGGAACGACCAAAAAGCCTGTTTGCTGTGCATCAAGCAGGAAATTTAGAGCTTCGAGACGATATGCTGTCCGATCTTTACTTGCTATCGCAAACTCAGCATAAACATTGTCATCTGAAAAAAATTGGTAAACCTTCTCGTCCTCAACAAGATGAGACAATTCATCATAAAGTTCATTGGCATGGTATTGATTGTCTGTAACAATCACATACTTATCCGGATTATTCTCATAAGCGTTGGCCATAATCATCGCCTGAGCGGTACCGGAAAGTCCGGTTAAAAGTGTGCGTTCTGCTTTTGCAAAACTTCTCTGCCATGATTGTAAATCGTGGTTTTGATCAAAAAATTCGTTTATTTTCATTGTCCGTTAAATTTATTCATTGCTTGAGAAAAATCATTTGATTCAATATAGAATTTTACTGCATCTACAGCCTTATTTATTCCGGCCTGTGCAATTTCTACATTTTCCTTATCAAATTTAGATAGGACATGTGCAACTACTGTTTTTCCATGTTCTGGACGTCCAATCCCAATTTTTACTCGGTTAAATTGCTCTGTTCCTAGATGAGTAATTGTCGATTTAATGCCCCGTTGACCGCCTGAAGAACCTTTTTGACGCAGTCTCACGCGTCCCACAGCCGAGTCCATATCGTCAACAATAACCGTCAAATCCGACGGATCCAAATTATAGTAAGTGAGCAAAGGTTGAATAGCACGTCCTGATTCATTCATAAAGGTTTGCGGTTTTACCAGAAAAACTTTTTCACCATTCACGAAAGTAGAAGCAACTTTAGCCATAAAGGTTTTTTCCAAACTAAAGTTTACACCGTAGTCTTTGGCAAGTAAATCAATAGCCATAAAGCCCATGTTATGCTTTGTTTTCTCATATTTGTCGCCAGGATTTCCTAGGCCTACAATCATTTTTGTCATTTTTCTCCTCTTTCCAAAAAATAGCAAAAGGCTGATTCATACAAATCAGCTCTTTTTAGTTACTGTAAAACATTTTGGCTTATAAATTTAAAAGCTTGGGGAAGAACCTTAAACGTTAAAGCGGAATTCCATGATATCACCGTCTTGTCCAACATACTCTTTACCCTCTTCACGTAAACGTCCTGCTTCTTTAACGGCCTTTTCACTGCCATATTTCATCAAATCCTCATAAGACATGGTTACAGCGCGAATAAATCCTTTTTCAAAATCACTATGAATAATTCCCGCCAATTGAGGAGCTTTCATACCACGTTTAAAGGTCCAAGCACGCACTTCTTTTTCACCAGCTGTAAAGTATGTTGCAAGTCCAAGTAAATGATAAGCTGCTTTTGTTAATTTATCAACACCAGATTCCTCCAAACCAAGTGCTTCGAGGAATTCTGCCTTATCCTCATCATCAAGTTCTGCGATTTCTTCCTCAGCACGCGCTGAAATAACAACAACTTCTGCATTCTCAGTCGCTGCGAACTCACGAATTTGTTTCACATACTCAATATCATCTGGCGCACTTACCTCATCTTCCCCTACATTAGCCACATATAATACAGGTTTTGTAGTGAGTAAGAAAAGTTGTTTCACAATTTTTTGCTCATCTTCATCAAATTCTACTGTTCGAGCAGACTTTCCATTTTCCAAGACAGGCTTGATTTTAGACAACACATTGAATTCTGCCACTGCATCTTTGTCCTTAACTGTCCGTGCAACTTTTTCAACACGCGCATAGCGCTTGTTTACCGATTCCAAATCGGCCAAAATCAATTCCAAGTTAATTGTCTCAATATCAGCTAATGGATCAACAAAAGAATCTTCGCGGTTATTTTCTCGCATGACGTTTTCGTCATCAAAAGCGCGAACCACGTGTACAATAGCATCAACTTCACGAATGTTAGCGAGGAATTTATTCCCCAAACCTTCACCTTTAGAGGCACCTTTTACTATTCCTGCAATATCTGTAAATTCAAAAGTTGTAGGAACAGTTTTTTTAGGTTTAATCAACTCTGTGATTTTAGTCAAACGTTCATCGGGAACTTCAACCATACCTACATTAGGTTCGATGGTTGCAAAAGGATAGTTTGCTGCTTCAGCGCCCGCTTTTGTAATTGCATTAAAAAGAGTAGATTTTCCGACATTAGGAAGGCCGACAATACCTGCTGTTAAAGCCATATTTATTCATTTCTCCGTCAATTTTTATAGTCATCCAATTATACCGTAAATCATGAAAAAAGACAAAAAAGCATATTCGACCAACTTATTTGGAGAAGCTTGAACAAAAAGATTATGACTACTTTGTCACAACCTTTTTTATTTTTTTATTGAAATCATTACGATTCATCATCACAACATGCTCACAATTCGTACATCTGATTTTAATATCTGCACCCATACGAATAATTTCCCAACTGTTTGCTTTTTTCCCTGTTGCTTTTATGGTACAGGCATGAGGTTTTTTCATTTCAACAATTGATCCTAAATCATAATCTAACATCCTAAATCCTTTCTACAACAACTTTTTGAGGACCACCTAATAAAATCAAATACTTGTCAACTTGGTTAACACCATATGCTTTTTTTAATGCATCCGCATAAAGTTCCATCTGAACTTCATAATTTTTCTTGATTTCAGAAATCTGATTATTATTTCGAAAATAATCTGTCTTGTAGTCAAACAAAACAATCTTATCTTCAAATTTGATAAATCCATCACATATTCCTCGAACAATATATTGTTCTTGCGCAACTTCGTCCGTTTTCAACATTGAAAAAGGCGCTTCCTTGGTTGTACGCTCCACATTGTCTACTAACATTTTACCAAAATCTGTATCAAATAAAGTCAGTATTTTGGGTAAATCAATTTTATTTTTCACTTCATCATGGAGTTCCATTTGATCCAAAGTTTGTTGGAAGTCAAATAAATTTGGGTGTGAAAAATCTGCACGTTGCATAAAACTATGTGTAGCTGAACCAATTTCTGCTGCGGTAATTTGATGTTTACCAAGATTCAACAATTCAAGTTGTTTTACACGTACGTACTCACTTGTAGGCAAAACGTTACCAAGTTCCAATTGCTTTTCATAGCTTCTTTTTTTCACTTGACTTGGTGTTTGAATACTAGACAATTGTGTTGCTTCCATTTTGGGATATTGATAATCCATTATTGCACGGGCCTGTTTCACTTCATCAAAACTGTCCATTATTCTGTCGAATTTTTTTGAGTTTTCTGCCAATTTTTTAAAGTTAGGACGTGCTGTAAACTTTTTATTGGCTTCCTGTAAATCAGAAGAAGTATTTATTTTAATAGTCATCGGTAAAGAATAGGCTGTTTGAAGTGCCAGAAGCCAATGTTGATAGCCAGTCGCTGACCGACGATATTTATCTGGAAGAATGCCATTTTCCAGATGTATATCCGCATATTTTTCTAGTTCTTTCTCCTTGATTTTCCCTACCATGTAAAGCTTTTTCTTTGCACGTGTAAATGCGACATACAGTACACGCATTTCTTCAGACAGTGTCGCATTTCGTTTCAACTCCTTATTCACAAGATAAGGGAGTGTATCCATCTTAACTAAAGCATAAGGAAAGTCCGTTTCAACAGCAGCTTCCTTTTTTAAATCTGCTGTATATTTCATCCCCAAACCATTTTCACGTGTCAATATTACAGATTCTTTTAAATCCCTTTGATTAAACTTGGTTTGTAAATTCATCAAGAAAACAACATCAAACTCCAAGCCCTTGGACTTATGAAATGTCATTACCCTTACAGCATTTTGAGGCAACTTGATATTTACAGAAGCAAGATCATTATTTTGTTCCATAAATTTATCAATCATTTTTATGAATCTAAAAAGACCCTTATAACCGGATTTTTCATACAATTCTGCACGTGTTGACAAGGCTTGAAGATTTGCTTGACGCATCTCACCATTTGGAAGTGCACCGACATAATCAATATAGTAGGTTTCCGTATAAATTTTCCAGAGTAACTCATGAATCGGAAGCTCGTTTACAAGTTTACGCCATGATGTAAACTTCTTCAAAAACTGAGTGATTTTTTCTTTAAGAACAGGTGTTATCATTTTCCCATCTGTCATTTGCAACTTTTTCCAAAAGCGTGTATCAGAACCAGCATTAAGACTTATTCGGGTAAGCTCATCCTCTGTAAAATTAAACAGGGGTGAACGCAAGGTTGCAACCAAAGGAATATCATAGAGTGGATTATCAATCGCGCGTAAAACATCCAAAATCAATATTACTTCAAGTGATTTTAGAAAATCAACTCGTCCCTCATCAAGTACAACCGGAATATCGTAATCTCTAAGAATATCTTCTATTTTATTATTTTGGGACTTTGAACGTACCAACAAAGCAATATCTTGATAGTCCAACTTTTCATCTGAAGCCATTAAGTTTTTAATTTGTTGAGCAACAACCTTAATCTCACCATCACTGATTGGATCTGTTTCATCTTCAGTTGAATCTTCCTCATAAAGAAGGATCTCTGGATAATAATTTTTTTCTAGTTTCTCTGGGTAATCTGCAAGATTTCCTTGAACTAGCTCTTCTTCTTTACCATAGACCATTTCACCAATTTCTTCATTCATCAAATGTCTAAAAACTTCATTTGTAAACTCAAGAACCTCTCCACGAGACCTAAAATTTTCTTTCAAACGTATAAGTTGATGAGGACTATCTTCTCTAGCATAAGCATGATATTTTTTTAGAAAAAGGCTCGGATCAGCCAAACGAAAACCATAGATAGACTGTTTTATATCGCCAACCATAAATAGATTATCTGATCCATCTCCATTTTTACTTAGTAATCTTAACATCGCTTCTTGAACATGACTCGTATCTTGGTACTCATCAATCATTATCTCGCTGTATTTGGTACGATATTCCCTTGCGACATCTGTATTTTCTTCCAAAATTTTAATTGCAAAGTGTGCAATATCCGAATATTCAAAAGCATTTTCCGAATATTTTCTATCCAAATAGGATTGATAAAAATAAAGAGCAAATTTTTGTAGATTTTCAGCCAATTTTTTTGCTTCTGGCTGATATTTTTCAATCGTTGACAAATGCTTGATTTTTTCTAAAAATTCACGAACTAATCCAGGATTACTCTTTGTTCCAATTACTGTTTTAAAAACTTCTGATAAAATTTCATCCTTTTTAAGAGACCATCGAGAAAAATCTAGCGATTTAAAAACTTCTGCAAATTGTTCATAATCATTGACTCTTAAACTTTCAAGCAAATACCCTTGATTATCCAAAACAATCTGTGCTTTCTCTAACGTTTTAGCCGTCAGATTTTTTTCCTCTAAAGATTTCTCTAAAAAGAGGAAAAATTCCTCTAATTTCCACATTACATCATGTGCAAATTTTTCGGGGATATCGGAAAATTTTTGATATAAATCAAATCCTTTGAGAAAATCATTTTTTAACCATTTTTCCGGATTTTCTGTTGCCGAAGCAAAGTTATAAACCGTGTAAACTACATCTTGAAAACCCTTGATATTCCTATCTTTTGAGAAGTTTTTAACCAATTTTTCAAATGTTTTTTTAGATATTTTAGCCCTCTCTTTAATCTCAGAACTCCCCGAAAGGTATTGTTCAACAAGGTCTTCAAAAACTTCTTGCTTTAGAAGATCACTTTCTGTCTGATCTGCTAAAATCCTAAAATTAGGATCCACATTAACACGATTAAAGTGTGTGCGCAATAGCTTTTGCGTGAAGCTATCCATTGTTCCGATATCTGCGTAAGCTAAATTTTGTAAGGCCGTTTTTATCCTCTGTTTTTCAACGACATCTTGAGTTTGATGACTGGCCTTTTTTAAGTCTTTTTCTAGACGTATTCGCAGTTCAGTTGCTGCCTTTCTCGTGAAAGTAGAAATAAATAAGCTTTCGATAGCAATTCCGCTTTTTACTTTTTCAACGATACGATTAGCCATGACAAAAGTTTTTCCAGAGCCAGCACTTGCTGACACAAGTATATTATGGCCTTGACTATGTATGGCTTCTTGCTGTTCTGCTGTCAATTTCACATCAGTCATTAGCTTTTTCTCCTTTCAATTCATCAAGAATTTCTTTACGACTTTTTTGGCCTACCTCACGTGTGTAGTCTTTCATGTGTCTATTCGCCTCAAAACGACAAATTGATTTCAAAGGACAATATCGACAACCATGGACGTTACCTGCCTTATCAATGCCTTCCTTAGTCATTACAGGATTGATAGCAATTTCGCCTTCACGAATACGTTGTCCGGCTCTAATATAATGTTCTTTATTAAGTTTGAGCAAACTTTCAAATTCTCTCTCACTATAAACATTATTTCGATTGATATTTACAAGATTGATTTCCTCACTTATATTGTCCCTATACTCTTCAAAAATGAGTCCTTCATAGCGCATATTTTTAGATAATAAAGCTGAAATTTCACCTAAAGCATCCACATCTGAAAGGTTAATACTCTCATTTTTTAATTGCAGATAAAGGGCTCCCCATAATTTTTGATTTTCAGTCGTCTGTTTTAGAACATCGAGATAGGTAAGAAATTGTAAACTTGTTCCATCATAGGCAGAAACCAAATCAAATTTATGCTGACTTGATTTGTAGTCAACGGCTCCTACACTATTCTCAAAAAATTGATCTATTCGGTCAATCCGCCCGCGAAGGCTAATCTTATCTATAGTAAATTCACCCAGTTCACTATGTGGGAAACCAAAAGCACTCTCAGTTGCTAAAGTTTTTATCTGGCTATTCTCTAAGCCTTTTTTCAAAATAACTGCTGTTTGCCTTACAATTTCTCCTAGATTTGTCCAAGTAAATTGTGCAGTAGCATCTTGTGTAAAGTAGCGCGCATAATTATTGTCAACTTCCTGTAAAACTCTTTCTAAATGTTGATCAAAATTTTCATTTGTCAAACTTGGAGTTAATAAAAGTTTTTCAAAAACTTCGTGAAAGAAATTTCCAACTACCTTCGAATTTAGATCAATATTTTCAAAAACTTCAAGATTTAAAGTCTTTTCTAAAAAATATTGATACTCACAATTATAAAAACGTTCAAAACTGCTGACAGAAGCATAGATTTCATCACTGTAAACTTCCTTTACAGTATCCGGTGATAAGGCTACAGGGGCTATATCCTGATCGAGGTTGTGAATCAGATTTTGAAAATCTGAACTTTCTTTAACCAGAATTCGAAATAAGCTTGACCAAAAGTTGCGCTTATCATTTTCTACTTTTTCTTCCTCTTGAGCAAGTAAGTGCTCAATTTTACCAATATTTGAAATCAAAGAACGTTTATTACCTATATGCTCCACTGTTTCTAAAAGATTAACCGAAGAAATCTCACGCTTGATATTTTCTCCTGCTTTTGTATGTTTAATAAATAACTGTAAAAGAGGAGAAATTTCATCTTGAACATTGGCATAAATTTGTGGCCTTGAAAGAACAAGTTTATCCGTTGCAGCATTGAGCAGGGAAAGACTTGTAAAAGTATTTTTACTAGAGTTTGTCACATTTAGCTGTTCAATAAAGCGAAAATCATCATGAGATACATTTTGATTAATGGAAGCACGTTCTTCATCGGAAAGCAGACTAGAATTTTTCTTTACTTTTGGAAAGTTAGTCAAGCTTAAACCTATAGCATATATGTATTTATTAGTCCTTGCTTCCACAAGCTCATAATCTTTAACATTTACAACATCAACATTGGCTGGAATTTGACGATATTTGGCATTTTTTAAACCAGATAAAATTAAGTCTAGAAACTCTAAAACTTTCATTTTTTGCTCAGAAAAGATAGACTGAAATTCCATTAGGTTAGACAAGAGTAACTTCCAAACTTGCTCATGTTTGTCCGCCAATACATGATTGTTTTCATGCTCTGCTTGAGTGTAAAGACTGTTCATATTTTCTAAAATATGCCCTTTTTGGAGAAAGCTTTGAAAACTGTTAAGCCATGCATTACCTGTTTTTTCTGAATTATCTTTTAAAAATACCTGTAAAGCCGAGTTCTCTCCGAAAAGTGTTTCTCTCAAACTCTCAACTTTATCTATCTCTAAAAATTCACTCGCATCAAAAGAATTGACAAACTTCTTTTTTCCTCGAATTTTATATTTATTGACATAGTACTCAAAATAATCCAAGCTCTCTTGATCAAAGTTTACATCCCTGTAAATATTGCTCTTTAGTAAATTGACCACATCATTCGTTCGATAGTTATTCTTTTTAATCGCATAGAGACTCTCTAAAAAAATAATCAAAGGATGTTGACTCATAGATTCTTCTCGAGCATAGAAAAAAGGAATTTCGTAAAGTTCAAAAGTTTCTTGAAGAGGTATAGCATATGTATCAACATCACCTACCAATACTGTAAACTCTTTAAATGAGGCACCTCTGGTAATTTTCTGACGAATCTCTTTTGCAACTGCCTCTATTTCTGCCATTTGATTTTCAGTTTCCCAAATTTCAAAATGACGTTTGTCTTGACGATTCAACTCAATTTTCACATTTTCTTGGAGAAAATTTGTTTCCATTTTAAGCAAATCTGTCAATTTATCATAAACTGTCTTTGATTTTGGGCTGTACACATACTTTATTTTAGCCGAGAATTTGTTTTGAAATCGCTCAAGCATTTCCAAAGAATTTTTGTAAACTGACAAAGAAAAGTCTGTCAACTTGTAGTCAACTTCACTGGCATATGTCCCAATTATTATTTCGGAAACTTTTTCTTGAATAGCAGCAATAAAGCTTTCTTCTTCAGCATTAAATCGAGTATAACCGTCAATTATAAGGACTACGTTTTGTAAATCTTGAGTAAACTTTCCCTCTAATATATTTTGAGTGAAATCTTGAAACTCTGAAAAATTAGCATAAGAAGCACTTAATTCCTCCTCAAAACGATGCAGAATAGCAGATAATTCTACGTTTTTAGGACTTTCAGGCAAATCTTCAAAGGACAAATTTGCTGTGATTAACTCGGTACGTAAATTAACCAGCATTTCTAGAAAAGCTGGTGAGGCCTGTAAACTGTAATAAAAAGGTAATTCTTCTTTAGAAAAAGACTTCAAGACTTTTCGAAAAAGCATACTCAATCCTGACTGAGTGAGTTCTACTTTTCCCTGCAACGTTATATCTTTTCGATCAAAATAATAGGGAAGTTGCTTAAATCGCGTAACCAGTAAGTCAAAAACCGCGGTATCTTCCCCCGAAGAAATGCGTTCTAATATTTCTTTCTCTTTTTCAAAAGACATTGAAGAAGGAACAATATAATAAACTTTTTTTCCTTCTCTTAGTGCTTTTTGGGCGCGCTCAAGAAGAAAAGCTGTCAAATCTTGTGTAATTTCAGTATAAATGATTTCCATAAAAAAATAGACCTCACTTTCGTTAAGTCTATTCTAACATTTTTTAATTTGTTCTGACAGGTGTAATAAGCTGTATGAAACTGTCTGTGTCATTTTTAGGAAGAAGAGTAAATGGACGAACATTTGAAATAAAACGGATACGAACCTCTGGTTCTTTTATGACACGAAGCGCATCAATCAAATATTGCGGATTAAAGCTAATCGCAATATCTTCACCGCTTTTTTCAATCGCTGTCAACTCTTCATGAACACTACCAACCTCAGGTGAATTAGCTGTTGTAATGACTGAGTCTCCTGATACTGTGAGTTTGACTGTACCATTTGCTGTTGCATTTGATAAGAGACGTGCACGTTCCATTGTACGACGTAAAGCGGCAACATCAAAAACCAAGTTTAAGCTATAGTCATTTTCATTAGGAATTAAACGATTCGTATCAGGATAAGTTCCTTCAATCAGACGGCTATAGTAGCTGATACGTTCATTACGAAAAAGAATTTGATTATTAGCCAATGAAATATCAAGATCTTCTTCATCATTACTAAAAACATTTTTGAAGTTTTGAATTGATTTACTTGGTAAAACAACGTCAAAATCAGTCCCTTCATTTTCAAGAACAAGAAGTCGCTGACTCATACGATGCGAGTCTGTCGCAACAGCTTTAAGGTTTACTTTATCAGATAAAGTCAAATGAACACCAGTAAAAATTGGGCGACTTTCTTGCGTACTTACAGCAAATACTGTTTCAGTAAATATTTCTTTCAGGAGACCAACATTAATTTTAAGAGGATTTTCTTGCGAAATTTCTTGAATACGTGGATAAATCTCTGCATCTTGTCCTTTTAGCGTGATTTCTGATTTACCTGAAGTTAAAAGCACTTGTTTTTGTTCTAATTCTTCAAACTCTAAAGCAAGCTCAGGCATTTGACTGACAACACTTTCAAAGAAAGAAGCTTCTAATAAGATACTTCCTGTATCGGAAATATGCATACCAGCGTCTTTATCAGATGCTGGCAAAAAGTTTTCAATAGAGATTTGACCATTTGAACCAGTTAAAGTAATTCCCTCTGTTGTAACCTCAATTTTTAATTTTGTTAAAGCTGGAATAGTTACTTTAGAACCAATGGCTTGCTTGGTAATTTTTAATGCATTTTGAAAAGCTACTTTGTTAATTGAAAATTTTATCATGAGAGTCCTTTTCTTTTATTTATTTATATAAATATATTAGTAATAGTAGTAGGTCATGTGAGTATGGGGATAAGCGGCAAAACATGAGTTTAGCTAAGTTTTCCACTGTGAATAACTGGAGAATAAGTATAGGGAATTTACAAAAGTTTTCCACAGCGTTGATTTTTTATTGGAAGAGACGTTTAATAGCGTCAACATCTTTTTGAACATCGATGTCATTTTTCATTTTCTCACTGATTTGTTTGTGCGCATACATGACTGTTGTGTGATCACGGCCTCCAAACTCATTTCCGATAGCAGGAAGACTGAGAGCTAGAAGTTCACGAATCAAATACATTGCAATTTGTCTCGGAAATGCAATTTCTTTTGGTCGTTTAGGACCAACCAAGTCTGCTGTTGAAATATGATAGTATTTAGCAACTTCATCTTGAATTTTTTTGACTGTAAGATTTGATAAAGGTTGTTGCATATTACTCTTTAGGGAACGTAGAGCTTCACTGGCAGTATCAATATTAACTATTGTCTGATTATTTGTTTTAGCAACAAACTCAACGCGATTAAGTGCACCTTCAAGTTCTCGGACATTGGAATCAATTTGACCAGCAATATAGCTTAGTGTTTCCTGAGGAAATTCAAGATTGCTACTCTCAGATTTTGTCTGCAGAATAGCCATGCGTGTTTCATAGTCGGGAGCAGTGATGTCAGTAGTCAGCCCCCAAGAAAAGCGAGTAACTAAACGTTCTTCAAGCTTATTTAATTCTTGTGGAATACGATCTGAAGTTAGGACAATCTGGGCACCACGATCATGAAGAGTATTGAAAGTATTGAAGAACTCATTTTGTGTCCCTTCTTTATCACTAAAGAACTGAACATCATCGAGAAGAAGTATATCTAAATTACGATAGGTTTCTTCAAATTTAGCCATTTGTCCCTTGCGCGTTGCATTGACATAATCATTAACAAAAGTTTCTGCAGACACGTATTTTACTTTGGAATGAGGATTATCTTTTAAAATTTCATTACCAATGGCGTGCATCAGATGCGTTTTTCCTAGTCCTGATCCTCCATAGATAAAGAGAGGATTATAAACGTCACCTGGTTTGTCAGCTACAGCAAAAGCTGCCGCTTTCGCCCACTTGTTACCTTCACCTTGGATATAATTGTCAAAAATGTACTTTGGATTTAATCTTGTGAATTCGGGAGTAGCAAGTGCTGGTGCTTCATCCAAGCTATCCGGTTCATTCATTTCTTGTTCAAATTTTTCTGAAACTTCTTCTTCCGAAAGTAAATTGAAACGAATTGGACGATCAAAAACTTCAAACCCTGCTGTACTGATAAGACCTTCTTGACTCCGCCAAAAATCTTTATGAAATTTTGCACCAACGATGATGGTAGCAATATCATTTTCAATTTCTAACAGTTGGGCAGGCTCAATGAAAAAGTCATAAGATTGTGGTTTGATATTTTTTTTCGCTAATTCCTTTACTCTCGTCCAAAATTCCTTTTTTTCTTTTTGGAGAGTCATATTTTTCCTCTAAATATATTAAAATTAAGTAGAATCTATTATATCATGTTGATAACTATTTATCCACCGTTGTTAAAAAAAATTATAAGTTTTCCACAAAAGTGGAAAACTATTCACAATAATGTGGATAATGTGGATAGAAAGAAAGTTTTCCACAGGAAGATCGAGGGATATTATAGCATTTACTCACTTTTCCACATAA
The DNA here is from genome assembly GCF_943193185.1 of Lactococcus ileimucosae. Classification (GTDB taxonomy): domain Bacteria; phylum Bacillota; class Bacilli; order Lactobacillales; family Streptococcaceae; genus Lactococcus; species Lactococcus ileimucosae. The sequence continues at coordinate 73,420 of NZ_CALPDE010000012.1, forward strand.
AAGGGAAAATATAAAATATGTGAATAAAGTCTGGGATAAAAAAATCCACAGTCTATTTACTGTGAATCATTTGTGAGTATTTCCAAAATTTCTTCCATCTTTTCTAAACTATCAAACTGGAGTTCAATTTTCCCTTTTTGTCGGTGTCTATCATACGAAATTTTATTACTTATACCTAGATATTTTGTAATTTCCTTTTCCTTTTCTTCTATATAAATATTTTTTTTATTGTTTATCTTTTTATTTGATTTTCTATAAATAATATCCTCAAGTTGACGAACGTTAAGTTTTTCTTTAACAACCTTTTGTGCTAAGAGAACTTGTTTTTCCTCATTTTCTTCAGCAAGTAGTGTGCGAGCGTGGGCTAAGCTTATTTTTTTATCTCCTAACAATAGAAGAATGCTATGAGGAAGCTTTAAAATTCTGAGAAGATTTGAAATATAAGAACGAGACTTACCAAGGTACTTAGCTACTTCATCGTGTGTCATAGAACTTTTATCGATGATTTTTCGAATACTCTTCGCTTCATCCAAAGGACTCATATCATCACGTTGAATATTTTCTAGAATAGAAAGAATCATCATATCATCATCTGAATACATCCGAATAATTGCAGGAATCTTATTGAGGTTTGCCAACTTTGCTGCACGTAACCGACGTTCCCCTGCAAGAAGTTCATAACCAAATAGACTACTTTTACGAACTATTATGGGTTGTAGTACACCATTTACTTTTATGGATTGGGCTAATTCCCTTAATTTATCGCTATCAAAATTTTTACGTGGTTGATATGGATTTTTACTGATTTCTTCTATATTTAATTGATAAATTTTTTCTTCCATGTGCCAATAATACCACAAAAAGGAAAAAAGAAATACAAAGCATGAAAATACTAGTTCAAAGATTAGACAACAGCGGGCTTAAACCGGCCGATCTTAAAAAAAGAGGAGGAAAAGGTTATTTTATTCTTGACAAGGGGAGGTT
>NZ_CALPDE010000013.1 GCF_943193185.1 Lactococcus ileimucosae
AAAGTCCTTTCTTTTTTGTGTCTTCTTAGACAGATTATAACACACTAATTTGTGTCTACTTTTATAGTATAGCTCCAGCCTTACAGCAGGAGGAATGGTAGCGATTGAAGTAGGATTAACAACTGCAGCTTTTTCAGGTATTGGGGGTGGTAGTACAATGTTTTTAACATCTTTCTTAGCTGCACATCCGATAGGTTGGGGTATCCTAGGAGGAGCTACCGTTGGAACTGCTGTTTCATTTGCATATGATCAAAATTGGTTCAATATTCAAGATGGTGTAGCTCAACTTGGAGAAGGATTTGAAGAACAACTTAAAAATCTTAAATCTATTTTTAGTGGGAAAGGCGGACAATAGTTATGCTTGAGATGATAACCTCCAACATTGGGAGATATAAACTATACGAAGATACTGATACTAAACAAAATTATTTGATTGATAGCAAATTTTCAAATGTATTTGGCATACTAGCTTTACCTATAGAGTGTGCTACTTTTTTAGCTGTTAGTATTAGTGAGGAAGAAAAAGAGAGGTTTACAAGTACTAGAACAGTAAAGGGACACGATAATAAAAATTATTTGTGGGTAGCTATTATCATTCAGCCTTTAGTTGCAATGATGTATAAGTTCATTGATTTTATCTTTAGTGGGGTTGCTAATAATAATGCTTTCAAAGTAATTAGTGTTCTTACTATCATAGCTCTAGTTTTAGGAAGCTATGAGAAAATATTGGGAAGAGAGGAACGTGATATGCTACAAAAGCTTGGAAGAACCCCTGTCGCTAAAACAATGGTTGTAATGCAAGAAAAAAAGACATCAATTTTAAATATAGAGAATTTGATTACCTTTTCAATTTTGTTTGGATTACTTATCTTATTTTTTAGAACAAATGATGGAGGAGCCTTTGCTATTTTGATGATATTTTCTGTACTTCTATTAGGTGTTTTACTCATAAAGAGGTATGCGACACCATCTGGTAGCGGATTAATTGAAAAGAAAGCCCTATAGCGAGTGATTTGAAGCAGGGTTAGATAATTTAAAATCAACATTTAGTGGTCAAGGTGGACAATGATGAAATTAAAAAAGACCGAAAGTCTTAGATATAGAATATGCGACATTGAAGAAAAACATTATTTAATTGATCTGGATACCGAACGCTACAGTTGGTTGTTGCCATTTCATATTTGGAATAGAACATATAGAGCAGCTGAAATAACAGACGAGCAAATTAAGAGCCTTAGTAAAAATTGGAGTAAAAAATCGAATGACAGATCACTGAAGTTTGGTTTTCCGTTTGTATCAGTAACAGGTGCGGTAGTAGGAGGGAGTTTTTACCGATTGATTGGTGGTGCTGAGGTTTTTGACTCAATTTTCTGGCTTGGTAAAGGACACACAGAGCTGCTATTGACAATATTATTACTAATCATGATTTCAATGTTCTTGATTCGATATATTTTATCAATGAAATCTAAAAAGAGTTTAGATGGAAAATATTTCTTTACCAAGAAAGTAATATTTAAAGTAAATGAATCATCTAAACAAGTATTATTTTCAAGATTTTCACTAATGCTCATTGCAATATTTATAGGTATTATAATCATGTATCTAAATGCGGTTGTTATTGTTATAACCTTGCCCATATTGACTTACATTATATACTTTTATTTGTTTGCTACAACGATTGTTGATACAACTCCGATAGGGCAACATGTTGAGGTATTTGTTGAAGAAATAATAAATTAGATACTTCTTGTAAATCACTATTAACTCATAATATAAATTTAAAGTAAAGGAAAAAATAAAATGAACAAAGAAATATTACCAATCGGCACAATTATTTATCTCAAAGAAGGTAGTCAAAAGCTTATGATATTAAATCGAGGAGCAATAACTGAGCAGAATAATAAAACAGTTACCTTTGATTACTCAGCAGCAATGTACCCAGTTGGTCTTAATCCAGAACAGATGTTTTATTTCAATCAAGAAAACATCGATCAAGTAGTTCACATGGGATATTCAGATAGTGAAGAAGAACGCTTCCAAGAGCTTTATCAAGAATGGTTAGAAAAAAATCCCAATCTTGTCAAAGGGAATGTTAATCAAGAAGAACAAATACCTAATGCTGAGGAAGAGACTTCTCAAACATTTGGTTTCTGAGGGATTAGAGTTTTTAATAATTAAGCGGAGCAAATTTACGCTTATTATCAGAGGGCAAAACGACTTTACCTTGTGCTAGTTAGCGGAAATATGGTAAGAAAATAATGGCAAAATATGAGATATTAGCAGATACTCAGAACAAGATAAGCTTATGGCAAAAGTTCAATGCTCGTACCCAAAACTTATTCCAAATCGGTGGAATTTTGGCCCAAGGTACGTTGACACAAGAAGCTTTCACGAAACATGGTAAAAGTGGTGCTAAAGCCTTTGATGCTCTGATGGGAGACTGAAGGACTTCAAAGGTATTGGAAAATATACCAAACCACTAGGAGAAGTTGTAGAGTGGTTTGGTAATCCAGGCAAGAAATTTGTTAATGCATATGGTGCTAAAGCAGTAGAAAAATTAGCGCCAAAACTGGGTAAGCAAGGTACGAAGTTAGCAGGTAAAGTCGTTTCTAAAGCTGGATGGGTCGGCGTAGTTGTTGGAGTAGGTATTGATGGTACTTTTGCTTATAATGATAAATCGAATAAAGAGACTTATCACAATGTTGGAAAATCTAGGGATCAAAACAGGTATTGGAACAGGTGGCAAATCAGATACTGGCTCATTAACACTGAATAAGACTATCGATAAATTGACAGGAAAGGCTGTCAGTCAAGTAGATAAAAAAGTTATTAAATCAAGTAAAGTAACGGATGCTTTTGCTCGGACGATAATGAGCAAAGATATCAAGAACCGAATAATGGCTAATTACGAAGAAATGGAAGCAAATGGTTACAAAATGAGTTTTGTGGATCGTGCTCAAAACGTTTGGAAGAGCTCCATTCGAGAAAGTAGCGGGGTAGTATGGAAATGAGTGAGACCACATACAAAATAGCCGACCTTCCTTTAATCCTTTTAATACTAGCTGCAATAGCAACTATTATAGTTTCAATCATTCAAGCAAAATACAGGGATAAATATTCCAGAATTCCATTTCTTGTTTTAGGCGTCCTTGGAGCGCCACTGCCCTTCGCCATTGCGGCTTTTTCAGGTGCTGTTCGTATCGCTTACGGGACATATTTGGGCGAAAAATCTTCTGCATTCGGCCTGTTTATTTTTTCACTATTCCCTATGATTTATGGCTTGGTTTTAGGCATCGTCATAACGTTTATTGTAGCCAAAAGCATATCAAAGCAATATACAACAGTATCGAAACAAAACATTGAAACTGTCTTTGTTGAGACAGGCCTAATGGGAGTCGGCATGGTTTTTGTATTGTTAGGCAGCATTGGCTTTATCGCGTTTGGGATGACAGGGTATCAATATTTTCTTTTTGGCACACCAAAAGGTCCATGGCATCTCCTGGGCTTTTCACCCATTGTACTAGGATTTATAATGATTGCAAAGTGGTATAAAATAGTTGGCAAACTTACTCTTCAATTGACTAGAGTTAAAATAAGAGAATAATTCAGAGATGTAGCGTATTAATCAGCAGTATTTAGATGATAGAATAGCTGCAGGTAGTTCATTCGAATTTACGTCTAATCCCTCAAATTTTAAAAGGGGGTCATATGGGTATATGGAAGTAGTGCATTTAATGAGCAAAGGTTTTCAATTAGTTGAAGATAATGGTGTATGGAGGATGATAAGATGACAGGGAATATGTGTAAAAGGATTGAAGAATCAATTGGTTATCAGAATATGATAGAAGGAATGAATGAAGTGTTTGGTGACAGTTACAAAATTGAAAAACTTATTTCCTCTGATGATGAAACAAGTTTTGATTTTAGTACTGTTACTAATATTGGAAGTATGAGTGGAATTGACATTGGGGTAGAGGGTAGTGGAGACAGTCACCAGTTTCAAACAGGTTTTGGAACAATAAGTGCAGGAATTCCGATAGAAGATGCTTTCTTTATACTTCCTTCTGGCAAAAAAGGGGCATCTTTATCAGAAATAATTCAAGACAAGGACATTAAATTTGGAGCCTCTGCTGATAAATTGGAACAGATTATAGAATATCTTGAGAAACTAAGAAAATATTTAAACAGGTAAGAACAGGCAGTATTAAGTTTATCATCATATTTCAATAAAGGTTTTTTCAACGGTGTACTCAAGGGAGCCGGAGCCATGGTTTCAGGTGCTTTTCAAACCAGAATTTACGACATTGGCAAAAGTGTCCACACCCTAGCGACCAACTCTCAAGCTCAATCCGCTTTTATGAGTGGCCTAGGGAACTGGTGGCAACAAATCAAAAGCGGCAACGCCGAAGTTTGGGGCGAGACAGTTTTCAATGTAGCTAGCATGTTTACGCCGACAGGTATTGCTAAGCTCAATAAAATCAATGCCAGTAAGAGTTTGTTTTCAAAAGCTGGTAAGGTGAGTCACTTTGCCAAAGGCAAGGCGACAGGCTTGGCAGGCAAAGCTGATGATTGGGCAAATGCTGGTCGCATGCCTGCATTTGCGGGTAATGGCAAGTCCATCTTCAAGGTTGAGGATAAGTTGCCTGATTTGAATGTGCAGCAGAAGCAGTTTAATAAGGTGACGGGTTCGGGTTCGAAATTTATTCCAGAAAAGGTAAGGCTTAAAAATGGAGAAATAGCTTATAAATCAGTAAATGGTGAATATGTACGTTCTCTTGAGTATCTTAAACCTGACGGGACCATAAAATGGCCAGAAGCCAATGGTTTCGTCGTAGATGCTAATGGAAAAGCGATTACATTTGATGCTAACTTGAAAGCAGGTCAGATTATTGATAGATATGGTGATCCAGGAGGACGATTTACAAGTCCTGTCACTGATGGAAATATATTCAAATATGATGAAAGAGGCTTACCGTATCCTGAAACTTCTCAAACATATCATAGGTATAAATTTATCAAAGATATTAATAAGCAAACTGTCCAAGAAGCATATAATAGTTTATCAGATTTTGATAGAAAATTATTTGATTTGGCCATGAAGGAGCATGATTTCAATTTAGAAAAAATTGCTACTCTACAAATGGGGAGTATCGCTGAAGTATTTGGGGCAGGTGGGGGAACACAAATTCAATTAGGAACTTCGATTAGTTGGTACGAAAAACTAGGTTTGCTGGAGGAAATACAATGAAGTCTGAAAATTTAGAAGATAAAAAATTAGGATTAGAAAAAGATATTCAAAGATTAGGATTTACATCTTTACGCTATTCTTTGCTGAATAAGTCCAAAGATGATAAAAATGAATGGCAACGCAGAATTGATTTTGAAGATGGGAAGTATTATGTGTATGCTTTAGCAGATAGAGAGAGCTTATTAGGTAACAAAAAAGAGTTTGAAAATTTTGATGAAGCAAAGAGAGAATTTCTATCTCGATTAAAAGGAGCAGTTGATCTGAACCGAATGTATGTTGAAGCTGGAATGTCTCCAGAATACTCTTCCCCACTTTGGGATAAATGACTTTCCTGAATTTTGTACAAACAGCTGAAAGTTTGAGCTCTCGTCTAGGTTGTCAAAAGAATTTTGTAGCAGTTCTAAGACAGAATTATGCCTAAAGAACGGTGTTCCTTACGTTTTACGTGCTCTTCCTAATAGACAGACAAAATAAATTCTTATTAAAAATCAGTAAATTATCTGAGGATACAATGGAGATTTCTAAGAAGGAAAGAAAGTATTTACTGAGATGCAAAAAAAATATTTTAAGTGCAAATATGAAATTTTCAGATTGTATCAACTCGCTAAACTTATCATTGAGCGCGCTAGATAAATTAACTCCAAAAGTACAAAAATTGAGTGAAGAGTTAATTGAAGTTTACGGTCGACCGGACTACAGAGAATTGTCAAATATTGGAAAAAAAGTATCTTATAAATTGATAGCTTTTCGATGAGTCTAGATAAAAAAATATATCATCTCGTTATCAATAAAACATCATACTGAGTCACAACTCATATGTTCTTGAAGAAAGAGTGGAAAATGAAAAATATCATACAAGAGGAAGACAGCTTAAGCGTTAAAGGAGATGCAAAGGGCTCTGTACTGACGGCCTTTGCCATAATCTGTTTGATTAGTCTGCCCTATATGTACATCGTTGGAGGAACTATGGTATTAAGTTTAACCATTGTTTTAGCAGTAATATTGTTGCTTTTAAGTGGTCTCAAGATGATTAAAGACAGAAAAAACTTTACTTGAAACTGGATAAGAAAACACTCATTGTTTATCCTTATGGAAGTGAAAAACAAAGCTATATAGTCCCTGTAGAACGCATCCTCTATCTCACCACAAAGGACTTTCGCAAGAGTACGAACAATTCAATCTTTACTCTTGTCTTGACCGCTGAAAATAAACCAGAAGTTCAATGGATTAACGAAGATTGGGTACAAACTCTGAATAAACATGAAATCAAGTTGGATTATCTCCCTGTAAAAAAGAAGGATTTTCCTCAGTTTGTTGAAATTCTAGAAAAAACTTACGCACTCTCTTATAGGAAAAATGGATAAAAATTTCCCTGACAATTTCAAAAAAATTTGAACACACTGGAAGGCGAAGATGAAAGGAAAAAACGAGTGGCTGGCAGCTATGGAACGGATACCTCTTCCCTATTCCTATATCAACGATGCAGCCCTTAGGAAGTTAAAAAATGGTTCATAAAAAAATAAATTCAGTATTTAAGCGCATAGAAATCATGAGTTTGGTCCTGTTTTCAGTTGCGCTCTTGCTCTTGACTGGACTTTTCGTTTTCATGACGGTCACAAGAGAGGAGAAGCAGGAAAACCTAGACAAACCCACTATTGCTTTGGTTAATGAAGACGAGTCAGGCAGTTTTAACAAGAGGGCTTATACTTTTGGCAAGGACTTTGTCAACCGGGTGTCACGCGATACAGCCTACAACTGGCAGGTGGTGTCACGCTCGGTAGCTGACCGAGCTTATAGTGAACATTCGGTAGATGCAGTAATCTATATCCCACAGTCCTTTTCAAAGAATATACTGACCTTGCAAGCCATGACACCAACGAAGGCGCGGATGGATTATAAGGTACAGACCGATCATTCTGCCCTCAATAGACAGACCTTGCAAAATAAAGTTTCTGAGGTTTTAGGGGATTTCAATCGCTCCATTGTCAAGATGTACTATGCCTCAGTAGCCGGAAATATTGCTGAGGCTCAGAATAATATGAATGGTGTGGTGGATCATCAAACACAAATCTTGGGCGCCTTGTCTGGAACAATACTGCCTGATTTCACGCAAACTCACCAAGGTTATGACTCGGTTTTGAGCTTTTCTAACATGCTCCAAGGTCAGAACTCCTCATGGATAAGTAGTCAAAATGCCTTTACAGAGTCAACGAAAGCCGGTCTAAAAGCGACATCTGAGGCCTTAAGCAGGCAAGAAAAACCTCTGGCTGATTATTTTGAAAGCCAAAAAGAGATTCTGTATACCAATATCTACAATGGCAATCAAGCTTTGACTCATCAAGGTGCGCAGGATAAGAAGTTTTATGATGATAACTTTGACAGTTATATCTATCAATTATCTAAGGGAGACGCCGCCACTTGGCGGGGATTCGCCGGTCTATCTTCTGTGGATGGTAATGGGGATTTGGATCAGTTTAACCACCGTGAATCAGAGTACAAAGACTTGGCAGACAAGTATAATAGGGCCATCGCAGTGACCAAGGCCGACTTTGAAACACAACTTCAAAACATGGGCGCTTCAAGAACCGAACTATTAACACTTGAAAGTAAGTTACTCCAAGAATACTTTGCCCTCCACCAAGACATCAGTCTTGAAAATTTTGATTTGCCTCATAATAGCTTTAAGAAATCAGACAGCAAATTAGCCTTGGCGAAGAAAATTGGTGAAACTTTTGACCATAATGACATTTTGAAAGATGGACCAATAAAGGATTATCAAGATAAAATTCTCTCGCTCTTGCGGCACCTTCCTCATAACCAAGAAGCAGTCACGTCTCTTTTTGACCACTTGGAGAAAAATACTGATTTTGATCGACAGGGTTACGACAATAAGCTCAAGCTTATCGCAGAATATAGCCAAGCCCTTAATCATGATGAAAATCAAGAAAATAACATTGGAGATACTCCTGATTTAGACCTTATATTTCCCGAAGAAGTGACCCAACAAACCGTGAAGAAAACACTTCGTGTCAAAGTTCCTGCGGATGCCGTTTACACAGTAAAGGCAGAGTTAAATGGCCAACCACTTGTTCCAAACGAGGACTTCCCTACTTTTAGTCCAAAACCGCTTTATACCAGTTTTAAGGCTGAGCAAGCTCCTGGGCATAAAGGGAGCTATCATATTTACAACAAGCAGGACTATAAGGGAGAAGAACCACAGATTACAGCTCCTGAAGTTGATACGAATCCTCCAATGATACCTCAACCCCGTGCCTCTGTTACATTGCCTGCGGATATTACTAAACCTGCTATTCCCGCTCTCGATACTGTTGTCAGCTTTGAATACAGCATTGACTTAGGAAAATCTGAAGAAGCACACTTTGATTTTATTGTGACAAATGATGAGGAAGAAAACAAAGTTGTTTTTGAGCAGTCAGAGCATCTGGTATTAATGCCTCGTGATGTGACACAGGAGTACATCGGTTCAAAAGGATTTGGACCTATATCCAACTACCTCAGTAAGCTGGATACGATAAGTCAGCTTTTGCTTTTCCTTTATGGGCGACCGGATGAACAGCTTGAAGAGTATGCCAAAAATCCACCGGCAAATTTTTTTGAAGAAGACACGTCAGTTTATAAGTCTTATGGCGCAATCCATCCCGCACTTATCCTCGATTATCTGGATGAAAGTGGAGAGGAAGTAGGTAATTATCATGATTTGGGTAGAAATAATATCACAAGTATTATCACTCAAATCAAAGCCATATCAGCTGTCATGTACAACATTCAAAAAGACCATGAACGCTTGAATCAGGTTAATGTACCCGTAGATTATTTCAGTCAAAGCAAGGAGGAATTAAATAATTGGTACAGTCAAGCCATGATGCTTATTGATGGTTCAACGGACATCTGGCAATCCAAGCAATCAGACCTTGTTCAGCTCAAAGCCGAAAAATGGGCAGGTCAAGCGCAAGGAAAGGCAGAACTTTATGGCGATGAAGCGGCCAATGCAAACCTGTATGCATCAATTTCTCGTCTGATTAAAAGTTCGAGTGAGACAGCGGATAAAACTTTTGAAAGTGCGCAGACTATTAAGGATAACAAGCAAGACTTTGAGGAGCTGATGGCGCAAGTAGACAAGACCAAACACGATGCGGAGAAGACCATGGCTGATACAGATCAGACCATTAAAGTTGGATCCAGTGCGCTTGCCTCAAGCCAAGCTTATAAGGAGCAGTTTGGGACTGTGTTCAAGAACACACGTACCGAAGGCAATGATAAAGAAGGGATATTTGACTTCTTTGCACAACCTATCCAAGCTGAGGATACTACACCACAAGTCTCTGCCATGACTGTAAGTTACTTTGACTGGCGCTGGGTCATAGTTTTTGGAGGAGGTTTGATATCTGGCTTGATAAGTATGCTTGTTTTCAATCTGAGACGTAGAAAAAAAGGGGATAATAGAGTTTAGGAGTAAGCTGAGGGTTATGAGTAGACCGACTGCTGTTGAGAGTATGTGGCACATCTAGACTCCTGACAAAAAACTCTGATCTAAGCAAGTACTCATCAATTTTATTTACAGATATTGTGAGATGATTTTAGAAAATTGATTACATCAGAAACAGCACAAAACGTGAAAGTTATCAAGCTAGATAAGTATATTGAAAAGAGTTTTCTTTTTTCGCGGTTAATGGCGGACAGAAGAACATTGATTATCTTTTGGCTTATAGTCAGCAGCCTCAAGAGGCTTATGAGGCCTATCAAAGCGCTTTGGACACCATTCAAACAAGTTTGTTTCTGGCTTTTTTCAAGTCATTAAAAGCATGCCTGAAAGTTTGTCTGAGGACTTCAAAAAGAGCTGTCGCTATCTGCTTAAACATAAGCAGACTATTTCACGAGTTCTTGTTTCCCTCTATATCCAACAGCTCACTTGAAGCTAGGAACAATCTTTGTAAACTCATTAAGCGCATTGCCTTTGGCTTTGGGCTTTTTGACCACCTCAGAAAATGCAACTAAAAAAGCTAGAGCTGGTATTTTTGTTTGAAGGGTATCTTATTCAATAGCATATCGAAACATTCAATTATTTAATCAAGAGAATTTTTTAAAGCTTTAATCTCCACCATAAGAATTTTAGCGGTATCGAATGCTTCACTGAATTCAAAAATTTGCTGGCATTGTTGCATTTTTTCTAAAGCAGCAGTTTTATCACCAAATGCAAACTCAAAATGAGCTTTTTGATAGATAAATCGAATTTTTTCGTGCAGATCGTACTCAGAGATGCCACTATTTTCCAAATGGGTAATTAGGCCAAGTGCAAGATTTTCTTGCTTTTGGCTGATAAACAAATCAAGTATGTTTAAGCTGGCTTTGTAGGTCATTTTACACACCGATGGGTTATTTAATCCTCTTTGCTTAGGGGCTATCATTTTATAAGTGAGTTGAGAAAGGGTACCTAAATCTAATGCTTTCCCACTATGTCCAAGGAGACGTATTTCAAACTCTCCCCATTCCCTAGTATTTGAAAGATGATTTTTTATAAATTGAATATCATTTTTTGAAACATTATAATCTTCATCAATTAAACTGAGTAACGCTTCAACGCTAATTTTTTCAAGCAAAAGATTTTTTTTATTGGGAATATCCTCGCTGATTTTTTTATTATATTGGTCAATTAAATTTTTAAGTTGAACAGGATTTTGTGACAGAAAGGCCTGTTGTTTCGTAGAAAGATAATCCTTGTTTTCACGTACTGTAAGGTGATACACATATTGAAATTCAGATAAGGAGACAAAAATATTATCAAGCAAGGCTAGAAAAATATCTGTTGTCACCATGCTTTTGTTAAGCTCGAAGTTAGAAAGTTGAGTGATAGAAAGTGTATTAGAGGCTGCCTCTTTTTGAGTGAAGCCTTTTGCAATTCTGAAATCATGATAAATTTTTCCAAGAGGTGAATTTTTAGGCATTGGCTCTCCTTTGTTTCAACTATATTTGAAGTGAGATAATTTCTTAATTATTGCACGGAAGCCACATATAGCAGAATTTCATAAGACTTTACTGTAAAAAAATAAATGCAAATATATTTTAGAAAATAGCTAAGGTTCAAGAAATCGCATACGTAGAATGAATTGTATAATATCACTATAGCAAAATAAAAAAATTCAGATAATAGAGGAGGTAATTATGATGATTATATACATTTTGCGTTAGTGGTCTGCATTTTCTGTTTGATTGATGTTATCAAATCAGTGAAATTTAGCGAAAGGCAGTGTTCCAATGTATAACCCCCCCTGAATTGCTAGTTAAAAATTAGCCATGACTTGATATCCGATTGAACCGCACATTTCAAAGACAAAGAGTAGGCTAAAATCAACTGGCAATGTGGGTAAGTTTAAGTTCTTTAAATCTATGTTAGTATAAAACTATAGAAAATAAAATTTAATGATTTGGTGAAAGTCATTCTCTGATTTAGCAAATCATTATTGCTCGAAAGGGCTAGAAATAGAGAATGAGTATGAATAAAACTTTAAAAAAAGTAACTATTAGTTCCGTTGTGTCTCTCGCACCATTTTCAGCAGCTTCAGCGATTTATGCCATGGGCAATTTTCGTCTTTTCTATTAATCAGGCTTATGAATAAAAACGTACAAACTTATATTTATAGTTGTCTAATCTTTCTTGGGACTAGCTTCCTGATATTCATCTCAAAGCCTGTCAATTTCAAAGATTTTGGTAGTCTTTTAGGTCTCCTTGCAGTGATTCAGGTAAGTTTTATTTTGAGTAGTATCGGTATATTCCTTTTTCAAAACATAGCATTTATGAAAAAAGAAGAAGAGATTAACTTTTACAAAAAGAAGCTACCTAAACTTCAAATGATCTCCTATTTGATTGCTTTGATATTTTTCGCTATCGCTTCACCCGTGAATTTAACAGTAGTAGTGTCTACTGTATTATTAATACTGGTTAATTGTGCACTTTTGTCTTATCTTACTAGTGTTCGCATGATGAAGCTTATGGATATAAAGAGACAGCTGTACCACTATTTTTCTAGTAGTATTCTGGCAATATCTTTTGTTTTACTTACGATTATCTTTAATCCACTGACGGTAACATTTTTTGTAGTAATGCTCTTGAGTCAGACGATTTGGAATTGCAAGATGATTATATCTCATAACTCTAAGAGGATTAAACGAAAATAGTCGAATAGAACGTTGAGAACAGAAAATAATAAAAAGAATAAAAAATTTCTATAGAAGCTGGAGGTGAACAACAGGCTTTCTCGCTTTTCTTAGCGGATGTTGTAAGTTTATCAGGTGATGATCGTGCTTTTCCTGATGTTGCAAGTCGTGCACCTTCAAACAATCACTTCTGGTGGCTCCGTACTCCTGGAGGCCCCGGAACAGGTTGGAATTCACGTCATGGTGAACATGGACACGTTGCAGGAGATTTGTTTGGTACTGGAATGGCAAATTCTTTCTCCGCTTATAGAGGTATCCGCCCCGCCCTCATCATCCACCAGTAAAACTCTGATGAAAAGCAAGATAAAAACTCAGTATAGATAATTTTAAAAACAAGAAAACACAGATTTTTATAATAAGCTGTGTTTTCATTTTATAAGTTGTATTCATCCGCCATTGGGTAAACTTGGGGGAAATGCGGGTGTTTCTACCTAACCTTATCTTCCACGGTCATTGATTATGCGATAATAATTGAGGCGCACCTAACCAATGCAGAAATGCCTAAGGGGGAAATGCTTCTGCAAATCTTTGGAACAATAGCCGCACCTATAGTGGTGGGTGTAGTCTTTGAGCTGTTCAAGGACTGGTTGAAAGACCGGTCGAACAAGCGCCACTAATTTCACGCTTCAAGACGTCAGACTTACTCAATCTGACGGTTTTTTCATATAAAAAATGAGCCACAGCTCCCTGTGCCCCATAAATAGCTGTGAGAAACCCCTCCCACAAATCTTCGTTAATTTCATTATAGCATCAGTGCCAAGTTTGTCAAATTATACAGTTGGAAGAAAACAAGAGTATTTGAGTAAGTATTAAGTCTATTTTGATAGAGATTTAATGCTTAATTTTTTCCGCACGATAAGAAAAACCAGCACTAATACAGCGCTGGTCTTGATTACCCATTTGTTTTTATTTCTCAAAGGTAGAGAAAAAGGTAGAGTTTCAAGTGATTTATAACGCAATATACTGAAATTCAAAATTTCAACAATCCCATTAAACCAAGGTTTCGGACCTCTATTGAGGTGTATTGAAACCCTTACTTAACTTCCTTAAAAATAACGTGTTTACGAAGTTTTGGAGAGTATTTTTTCAATTCTAAACGGTCTGGGTTGTTACGTTTGTTCTTTTGAGTAAGGTAAAGACGTTCACCAGATTCTTTGTGTTCAAGTGTAATATTTACGCGCATAACTGTTCCTTTCTGACTTTTTTACTGTTTTTATTTAGCGTCTCTTACTTGGCGGCCTTTGTAGTAGCCTTTAAGTGAAACACGGTGTGAGTGACGATAGTCACCAGTAGTTTCGTCAAAAGTAACAGTCGGAGCTGTCATTTTGTAATGTGTACGACGTTTGTTTTTCTTAGATTTAGAAGTGCGACGTGCAGGTACTGCCATGGTTTGATTCCTCCGTAAATTTTTTCGTTTTGGATGCTCCCAAAAACGTACCTTACCATAATACACTAATCTTTTTCAAAAAGCAAGCTTTGTAAAGTATTTTTACTTGACATTTTTTCGTTGACGTTGTGAAAAAATTAGAGAAGCTTAAGGATGACAAATATGTTTGACAGTCATGAGGTTAGAATTATAGACCGTTTTTTGTTAGTATATAGTCAAGGATGTTGTAACTTATAAAATGAAAGCTCAGTTCTTCGGAATCAAAGTGCGACAAAGATTATTTTTCTATCCCGGGCAAATCAGTGTTCGATGAAAATTCTTCGGAGTCAAACAGGGCAAAGTTTCAGAAAATTTATTTTATAAGGAGAAAACATGAAAAACTGGCAAAAACTTGTTTTAGTATTTTTCATAGCTGCTGCGTCTCTTTTGGCTCAGTTTGCCTTTAATGCACCTCAGATTGCGCGTTTTATTATCACTATCGCAGGGGGCATTTTGGCCTTGTCGATGTTCATTGAGATGATAAAAACCTTGCGTAAAGGGAATTATGGTGTGGATTTATTGGCGATTACAGCCATCATTGCGACACTTTTAGTTGGTGAGTATTGGGCCTCATTAATTATCATTTTGATGTTAGTTGGAGGCGAGACACTAGAGGACTATGCGGCTGGTCGCGCTAACCGAGAGCTCTCAGCTTTGCTGAAAAAAACACCTGAGATAGCCCATGTCGTGCGAGAGGGTAAAGTTATCGACATGGAATTGGATGATGTAGAGATTGGAGCGCACCTCTTAATTAAGCCGATGGAAGTAATCCCCATTGATGGTGTACTTTTATCAGAAGCTGCTCTTCTGGATGAATCCTCTATTACTGGTGAAGCTAAACCGATGGAGCTTCAAAAAGGAGATGAAGTTCTTTCAGGAGCAATCAATGGCAGTTCAAGCATTGAAATCCAGACAAGCGTAGCCGCAAGCGAATCGCAATTTCAAAAAATTGTTGCCTTGGTTCGTGAAGCAGCGGAAACACCGGCTAATTTTGTGCGTTTAGCTGACCGCTATGCAGTGCCTTTTACGATCATGGCTTATATCATTGCGGCTGTTGCTTACTTCGTTTCAGGAGATCCTGTGCGTATTGCGGAGGTTCTTGTTGTAGCCAGCCCTTGTCCACTTATTTTAGCTGCACCAATTGCGTTTGTATCAGGGATGAGCCGTTCATCAAAAAATGGTTTTCTTATTAAAAATGGAACAATCATTGAAAAGTTAGCGACTGCTAAAGCCATTTTCTTTGATAAGACGGGGACCATTACCGATGGTAAAATAGAGGTGGATGAAGTTGTACCTGTGGAAGGTGTTTCTCGTGAAGAATTACTCGAAATTGTCTACACGATAGAAAGGTCTTCTAATCATATTTTGGCCAAAGCAGTATCAAGCTATGCAGAGTCGCATGGTGTTCATGCGCTAGAGTTGGAAAGCCTGAATGAAGTTGCGGGATTAGGTGTTACCGGACAAATAAAAGACCAGCTCATCAAAATTGGTCGGGCAAACTTCGTCGGAGCACCAGAGGGTTTAGATTTTGAGACAGCCTTTTATGTCTCGCGTGCGGGTCAATATATCGGGGCAATAACCTTTTCGGATAGCTTACGCAAAAATGCACCAGCAGTTATCAAAGACTTGCGTCAGGCTGGCTTTGATCATATTACCATGCTCACGGGTGACAATGCACGTGTAGCAAATAAAATCGCAGCACAGGTTGGAATTACCGAAGTCTATAGCAGCATGTTACCAGAAGAAAAGTTGGCAAAAATAGAGGCATCAAGTGTCCATCCAACCATTATGGTCGGTGATGGGGTGAACGATGCTCCAGCTTTGACACTCTCTGACGTTGGTATCTCTATCGGTACAGGAAATAATACCGTGGCAAGTGAGGCAGCGGATATTGTACTTTTAAAAAATGACTTATCCTCAGTAGTCAAGGCCGTGCATATCAGCCGTGATACCCTAAAAATTGCGAAACAATCTGTCTTGATTGGGATTATTATATGTGTCATCTTGATGCTTATTGCCGCAACAGGGCTTATACCAGCGATTGTTGGTGCACTTTTCCAGGAACTTATCGATGTAGTTTCGATTCTTTATGCTTTGAGAGCTTTGAAAGGATTTAAAAATAAATAATATAAAAAAATCGTTATTTCTAGCGATTTTTCTTTTGCTCTTCAATCCATTTTTTTCGCTCATTGAGCGCCCATTCATATTTTCCCATTGCATCCGGTTGAAAATAATCCGCGTTACGTAGCTTATCAGGAAGGTAATCCTGAGCTACCCAGTGTTCTGGGAAGTTATGAGGGTACTTGTATCCTTCGCTTCTTCCCAAGTCTTTAGCACCGGCATAATGTCCATCTTGTAAATGTGAGGGGACAGGTAGATTACCGTATTTTCCTAAGTCTTCTATGGCAGTATCAAGAGCTACATAAGCGGCGTTAGACTTGGGAGAAAGCGCCAAATCAATAACGATATTTGCTAGAGGAATTCTTGCCTCGGGGAAACCTAATTTTTCTGCAGCTTGTAAGCCAAGCATAGTGTGTACCGCAGCATCAGGATTGGCTAGACCAATATCCTCATAGGCTATAACAGTTAAACGACGTGCTAGACTTTGCAAATCTCCACCCTCAATTAGACGGGCAGCATAGTGTAAACTTGCGTTTACATCAGAGCCACGGATTGACTTTTGCAAAGCGCTGAGTAAATCATAGTGGACGTCTCCGTCTTTGTCAAAACTAAGCGCTTTACGCTGTAAAGAGTTTTCCATATCGTCTAAAGTAACGTGATGGTCTTCAGAGGATAAAACAGCCAGCTCTAAAGCGTTGTAAACGGCGCGTAAATCTCCATTCGTTGCGTGGACGAGGAAATAGAGCGCATCGTCATCCAAAGTGACTTGGAAATCAAAGCCCCGTTTTTTATCTTCAAGGGCAAGGTTTACAGCATTCTGTAAATCATCACTTTCCAAAGGCTTTAGCTCAAAAATCTGAACGCGGCTTCGAATTGCGGGAACAACACTAAAGTAAGGGTTTTCCGTGGTCGCACCAATAAGAATAATCTGTCCATTCTCAAGTAAAGGAAGGAGAAAATCTTGTTTGGGCTTGTCAAGACGGTGGATTTCATCAAGGAGCAGGACCAGTTGACCAGAAAATTCAGCTTCTGCTGCTATTTCCTGTAACTTTTTCTTACTGTCAGTTGTTGCATTAAAACTCCGAAAGGCGGTGTTCATTGTCCCTGCAATTGCTGAAGCGATTGAGGTTTTACCGATTCCTGGCGGTCCGTAAAGAATCATTGAGGTTAAAAGTTTTGTTTCCACCATTCGGCGAATAATTTTTTTAGGACCAACAAGGTGGGATTGACCAATGATTTCGTCAATATTTCGTGGTCGCATCCGTCGTGCTAGGTTTTGATGAGTCATAATAAATAGCTTCTCCTTAAGGATTAGAGATAGTAGGCGTAAATCAAACTGTCAACGTAGGTGCCATCGATGTAATATTCTTTTCTCAGTTGCCCTTCAAGTACAAAGCCAAGACGTTCATAGAGATGCAAGGCTTTGGGATTGCTTGACATCGCATTGATTGTGATTTTTTCATAATTCTCGGTACATGCCTCATGTATGAGGTGCTGGATAAGCTGAGTCGCAATGCCTTTTCCACGGGCTTCCTGAACAGTCATGACGCCAAAAGTGAGGACATGTGCACCAAACTCCGACTTGTTGCGTGGGCCGTAATCCAAGACACCTAAAATTTTTCCGTTTTCTTCAGCAAGGAGATAACGCGTACCTTTTAAGATTTTTTTCATAATTTTTTCTGCTGAACTGTTAATAATCAGCGGTGTGGATTTTAAAGTCCAGTTTTGATTTTCAAGACGTGCCACGGTAGCGAAATCATGGGGTTCGATAGGTCTGATTTTCATAAGGTTCTCTCTAGAGATAATTTTTATTTCTGGTATAATTATAACAGAAAAGTATTCCAAAGTTGTAAGAAACTCAGATAATTCCTAGGAAAGTTGTTGTCTCTCATGCGTAGCTTTAGTCGCAAAGGGAAGAGTAAACTATAACAGAAAAAAGAGGTGAAAAAATGGCAAAATATGGTTTTTTAGATGTTTTAGACGAAGAGATGAGCAAAAACTTTAGTTATGATTTTGAGATAAATTGGGACAAACGTAATTTTGCAGTAGAAGTTAGTTTTTTGTTGGAAGCTGCTAATCCAGAAGGTGTAGTTCTTTTGGATGCAGATGGTGTGGAGTCAGAAGAAAATGTTCTTTATGAAGACACAGTTATTTTTTATCATCCAAAAAAATCCAAGTTTTCAGAAGAAGACTATTTGGCAGGTGTGGCTTATTCAGATAAAGGCTTGTCACGTGAATATATTGCTTACTTTGTTGCGTTTTTACAAGAAACAGCAGATACAGGACTTGATGCCTTGATGGATTTCTTAAGCTCAGAAGAAGAAGAGTTTATGCTTGAGTTCAATCAAGAAAAATTTGAACAAGGCTTAGAGACTCTTGCTGAAACTACTTTTTTCAAGTACCCGCGTTATTAGTATAGAAATTCAAGAGCAGAGGAAAGTAAAATGAACAATTGGAACAGCATCACTGTGAGTATCGTCCGTGCAGCAGAGGAAGCTATCAGTAATATTTTGGTTGAGGCAGGCTCAGCAGGCGTTGAAATCAATGATAGCGCCGACTACCTTAATCACAAAAATCTTTTTGGTGAAGTACTCCCTGAAGTAGAGCAGTCAGAAATGATAGAAGTTACGGCTTACTACCCAGAAAACTTGCCCATCACAGAGTTGAAGTCAGATATTGAACAAAAGATAAAGGCTTTATCTGGAAGTTTTGATGTGACGAATGTGAAAGTGAAAACCAATAATCTTGCGGAGCAAGATTGGGCGGATGCATGGAAAAAATATTTTGAACCCGCGCGCATCACCCATGATTTGACGATTGTTCCAAGTTGGACAGATTATACCCCTCATTCATCAGCAGAGAAGTTGATTCGTCTTGATCCAGGCATGGCTTTCGGTACGGGGACACACCCTACAACAAAAATGAGTCTCTATGCCTTGGAGCAAATTATTAGAGGTGGGGAAACGGTATTGGATGTGGGTACAGGGTCTGGCGTACTCTCTGTTGCCAGTGCTTATCTGGGAGCGGATGACATTTATGCTTACGATATTGATGAGATTGCAGTCCGCGTGGCACGTGAAAATATCGCACTTAATCCCAATACGGAGAAGATTTCTGTTTCGGCTAACAACCTGTTGGAAGGGGTTAATCACCAAGCAGATATTATTGTGGCTAACATCTTGGCTGATATTCTTGTCTTGATGATTGAAGATGCGTTTCACTTAGTTAAAGACGAAGGTTATCTAGTTATGAGTGGCATTATTGCGGATAAAGCAGATAAAGTTATTCAATTCGCAGAGAATGCTGGATTCTTCCTTGAAACACGTATGAGTCAAGGGGAGTGGAACTGTGTGATTTTCAAGAAAACAGAAAACCGTGAAGGGGTGATTGGCGGTTAAATCATGGCAAATCAGTATTTTATATTTAAAAAACAGCCAGAAATAGGTACAGTATTTACCATCGAAAATAAAGCAGCTGCACACCATATTTTTACAGTTATGCGTGCCAACGCTGGGGAAAAGCTACAGCTCGTCTTTGAAGAAGGGCGGGTAGGTTTGGCCGAGGTGGTTTCGAGTGGCGAAAAAACAGTTCGCCTTTTATACATCTGTGATGTACAAACGGAACTCCCGATTCAAGTAACAGTGGCTGTGGGTTTTCCGAAAGGAGATAAGCTAGAATTTATCAGTGAAAAGGCAACAGAGCTTGGCGTAAGCAGCATTTGGGCTGCGCCCTTTAAATGGTCTGTGGCGAGATGGGATGCTAAAAAACGCTCTAAGAAAAAAGAAAAGTTGGATAAAATTGTCCTAGGAGCTGCAGAACAATCTCAGCGTCAAATTCTCCCAGAGGTCCGTTTTTTTGAAAAATTCTCTGCGCTTGTTGCAGAGTTTTCTCAATTTGATCAAGTGCTGATTGCTTATGAAGAGGCAGCTAAAGCGGGGGAACAGTCGATGTTTGCCCAAAGCGTTGCTCAGCTGCAAGCCGGACAAAAAATTCTTTTGGTTTTTGGCCCAGAAGGTGGTATTGCACCGGAAGAAATAGCTTTGTTTGAACAAGCCGGAGCAAAACGCCTTGGATTAGGACCACGTATCATGCGGGCAGAAACAGCACCATTATATGCATTAGCTGCTCTATCAACTTATTTTGAACTTTTACAATAAACCGAACAAAAGGACAAAAATTCTTGTTTTAGGAACTAAAAGGTTAATTTTCTTACCTTAAATATGGTAAAATAGTAAAAATACATTAAGGAGGAAAGTGGAGCTACTTCACAGTAAATAAAATATGCCTTCAGAACCAAATTTTACAGGAGACCAAGTGGTTAAACTTGCCTCCACATATATGAATGAAAAAGATGTATTACTGGTGCGTAAGGCTTTAAAGTGTGCTTCTATAGCGCATGCGGAGCAATATCGTGCGAGTGGAGAACCTTATATCATTCATCCGATTCAAGTCGCAGGAATTTTGGCTAAGTTACAGCTTGATGCAGCCACTGTATCGGCAGGTTTTTTGCACGATGTTGTTGAGGACACAAACTTTATACAAGCAGACTTAGAGGAGTTGTTTGGCCCAGAAATAGCGAATATTGTTGATGGTGTAACCAAGCTTGGTAAAGTTGAATACAAGTCGCATGAAGAGCAGCTTGCAGAAAACCACCGTAAAATGCTCATGGCTATGAGCAAGGATATTCGTGTCATCTTGGTTAAACTTGCAGATAGACTTCACAATATGCGTACGCTGAAAAACCTCCGTCCTGATAAGCAGAAACGTATCTCGAGTGAAACGATGGCTATCTATGCGCCGCTTGCGCATCGTTTAGGTATCGGAAGCATTAAATGGGAACTTGAAGATTTATCTTTCCGCTACCTCAATGAAACAGAATTTTATCGTATCCGTGGTTTGATGAATGAAAAACGTGCGACACGTGAAAATTTAGTTGCTGAGGTCATTGAGAAGCTAAACGAGCGCATGGAGGGAGCACATGTCGATGCCGAAATTTACGGTCGTCCGAAACACATTTATTCAATTTATCGCAAAATGCATGATAAGAAGAAACGTTTCGATGAAATTTATGACTTAATTGCTATTCGATGCTTGACAGACTCGACAAGTGATGTTTACACCACTCTTGGTTACATTCACGACTTGTGGAAGCCGATGCCAGGACGCTTCAAGGATTATATAGCAAATCCCAAAGCCAACGGTTACCAGTCGGTTCACACAACAGTTTACGGTCCCAAGGGACCAATGGAGTTCCAAATTAGAACTCATGAAATGCATCAAATAGCGGAATATGGGGTGGCTGCGCACTGGGCTTATAAACAAGGGCGCAAGGCCAAAGTTGACGTTCATGAGATTTCTGAAACGCTGAACTGGATTAATGAGTTGGTGGAATTGCAAGAACAGTCAGGAGATTCAGCGGAAGAATTTGTAAAGGCTGTCCAAGAAGATATTCTAGGAGATAAGATTTACGTCTTTACTCCGACAGGTGCTGTCCAAGAACTGCCGGCAGGGTCCGGACCTATTGATTTTGCTTATGCTATCCATACACAAGTCGGTGATCATGCAGTAGGAGCAAAGATTAATGAGCGGATGCAGCCACTCAACTATGTACTGAAAACTGGCGATAAGGTCGAGATTATCACATCGAAAGCATCATTTGGTCCGAGCCGAGATTGGATTAAGCTTGTTAAAACGAATAAAGCCCGGAATAAGATAAAACAATTTTTCAAGAGTCAAGACAAAGAGCTCTCTATTCATAAGGGACGTGAAATGCTGCAAGCAGAGCTTGCAGAAAACGGCTTTACACCTAATCAATATTTAGATAAAAAGCATCTGGATGGGGTTCTTGAAAAGTTAAGCTATCGTGACAGCGAAGCACTATTTGCAGCAGTAGGTTTTGGTGAAATATCGGCAACTTCAGTTTTCAATCGGCTGACTGAAAATGAACGGCGGAAGGTTGAAAAAGAAAAACTTAAAGCTGAGTCAGAGCAACTGATGAAGGGTGAAGTTAAGCGCGAGAACAAAAATAAAAACGTCATGAAAATCCGCCATGACGGAGGTGTGAGTGTTTCCGGCGTTGACAGTATGTTGATTCATATCAGTAAATGTTGTAACCCTGTTCCTGGTGACAAGATTGTTGGCTATATTACTAAAGGACGAGGTGTTTCTGTACATAGAGAAGACTGTAAAAATGTTCGTGGTCAAGAAGATTATGAGAAACGTCTGATTGATGTTGAGTGGGATGACTCGCAGCATTTGACTAAAGAATATGTGGCAAATATTCATGTCTATGCTTTTAATCGTCCAAATTTACTCAATGACATTGTCCAAGTATTATCCAATACAACAAAGAGTCTAATATCAATAAACGCTCATCCAACAAAGGATCGCAAAATGGCTAACATTAACCTGTCGATTGGTATAAAAAATCTGTCGGATCTCACGTTAATCGTTGATAAAATTAAAATGACACCAGATGTTTACAGCGTAAAGCGGACAAATGGTTAATGAAATATAAAAAATAAAAGAAATCTATCCTTTGGATAGTTTTTTTTGATAAAATGAAATTATGAAAATAGTAATTCAAAGAGTGAAAGAAGCTTCAGTTAAAATAGAAGGTGAAATCAAAAATCAGATTAAGCAAGGGCTCTTGCTTCTTGTGGCAGTAGAGGATGCGGATACTGAATTTGACCTTGATTACGCTGTCCGTAAGATAAGCAAAATGCGCATCTTTTCAGATGAGGCCGGTAAGATGAATTTGTCTGTCCAAGATATTCATGGTGAGGTTCTATCCATCTCGCAATTCACGCTTTATGCAGACATACGCAAAGGAACCCGTCCAAGCTTTTCGCAGGCAGGGCATCCTGCTTACGCAGAAACCATGTACCTTAAGTTTAATAAAAAGCTTAACAGTATTGTACCTACCAAGTCGGGAGAATTTGGAGCAGATATGGATATAGCTCTCGTTAATGATGGACCTGTGACGATACTTGTAGATACAAAAAATGCGCGTAGGTAAGTTAGGGGGAAGTTGTGACTTTCAAAAATATAATTTTCGACCTTGGAGGAGTACTTCTCGATCTAGATTTTAAACGGATGAACAGACAATTTTATAGTCTTGGAATTCAAGACTTCGAGGGGTATTTTACTTTAAAAAAGCAGTCAGGCTTTTTTGAAGAGCTAGAGTTGGGCTTGCTTACACCAGCTGAGTTTTATGAACGCCTGAGACAAGAAAGTCAAATAGATTTAGAGGACGGAGTAATTGAAGAGGCTTGGAACTTGCTCTTAAAGGACTTCGATAAGGAGCGTATGCGTTATCTTGAGAGGCTCTCAAAAAAATATAACATTTTCTTGTTTTCAAATACGAATAGTATACACGCTCAATGCTTTGAGCAAAAATGCTTGGACCAAACAGGAAGAAGTTTAGAATCTTATTTTGAAAAAGTTTTTTACTCGCATGGTTTACACCTTAGGAAGCCCGATAAAGAGTCTTTCTTAGAAGTTTTGCGCTTGGCTGATTTACAGGCTTCGGAAACTCTGTTTATTGATGATAATGCTTCAAATATAGCCGGTGCTCAAGAGAGCGGCCTGCAAACCATCCACCTCCAAAGTCCTCGGACAGTCTTGGACCTAGAACTTGACGTGTAAAAAAGAAAAAAGTATAACGCCAAAACCTCCAAGGAATTTTTGGTTTTTTAGACTGGCTAAATCTCGTCAAATAGTATAAAATTTATAAAAGCTAAATATTTTGCTAGGAGTATCATATCGGTTATGTTTTATACATTTTTACGCGGTTTAGTTCGCTTTTTGCTTTTTATCTTCAATGGTAAAGCTCAATATCACCATACGGAACGTCTCCCAGACAAGTCCGAGAACTACATTTTAGTTGCGCCACATCGCATGGTCTTGGATCCTGTTTATTTGGCTTTTGCAACGCGCCCAAAGCAATTTATCTTCATGGCCAAAAAAGAACTTTTTAAAAATCCTTTTTTTGCTTGGTGGATAAAAAAATGTGGTGCTTTTCCTGTGGACCGTGAAAATCCAGGACGTGAAGTTATCCAATATCCGGTGAAAATGCTGAAAAAGTCGGACAAATCTCTCATTATGTTTCCAACTGGTTCACGTCATTCCAGCGAATTAAAAGGCGGGGTGACAATCATTGCTAAGATGGCTAAAGTTCGGATTGTTCCAGCGGTTTATCAAGGGCCTTTATCAATGAAAGGAATTTTCAAACGTGAGAAAGTACAGTTGAATTTTGGTGAGCCCATTGATATTTCAGATATAAAAAAAGCAAATGCCGAAGGGATTGAAGAAGTGAATCGTCGTTTAGAAGCTGCTTTTGCAAAGCTTGATAAAGAAATTGACCCGAATTACAAATACATTGCGAAATGATACAAACAGCATTTTGAAATTTATGTATCTATTGGAAAAAACCTTTAAAAATGCTAAAATAGGGGAAATATCCCTTTAGGATAGTAACGGAGAATACATGTCAAATATTATTAAAAAATTAGTGGAGAACGACAAAAAAGAGCTGAAAAAGCTACATAAAATGGCTCAAAAAGTCGAATCATACGAAGATGAGATGGCTGCCCTTCCAGATGAGCAGTTGCAAGCAAAAACAGAAGAATTTAGAAAACGTGCGGCAGCAGGCGAAAGCCTTGATGATATGTTGTACGAGGTTTTTGCTGTCTGTCGGGAAGCAGCTAAACGTGTCCTAGGACTTTTTCCTTTCCACGTGCAAATTATGGGGGGGATTGTCCTCCACAATGGGGACGTTCCTGAGATGCGTACCGGTGAAGGTAAAACCTTAACAGCAACTATGCCTGTTTACTTAAATGCTATTTCTGGTAAAGGGGTGCACGTTGTTACAGTCAACGAATATCTGACAACACGTGATGCTACTGAAATGGGTGAACTTTATAATTGGCTCGGTTTGACAGTGGGATTGAACCTTAACTCTAAATCCCCAGAAGAAAAACGTGAAGCTTATAATTGTGACATCACTTACTCAACATCCTCAGAGCTTGGTTTCGACTATTTGCGCGATAACATGGTAACTCGCTTTGAAGATATGGTACAACGTCCGCTTAATTACGCTTTGGTCGATGAAGTTGACTCCATCTTAATCGATGAAGCACGTACGCCGTTGATTATTTCAGGACAGGCGGAGGGGTCATCTGCACTTTACTACCGTGCAGACCAGTTTGCTAAAACTTTGATTGGTCGAGAAGCCTATGAAGAGGGAGATGATTACAAGATTGATTTGCAATCTAAAACCATTTCGCTTACAGATGAAGGCATAGATAAAGCGGAGCGTTTCTTTGATATTGAAAATCTCTATGACATGGAAAACGTTGCCTTGACTCACTTTGTGGACAATGCACTTCGCGCCAATTACATCATGCTTCATGATATTGACTATATGGTTGATGATCAGCAAGAAGTATTGATTATCGACCAGTTTACGGGGCGTACGATGCCAGGACGTCGTTATTCAGATGGTCTACACCAAGCGATTGAAGCAAAAGAAGGTGTGCCTATTCAAGATGAATCTAAGACGATGGCCTCTATCACTATTCAAAACTACTTCCGTATGTACAAAAAACTGGCAGGGATGACAGGTACGGCCAAAACAGAAGAAGAAGAATTTCGTGAGATTTATAATATTCAAATTATCCCGATTCCAACCAACCGTCCGATACGTCGTGTAGACCATCCAGACTTGCTTTATCCAACGATTGAGTCAAAATTAAATGCTGTTTTGAACGATGTAAAAAAACGTCATTCTGAAGGTCAGCCTATTTTGATTGGTACAGTTGCCGTAGAAACATCAGAAGTCATCTCAAAAAAATTGGTTGAAGCCAAAATTCCTCATGAGGTTTTGAATGCGAAAAATCACTTCCGTGAAGCACAAATCATTATGAATGCTGGACAGCAAGGCGCAGTAACGATTGCGACCAATATGGCCGGTCGTGGTACTGACATTAAACTTGGTCCAGGGGTTAAGGACCATCCAGATCCAGAATATCAAGGGCTCGCAGTTATCGGTACAGAGCGCCATGAGAGCCGACGTATTGATAACCAGCTCCGCGGTCGTTCTGGGCGTCAAGGGGATGCTGGTGTCTCTCAGTTTTATCTTTCGCTCGAAGATGACTTAATGAAACGTTTTGGTTCTGAACGTGTTTCGGCTTTCCTTGACCGTATGCGTATAAGTGGAGACGATGCTGTAATTAAATCAGGTTTGATTACACGTCAAATCGAAGGTTCACAGAAACGTGTCGAAGGAAACAACTACGATTCACGTAAGCAAGTTTTGCAATATGATGACGTTATACGTGAGCAACGTGAAGTTATTTATGCACAGCGTCACGAAGTAATTGTGGCGACTGAGGACATGACTCCTGCGCTATACGGTATGTTCAAGCGCACCATTGACCGTCAAGTCGATGGTCATGCTGCAACAGCTGATCTTAAAGAAGAAGCAAATTTACTTAATCTCTATGAAACAATTGAGAATACAATGCTTTCTGCGGATGCGTTTAGTCTGTCTGACCTTCAAGGGAAGAGCGTACAAGAAATTAAAGACTTCCTCTTTGAAAAAGTCAAAGAACATTATGCTAGCCAAATGGAGCGCTTGGGAGAAGAAGGACGTCAAATCGATTTCCAACGTGCAGTTATTCTTCGTGTGGTAGATAATAACTGGTCTGAGCATATTGATCACCTTGATCAAATGCGTCAATCAGTAGGTCTTCGCGGATATGCACAAAACAATCCGATTGTCGAGTACCAAGAAGAGTCTTACAAGATGTTTAACAACATGATTGGTGCGATTGAATTTGAAGTGACACGTTTGATGATGAAAGCTCAAATTCATCCACAGACAGCAGTTCAAGAGCAAACACCACGTGTAACTGTAACTGCTTCACAAGCAAACATGACTAATGTGAATCAGGCTTCAGCAGCAGAAGAAATTGACTTTAGCAAGGTAGGACGTAACGACAAGTGTCCTTGTGGTTCAGGAAAGAAATATAAAAATTGTCACGGTCGCGTTTACACCGCTTAGTCAAAAAAGTGATAAAATAGATGAACACCCTGATTTAGGGTGTTTGTTTTTGTAGGTTTGCAACGCATAAAAGATTAATAAGTTGAAAGGAGAAAGATGTCTTTCAAAATAATAAGCCCAGAGATAAATGTTGATGCGGTCAAAATGTTGAGCCACCTTGATAACGATCAACATAGGCGAAAGGAAGCGAGAGATAGGGAATTAGAATCAATCATCAAAGGTGATGACCAAAGGCTTTTATTAATCATTGGTCCCTGCTCTTCTGACAATGAAGAGGCAGTCCTCGAATATGCGCATCGTTTGGCAAAGCTCCAAGAAAAAGTAAAAGATAAAATATTTATGGTTATGCGTGTGTATACAGCAAAGCCACGGACAAATGGAGAGGGCTATAAAGGGCTTATTCATCAGCCTAATGCTTTAGGGAAGGCAGATTTGATTAATGGCATACGTATGGTCCGAGATTTGCACTATAAAGTGATTACACAAACGGGTTTGACAACTGCAGATGAAATGCTTTATCCGGAAAACCTTCCTTTAGTAGATGACTTGGTTTCTTATTATGCAGTGGGCGCACGCTCTGTTGAAAATCAACAGCACCGGTTTGTAGCTTCGGGCATAGATGCCCCAACAGGCATGAAAAATCCAACATCTGGAAATATTAAAGTGATGCTTAATGGAATATATGCCGCACAACATGAGCAAGATTTTCTTTTTGGTCGTGCAGAGGTACAAACTCAGGGGAATCCATTAGCACATGCTATTTTACGTGGCGGACAAGATGAGTATGGTAAGAATATCCCCAATTACTATACAGATAATCTGCAAGAAGTTATCGGAAACTATGAAAAAATGGGCTTGAAACATCCGTTTATCATTGTGGATACGAATCATGATAACTCTGGAAAAAAATATATGGAGCAGATTAGGATTGTTCGGCAAACTTTAGTTAATCGTGATTGGGATGAAAAGATCCGGCGTTATGTCCGCGGCTTTATGATTGAATCTTATCTAGAAGATGGGCGTCAAGATATTCCTGAAGTATTTGGGAAGTCTATCACTGACGCTTGTCTAGGCTGGGAAAAAACAGAAAAGTTAATCCATGAAATTTATGCGGCAGAAAAGCGCGAAGTTTAGAATTAAAATGAAAAAGACCAAAGGATAAAGATAATTTAATGGAATAATCATTGCAAACCTTTTCACTTTATAGTATAATGTAGTAGTATAGATTATGCTGAACAAAGCGGCATTATCGAATAAAATTTGAAATAAGGAGATTCCAAAATGGCATCTAAAGAATTCCACATCGTTGCAGAAACTGGTATCCACGCACGTCCAGCTACACTGCTCGTTCAAACAGCTTCTAAATTCACTTCAGAAATTAACCTTGAATACAAAGGTAAATCTGTAAACCTTAAGTCAATCATGGGTGTTATGTCACTCGGTGTTGGTCAAGGTGCTGATGTAACTATCACTGCTGAAGGTGCTGATGCTGATGATGCATTGAACACAATCGCTGAAACAATGGTTAAGGAAGGTCTTGCTGAATAATGACAACTATGCTTAAAGGTATCGCTGCATCATCAGGTGTAGCCGTAGCAAAGGCATACTTGCTTGTTCAACCTGACTTGTCATTTGAGACAGTTACTGTTGAGAATATCGAAAATGAAGAAGCTCGTCTTGAAGCAGCTCTTTCTGCTGCTCAAAGCGAGCTTCAAATTATTAAAGATAAAGCAGTAGATAGCCTCGGAGAAGAAGCCGCAGCCGTATTTGATGCACACATGATGGTTCTTGCAGATCCAGATATGACAGCTCAAATCAAAGCTACTATTGAATCTAAAAAAGTTAATGCTGAAGCAGCCCTTAAAGAAATCACTGACATGTTCATTGCGATCTTTGAAGGGATGGAAGACAATGCTTACATGCAAGAACGTGCTGCCGATATTAGAGACGTTACAAAACGCGTAATGGCAAACCTTCTTGGTGTTAAATTGCCAAGCCCAGCTTTGATTAACGAAGAAGTAATCATTGTTGCGGAAGACTTGACACCATCAGATACTGCACAGCTTGACAAGAGATACGTTAAAGCCTTTGTTACAAACATTGGTGGGCGTACATCTCACTCAGCAATCATGGCCCGTACACTGGAAATCCCAGCTGTATTGGGTACAAACAACATTACTGAACTTGTTTCTGAAGGCCAACTTATGGCTGTATCAGGCTTAACAGGTGAAGTTGTTCTCGATCCTACTCCAGAACAACAAAGCGAATTCCACGCAGCTGGTGAAGCTTACGCTGCACAAAAAGCTGAATGGGCTGCACTTAAAGATGCTGAAACAGTTACAGCTGATGGCAAACACTTTGAGTTGGCTGCCAACATCGGTACACCTAAGGATGTTGAAGGTGTTAACGACAATGGCGCAGAAGCTATTGGTCTTTACCGTACAGAGTTCCTCTATATGGATGCTCAAGACTTCCCAACTGAAGAAGATCAGTACGAAGCCTACAAAGCAGTTCTTGAAGGTATGGATGGTAAACCAGTCGTTGTCCGTACAATGGACATCGGTGGCGACAAGACATTGCCATACTTTGACTTGCCAGAAGAAATGAACCCATTCTTGGGTTGGCGTGCTTTGCGTATCTCACTTTCTAATAGTGGTGATGCAATGTTCCGTACACAGCTTCGCGCACTTCTCCGTGCTTCAGTTCACGGAACACTCCGTATCATGTTCCCAATGGTGGCATTGGTTACAGAATTCCGTGCTGCTAAGAAAATCTACGATGAAGAAAAAGCTAAATTGATCGCCGAAGGTGTTCCGGTAGCTGAAAATATCGAAGTGGGTATCATGATTGAGATTCCAGCAGCAGCAATGTTGGCTGACCAATTTGCAAAAGAAGTTGATTTCTTCTCCATTGGTACAAACGATTTAATCCAATACACAATGGCAGCAGACCGCATGAATGAACAAGTTTCATACCTTTACCAACCTTATAACCCATCTATCCTTCGCCTTATCAACAATGTTGTTAAAGCAGCGCATGCAGAAGGAAAATGGGCTGGTATGTGTGGTGAAATGGCCGGCGATCAAACTGCTGTTCCACTTCTCATGGGTATCGGACTTGACGAATTCTCAATGTCAGCAACATCCGTTCTTCAAACACGTGCATTGATGAAACGTTTGGACTCGAAGAAAATGGAAGAACTTTCAAACAAAGCGCTTACTGAATGTGCAACAATGGAAGAAGTCGTAGCTTTGGTTGAAGAATATACAAAATAATAACAAGATAAAAGATAGGGCAAAAGTCAAAATCTAACTGATTTTAACCAGCTCTACGAAAAAACGCTCAAATGGCATTTTCCAGTTCCATTTTGAGCGTTTTTTGTTTTAAACTTCAACCACTATACAACATAAAATAAAAAGCCTTAAAAGGCTTTTAAAATTAGAAAGGAAGCCCTTTAGAGAACTTACCAAGCTTTTGTTCAGTTGTCTTTTCGATTTGAGTCAGGGCATCATTTACAGCATCTGTAACAAGGTCCTGTAAAGTTTCAGGGTCTTCGGGATCAATAACATCAGGTTTGATTGTTAGATTAGTCAATTTACGATCGCCAGAAAATTCAGCAATTACTAAATCTTGCGCCGATTTCCCTAAAAAAGTGGTATTAGCAATTTCTTCTTGAGCAGCCTGCATTTGCTTTTGTAACTTTTGAGCCTGCTTCATCATATTTTTCATATTCATCATGGTAGTTCTAATCTCCTTACTCCAGACATGTAGAGGTATTGTTTTCAGATGTCATTAATTATACCATTTTTATGACTGATTTTGAAGTTGAATGTGGCTGTGCTTCAAGAAATGCTAGCCTTAATTTTTTGGAGTACAAAAAAACGTCTAGACAATAGACGTTTAATGAGATGCGGAAGGCGGGACTTGAACCCGCACAGCCAAGATAGGCCACAGGATCCTTAATCCTGCGCGTCTGCCAATTCCGCCACTTCCGCGAATTGGTACTTTAATATAGTACCATTTTGCTAAAGAGAATGCAAGAATAAACTGTAATTCGTCATATTAAAGGCATGAACATCATTTTTTGAAGGAAAGTAGGTTAAGTGATTTTGCACAGTTTTAGAACGAAATAGCATGTGAGTACTCTTATAATTTTTTAAGAATTTATCGTGATAGCTTACCTTTTCCCTCCTATCGCAAAGGTTATAGATTGTTATATTTTTTTAGAAATTTTTCAATTGTTTGCCGATAAAGAGACGGGTTTGTCTCGAAAGCTTTAGCATGAGCTGCCCCCTTTATGAGGAGCATTTCCTTTGGTGTACCTGCTTTGACGGCTTTATAATTATCATAGAGCATAGACGTTGGTACATAAGTGTCAGAATCTCCGTGGATGAGGAGGATAGGACGTTTATTTTCAGAAAGAGCTTGAGTCGCGCTGGCTTCTTTTAAGAACCAACCCTGACGTACTTTATTCATGGCTGAGAGGCTGTAAACAAGAGGGAACGGTGGGATATTATATGTAGATTTAGCCTGATAGGTTATTTCAGACCAAGCATCGCTATACCCACAATCTTCGATGATGCTATTGACAGAGTCTGGGAGTTCTTCCTGATTGGAGGCCATCATGACAGTTGCTGCTCCCATGGAAAGTCCGAACAAAGTAATGTTAGTTTGAGGATTTTCATCAGTCAATTTCTTGGCCCAGGCTATAACATCTTTTTTATCATGGAAACCGTAGGTAATGAGTTGCCCTTCTGAGTCTCCTGCGGCTCGATTATCCGGCAGGAGTACATTGTACCCTAGTTCATGGAAAAGCTGTCCATATTGGCGCATAGTTTCCTTGCTTTGCCGAAAACCATGAACAACGATAACGGTTTTATTTGTTTTTTGCGCCGCAGGGACATACCAGGCTTTGAGTTTGAGTCCGTCATTTTTTATTGTAAGGTCTGTTTTTTCCAGTTGATCAAATTTTGTGACAAGAGGAAAGTTTTTACTTGAAGATTCGACTTGGCTGGTCGGGACATCATTTCGAACATATGCAATGTTATAAAAATAAAAAGTAGCCCCCAAGTCAATAAGGAGCAATAGAGTTACAATACTGGAGCTCCAAATGATTAGTTTTTTCTTTGTACTTTTTTTCATCGCATTATTATACCAAATTTTGAGTGAAAAAATCACCATATGGTTTGATTTATTATAGCTTGATTTGAATAGAGAGGAATCACAGGGTGAGGTGTGTATCAAAAAACTCCCTGCAAGAACCAATAAGTGTGCAGGGAGGAAAGGCAGCAGTTGGGAATCAAAGGGGATTGATTCAGGGAGCCCTTGTATTTAGGGAAGCAAAATGAGGTACATTTTATTGGCTCTCTGCTTAAGGCTGTCTTTTATTACTTCTATTCTAGCATGACTTGTTTTCTCTTAGTAGCGATATGCAAGAATACTTGATTTTGAAAAGCGCTTTCATAAAGAGGGGTGACTTTTCCGTTAGTTTGTGTTAAAATAATGGAGATAATTTTTAGTACGGGGGAGAGTGGCTTGGCTATAAAAAAGACCTATCGTGTGAAACGCTCGAAAGACTTTGAACAAATATTTTTAGCGAAAAATAGCTTTGCCAACAAGAAATTTATTGTATATAAACTCTATACTGAGCAACAGCATTTTCGTATAGGAATCTCAGTAAGTAAAAAAATCGGAAATGCTGTGACAAGGAATCGTGTGAAACGCTTAATAAGGCATGCAGTTGCTGAATTTTCATCACATTTAGAAGATGAAGATTTTGTTGTCATTGCACGCCCAGGTGTAGAAGAACTCAGTTTTAAAGAAGTAAAAAAGAATCTCAAACATGTATTGAAATTATCTAAAATTTATAAAGATGGAGAAAAGGATTGAAAAAGAAAATAACTTTGCTTTCAATAGCAAGTACTTCTTTACTCTTATTGGCTGCCTGTGGACGCTCTGAAGTTACACAACATTCAACAAGCTTTTGGGAACAAATAGTTTATGGATTTGCTCAGGTCATTCGTTTCTTGTCATTTGGTGGCATGACAGCCGTTGGCATTATTTTATTCACCTTGATTATTCGTGTGGCGCTTCTGCCTTTAATGAATATTCAAATTAAGTCAAGCCAAAAAATGCAGGAAATTCAGCCTGAAATTAAAAAAATACAAGCAAAATATCCAGGTAAAGACGTGGATTCTCGACGTAAGGTTCAGGAAGAAACTCAGGAACTTTATGCTAAAAACAAAGTTAATCCTTACGCAGGGTGTCTGCCTCTTTTGATTCAAATGCCAATATTATGGGCTTTGTATCAAGCGTTGACACGGGTTGATTTCCTAAAACATGGTACTTTCCTCTGGTTTAATATTGGGGACAAAGATCCGACTTACATTTTGCCAATTTTGGCGGCGCTATTCACCTTTGCTAGCTCATGGTTGACCATGAAAGCAGCACCTGAAAAAAATGCAATGACAAGCACGATGACATTTCTTATGCCAGTGATGATTTTTGTTTTTGCGATCAATGTTGCAAGTGGTGTTGCGCTCTATTGGGTAGTGTCAAATGGTTTCCAAGTGTTACAAACGCTGCTCATTGCTAATCCTTTTAAGATAATCGCGGCACGAGAGGCTAAGGTGAAAGCAGAAAAGGATAAGATAAAAGCGCGTGAGAAAGCATTGAAGAAAGCTTTGAAAAATAAGAAGTAAAATCAGGAGATAGGAGTTTTAAATCATGACTATTTTTACTGGAAGAACAGTTGAAGAGGCAATAGAGCGCGGTTTATACCGATTGGGTGTAAAACGTGAAAATGTGCATATTCATGTGAAACAAAAAGAAAAACGTGGTTTTCTAGGGTTTGGAAAAAAACGAGCACTCGTAGATATAGAAGAAATCAAGGAAGAAACTATTCGCAAAGCAGATCGTTTGGCTGAACGCGGGATGGAGGATGTTGACCTCGGTGTCCCTAAGGCCCAATCAGCCATGGAAGCCACTCTTGAGTTGAGTCAGATTGTAAAGGCTGTACGTGCAGCTGAGAAGGAACAGAAGGGTGAGCTTACAGCTGAGGAGCGTGAAGTCATCATTGAAGAGGTCAAGGCAGATCTTGCGCAAAGTAAAGAAGCTGTTGCAGAAGTTGAAATTCCAGAAAAAGTGAGACAAAAAGCAAAAGATTTGCCCTTAGAGTTGACAGATGAAGAGTCAGACTTTGCAGATAAAATTTCCACCTATCTGACAAATATCACATCTGAGATGGGGATTGCTATTACTGTAAACGTTGTAAAGGAAAGTTCACTTATCGTTT
Source organism: Lactococcus ileimucosae (assembly GCF_943193185.1). Taxonomy (GTDB): domain Bacteria; phylum Bacillota; class Bacilli; order Lactobacillales; family Streptococcaceae; genus Lactococcus; species Lactococcus ileimucosae. The sequence continues at coordinate 34,388 of NZ_CALPDE010000013.1, forward strand.
TCAATCTTAATTCCAATCAAGATGCGCTACTCATTGGCAAACATGGCAAGATTTTACAAAGTTTACAAACCTTGGCTAAAGCTTATGCAAACAGTATCTTAAGTACACGTGTAAACATCGCTGTAAACGTTGGTGATTATCATGAAAAGCGTAAAGCATATATTACAAGCTTGGCGCATCGTGCCGCAGAACGTGCACGTGCTGGGGAAACGGTGTATATTAACGACTTGCAATCTAACGAACGCAAGATTGTGCATACCATCATTTCGAAAGAAGCTGGTGTTTCCAGTCACTCTGACGGTAGCGAGTACAATCGTTATATTACAGTGACAAAAGAAATTTGACATTTGAGAGCATTTAGTGTAGAATATTTTAGTATGCTTTAAGCACAGAAATGAAAGAAAGGAACACCGCAAGAACGGTGGAGCTACTTTCCCAAGTGAAGTAGCCCAGGGATTTAATAAATGAAACGTACTTACCAACCGCATAAAAAACCTCGTAAGACTACTCACGGATTCCGTGCACGCATGGCAACTAAAAACGGACGTCGTGTACTTGCAGCTCGTCGTCGTAAAGGACGTGCTTCACTTACAGTTTAATTGTAAAAAAAATATTCCTGCCTGATGGCAGGTTTTTTTAGTTCTTCCAACTCAATTCTGCAGTAGTGTTGGCTAAAAAAAGAGTCACAACAAAGTGTATAAAAGTTGTCCTTGACGGATTTCTTATTTTTCATCTGAAAACGTGGTTTGTAGAAAGAGGGAGAAGTTATGATTTGCTGCACTTCTGTGTACCCTCCCTTTGCTCAATCAAAAGGTGTGGCAATAAAAACAACTTAAAGTTAAGCGTTTACTTTTATTGTGCTATAATGAATCTATTGTAAAATAAAGAGGAGCTTTTGTTGATGAAAAAAATTCAAATTGCGGCTATGCAAGCATCGCAGGTTATCTTGGGGTGTATGCGTATCATAGAGCAAGGAAAGAACCCTGTAAAAGTCATTGAGACAGCGTATGAAAATGGTATTAACTTTTTTGATCACGCAGATATTTACGGAGCAGGTCAGTGCGAGACAGTGTTTGCAGAAGCTTTAGCACAAACATCGATTCGACGTGAGGACATCTATCTTCAATCCAAATGTTCGATTCGTCCAGGAGTGGCTTATGATTTTTCAAAAGAGCATATTCTTAGATCTGTAGAAGGCTCGCTGCAGCGCCTTAAGACAGATTATTTGGATACATTACTTCTGCATCGTCCGGATACTCTAATGGAGCCAGAAGAAGTTGCAGCGGCTTTTTATGAGCTAGAAAAATCAGGAAAAGTACGTTATTTTGGCGTTTCCAATCAAAACCCGATGCAGATTGAACTTCTTAAAACGGCAGTTAAGCAGCCCCTATATTTCAACCAGCTGCAATTTGGTTTGAAGCATACGGAAATGATTGACGCAGGATTGAATGTAAATATTCCAAATCAGGCCAGCCATATGCAAGATGGCTCAGTACTAGAATATTCGCGTATAAATAAAATGACCATTCAAGCATGGTCGCCTTTCCAATACGGTTTCTTTGACGGTCCGTTTGTAGACAATGAAAAATTTCCCGAATTAAACCAAAAACTAAAATTTTATGCTGAAAAATATGACGTGACACCGTCAGGAATTGCCATCGCTTGGATTAATCGTCATCCGGCAAATATGCAAACAATAATTGGAACGATGACGGAGAGTCGTATTAAAGAAGTCACGGAAGCAAGCGACATTGTTTTAAGCCATGATGAGTGGTATGATTTGTACATGGCTGCAGGGAATAGTTTACCGTGACGGCCTGTCACATAAGAATCTTCTATCTTGCAGTAAATTGATAAAAAACTAAAGATATTAGTGTTCCAGACAAGTAAGGAGTTGAAATAGATTGAATTCGCGCTGGAAATGGTGTATAATTAAGGAGCATTATTAGGAAAAGTTAATTAAAAGGATTTTTAAGCAATTTGCTTGAACCTATCCCAAAGGAGGTACATACCATGAGTTTTACAGATGAAACAGTCCGCTTTGAATTTGATGATTCAAGTAAAAAAGAAATCGGCGAAACACTTGTAAATGTCTATCGTGCACTTGACGCTAAAGGTTACAATCCTATCAATCAGATGGTAGGTTATGTTTTGTCAGGAGATCCAGCTTATATTCCACGTCACGACGATGCGCGTAACAAGATTCGTCGTTTTGACCGTGATGATATTGTCGAAGAATTGATTAAAGAATACCTAAAAGCACACGGTGTACAACTCTAATGTACAGCAGAATTTTAGGGCTTGATGTTGGTACAAAAACCGTTGGTGTTGCAGTCAGCGATTTACTTGGGATGACAGCTCAACCTGTTGAGACAATAAAGATTGATAGTGAATCAGAGGAATTTGGTTTTGAGCGCTTAGCAGAACTGGTTAAGGAGTACAAACCTTCGAAATTTGTCCTTGGCTTACCCAAGCATATGAATAATGATGAAGGTGTTCGAGCTGAAGCATCCAGAACTTATGGCGAAAAAATTGCTTCAAAGTTTGGTGTACCCGTAGAGTACCAAGACGAGCGTTTGACAACTATGCAGGCAGAAAAAGTATTGATTGATGGTGGTGTCCGTCGTAAGGACCGTAAAAAATCAATTGATAAACTTGCGGCAGTCTTGATATTGCAAAACTATCTTGATGCCCATAAATTATTTTAAAAGATAGGAAGTATTATGTCAGAACATACACATGACCACGAAAACGAAGAACGTTTCATCACTCTTATTGATGATAATGGGAATGAAAGTCTTTTTGAAATCTTGATTACTATCGATGGTCAAGAAGAGTTTGGAAAGAATTACGTTCTCGTTATGCCTGTTGATGGCGCAGAGGATGACAATGGTGAAGTTGAAATTCAAGCCTATTCATTTACACAAAATGAAGACGGTACTGAAGGAGATTTACAGCCTATTGCTGAAGAATCTGATGCTGAATGGGATATGATTGAAGAAGTGTTCAATAATTTCATGGAAAATCAAGACGACGAAGTTTATTGATAAAAAGGGAGGGAAGCCCTTTTTTTCTTGTATTGCTACATTAATATCATGGATTTTGATTTTGTTCCTCCAAGGAAGATTGAGTAGTTTGGGAAAATTTGTTATAATTTAGTAATTACGCGTTGAAGGAAATAATCATGAAAAAAAGATATGGTTCACGCACATTGAGGCATGAACAAACAAAAGTAATGGCGCACTCCGAAGAACTCGAAGGATTTGAGAGTGAGGAGGCGTTTGATGACTCTGTTGAAACCACTGGTTCATATTCACGGCGTGACAAGGCAGAAGGAGGTCTTACACGAACAAGAGAAAAGGCACCGAGAATTTTAGCGGCTGACTGGTTTTTTATTGCCTTAGTTTCTTTTGCTCTCAGCTTGACCTTTTATGCCCTACCGCTTTTTAATTTCCAACCTGTTGGAGTACAATCTCAATACCTTTATTCAGGAATGGCTATGCAGTCAGGCCTGGTTCCTTATAATGATTTCTGGGGTGCTGGAGGTTTGGTCTTTTACGTGATTAATTGGATTGGGCATTTCGGTCAAACCACGTGGTTGCTCTACTTTTTTCAACTCTTCGCTCTATTTGTAAGTGGTGTGCAAGTTTATCGTTTGATTTTACAGCGGACCCACAGTCGTTTGGCTGCGCGTATTACCGCAGGGTTTACCTTGGTTTCAATTGCAGGTTTGGCTCAGGGGGGGACATCACCAACCTTGTTGGCTCTGCCTTTTGCTTTGTGGGCCTTACAGTTTTTAGACCGCTATCTGCGTCAAGATGTTCGTGATGAGGCTTTTATCTTTTTTGGGATGAGCGGTGCCTTCGCTCTGGTTATATCACCAGTTATGACCGTTCTGTGGTTGCTTTCAGCATTGGCTTTATTCATCTTTAATATTAAGAACAAGAGAATCGGGCGTGGCTTCTATCAGCTGCTGGCAACTTTATTTGGTGTCTTGTTGGTAGGATATACGGTAGCTTTCTATGCTTTAAATGCGCAAGTTCTTTACACCTCAATTGAGCAGTCCATCATCATTCCTCTTACCAGCTTAGGTTTTACAGCGAATCTATGGATGTCTCTTTTAAAATCAATTGTCTTTCTGTTGGTATTTGGTTTAGCAGCTAATTTTGTTCATGGTATATTAAATATTAAAAAATCAGGCCAAACCTTTGTTTGGCAAGTTTTACAGCTGATTGGTTCAGTTGCCGTCTTGTTTTTTGTGCTTTTCTCCCCGGTGTTCGAAAGTTCAAATCTTCTGGCTCTCTTGCCTTTACTCCTGCTCTTTGTCAGTGACACACTACAGGATGCTGTAAACCAACGTCGAAATGTTTTGCAACAATACATGAAAGCAAAACTCTTTGCCCCAATTTTGGCTCTATTCTTTGTCATAGGTGCACCTTTTGTTTCACAATGGATGAATCGTCAAGTCTTCTCCGAAGAACAACAAGTTGCCCAACATGTGAAGGCCGATACTACAAGGGATGATAGGGTTTTAGCTATAGCAGCGGATAAGAATATTAATCTGCGGGCACAGCGTGTCGCAAGTCTAGGTGTTTCCCCAAGTTACTACCCTATAGGCTTTCATCAGAATTTTGATTTAGTCTTTGCAAATGCGGAGAATAAGTATGTTATTGTTCAAAGTGGGCAAGAACTCTCAGATTCAGTGCAGAGAACGCTTCAAGATTTATATGAAAAAGTAGAAATTAGTAATGTTAGTCAATTTTCTGTATATAAAAAGAAATAAGATGTACATATTGTATGTCTTCTTTTATTATAATGAAAAAAGCGAATTTTCTGACTATTGCTATTGTTTTTTGAATTTTTTTGTGCTATAATCTGTTAAGAGTTTATATAGAAAATAATATAATAGGAGAAAACCGTGGCTACATTATTAGAAAAAACCCGCAAAATTACGTCAGTTCTGCAAGATGGTGTGACTGACCTAAAGCAGGATTTACCTTATGACAACATGACGGAGCGTTTAGCCAACGTTATCGACTGTAATGCTTGTATTATTGACACAAAAGGAAAACTTTTGGGCTTTTCACTACCCTATGAAGTTAACAATGACCGTGTTAATGAACTTTTCTATGCAGAAAAGCGTTTGCCAGAAGATTATGCACGTGCGGCTATTCGTATTTATGATACATTAGCAAACATCACAATCAATGAGCCATTGTCGATATTTCCTGCAGAACTTTTAGGAGAATACCCTAATGGATTGACAACATGTGCCCCTATCTACGGTAGTGGTATGCGCTTGGGAACATTTATCCTTTGGCGTACAGACGGAAAATTTGATGACGATGACCTTGTTCTTGCAGAACTTGCAACAACAGTTATCGGCGTTCAACTTTCTAACCTTAAGCTTGAACAAATGGAAGAGAATATTCGTAAAGATACTATGGCGAATATGGCTGTTAACACCCTTTCTTATTCAGAGATGAAAGCGGTTAAAGCGATCCTTGAAGAACTTGATGGTGAAGAAGGGCATGTTATTGCATCAGTAATTGCTGATAAGATTGGTATCACTCGTTCAGTTATTGTTAACGCACTCCGTAAGCTTGAATCTGCAGGTGTTATTGAAAGTCGTTCGTTAGGTATGAAAGGAACTTATCTTAAAGTTCTGAATCAAGGACTCTTTACAAAACTTGAAGGTCGTAATTTCTAAAGACAGTTTACAGTTAGAGAAAATTTGGGGAAGAAGCTTATCCCAAATATCTGAAAAGGAACCGCAGGAAAGCGGTTCCTTTTTTTACAATTTATTGCCCATCAGTACAGTCTTTTTTATCATGGCTTGCTTTTTAACAGGGCAGCTGTGAAGTGAAAATTATTTTATAAAGTATTGTGAAAATGGGCAGTAAAGCCTAGCTGTATCAGTTTTTTTAGAATTTTGCTATAATTGAGAATGAAAATCTTTAATAGTTAGGGAAAATAACATGAGCAAGATTACAAAAGAGCAAGTGGAGCATGTGGCAGCATTGTCAAAGCTCAAATTTGAGGAAGATGAAATTGATGCCGTAACAAATCAGTTGGGTAAAATCATTGACATGGTTGAACAGTTAGAGGAAGTAGATACGGAAAATGTAGAGTTTACGATGAGCGTTGCGGATAATTTAAACCGTATGCGTGAAGATATTGCTGTACCAGGTGATGATCGTGAGGAGTTAATGCGCAATGTGCCTATGAAGCAAGATGGTTATATTAAGGTACCTGCGATGTTGACTGATGGAGGTGATGCATAATGATATTGAATGATAAAACAATTAAAGAATTGCATGACCTCTTGGTCAAAAAGGAAATATCTGCTGTGGATTTGACACGCGCGACATTGGATGATGTGCATGCACGTGAAGCAGCAATGGGCAGTTTTATTTCTGTCTTAGATGAAGAAGCACTAGCACAAGCCGCAGCCATTGATGCGCGTGGGATTGATGCAGCAAAACTCACAGACGGTATTCCATTAGCGGTTAAAGACAATATTGTGACTAAAAATATTGAAACGACTGCAGCAAGCAAGATTTTATCAGGATTTATTCCACCTTATGATGCGACTGTTGTCGAAAAGCTTTATGATAATGGCATGGTTATTATTGGTAAAGCAAACATGGATGAATTTGCAATGGGGGGCTCAGGGGAAACATCCTTTGTAAAACCGACGCGTAATGCGTGGGACCAGACAAAGGTTCCAGGAGGCTCATCTTCAGGATCAGCCAGCGCTGTTGCGAGTGGACAGGTCCGTCTGTCGTTAGGTTCAGATACAGGCGGTTCGATTCGTCAGCCGGCTTCTTTCAGTGGTATTGTGGGTCTGAAACCAACTTACGGACGCGTTTCTCGCTATGGCTTGATTGCTTTTTCTAGCTCACTTGACCAAATTGGACCATTTTCAGCTACTGTGGAAGAAAATGCACAGCTTTTAAATGTTATCTCAGGTAGTGATGCCAAGGATGCTACAAGTTCAGAGCTTGCTGTACCTGATTTCACCTCAAAAATTGGGAAAGACATCAAGGGAATGAAGATTGCTCTGCCTAAAGAATACTTTGGCGAAGGCATTGATCCAGCGGTCAAAGAACAGATTATGGCTGCAGCGAAACACTTGGAATCTCTAGGCGCTATCGTTGAAGAGGTAAGTTTGCCACATAGCAAGTATGGGGTAGCTGTTTATTATATTATCGCTTCTTCAGAAGCCAGCTCAAACCTCCAACGTTTTGATGGTATTCGCTACGGTTATCGTGCAGAAAATATTGAAAATCTTGAAGACCTCTATGTGAAATCACGTTCAGAAGGCTTTGGTGATGAGGTCAAACGCCGTATCATGCTGGGAACATTTAGTCTTTCTGCCGGTGCCTATGATAAGCACTTTAAAAAGGCTGGACAAGTGCGTACACTGATTATTGAAGACTTTAATAAAGTATTTGCCGATTATGACTTGATTCTTGGTCCAACAGCACCAACAGTTGCCTTTGGCTTTGATGAAAAATCAAAAGATCCTGTTCAAATGTATCTCTCCGATATCCTAACAATTCCAGTCAACCTTGCGGGTTTGCCAGGGATTTCGATTCCGGCGGGCTATGTTGAAGGTCTACCTGTGGGGATGCAATTAATCGGTAAACGCTACGATGAAGAAACAATTTATCAAGTCGCGGCAGCTTTTGAAGCAACGACAGATCATCACAAGAAAAAACCAATGATTTTTACAGAAGGAGGGGGAAAATAAGATGAACTTTGAAGCAGTCATTGGACTTGAAGTCCACGTTGAGTTAAACACAAACTCAAAAATTTACAGCCCAACTCCAGCTGAATTTGGCTCTGAACCAAATGTGAATACCAATGTTATTGATTGGGCCATGCCAGGTGTTTTACCGACTTTGAATAAAGGCGTTGTCGTTGCAGGGATGAAGGCTTCTCTTGCGATGAATATGTCAATTCAAAAGAGTATGCATTTTGATCGTAAAAATTATTTTTACCCTGATAATCCTAAAGCTTACCAAATTTCACAAGCAGATGAACCTATTGGCTACAATGGCTCTATTGAAATTGAACTTGAAGACGGTACGAAATCCACTGTTCGTATTGAGCGGGCACATATTGAAGAAGATGCGGGTAAAAATATGCACGGAACAGACGGTTACTCTTATGTGGACTTGAACCGTCAAGGAGTGCCATTGATTGAGATCGTCTCTGAGCCAGATATGCGCAGCGCAGACGAAGCTTATGCTTATTTGACCGCCCTACGTGAATTGATTCTTTACACAGGTATTTCTGACGTGAAGATGGAAGAAGGCTCCATGCGTTGTGATGCCAATATTTCATTGCGTCCTTATGGTCAAGAAGAGTTTGGTGTTAAAACAGAAGTGAAGAACATGAACTCTTTCAGTAATGTGAAGAAAGCCCTAGCCTTTGAAATTGAACGTCAAGCGAAGATTCTTCGTGCTGGCGGTGAAATTCGTCAAGAAACACGCCGTTTTGATGATAAAACAGGTGAAACGATCTTGATGCGTGTGAAAGAAGGGGCTTCTGATTATCGTTATTTCCCTGAGCCAGATTTGCCACGTATTGAAATTTCTGAAGCTTGGATTGACGAAGTCCGTGCAGAACTTCCTGAGTTTGCAGCAGCGCGTCGTGTGCGTTATGTAGAGGAAATGGGCCTCAGTGAATATGATGCACGCCAGTTGACAACTTCAAAAGAGGTTTCTGACTTCTTTGAAGCAGCTGTTAAATGTGGTGGTGATGCCAAATTGGTGTCCAACTGGCTTCAAGGAGAAGTTGCACAATACTTGAACACCGCACATCTGGAACTTAAAGATATTCAATTAACCCCAGAAAATCTTACAGAAATGTTGCGTTTGATTGCAGATGGGACTATTTCATCGAAAATTGCGAAGAAAGTCTTCCTCGAATTAGCTAAAAATGGTGGTTCAGCAGAAGCTTTTGTTAAAAAAGCCGGTTTGGTTCAAATCTCTGATCCAGCTGTACTCTTGCCAATCATTCATGAAGTCTTTGCTAAAAATGAACAATCTGTTGCGGATTACCGTGGCGGTAAGCAAAATGCAGCTAAGGCTTTGGTTGGTCAGTTAATGAAAGCAACCAAAGGACAGGCCAATCCGACAGTCGCGCAAAAACTGCTTTATCAAGAATTAGATAAAGACTAATAAAAAATCGTTCAAGGAAGAACGATTTTTTATTGTGTATTTTCGCGGTTAAAGCGGCGAACCATGCGAAGGGTTGTAGGAATCAAAATAGCAGTTGATCCCATCCAAGCAGCAGGATTGGATGAAATAATCACGGTGTAATTTAAGAGATGAACACCGATGATAGCCACCGCGGCACGCATAACTAGCTCTGCCACACCACAAATCGTTGGAATGCGCGCATTGCCCAAACCTTGTAGTGTGGAGCGCGTGACAAAGAGAATGGCAAGTAGCCAATAGAAGCCACCATTCACAACATAGTAATGTCTAGCCATATCGATAACAGCCGTTTGGCTCGGTGCGATAAAGGCAGTCGTGAAGTAGTAGTTCAAGCTTACTAAAAGAATGGCGAAGCCGATTGCCCAGGAAACAGCTATGAGGAGAGCTTGGAAAAGCCCTTGATTTATTCGGCGATATTGCTTTGCCCCATAGTTTTGCGCTCCAAAGGTAGCCATAGCTAGTCCGATTGACATCATCGGCAACATGGCGATTTGATCAATCTTAGAGACAATAGCTTGAGTGGCGACCGCATTTGTTCCCATAGTATTAAGCGCCACTTGAAGCGTAATAGAGCCGATAGCGATAATACTAGACTGAAAGCCCATGGGGATACTCAGGCGCGCGTGTGTACGTATTTCTTGTGCATCGTAAGCAAGGAGTTTTCGATTAAGGTGTAACTCAGGCACTTTGCGTTTAATGTGTAAAACCAGATAGAGCACAGAGATACATTGGGCCAAAATGGTGGCTGCACTTGCTCCAGCTAAACCTAAATGGAGAACGAGGATAGCGAAATACTCAAAGCCGATATTTAAAATACTGGCAACGATAAGTGCATAGAGTGGTGTTTTTGAGTCGCCTAAGGCACGAAGCGCATTTGAATAGTAAGCATACAACGTGGTCGCTGTAAGCCCACCTAACATAATGCTCAAAAAAGTATGGGCGCCTTCGTAAATCTCAGCCGGAGTCTGCATGACTTGGAGCAGTTGCCCCACAAAAAGGACGGACAAGATACTGAGAAGCAGTGAGAGGACTATAGTAAAATAAAGTCCCGTCGCAAAAGACTTTTTAACAGCATGGGCATTTTTGGCCCCAAAGCGTTGCGCAGTAATAATCGTGAGTCCTGCCGTCATCCCCTGAGCAAAACCAACGATTAAAAAGTTAATGGAGCCCGTAGCCCCCACTGAAGCCAGCGCGTTTTTTCCTAACGTTTGACCGACAATCAGCGTGTCTGCGGTATTATAGAGCACTTGAAAAAAGTTCCCTAAAAGCAGGGGAAGAGTGAAGGTAATTAAACCCTTGAGAATGTTTCCTTTTGTTAAATCTTTCATAATATTCCTAAATTCTTTGCTTTATACATTGTAAACTTTTTATATGTATTAAACAATAGTTTATCTGTCTTTTTTAGAATATCTTTTTAGAATGAAAGAAAAGCACCTCAAGGGTGCAAGAATTAAATTTATTTAGTAACGTTGATTGCTTGAGGTCCACGTGGGCCTTCTTCAAGATCAAAGTTCACTTTTTGGCCTTCATCAAGAGTTTTGAAGCCATCAGTTTGGATAGCTGAGAAGTGTACAAATACATCGTTGCCTTCTTCAGTTGTAATGAAGCCAAAACCTTTAGTAGCGTTAAACCATTTTACAGTTCCTTGTGCCATTTGAATACATCCTTTCTTTAGTTTGGTAAATCTTATCGTCGGAAAGCGTGTAACAAAAAGCACAAACGTTAACTTGAAAAAAACTTACAGCTTTATGATACCATATAAAGTATGGAAAAGAAAGCGCTAATTCGCAAAGAGATGATAAATTTACTGAAAAGTTTTGATTCTGCCGACAAAAGCCACCAAAGTCAGAAAATTATTGAAAAATTTCTTAGCTCTGAACAATGGAGGACAGCAAAAGTCGTTGCGCTCTACATGCCTCAGGAATTTGAATTTGATTTGACTCCCCTTTTTGGGCAAGGAGAGAAGCAAATAGTTATACCCAAAACCTTACCCAATCGTCACATGATTTTTGTAAAATACGATAAAAATAACTTAGAACGCACAAAATTTGGTATACTAGAACCTAAGTCTGAAAATGCAATTGTTCCTGATCTGATTTTAGTCCCAGGTTTGGCTTGGAACAAGGAGGGATATCGTATTGGCTTCGGAGCAGGCTATTATGACCGTTATCTGGCGCATTTTTCTGGTCAAACGGCAAGTCTATGTTACGATTTTCAGCAGAAAGACTTCAACCCAGAAACTCATGATATAAGCGTAGGAGAAATATTTACTTATGAACATTGATAGAATAAAAAAAGATTTTATGAAGCATAAAGCAACCTATATTTTATCACTTTTAACAACGATGGTTTGGCTTTATCAATTCTTGCGATATGGTTTAGCAGCAACTTCAGCCATCAATCTTTTTAATACTGGTGCCTTATTTCCGCCAGCGATTTTAGCTGATCCGACTCAATTATGGCGACTGGTTACACCAATCTTTATTCATATTGGATGGACGCACTTTCTGATGAATACTCTGACGCTCTTTTTTATCGGCCGTCAGGTTGAAGCTGTATTTGGCAGCCTTAATTTTAGTTTGATATATCTTCTTTCAGGAATTTTTGGGAATGCGGCAACCTTCATTTTCGCGCCAAACTCTTTATCTGCGGGCGCTTCAACCTCTATCTTTGGTCTTTTTGCAGCGATTGCAGGAATTGGCTTTTTTACTGGACATCCTCTGCTTAAACAGATTGGGAAGACTTTTACTGTTCTCATTGCCATCAATCTCTTTTTCAACTTGTTTAATTTGAGCACAGTAAACATTTGGTCACATGTTGGTGGTGCAGTAGGAGGACTGCTTTTAGCGCCTGTGTTTCCACCTAAGTATTTTAAAAATTCTGTACCGATGCAGAATCGTATTTTATCGGGGATAACAGTTGTGATTCTTTTTATGGTATTTCTTATTTTACCATTCATAAAATAGGGCCCCAAAATTGAAAAAAGGAATGAGGAAGAGTTATGAAAACACGCGGATTTGAAATTGTAAGCAAATATGAAAATGCCGGACTTGAATTGCCAGTACGCGCAACAAAACAAGCTGCAGGTTACGACCTGTCTGTAGCCGAAAAGCTTGTTATACAGCCGGGGGAAATCAAGTTAGTGTCAACAGGACTGAAAGCTTATATGCAAGCTGGAGAGGTGCTCTATCTTTACGATCGTTCATCAAATCCACGCAAAAAAGGTTTGATTCTGATTAACTCCGTTGGTGTTATTGACGGCGATTATTATAATAATCCAAGTAATGAGGGCGAGATATTTGCCCAAATGAAAAATATCTCTGAGTCAGAAGTTGTTTTGGAAAAGGGAGAAAGAATTGTCCAAGCGGTCTTTATGCCTTTCTTGGTTGCTGATGGTGATGAAGAAACAGTTAAGACTACACGTACAGGTGGCTTTGGTTCTACAGGGCACTAATGAAGCATCTCAAAAACTACCGATTTGAGAGAGATTTTTTGTGTTATAATAGTAAAATGGATTCATTGTGTATTATTTGCTCGAAAGATTTACACTCGTAACTGGAAAAATTTTCAGCAATCGAGCGTTTTTTTGCGAAAAAAATCAAAAAGTTGTCCTGTGCCAAATCTTGATTCATTGTTCAAATATAAGCTAGCTCCTCTTGCTAAAGGTTAAATATTATAAGAGCCAGTTGCTGGTCATAGTTTAACCAATGATTGGAGACAGTGAGTCAGAGACCGGATAAAAAGAGAGACAAACAGAAGTATTGAAGGTGCTTTTGCTAGACTATCCGTAAGGGGTGGTGTCAAGCAAATTTGCTTTTACTATGTTTAAAATAAAACGAGATAATAAAAAAACAGAAAGGAAGACAGCGTGCCAAAAGAAGTTGATGAATCAAAATTAAGTTATAATCGTTTTCCCGGTGAGCATGTGATTTCCAATGGTGATATTGTAAAAATAGGCGGGAAGACTTTTCATTTGGTCTACAATTACCGTGAAGGGTTTGATGCTGAAAAGTTGGAACAGCGTTTCAGTGATATTTTTGATAAATATGATTATATTGTTGGCGATTGGGGCTTCGAACAGCTGCGACTAAAAGGTTTCTTTTCAGCCAGTAGAAAAAAAATGCAGTCTGAGAATAAAATAGATCGATTAGAAGACTATATTAACGAATACTGTAACTATGGTTGTGCCTATTTTGTTTTGCGCCGTGTACGTTCACAAGATGAAGCATATACATCTGAACGTGTGTTTGAAGATAAGCCGCGCCACCCAAAGTTTGATAAGCTTCGTCAGCGGAATAATCGAAGTAAGGATCGAAACAGTCAGAAAAAACAAAAGAAAAATGAGAAAAAACAATTTGAGATTCGCGATAAATCAGCGAAAATCAATAGTAAAGTGAGTGAAAATGAGAAAAATGGCAAAATTTCTCATTCTAAATCTAATTTTATAATACGCGAACGCTCAAAAACAACAAAATAGACAGATGTTTAATATATGTCTAAAAAACTATTGAATAATATGCATAAAAAATGGAATAAGGATTGATTTGCTAAAAATATCGGAGATATAATGGAAAAACAAACAATTTATGGCTTAACACGTGATCAGCTGATTGACTGGGCGATTGAAAATGGTGAAAAAAAATTTCGGGCTACACAAGTGTGGGATTGGCTTTATAGAAAACGTGTTCAAACTTTTGAGGAAATGACAAACTTATCAAAGGATTTTATTGCGAAGCTAAAAGCGCACTTTATCATGAATCCTTTGGAACAAGTGGTCGTACAAGAGTCAGAAGATGGAACAGTCAAATACCTTTTCATGTTACCAGACAAAATGATGATTGAAACTGTCTTGATGCGCCAATCTTATGGTTTATCTGTATGTGTAACTACACAAGTTGGCTGCAATATGGGCTGTACTTTTTGCGCCTCTGGTATTCTGAAAAAAGAGCGTGATGTAACAGCTGGAGAGATAGTTGCTCAAATTATGCTGGTTCAAAAATATTTTGATGAAAAAGGCCAAGATGAACGCGTATCCCATGTTGTTGTTATGGGAATTGGTGAACCTTTTGACAACTATGTAAACTTGATGAACTTTTTGCGTATAATCAATGACGACAATGGTTTGGCTATCGGGGCTCGCCATATTACAGTGTCAACTTGTGGTTTCATGCCTGCTAAGATTAAAGAATTTGCTAATGAAAATTTACAAGTGAACTTGGCTATTTCTTTACATGCACCAAATAATGCATTACGTACAAGTTTTATGCGTATTACACGTAATGCCCCTTTAGAGAAGCTTTTTGAGGCTATTGATTACTATACTGAGACGACCAATCGTCGTGTGACTTATGAGTATATCATGCTTTCAGGAGAAAATGACACGCCAGAAATTGCTCAAGAATTGGCTGATTTGCTAAAACCAAGGAAGAAACTTGCTTATGTCAACTTGATTCCTTATAATCCAGTTGCAGAACACATCAGATATGAACGCTCAACACAGAGTGATACGGCGCGATTTTATGATGTTCTCAAGAAAAATGGAATTAACTGTGTAGTCCGTCAAGAGCACGGTACAGACATTGATGCTGCTTGTGGACAACTCAGAAGTAAACAGATTAGAAAAAAAGAAGAAAATTAAATAAAAAATAAAAGAAACCGCTTGCTGCCCTTAACCGCGCCATTGCTGGTTTCTTTTTGTATATTTATTATTAATTATAAAATGAAAGCGCATTATTATACTAATCTTCGATTTGCATTTAAAAAAAGATTAAACTATAATAAAGGTGTTGGAAGCGCTTTTACAATTTTTAATTTAATAATAGATTTACTATAAGAAAGGATGCTTATCTCATGGAAAAAGCAATCAATGTCAACTCAGAAATCGGGAAACTTAAATCAGTTCTCCTTCATCGTCCAGGTGCTGAAGTAGAAAACATCACACCAGACACAATGCATCAGCTTTTGTTTGATGATATCCCTTACCTAAAGATTGCACAGAAGGAACACGATTTCTTTGCACAAACATTGCGTGATAATGGTGCGGAAACAGTTTATATCGAAGATCTTGCAGCAGATGTTTTCCAAACGGAAAGTGTTAAAAAAGACTTCTTGGCACGTCTCTTACATGAGGCTGGCTATCGTCCAGGACGTACACTTGATGGCTTGACAGAGTATTTGACAAGCATGGATACAAAAGCAATGGTTGATAAAATCTATGCAGGTGTTCGGAAAAACGAATTGGATCTCCAACGGACAGTGCTCAGTGACATGGCTGGTTCTGATGCTGAAAATCATTTTTACCTCAATCCATTGCCAAACGCATACTTTACACGTGATCCGCAAGCATCTATGGGTGTAGGGATGACCATCAATAAAATGACTTTCCCAGCACGTCAACCTGAATCTTTGATTACAGAGTACGTTATGGCACATCACCCACGCTTTAAAGACACTCCAATCTGGCGTGATCGTAACCATACAACACGTATCGAAGGTGGGGATGAACTCGTATTAAACAAACATACAGTAGCTATTGGTGTTTCTGAACGTACTTCATCTAAGACAATTCAAGCATTAGCAAAAGAATTGTTTGCAAACCCGTTGTCAACCTTTGACACTGTACTTGCAGTTGAAATTCCACATAACCACGCAATGATGCACTTGGATACTGTGTTTACAATGATTAATCATGATCAGTTTACAGTATTCCCAGGAATCTTTGACGGTTCAGGAAATATCAATGCTTTCATCTTGCGTCCAGGTAAAGATGGTGAGGTTGAAATTGAACATTTAACAGATCTCAAAGCTGCACTTAAGAAAGTGTTAGACTTGTCAGAACTTGACTTGATTGAATGCGGCAATGGTGACCCTATTGTTGCGCCACGTGAACAATGGAATGACGGTTCAAACACATTAGCAATCGCTCCAGGTGAAATTGTCACTTATGACCGTAACTATGTCACTATCGAATTGCTCAAAGAACATGGTGTCAAAGTTCATGAAATTCTTTCAAGTGAGTTAGCACGTGGACGTGGTGGAGCACGTTGTATGTCTCAACCGTTGTGGCGTGAAGACATCTAAAACAGTTCACTTAAAACTGCTTGGTTTACAGGGACTGTCAATAAGCTTGACACTCACTCCATCTCGAGATTCCAAGCAGCTGCCATTATAATCTTATTTCAAAAAAACAAAAAATAATATTTAATTGAGGAGAAAAATAAATGCAAACACCAAAAATCAATTCAGTTTTCCAAGGCCGTTCATTTTTAGCAGAAAAAGATTTTACACCTGCAGAAATTCAATACCTTATTGACTTCGCTATCCATTTGAAAGCCTTGAAAAAAAATAACATTCCGCACCACTACTTAGAAGGAAAAAATATCGCATTGCTTTTTGCTAAAACTTCTACACGTACACGTGCAGCTTTCACAACTGCAGCGATTGACCTTGGTGCGCACCCTGAATATCTTGGTAAGGACGATATCCAACTTGGTATTAAAGAATCCACTGAAGATACAGCACGTGTTCTGGGCTCAATGTTTGATGCGATTGAACGTCGCGGTTTCTCACAACAAGAAGTGGAAGACCTCGCAAAATACTCAGGTGTTCCAGTATGGAATGGTTTGACTGACGAATGGCATCCAACTCAAATGATTGCCGACTATATGACAATCAAGGAAGAATTTGGCTACCTTAAAGGTCTTAAACTTGCTTATGTCGGTGATGGACGTAACAACATGGCCAATTCTCTCATCGTAACAGGTGCAATGCTTGGCGTTAGTGTAACTATCGTTGCACCAGAATCACTCCAACCATCAGAAGAAGTTATGGAAATCGCGCGCAAATTTGCAGCTGAATCAGGTGCAAAACCAGAAACAACTGCAGATATTGAAGCAGGTGTTAAAGGCGCAAACATTATCTACTCTGACGTATGGGTATCTATGGGTGAGTCAAACTGGGAAGAACGTGTTGAGCTCCTCACTCCATACCGTGTTACAATGGATATGATGAAATTGACTGGAACTCCAGATGAAGAACTTATCTTCATGCACTGCTTGCCAGCTTTCCACGATACTGAAACTGAGTATGGTAAAGAAATCAAAGAAGAATATGGCTTGACTGAAATGGAAGTCACTGATGAAGTGTTCCGCTCTAAATATGCACGTCAATTTGAGGAAGCTGAAAACCGTATGCACTCAATTAAAGCAATCATGGCAGCAACTTTGGGTAATCTCTTCATTCCAGATGTGCCAAGTATCAAATAATTGGTTTTGAATTTGATTTTTTCCGGATTTGACAGACTTTCCACTTCCGCTGATGCCAGTGGGAAGTTTGCACAAATCTGGAAAAAATATTTTAAGCTCCCTCTATAACTCTTGTTTTGAAAAGGTCAGATCTCAAATATATTTTCATCGTGTTGAAGACTTTTTTAAAGCATATGACTTTATGAAAAAATAGGTAGTAATATGGAAGTAGAAAATAAAAAAGGAATTGGGCTCATGGCCCTCGTAGCCATTATCGTTTCAGGAGCTATTGGTGGTGGGGTATTCAACCTCTCAAACGACTTAGCAAGTGGCGCTACACCAGGTGGTGTTGTTATTTCATGGCTTTTTATCGGTTTTGGTATTTTGATGCTCGTTTTGAGCTTGAACTATCTTGTAGTAAATAAACCTGAACTTTCAGGTGTTTCGGACTATGCTCGCGCAGGATTTGGTGACTTTGCCGGCTTCTTATCGGGTTGGGGGTATTGGTTGTCTGCTTGGGCAGGTAACGTTGCCTTTGCTGTATTGATGATGACCTCGGTTAACTATTTCTTTCCTGGGGTCTTTGCCAATGATGATGGTTCTTTAACTGTCTTATCAGTAATTGTTGTTTCGGTTGTCTCATGGGCTTTAACAGCACTTGTTATTCGTGGTGTTGAAGGGGCAGCAGTTATTAATGCTATCGTCCTCATTGCAAAACTAATCCCAATCGTAATTTTTGCAATTGTTGCTATTGTCATGTTTAGAGCGGGAATTTTTACAGAGCATTTTTGGCAAAATGTAGCGATTAATGCAGATGGTTCAGCATCCTTTACAAATATGACATCATCGGGCTTGGTGGAACAAATTCAAAATTCTTTGATGGTTATGATTTGGGTCTTTGTTGGTATTGAAGGTGCTGCAATGATGGGTGACCGTGCTAAGAAAAAATCAGATGCAGGTAAAGCCTCCATCATTGGTTTACTTACTCTGTTAGTTATCTACATCTTGCTCTCACTCTTGCCATATGGTTATTTGGATCAAGCAACATTGGCGAGCATACCACAACCGGGTATGGTTGGAATCTTACGTGAAATGGTTGGCCCTTGGGGCGGGAATTTGATGGCTATTGGCTTGATTATCTCACTTCTCGGTGCTTGGTTGTCTTGGACAATGCTGCCAGTAGAGGCAACTTCTCAACTGGCTTCACAAAAACTTTTACCGGCATGGTTTGGGAAAGAAAATAAGGCTGGTGCACCTGTCAATTCATTATTGTTGACTCAAGGTTTTGTACAACTCTTTATTATCATTACCTACTTTGCTTCAGATGCTTATAATGTATTTGTGTATCTTTGTACTGCTGTAATCATGGTCTGCTACGCTTTAGTAGGTGCTTACATGCTTAAAGTTGGTTTAGTGGAAAAATCACCAAGAAATATTTTAATAGGTTTCTTCGCTATGGCCTTCCAAATCGTTGCCCTTTATCTGAGCGGTTGGGAATTTGTATGGATGTCCGCTATCCTCTACGTTGTTGGCTTTGTTCTCTATATTCGTGCGAAACGAGAAAATAATAGAAGTATTTCTTCAAGAGAATGGTTTGCCATCATTGTATTCACACTTGCAGCTTTACTTGCCCTTTATGGACTTCTTGCCAATCAATTTGGTTTAAGAGAGTTGCTCGGTATTTAAGAATAAAAAGGATGAAATTTTTGATTAATCAGAAATTTTATTCTTTGGTGCGCAAAGTAAGCGCTTAAATAATATAAGAAATAGGAGAAAATATTTTATGGTTAGACGTATTGTAGTTGCTCTTGGTGGTAATGCTATTTTGACAAATGATCCAACAGCAAAAGCACAACAAGAAGCCTTGGAAGTCACAGCAAGCCAACTGATTCCACTTATTAAAGACAATGATGTGGAAATCATTGTCACTCATGGCAATGGACCACAGGTTGGAAACTTGCTCTTACAACAATTAGGATCAGACAGTGAAAAAAATCCAGCTATGCCTTTAGACACAGCAGTTGCTATGACTCAAGGACAAATTGGTTACTGGATGAGTCAGGCTTTCACTAAGGCGCTACTTAAGGAAGGTTTGGGGCATATCCCAGTGGCCTCAGTGGTAACACGCGTTGTTGTTGATGGCAATGACCCAGCCTTTGAAAATCCAACAAAACCTATTGGACCGTTTTATGATGAAGTGCAGATGAATAAGATGCAGGAACAATATCCAGATTGGAAATTTGTTGAAGATTCAGGCCGTGGCTATCGCCGCGTTGTAGCAAGTCCAAAACCTGAGCGTATCGTGGAAGCAGAAGCGATCAAGCCTCTATTAGATGCTGCAGTTTTAACAACTGTATCAGGCGGCGGTGGTATTCCTGTAGTTGCTAATGAAGATGGCACATATACAGGTGTAGAAGCTGTTATCGACAAAGACTTTTCAGCAGCTAAGCTTGCAGAACTCGTTGACGGTGACGAGCTAGTTATCTTGACAGGTGTTGACAATGTTTTCGTCAATTACAACAAACCAGATCAAAAGAAATTGGAAAAGGTTACTTTATCTGAAATTGGCGCATACTTGAAAGAAGGACAATTTGCTGCAGGTTCAATGAAGCCAAAAGTAGAAGCAGCCATGGCTTTTGTAGAACGTACAGGACGTGCTGCAACAATTACCTCACTTGAAAACCTTGAAGATTTCTTGGCAAACGGTTCAGGAACAACAATTGTTGCGGATTAAAATGTAAAAGGCTGCGTTTACGTAGCCTTTTTCCTATGATTCGGAGGAGTCAATGAGAAATTTTAGAGAAGTAGAAGAGCTGATGACCAAACTAAAAATTCCATATCAAATAGTTGAACATCCAGCAAGTCATTCTACAGAGGAATCAGATAAGTATATCGAAGGACATGAAGGGTGTAGGTCGAAAACTTTAGTTTTGGCTAATAAAAAATCCACGCAATTCTATATGGTTATTATGGATGACAGTAAGCGAGTTGAAATGGACAAACTTGGGGAGATACTTGGAGTAAATCGCCTGCATTTTGCATCAGAAGAACGCTTGGAAAGCATGTTGGGACTCCAATCAGGTATTGTTTCTATTTATGGTTTGGTTGATAATAAAATGGATAATATGCACGTTTACTTTGACCGAGAAATGCTTGAGGAGCATGACATCATGACTTTTCATCCAAATGACAATACAAAGACAATCTTCTTTCCGATGGAAGACTGCTTTAAAATACTAGAGTCGCAAGGTTATACTTATGCTATAATTGATTTTTGAGATATGGAGGAATAGCTTATGAAAATAAATGGTTTTGGAGTTGAAGAATGGCTTAATGTGTGGGAAAAATCAGCAGTATATGATATTGCACAGTCAACGATTTCGTCCATGACCCTGCAAGAGATATTAGATTTAGAAGCAGATAAGGGACAAAACTTCATGTCGACTCTTATGCAGGAGAAATTCAATTATGGCTGGATTGAGGGCTCTCCTGAATTTAAAAAAGAAGTGGCAAAGCTTTATGCTGATGTTCCCGCAGAAAATATTTTAGCAACAAATGGAGCAACTGGTGCAAATCATCTCGTATTGTATAGTCTGATTGAGCCAGGGGATCATGTTATTGCAGAATACCCAAGCTACCAGCAGCTCTATGATATTCCTCGGTCTTTGGGAGCAGAAGTTGATTTCTGGCAGATCTATGAGCGTGAAAATTGGTACCCTCGTCTAGAAGAGTTACGGCAGATGATGCGACCAAACACCAAGATGATTTGTCTGAATAATGCCAACAACCCCACAGGAACGACATTAAACCGTGCATTTTTGCAAGAAGTAGTAGACTTGGCTAAGACGGTTGGTGCTTATGTATTAGTTGATGAAGTTTATTTACCATTAGATGACTCAGAGGATTATGTACCTATTGCTGACTTGTATGAGAAAGGGATTTCCACCAATTCTTTGTCTAAAACTTACTCTGTTCCAGGTGTGCGCTTGGGCTGGGTAGCAACTCAGGACGAAAAACTGACCGATGTGTTTCGGAAATATAGGGATTATACAATGATTTGCTGTGGCATTTTTGATGATGCCTTAGGAACTTTGGTTTTAAAGCATCGGGACAAAGTTCTTGCGCGTAATAAAGCAATTGTAAATAAGAATCTAGAAATCTTGCGTGAATGGGTTGAAAATGAACCTTTGGTTTCAATGATATATCCAAAGTCTGTTTCAACAAGCTTTGTAAAATTTGAAGAATTGGATCCAGAAAAAACGGAAGAATTTTGCATAGAATTACTAAAGAGCAAGGGTGTTCTTTTAGTCCCCGGCAATAGGTTTGACTTGCCAGGCTATGCAAGAGTAGGGTACTGTACAAATGAAGCGACTTTGCGCGAGGGCTTAGCTGCTTTATCTCAATTTTTGCGGGAATATGACAAATAAGAGAATAAGGGGCTTGGGACCTCTTTTTCTATACTAAAAATTTCCAAATTTGGTACAATAATGAAAGGAGGATTTCCATGGATTTTGTAAAAATTAATAAAGAACGCCACGCTGTAAAAACATTTGACGGTAAAAAAATACCGACAGTAGATGTGAAACAGATTATCTCTGCTGCGAGCTTAGCACCTTCTGCGCATAACATCCAACCTTGGCATTTTGTGATTATAGAAAGTCAGCAGAAGCGTCAAGCGCTTTTATCAGAAGTTAAGGGAAAGAATGGGCAGCAGGTTAAAGAAGCGGGAGCTGTTATTGCTATTTTTAGTGATACAAATCTTTCAGAACGCTCAAGCGAAATTGCCCGTATAGGAGCCGCAGAACTGGACAGCGAGCAACTGCAACGTTTTAATAGCCGTTATCCACAAATGTTTGAAAGCATGGATGAGCTGATGGAGGCGAGCTACTTGTCCCTGAATATAGGTTTTGTGACAATGAATCTCATGTATGCTATCAAAAATAGAGGATATGAAGGAAATGTTATCCTTGGTTTTGACCGCACAGCACGCGTGAACGAAATTCTTGAAGTAGATAAACGTTATCGTCCAGAACTGCTGGTTGTACTTGGCACATCAGAATCCAAAGGTGAAGCAAGTTATCGTTTGCCACAACAAAACATTATTGAGATTCGCTAAGTATTTGTAAGAAAAAGCTGGAGTCGTTTATATCGAAATTTAAGGTGAAATTTGCTAGAATAATAGAGACATAAAAAAGATAGATATATTAGGGAGCGAAGGAAAAAGTGCTAGATTTTTGGCAGGACTATCCTGAAATTAGAGGAAAACTTATCGCAGTACAGGCTTTGATGGCGGAACGTTTGTCCGTAAATAATGCAGACATACATGATGCATTGCAAAAGTTTACGACGCGTGGAGGGAAGATGGTTCGTCCAGCGCTTTTTTTTCTATTTTCTGGCTTATTAAAAGAGAGCAACCAAGACGAAGAACGTTTGCTTAAAATAGCGGCTAGCTTAGAGCTGTTACACTCAGCGACTTTAATCCATGATGATATTATCGATGATTCGCCTTTACGTCGAGGTTTACCAAGTGTGGAGGCCCAGTTTGGTAAAGATGTTGCTGTATATACAGGTGATTTTATCTATACGGTGTATTTTGAACTGCTTTGCGAAACGATGGCCGATACCCCATTTTTACCTAGAAATGCAAAGTCGATGAAAAAAATATTGCAAGGTGAGTTGACTCAAATGCAGTCAGCATTTAATGCAGATAACAGCATCCGGCACTATCTTAAGGCAATAAGCGGAAAAACTGCGGAATTGTTGAGTCTGGCTTGCTTGGAAGGGGCATATTTTTCAGGCGGAGATAAGCAGCTGCAACGGTCAGCTCGAAAGATTGGCTTGGCGATTGGCTTGGCCTTCCAGATATATGATGATGTTTTGAATTTTACTGTAGGTTTAGAGGAGGCTGATAAGCCCATACTGACAGACTTTAGACAGGGCATTTATACATTGCCTCTGCTTTTAGCAAAAGAGGAAGCTCCTGAACAAATTTTGCCTTATCTGGTAGCTTCAGACGGTCTCAGTCGTGAGGAATGTATCCAGTTTTCACAGTTGGTAGCGGAGCTGGGAGGCATTACAGGAAGCCTATCTTTGGCTAAACATCTTACGAACCAAGCGCTTTTAGAAATTGAAAAACTTCCCAAATCTCGTAACCGTGAGATTTTAAAGGAAGTCACCCAAACGTTATTACAAAGAAATTATTAAAAATGAATTTTAAAACATTTGCTGAGCTCATCGAGTTGAAAGCTAAAGCAGCTAGCGTTTTTCCTTTTTTATTGGGACTGGCTTACTCGCTCTATCACTACCAGATGGCTAACTTCCTCCCTTTGTTCCTCTACTTTATCGCCATGTTCTGTTTCAATTGTTTTGTGGACATATGGGACAATTATAATGACTATCATAAGGCTGTGGACACGGAAGATTATAAGAAAAATACCAATATTATTGGGCGAGAAAACCTGCCGATTAAGACAATACGTACATTGCTCATAGCCTTTTTTTCTCTTTCCTTCTTCTTAGGATTAGGCGTTGCTTGGCTGGTAGGTTGGCCTGTCTTTTGGTTGGGACTCTTTTGCTATTTTGTAGGAATTTTTTACTCTGCAGGTCCGAAACCATTATCAAGTTTACCTGTGGGGGAGTTGGCTAGCGGTTTGACGATGGGCTATTTGATTTTTCTGATTTGTGTATATATTAATACGAGTGCAGCCTTTGTCTGGAATTTCGAAAGTTTGGCTTTAACCTTTCTCGTCGCCTTGCCAAGCATCTTGCTGATTTCAAACCTGATGTTGGCCAACAATACCTGCGATTTGGAAGAGGACGAGGCCAATCATCGTTACACTATTGTGCATTATATTGGCAGAAAAAATGCATTGCGCTGGTGGACGATGAGTATCGTTTTGGCCTATATTTCTATTGTTGTTGCTGTTGTTCTGGGAGTGGTTTCCCCGCTTATGCTGCTGCTGTTCTTGCTTTTGCCTTTCATCGTAAAGCAGGCTAGACCTTACTTACAAAGGCAAGTAAAAAAAGAAACATTTATTGTTTCAGTGAAAATCCTGCTCGTCTTCTCTTTTGCCCAGACAATCTTGATGCTCGTATCTTTAGCTATTTAGACGAACGAAGCAAATAGAATGTGTCACAGAATCCAAAAAAGCCTTCTTAAGTGAAAGGCTTTTTTGCTAGTCACAGCAATCTGTTTTTGCTGATGTTTCTAGTGCAGAAACGCTTTTGACGGGACAGGTTGTTGTTGCACAGTCGTCGCACGCTCCCTTGCCACGTACTGTTTTGCGAACAGAAAAGAAGGCAGCGGTTAAAATAATAACTAAAAGAATACTACTCGCTAAGTTCAAGAGAATGTTCCTCCTTATTTAGTGTAATTTTTGATTTACGGAAAATGAGATAGCTTCCAAAACTCATGAGAAGCAGCGCAGATAAAGTACTGATATTAAAGTTCTTCTCGAGGACTGAAAGGCCAACCTGATAAATAATGAAACTCATACTATACGCAATAGCCGTTTGAAAGCCAACAGCGCGTAAAGTCCATTTTACATCACCCATTTCTTTATAAATAGCGGATATAGCAGCGATACATGGTGCACATAAAAGATTAAAGACAAGTAAGGAGTAAGCTGCCAGTGGTGTATAACTGCCTTGCAAAGTCGTCCAAATGGCTCTGCCGTTATTTTCGATATCCGCACCTTGCGCATACAACTGGCTCATCGTCCCAACGATGGTTTCCTTTGCGATAAGACCGGTCAAAGTTGCGACAGTTGCTTTCCACTCTCCAAAGCCCAGAGGAGCAAATACAATGCTCAGGTAACCTCCTAATGTAGCCAATATTGATTGCCCAGGATCAACTTGCTCTAAGGTAAAACTGTAATTTGACAAGAACCAAAGACAGACATTAAGGGCAAATATAATGGTTCCAGCACGTTTAATAAAGCTGAGGCCACGGTCAAAAGCATACTTTAAGACTGTAGGAAAATGGGGCAAATGATAAGTAGGAAGTTCCATAATGAAGGCAGAGGTATCGCCAGCAAACATTTTGGTCTTTTTCAAGATAATCCCTGAAAGGATAATCATCGCCATCCCCAAAAAGTAGGCACTAGGAGCTACCCAACTGGTGGAGTGGAAAAAGGCACCAGAAACTAGAGCAATGATTGGCAGTTTTGCCGAACAGGGCATAAAGGTTGTGACCATAATCGTAATTTTTCGATCTCTCTCCTGTTCAATCGTGCGCGTGGCCATGATTCCGGGGACGCCACATCCAGAAGAAATTAACATGGGGATGAAGGATTTGCCGGACAAACCAAACCGTCTAAAGATGCGGTCCATGACAAATGCTACACGTGCCATATAACCTGAATCCTCAAGAAAGCCCAATAAAAGAAAGAGAATAAAAATTTGGGGGACAAAACCTAAAATAGCTCCAATTCCGGCAAGGACACCGTCGAGGAGAAGTGACTGTACCCAAGGAACAATAGCCCAATAGTCCATCATTTGACGAAGCGTGTTGGGCAGAAAACTGCCAAAAAAATTATCATTTAACCAATCACTGGCAGGTGTACCAATAACTTGAATAGCCAAGAAGTAAACCAACCACATGACAAAGATAAAGATAGGAAGTCCCAGCCATTTATTGGTGACAATACTGTCTATCTTATCCGTTAGGTTAAGGCGCCCTTTACTATTATTTGTAACGACAAGGTCTACGATTTGTCCGATGAGGTCATAACGTTCATTGACGATGATAGCTTCTTGATCATCTCCCATTATTTTCTCGGTTATTGCAACAATGTCATTCAGCTCTTTTCTTTGAGCATCATTAAGGCTTTCTAAAGCTAAGGCATCCCCTTCAAAGAGTTTGATTTGTTCAAAGCGAGTCCTAGCATGAGGGCAAATTTGGCCAATCTCTGCTAAGGCACTTTCAAGACGGTGGTCGTAGTCCAGAGGGTGAACCTCCAAAGGCTGGCAAGCAACCCGTATGACCTCATCCAAGCCACGATTTTTTAAAGCACTTGTGGGCACAACAGGTAACCCTAACATATAAGAGAGTTTCTCTTTATCTATCTTCCTTCCTTGATACTCCAGTAAATCACTCATGTTTAGAGCAATAACGATGGGGATGTTAAACTCCATAAGCTGTAATGTAAGGTAGAGAGAACGCTCCAGATTAGTAGCATCTATAATATTAAGGAGAATATCTGGTGGGGTTTCTCTAAGATAGTTCCGTGTAACCTGTTCTTCCAAGGTGTAAGGTGAGAGTGAATAAGTTCCAGGAAGGTCTTGAATAGCAATAGTTTTGTCCTTTTTATAATGCCCAGTTTTACACTCTACTGTGACACCGGGCCAGTTCCCGACTTGTTGATTGCTTCCAGTCAATATGTTGAAAATACTGGTTTTCCCACTGTTGGGATTTCCGATTAAGGCAATTTTGGTCATCTATATTTCCTCTTGATTGGGGATTGCTATTTTTATCTTTTCGGCATCAATTTTTCGTAAAGATAGAGCATAACCTCGGAGATGAAGTTCCATAGGATCACCCAGAGGGGCAAGCTTATGGACGGTAATATGTGTGCCACGTGTAATGCCCATATCCATTAAGCGCCGTTTCATTTCACCTTGACAGTCAATAAAGCGAACGACTCCGGTCTGGCCAGCAGTTAAAGATGAAAGAGAAGACAAGTTCTCCTCGGCTTGTTCATTTTTAAGCACAATATCTTGCAGATAGAAGTTACTTAGGGCCAGACGTGTGTTCCCGATTTTTAAGAGAGCATTTTCTCCATCAAGAGAAAGTAAGACAACTTCTTTATCTGATGAAAAACCAAGTTCCCGTAATTTTCCAGCATGTGTGGATTTTAAAATTTTATCGATGTAGTATATTTGTCCAATTCGAGCTGTATTCAGTGTTTTCATGCGGACTCCTTCGGCGAAATGTAAAATACATTTGACATTACACTAAGTATAACACGAATCACTTGTAATTTCGAGGAAATTGTGTATAGCGTTCCTTTGTAGAAAGTTTGTGCTGCTTTGTGGAACGAGAACGCGGTGTTTCACGTGAAAACACATAAAAAAACTTGCCTTAAAACTAACGTCCGTCTAAATGGCAGTTGTGGTATTTTTTACCATATCCATTTTAGCAGGAGCTGTTTATCATAATAAAAGACAAGTTTTTTATTGGATTTATTCTACAGAGAAAATATAAGGGTAAACAGGTTGTTTTCCTTCATGAATCTCTACTTCGAGTTCAGGATAACGTTTTTCTAGTTCTTTGGCGATACGTTCGGCATTTGATTTTTTACCGTCTTCTCCGATATAGATTGCTGCGATTTCACTGTCTTCATCAATCATTTTTTCGAAAGAAGCAAAGATGGCATCGTTCATCCTCTTGGTTGAAGCAACGATTTTATTATTGACCATACCGAGAGTATCTTTTTTGTGGATTTCGATACCATCAATATTTGTATCACGGATGGCTTGTGTCACTGAACCAGATTGCACATCTGCTAGAGCAGCGGTCATGTTTGTTTTGTTATCTTCGATAGATTTTGTGGGGTCAAAGCTAAGTAGAGCGGTGAAACCTTGTGGAATAGTGGCGGTTTCGATAACCTCAACAGGGATATCTGCAACCTCGGCAGCAGATTTAGCAGACATGAAAATATTTTTGTTATTAGGTAAAATAATTACTTTTTCGGCATTCACAGCCTCAATAGCTTTGAGGATATCTTCTGTTGAAGGGTTCATTGTTTGTCCACCAGAAACGACGTGTTGGACTCCCATTTCACGGAAAATATCTGCGAGACCCTCTCCAGCAGCAATAGCAATCAAGCCCCAGTCGGATTTAGACGTTGAGGTACTGATGTTGTTTGCTTTTTCCTTCTCAGCAACGCCCTCGTTTTGCAGGCGCATATTATCTACTTTAACTTTGACGAGGCGTCCGTATTTGAGTCCTTCTTGCATCACTAAACCGGGATCTTCAGTGTGCACATGGACTTTTACGATTTCGTCATCGTCAACCACTAAGAGTGAATTACCGATACCTGCCAAGTAGGCTTGGAAATTATCGTGATCATAACTTTCGCGCACTGTCGGCCTTTGACCAAGCTCTACCATAATTTCTGTACAGTAGCCGTATTTGATATCGCTTGTAGAGGCACCAGCCACACTGGTTTCAGCCTCATGTTCAAGGTTAATCATGCGCTCCATAGCACCCAAACCTTGCTCAGGATTTTCAGGAACGAATTCCCCATTGAGAGCCATCAAGAAACCTTCATAGATGTAGACTAAACCTTGACCACCTGAGTCAACAACGCCAACTTCTTTAAGGACAGGAAGCATGTCTGGAGTTTTAGCCAAAGCAATCTTGGCCCCCTCAAGCGCAGCTTCCATAACTGCTATGGCATCGTCTGTTTCATTTGTCTTACGGTTTGCGAGTTCGGCAGCACCACGCGAAACAGTCAAGATAGTTCCTTCGACAGGTTTCATAACAGCCTTGTAAGCGACTTCTACACCACTTTGCAAGGCATTTGCCAAATGGATACCGTCAAGCTCATCGTAATCTTTTGCATATTGCGCAAAACCACGGAAGATTTGACTGAGGATAACCCCTGAGTTGCCCCGAGCGCCCATAAGTAAACCTTTGGAAAGAATCTGAGAGACTTGACCAACAGTTTCGGCTGGCTTTTCAGCAACATCTTTGGCGCCATTTGTGATTGTCATCCCCATATTTGTTCCCGTATCACCATCTGGGACAGGAAAGACGTTAAGAGAATTGACGTATTCAGCTTGTTCGTTAAGGCGACTCGCTGCCGCCTGAATCATTTCTTGAAATTTACTTGCGTTAATATTTGACACTAGTCTTCAACCACCTTCACATTTTGTACATATACATTGACCTTAGCTGCTGCAATGCCAAGTTGATTTTCCAGATTAAAACGGATACGTTCTTGGATGTTTTTGGCAACTTCGCTAATTTTGACACCATAGCTCACAACGACATAAACACCAATGGTTGTTTGATTATCTGCTGTCGTCACGACAACACCTTTAGAATAGTTTTCTTGTCCGAGGATATTACGGAAGTTGTCTTTCACAGCATTTTTACTTGTCATGCCGACAACGCCGAAAATTTCAGTAGTGCTTGCACCAACAACAGTAGCGATAACGTCTGTTGCAATGTCAACATTACCATGTTGAGTATTAATAGTAACGGTCATTTTCATATGCGTGCTGCTGAATCCCACAGCACTTTCCTCCATAATAATTTATGTATCACTTCATTCTATCATAATTTTGTAAAATAGAACAGTTGTTTTATTGTCTTTTTAGTCACTTCTCCTTGATTAGTAATCCGAGTAGCCCTTGTTTAGGAGAAAGATTCCAGTAAAATTTTTAAAAGATGATATGATTTCCTGTAATAGACAAGCACAAAATATGAAAACCTTTACTTTTTTAGGAAGGTATAGTATACTAGGTTTGTTTCATATTATTTCATTTTCGTTAAAAAAGCGACATAAATTACAAGGAGAATCTAGTATGTTAAAAAGAATTTCAAGTGAAAAATTACCCCAAGCTGTCGGAAGCTATTCCCCAGCCACAGAAGTAGGCAATTTAATTTTTACTTCTGGGCAACTGCCTATCAACGGTAAAACAAACAAAATAGATTTTCCAGACAGCATAGAAGAGCAGACAAAGCAGTCGATGGATAATGTGAAATACATTTTAGAGGATAATAAGTCTTCGCTAGAAAACATTGTAAAAACTACAGTTTATTTGAAAAATATCAAAGATTTTACGAGCTTCGATCAAGTATATAAAAGCTACTTTACAGAAAGTTTTCCTTCCAGAACGGCGTTTGAAGTTGGGGATTTACCCATGGGTGCACTCATTGAGATTGAAGTAGTTGCTCAAAAGATAGGGTAAAATGTATAAGAAGCTGGAAAAGAGATAAAATCTTATCTGATTTTAACTAAAACTGCTCAATCACGACATTTTTGTACGTGGCTGAGCGTTTTTAATTTTTTTATGGTTGTCTCTCCAAGAACATCAATGTAACAAAATATTATGATAACATTTCATAAATATTAAGCAACATGTTAAAATATGATGAGAGATACCATTGTATTTGGAGAAACACC
>NZ_CALPDE010000014.1 GCF_943193185.1 Lactococcus ileimucosae
AAAGTCCTTTCTTTTTTGTGTCTTCTTAGACAGATTATAACACACTAATTTGTGTCTACTTTTATAGTATAGCTCCATTTCAAGTTTCCCGCCGGAAGATATATTATCATCTTGATAAAATCAATGATGCGCTGCCGGAAAATATTGACAAAATCATTACCATCCCCCGACAAGGAATACTTTTAAGTTTTACACAAAAAAAAGCTTGCCAGTCTTTAATCATGAGAATAAATACTTATACCTATATGATGACTGCGCGTGAGAGAAGATACCTGATTATTCTCTATATTTGCATAAACAGTGAACGAGTGACGCTCGAAAAGTTAATAGATTTGACAGAAACCTCTCGTAACACTGTTCTGAATGACTTAAACAGCATTCGCGATGATCTGCAAAACAGTCAATATAAAGTCAGTTTACAGACCACAAAGCAAAAAGGTTACTTCTTGAGAGGTGCAACACTAGGGCGAGTGCAATACATGCATAAAATCTACAGCCATATCTTCTCCAATGGAAGCTTAGGCTTTCTGGAAATAGTACAGAAAACAATATCTGAAACGGATAGCAATGCTAAGTATGGTAATTTAAAAAAATTATTTGAAAATCAAGTCCCCGTTTTAGAAAAGAATCTGGGGAAAAAAATTAATAAACATGAACTTAAATTAATGATTAAAACCTTTCCCTTAGTCTTGATGAGCTGCTGGAACATGCAGCTGAATCACTCGGAAGTAGAGGAAGTTTGTAAAGATTTATCAGTGATTCATGCACGCATTGAATATAAGGCTGCGTTGAAACTCGCAGAGATAATTTTAGAGGAACTGTCGCTTCGACTTAATGCTTTTGAAACCGTAACAATCGCCCTCTTGCTTCTTTCGTATAGAAAAGACAGTGATGAACATGCTACAAGTAAAGACTGGCATTATTTGAAGAAAACAATTGATGCCTGTATTGCATATTTTGAGGAAGTTTCTGTCTGTCGATTGGAGCAAAAAGAAGAATTGTCCAAGGCTCTTTTGTCGCATGCTAAAGCAATGTTGTTCCGCAAAAAATACGGTATTCTTTCAATAAATCCATTAACAGAACAGATTAAAGAAAAATATCCTGAAGTTTTTTGCTTCACTAAAAACAGCGTTGAGTTACTGGAAGAAAGTTGGAAGATTGACTTAACCGATGACGACATTGCCTATATAGCTGTTCATTTTGGTGGCGCTTTAAAAAACACATACTCAAGATATCAAAAGAGTTCTGTCTATGTTGTCTGTGATGAGGGACTCGCAGTTCAAAAATTGCTTATTAAACAGCTGTGTCAGTATATCCCAGAAGAAGACATTAAGGCAGTTTTTACTACAGAACAGTTTAAAAGTATTGAAGAAATCATTGATTTAGGGCTGTTGATTTCTACAAGTCGTCTAGAAACTGAACTGCCCTTCATTTTTGTCCATCCTATTTTGACAGAAGACGATAGTGCCAAAATTGGCAACAGCAGTTGTTTTCAACTTGGTAAATTTTCTGAGTTTAAGGAAAATTTAGAAGGTATTCTGAGCAACTATATACGAGAGCATTCGGCAGTAAAAGAGTGCAGCAGAAGCATTCTAGAAATGACAAGTAAGATTTTATCTTGATTAAAAAGTCCAAATATGAACACATACACGTGCAGTATTTGGTCTTTTTTTCTTTCGATTAGCATATTAAGATTAGAGTATAAAGAGCAACACAGGAGGTTGATATGGCTAATATAAATGAAGTGACCAGAGAATCATGGATTTTGAATACTTTTCCAGAATGGGGCACCTGGCTTAATGAGGAAATTACAGAAACAGTAGTACCAGAGGGAAATTTTTCAATGTGGTGGCTGGGAAATTGTGGCCTATGGGTAAAAACGCCAGCTGGTGCAAATATTGTTATGGACCTATGGTCATCCCGGGGCAAGTCAAGTAAAAAGGCAAAGAACATGGTCCGAGGGCATCAAATGGCTAATATGGCAGGAGTTCGACAATTGCAACCCAATCTTCGCGTTCAGCCCATGGTGATTGATCCTTTTGCAATTGAAGAACTGGATTATTATTTAGTTTCACATTTTCATAGTGACCATATTGATTTAAATACAGCAGCAGCTATTGTCAATAATCCAAAGCTAAAGCATGTGAAATTGGTCGGTCCTTATGAATGCGGTGAAATTTGGAAAAAATGGGGTGTATCTGAAAAAAGAATTATAATCATCAAACCCGGAGAATCCTTTAGAGTAAAAGATGTTACAGTACATGCTGTGGAGTCATTTGATCGAACATGCTTGGTCACCTTGCCTGTGGAAGGCGCAGAGGCCCATGAGGGGAAACTTTCAGGTTTAAGGGTAACCGATGCAGAGATGGCCCGAAAGGCGGTAAATTATATCTTTGAAACCCCTGGTGGGACCATATATCATGGCGCAGACTCCCACTTTTCGAACTATTTTGCTAAGCACGGTAAGGACTTTAGTATTGATGTAGCCTTGAATAACTATGGCGAAAATCCAAGAGGGATTCAAGATAAGATGACTTCGGTCGATTTGCTACGAATGGCTGAAAATTTACGGGCCAAGGTCATTATCCCTGTGCACTATGACATCTGGTCTAATTTTATGGCTTCTACAGCTGAAATACTTGAACTTTGGAAAATGCGTAAAGAGCGTTTGCAATATGACTTCCATCCATTCATATGGGAAGTCGGCGGCAAGTATACTTATCCATTGGATAAAGAGAAAATAGAGTACCACCACCCACGGGGGGTTGAAGATTGCTTTGAGGAAGATTCAAACATTCAATTTAAAGCCTTATTATGATATAGGAGTGAATTTTATGGATGCTTTTATGATTATATTAGAATGGTTTTCTAAAAATATTTTACAGAATCCTGCCTTTTTTGTAGGCTTACTGGTTTTCATCGGTTATGCCCTACTTAAAAAGCCAGCTCATGAAGTCTTCTCGGGCTTCGTTAAAGCAACAGTCGGCTATCTGATTTTGAATGTTGCTTCGGGTGGTTTAGTAAATACCTTTCGGCCGATACTTGCCGCTTTGAACTATAAATTCAATATCGGTGCAGCAGTTATTGATCCTTACTTTGGGCTGACAGCAGCAAATGAAAGTATCGCTAAGCAATTTCCTGATTTTATTGGTGCCGCAACAACAGCAATTCTGATTGGCTTTGGTGTCAACATTGTGCTTGTAATGTTTCGAAAAATCACCAAGGTACGTACTCTATTTATTACTGGCCACATCATGGTTCAGCAAGCAGCAACAGTCTCATTGATGGTGCTCTTGCTTGTGCCCGAATTCAGGAGTCCCTCTGGTATTGTAGCGATTGGTATTATCTGTGGACTTTATTGGGCAGTAAGCTCAAACATGACCGTAGAAGCTACTCAGGCTTTAACGGGTGGTGGAGGCTTTGCGATTGGTCACCAACAGCAGTTCGCCATTTGGTTCGTGGATAAGGTTGCAGGTAAAATCGGCAATGGGGAAGAAAATCTTGATAATATAAGACTTCCCAAGTTTCTCTCCATTTTCCATGATACCGTTGTTGCTTCTGCAACCTTGATGTTGGTTTTCTTTGGGGCAATCTTGGCAGTTCTCGGTCCAGATATTATGTCTAATCCAAAAGTCATTACCTCTGGTATTCCCTATAATCCTGCAGCACAATCTTATTTCATGTATGTGATCCAAACAGCTTTTACATTCTCTGTTTATCTTTTTATCTTAATGCAAGGCGTTCGCATGTTTGTAACAGAACTAACCAATGCCTTCCAAGGGATTTCGCAAAAGCTTTTGCCCGGCTCCTTTCCGGCTGTTGATGTGGCAGCTTCGTTTGGTTTCGGCTCACCCAATGCTGTACTTTCTGGGTTTGTGTTTGGATTGATTGGTCAGTTGCTTATGATTGGATTGCTGATTGTGTTTGGCAGCCCAATTCTTATCATCACCGGATTTGTTCCTGTATTCTTTGACAATGCAGCCATTGCTGTTTATGCAGATAAACGCGGAGGTTGGAAAGCAGCCCTTGTTCTTTCCTTTATTTCAGGCCTGCTTCAAGTTTCCGTTGGTGCTCTTGCAGTTGCTTTGCTTAAGCTGCAAGCTTTCGGAGGGTATCATGGGAACATTGACTTTGAATTACCCTGGGTACCGTTTGCTTATATTTTCCAAAAATTAGGCGTTTGGGGTTATGTCATCGTCTGTTTGTTCTTGCTCGCAATTCCACAGCTTCAGTATCGGAAAGCAAAGAGCAAAGAAGCTTACTATGCCGGACAAGTCCAAGCGCTAGGAGAAAATAAATTCAATAAAAAAGAAACAGATGAGGAGAAAAATATATGTTAAAAATCTTGACCGCATGCGGTAATGGAATGGGAACCTCAATGGTTATTAAGATGAAAGTAGAGCGTGCAGTACGTCAGTTGGGGATTACCGATTTCGAATCTTCTTCCTGCTCTGTAGGTGAAGCTAAAGGATTAGCAGCTGGTTACGATATTGTCATTGTATCAGAGCACCTCATCGGAGAATTAAAAGGGCGTACGAAAGCCCATCTCATTGGTCTTGATAACTTAATGGACGACACTGAAATCAAGACAAAATTACAAGCCGTCTTGTAACACTTGTATAAAGTGATAGAACTCAGGAGGAAAAAAGATGAACTTGGTGCAGAGCTTAAGGGAAAATGATTCTATTCGTCTGGGCTTAAGGGCTCAAAACTGGGCAGAGGCGATAAAGCTCTCTGTTAAACCTCTTATTGATAGCGGTGCGGTAAATGAAGTGTATTATCATGCAATTTTGGAATTAACTGAAAAATACGGCCCTTATTACATCCTTATGCCAGGTATGGCAATGCCTCATGCACGACCGGAGGCCGGGGTAAACAGAAATGCTTTTTCTCTTATTAGCTTGACTGAGCCTGTAACTTTCTCAGACGGTAAAGAAGTAAGCGTTTTATTAACTTTAGCGGCTATCAACGCTGAGATTCATACCACTGTAGCAATTCCACAAATCGTAGCACTGTTTGAACTTGAAAATTCAATTGAACGGATTGTAGCTGCTAAAAGCAAAGAGGAAATATTTCAGATGCTAGAGGAATCTAAAAATAATTCTTTTCTTCAGGAATTAAATCTAGACAGTGAGATGTAAAAGAAGGTTTTTAATAAAAATCCAGAAGAATAATAGATTTTAAACCAAGAAGGATGAAAAAATGAATAAAAGACGCCCTAATTTGCAAGTAGCTCTGGATCACTCGGAGTTGCACAGCGCGCTTAAAGCTGCTGTATCTGTTGGACACGAAGTAGATATAATCGAAGCTGGCACAGTTTGCCTGTTACAGGTGGGGAGTCAACTGGTAGAGATACTCCGTAGTCTTTTCCCTGATAAAACGCTTGTCGCTGATACCAAATGTGCTGATGCAGGAGGAACTGTGGCTAAAAATAATGCTCTTTGTGGAGCAAACTGGATGACTTGTATCTGCTCTGCAACTCTTCCAACGATGAAGGCCGCTCGGAAAGCAATTCAAGAAATAAATGATAAAAATGGTGAGATACAGGTAGAACTTTACGGTGACTGGACATATGAACAAGCAAAAGCCTGGCTTGCTGTAGGGATTTCCCAAGTCATCTATCATCAATCACGTGATGCCCTTCTGGAAGGGCGGACTTGGAGTGAAAAAGATTTTGAGCGGATCAAGAAGTTAATAAATATGGGTTTCCGCGTCTCAGTCACTGGTGGTCTGGATACAGGAAGCTTGGAACTCTTTAGAGGGTTAGATATTTTTACATTTATTGTAGGACGTGGCATTACCGAAGCGGCGAAACCTGCAGAAGCGGCACATGAGTTCAAAGCTGAAATTATACGGATTTGGGGGTAATTATGACTCGACCTATTGGAATTTACGAAAAAGCAATGCCGAGGCATTTTTCTTGGAAAGAGCGGTTAGAGTTTGCAAAAGAGCTGGGATTTGATTTTGTTGAAATGTCAGTAGATGAGGACGACTCACGTTTAGAGCGACTGAACTGGACAAAAGAAGAACGCTTGGAAGTTGTTCAAGCAATCTACGAAACAGATATTCGTATTCAAAGCCTTTGTTTTTCTGCTCATCGCCGTTTTCCGTTAGGATCAAGCTGCCCTGAGACTGAGGCAAAGTCATTAAAAATTATGGAACAATGCATTGAATTAGCTCAAGATTTAGGTGTCCGTGTTATTCAAGTTGCAGGGTATGATGTCTATTATGAAGAAAAATCTACTGAAACAAGAACACGTTATATCAAAAATTTGCGAAAGGTGTGTGACTGGGCAGAGCAGGCACAAGTTATCTTGGCAGTTGAAACAATGGATGATCCCTTTATCAACTCTGTTCAAAAATACCTGACCATTGAAAAAGAAGTTGCTTCACCCTATCTTTTTGTCTATCCAGATACAGGAAATATTTCCGCATGGCATAATGATATTTATAGTGAACTTTTTCTTGGTCATCTCTCCATTGCAGGCCTTCATTTAAAAGACACATACGCTGTAACAGAGCGTTCAAAAGGCCAATTTCGTGATGTTCCTTTTGGGAAAGGGAGTGTAGATTGGGAAACCATGTTCAATATTTTAAAAGAAACCAATTATCAAGGTCCATTTTTAATCGAAATGTGGTCTGAAAATTGCGAGACAGTGGAGGAAACAAGAGCAGCAATCCAAGAAGCTCAAACTTTCCTTTATCCATTGATTGAGAAAGCGGGGCTAAAATAAAATGATATTAGAAGAACTTAGAAAGCGTGTCTATGCAGCAAATGTCGCACTGCCAGAATATGGACTAGTAAAGTTCACATGGGGAAATGTTTCTGCTATTGACCGGGAGCTTGGTTATGTTGTTATTAAGCCTAGCGGTGTCGAATATCATAACCTTAGACCGGACAATATGGTTATCACGGATTTAGAGGGTAAAGTTATTGAAGGAGAACTCCATCCATCTTCTGACTTGATGACACATTTGGAGCTTTATAAAGCTTATCCAGAGATTGGGGGAGTCGTTCATACACATTCAACAGAAGCTGTCGGTTGGGCTCAAGCAGGGCGGGATATTCCATTTTATGGAACAACTCACGCAGATTATTTTTATGGCACAATTCCAGCAGCTCGTTCTCTCACAGCAGATGAAATTCACTCCGATTACGAAAGAAAAACGGGGACAGTTATTATTGAAACCCTTAGGGAAAGAAGCAGCAGTTATAAAGTAGTTCCAGGTGTTCTCGTGCGTAATCATGGACCTTTCACATGGGGAAAATCACCAGAAGAGGCGGTCTATCACAGTGTGGTCTTGGAGGAAGTTGCGCGGATGGCGAGATTAACTGAACAACTCAACCCTAAAGCAGAAGAAGCACCAACATACTTGTTGGATAAGCACTATCTTCGCAAGCATGGCTCTGCCGCTTATTATGGACAAAAGCAAGCAAAACGAAAGGAAATTCTATGAAATTTAATATTGAAATCTATTCTGACGGTGCAGTCATTGCTGATATGATTGCAATGAAAGAAGCCGGGCTTATCTCGGGATTTACAACCAATCCCTCGCTCATGAAGCATGCAGGAATTACAGATTATATGTCTTTTGCCCAAGAAGTTCTGAGAAAAATAGAAGGAATGCCTATTAGCTTTGAAGTCTTTGGGGATGACTTTGAAACAATGGAAAAAGAAGCATTAAAACTTGCTGCTCTGGGGGATAATGTTTTTGTTAAAATTCCGATCATGAACACACGTGGAGAGGTAAGCATTCCCTTAATCAAAAAATTGTCAGCTTTAGGTTTAAAGTTGAACATTACAGCCCTGATGACGGAAAAACAAGTTCAGGACACTCTGTAGATGCCCTTACTCCAGGTGTTGAGAGCATTGTTTCAGTATTTGCTGGGCGCATAGCAGATACTGGTGTCCATCCAGAACCATTTGTGAAAAAGTCAGTTGAAATCTGTCGCCAAAAAGAAGGGATAAAACTTTTATGGGCTTCGACACGTGAGGTGCTGAACATTGTGCAAGCACAAGATCTTGGTGTCGATATAATTACTGTTCCCCCTGCTCTTTTGAATAAGCTTTCAATGTATCATAAAGACTTGAATATACTCTCGCTCGAAACAGTTCAAGCTTTCAATAAAGACATTAAAGCTCTAGGATTTACAATTTTAGACTGACATTTGTTCGCACAAATTAAGCATCTTTTAACTTCTTAGAAAATTCAGTTTACTTGACTTTATAAGTTTACGCGCGTAAACTATAAATAAAGAATGTTTAAAAAACTGAGAATTCAAGGAGGTTAGCATGGATAATAGACAGGTCGAACATATGCAACATGATCAGGCAGAAATGAAACATCACGATGAGCATGATATGATGAACCACGGTGGACACATGATGCACATGGGTAATATGAGCAAGAAGCTGAAAGTCAGCATTGCTTTGATGTTTCCACTGCTTGCTATTTCAAGTATTGCTGGATTTCAATTGCTTCATTTCCCAGGGGACTCTCTTATTAGGTTAATACTGGGTTCAATTATTTTCTTTTACGGTGGTACACCTTTCTTTAGTGGTGCGCGTGGAGAATTGCAGGCTAAAAAACCTGCGATGATGATGCTCATCACTATGGGAATTGTTGTTGCCTATCTGTACTCTGTCTATACTACGGGCGTGGTATGGGCTGGTGGAGAAGCTATGGATTTCTGGTTTGAACTGTCAACCCTGATTGTTATCATGCTGGCTGGGCATATCATTGAAATGAAGGCTGTTCATCGTGCGGGTGATGCCCTTAAAGATCTGGCAACACTTATTCCTAAAAAGGCGCACTTGAAAGGGGGAAAAGACGTAGCCATATCTGACCTCAAAGTAGACGATATTCTTTTAGTTAAGGAAAATGAGCGAATTCCAGCGGATGGTATTGTTATATCAGAAACAGCTCACTTATCCGTAGACGAGTCGATGATCACAGGTGAATCTCGTCCTGTCCCAAAAGAAATAGGGGGCACTGTTTACGGCGGTTCTCTGAACCAAAACCTTCCCTTTGAAATGAAAGTTACTTCTCTAGGCAAGGACTCTCTCCTTTCACAAATTGCCCAACTGGTCGAAAGAGCCCAAAAGCAAAAGTCTGCCAGTGAAAATCTAGCCGATAAAGTCGCAGGATGGCTCTTCTGGACAGCCTTAATCGTGGGTATTACTTCTTTCATCATCTGGACAATAACTTCCACACTTAGCTTTGCTTTAATGACCGCTGTATCCGTCTTTGTGATTGCTTGTCCTCATGCTTTAGGATTAGCTGTTCCTCTCGTTGTGGCACGTTTAACCAACATTTCAGCTAAAAATGGGCTCCTCATCCAAAACAGAACTGCTTTGGAGTCAGTCCATAAGATTAAGTATGCCTTGATGGATAAGACGGGGACTTTAACGGACGGAAAATTTACTGTGCGTCAAGTTGTAAAAGTCGATAAAGAAGAAGACATTGATATTCTGCAGGTAATGGCAGCCTTAGAAAAGGGCTCCACTCATCCCATCGCCCTTTCTATTGTTAATGCAGTGGAGGATTTACAACTCGAAGCAAGGGATGTAGAAAATATTCCTGCTGTGGGGGTGAAAGGAAGTGTACAAGGCAAAAATTATAGTGTTGTATCTTATGCCTATCTTCGAGAGAATTCTATCGCTGTTGACCAAGACGAAGTTCAAAAAGCTTTTGCTCAGGGTCTGACTGTATCTTTCTTGATATCTGACAGGAAAATTCATGGTTTTGTATCTTTAGGCGATTCGCTAAAGGAGGATGCAGCATTCTTCATTGCAGAACTGAAAAAACGTGATATCTTACCCATCATGTTAACTGGTGATAATAAAGCTACAGCTGCAAAAATTGTTAAAAATTTAGGCATAACAGAGTTTTATGCTGAATTAAAACCGGAAGACAAAGCAAGGATTGTCAAAACCTATCAAGAAAAAGGTAGTGTTCTCTTTATTGGAGATGGTGTTAATGATTCGCCAGCACTGG
The DNA here is from genome assembly GCF_943193185.1 of Lactococcus ileimucosae. GTDB lineage: Bacteria > Bacillota > Bacilli > Lactobacillales > Streptococcaceae > Lactococcus > Lactococcus ileimucosae. Next base: position 10,000 of record NZ_CALPDE010000014.1, read on the forward strand.
CAACAAGTAATCTTGGAATTGCCATTGGTGGCGGAACTTCTGTGGCGATTAACACAGCAGATGTTGTCTTGGTGAACTCAAATCCCAGTGATGTCCTAGCTCTAATTGAAATTTCTAAACGTTCTAACCGTAAAATGAAACAAAACCTTTGGTTTGGTGCTGGTTACAATATCGTCGCTATTCCTGTTGCAGCTGGCATTTTCTATCCTGCATTTGGAATTTCAATTGATCCTTTAGCAGCGGCCGTGTTAATGAGTATCTCAACAGTCGTTGTTTCAATCAATGCAATGGGACTGAAGTATGAAAAAGCTCAAGAAAAATAACAAAGCATTCCCTCAAATTGTAGAGGAGTGCTTTTTCCTGTCACTTCAATTTACGCCTTAATTTTGATAAAATGGTTCAAGTGCTGGTCGAAGAATTAAGTTGAAACTTTGCCTGCTGAAAATAATAGCTTTACCATATTAACGAATAGGATATAAGAAAAAATGGACTTAAATTTTATTGAACTTTTGAAAATCATCTTCCTTGGCATTGTTGAGGGGATTACGGAATGGCTACCCATATCAAGTACAGGACATATGCTTTTAGTTGATGCCTTTATTCATACAGACATGACTCAGTCTTTTAAAGATATGTTTTTCGTTGTTATTCAGTTAGGGGCGATTATTGCTGTTATCGTAGAATTTTGGTCGAAGATGAATCCATTTGTTAACATTGAAGGCAAAGGGGTACGTATCAAAAGATCTGTCTTTAATATGTGGCTTAAAGTCATTGTAGCCTTTCTCCCCACAGCCGTTTTCGGCCTCTTTCTCAACGATTTTTTAGAAGAAAATTTTGGTACACCATTGACGATTGCTATCATGCTCATCATTTACGGTATTGCCTTTATTGTGGTTGAACGTTGGAATAAAACACGTCAGCCTAAAATCACGAGTCTCAAAGGACTGACATATCAAGCAGCACTAATTATCGGGATGTTTCAAGTTCTCTCAATGATTCCTGGAACATCACGCTCTGGTGCGACCATTGTTGGTGCCTTGTTGATTGGTGTGTCACGTGTTGTTGCTGCAGAGTTTACTTTCTTCCTAGCTGTTCCAACAATGCTCGGTGCCTCAGCTTTCAAGCTTTTGAAGTTCGGGCTTCACTTTAGTCTGTCAGAGATAATCGCACTTATCGTAGGTATGGCTGTGGCTTATATCGTATCAGTCTTTGTTATTAAATTCTTAATGAGTTATATCAAGCGTCACGATTTTCAAATTTTTGGTTGGTACCGTATAGTTTTAGGACTTCTTGTTATTATCTTTATCCTTTTTGGAGTGATTTAAAATAAATTAATGAACCATTCAAAGTGACAGTTCGCTGTCTTTATGAATGGTTTTTTTATTGTTTTCATATGATTTCTCTCTTATAAGTCCCTTGTGTTTATCCTGAATTCGAAATTTCAAGTTCAATTTCTTGTCAGCTTACTCTAGGATGTGTTATATTAATATTGTACCAAGCGGTAGGTAAAATGATTGGAGGTGTAAAGTGTCGGAAGCAAAAGATAAAATCATAGAGAGCAGCAAAAAACTTTTCTGCCAGAAAGGTTATGCTTCAACTTCTATTCGAGACATTTTGGAAGATTCCGGTACTGGGAAAGGACAACTTTATCATTATTTCCTATCCAAAAAGGAAATCTGCTTGGAGGTAATTCATGCGCATAGCTCTGAGTGGGAAAAACAATGTTTTGCCCCCCTTTTGAGCCAAATGAAAAATCCAGAAGAAGCCTTGCTCGCTATGCTGGACTGGGAAATTCGGATGCATAAAGACGAAATACAGCATTATGGTTGTGCAGTAGGGAATCTTGTCGTCGAACTTGGTGCGGGTGAAGATGAGGATTTTCGTGAACTATTGCGTCAGCTTATGAAAAACTGGACTCAATTGGTTCAAGCACGAATTATTGAAATTACAGGTTGGAATCAAGAAAAAGCTCAAGTTCAAGCGCAACATATCATTTCAAGTATCCAAGGCAATCATATACTGCTTAAACTTACACAGGACTGGACAGTTTTCGAAAGGGGAATAGATAAATTAAGAAAGGAAATCAAGTCACTTGCTTAAGCGATTGGAGGCAGAAAACATGAAATTAATATTCGATAAAGAAGTAAGCGAAAGATTGGTGAAATTCGAAAATGTAGATTTTGTACTAGATTTTGACCATGAGTTGAGTGAAAAGAACGAGTCAGTAGATGCATGTGCAGGTGGTATTTCACGTTATCGCCTCCTTGCTATAGATAAGGGGAAACTTCCTGAGGTGTTTGATGCACATTTAGACTCTGAGTTTGGTCCTATTTATTTTAAAAAATGGGGCGAAATGTTCTGGGGAAGTCAAGACCTATATGCTAAGGTTGAAGGCAGTTATAACCTTATAGCTTTGAAAACAGATGGTGAATATTTAAGTCACAATTTACTTATCGTGGATTACAGGGGAAAATTATAGTATGGAAAGAAAAGCAGTTAAAAATCTTATTATTGGTTTTGGGAAAGCAGGGAAAACACTTGCAAAATCTTTAGCTAGAAAAGGAGAAGCAGTTGCCATAGTAGAGCAATCTCCACGCATGTACGGTGGAACATGTATTAATATTGGCTGTATCCCTTCAAAATCTCTAATCGTCAATGGTCAAAAAGGTGAGAAGTTTGCGGATGCAGCACTTCAAAAAGTTAATCTTGTCGAAAAATTAAATAGAAAAAACTATCACATGATTGCAGATGAGCCTACAGCAACAGTTATAGATGGTAAGGCTCGATTTTTATCGGATCATGAGGTGGAAATCTCTCGAGAAGGGCAACCTGCTATGCTTGTGGAGGCTGAACGTATTTTTATAAATACAGGAGCACGCGCAATTTTGCCCTCAATTCTCGGCATGTCAGAATGCAAAAACCTTGTAACCTCCACAGGGTTGATGGACTTGCAAAAACGTCCAGATCATCTCGTCATCATTGGCTCAGGCTACATTGGTCTCGAATTTGCTTCAATGTTCCTGTCTTATGGCTCTAAGGTAACCGTTATTGACGCTCATCGCACTTTTTTACCGCGTCAAGATCGAGACATCGCAGCACGTGTAAAAAAAGATTTAGAAGAAGCAGGAGCAGTTTTCAAGCTCGGCTACGAAATTAATGGTGTTTTTGATCGTAATGAGAAGAGCATCTTAAATATCATGTTTGATGATCAAGCAGAAGAAATTGAAGCAGATAAAATTTTATTGGCCACTGGTCGTAAGCCAAACATCTCTGGTTTAGGGTTGGAAAATACTTCTGTAAAAATAGGAGAAGACGGCCATATCTTAGTGAATGAAAAGCTGGAAACTTCTGCTAAAAATATTTGGGCTCTCGGAGATGTCCACGGTGGGCCACAGTTCACCTATACGTCATTAGACGACTTCAGAATTATTGAAAGTCAACTTTATGGAGATAAGAGCAGAACTTTGGATAATCGCGGAGAGATAGCAAGCAGTGTTTTTATCACTCCAACCTTGTCTAATGTTGGCTTGACAGAAACTGAGGCCCAAGCTCAAAGAAAAAGTTATCGTCTGTTCCGTTTAGAAGCTACAGCCATTCCTAAATCAGCTGTACTCAGACAAAGTAAAGGTTTACTCAAAGCACTTGTGGACCCAGACACAGATGAAATTTTAGGGGCAACGCTTTATGCTGAAGATTCACATGAAGTGATTAATATTCTGTCTCTTGCAATAAATGCCAAGTTGCCTTATACTATGATACGCGATCATATCTTTACACATCCAACAATGAGTGAAGCCTTAAATGACCTCTTTTCTAACGCAAACGAGGTTAAAAAATAGAAACGCGAACAAGGACTGATGTCATTCAAAATGCAAAAAAGCTTAATCCATACATAAGAATACGGGCTAAGCTTTTTTGTATTTTGAAAACTTTATAGCAATTCAGTATAAAATTTTTAAAAGTTGGTTATAAATAGTTCTTAATTATAAGAGAAGCAAACTGTATTATAATGAATGAACAATTACAGAAAGGGAACTATATCAGAGATGAAGATAAAAACAAAAATGGTTCATGGAGGAATCAGTGAGGATGCTGCTAGCGGAGCTGTTTCAGTCCCAATCTATCAAGTATCCACCTATAAGCAAGAGGGACTGGGGCAGCCCAAAGCTTATGAATATTCAAGGTCAGGAAATCCAACACGTCATGCTCTAGAATCACTTATTGCAGATTTAGAGGGAGGCGTGCGTGGTTTTGCATTCGCTTCAGGATTAGCAGGGATTCATGCTGTTCTCTCAATTTTTAAGGCAGGCGATCATATCATTATGGGCAATGATGTTTATGGTGGTACTTTCCGTTTGATGGACAAAGTTATGCAGAACTTTGGTTTAGAGTACGATTTGGTTGATTTAACCGATCTTTCTGCACTCAAAAAGACGATAAAGTCTACCACTACAGCCCTCTATTTTGAAACACCTTCAAATCCTTTGATGACGATTTTAGATATACGACAACTTACAGAAGTTGCGCAAGAAAATAATCTTATCACAATAGTAGACAATACTTTTGCTACACCGTATTTTCAACGCCCTTTAAGTTTGGGAGCAGACATCGTTCTTCATTCAGGAACAAAGTATCTGGGAGGGCATTCGGATGTGGTAGCCGGGTTAGTGACAACAAAGGATACAAACTTAGCCGAGCGCATTGGTTTCATGCAGAATTCTATCGGAGGTGTGTTAGGACCGCAAGACAGTTGGTTGGTTCAGCGAGGAATAAAAACTTTAGCCCTTCGTATGGAAGCTCATGCAGCAAATGCCCAGAAAATTGCAGAGTTTCTCGAGAAAAGCCCACAGGTAAGCAAAGTCTACTACCCAGGACTACCTACAGATTCTGGATATGGAATTGCTTCTAAACAAATGTCAGGATTTGGCGGAATGCTCTCCTTTGAGCTCCAAGATGAAAGTAAAGTAAAATATTTTGTCGAATCTCTAAAATATTTTACTTTGGCAGAATCACTGGGTGGCGTTGAAAGCTTGATCGAAGTTCCAGCAGTAATGACACACGCTTCAATACCAAAACATCTTCGAGAAGCAGTGGGAATCAAAGATGGACTAATCCGCTTGTCTGCAGGGGTTGAAGATATTCACGACTTGTTGGAAGACTTGCAAACTGCATTTGAAACAATAAGGAATTAAAATGCCAAAAGGTGTTTTTCTTGTTTTAAGAGATAAAAAACTCTTTTTTTATGCGCTGCTATATGCTATAATCAGAAAGAGAGATTTCAAAAGAAAGTATATGATTTATGAATTATGATAAGTTGTTTACACGTTTGAATGAAAAGCTGTCAGAAAACGACATTCATCTGAGTTTACAATGTGTGGGTGGCTTTGTACTTGAGTATCACGGCTTAAAAGCTACTGAAGATATTGATGCTTTCTATGAATCTACTTCTAAGGTAGAAGAAATTATTGCAGAAATTGGGCAAGAATTTCATGTAGGAACTGTAAATGAACCTTGGCTAAGTCATTCGATTGGGCAAATCATGTCTTTTTCTGAGCAGGATAGAGTGCTTATTTTTAAGGCAAGTCATCTTGACGTTTATCTCTCTTCACTTCAATCTGTTTTGATTGATAAGATTCAAGCGGGAAGAGAAAAGGATGTCCCTGATATTGCTCAAATCATGAAAAAATTAAAAATAAAAAGTCCAGATACTCTGCTTGATTTGTTGGAAGATTATTCGGAAGGAACATCTGATCCTGCAGTTGTTTTAGAAGCCTACAGCATTGCTTATGGCAAAGAGGCTTTGAAAAATTATTTACGAGAAAAACCAGAACTTTTGAGGTTGTTATAGATGAGTTGGAAAGAATACTTTGAAGCTGCTGCTAAAAAATCCAGAGGAGATGCAAGACTGTGGCTCCGCTATTTGAACAAGGCGATTCAGCGCCATCAGATTTTTTTGTCCCCAGAAGAGATTGATTACCTCGTTCATTCCGAGGCACTCTCACATTTTCAGCGTATCTTTCTCGCTTTAGCAGTTGAAGAAGGAACAAAAGCCTGGGAAATGACCGTTTCCTTGTCCGAGCCTTCGCAGTTTTCACATTTAAAATCTGTTTTAAAAGAATTAAAAAATTAATATCACTAAGTACGGAATTGCTTTTTAGGCAATTCTTATTTTTACAAAAAGGGAGCGCAAATTGATTCAGCTTAAACAGATTAAAACGCCAGCTATTGAAAACAAATTAAGTCCAGTTGCCTTGACTGATGAAACAATGTCTTTTAGAAAAACTGCTTTGCTCGGAAAAATGCGAGAAAAAGGCTATGACAGTTTGGTTATTTATGCTGATCTGGAACATGGGAGTAACTTTGAATATTTAACTGGTTTTCTTCCACGTTTTGAGGAAGCTTTACTCATTCTTCATATGACTGGTGAGGCCTACATGGTATTGGGAAATGAGAATTTAAATAAAGCAGGTAAGGCAAGACTTTTAGCTAAAGCCATACACATGCCACATTTTTCCTTACCTAATCAGCCCATGCCTAAAAAAGGGACAGTAGAGGAAATTTTGAGTCAATGTACTTTAGAAAACGCAAAGAAGATTGGCCTCGTAGGCTGGAAAAACTTCACCAGTTTTGCGGAAGATAATACACAACTTTTTGAGCTCCCCTATTATCTGGTTCAAGCTCTAAAAAAGTTATATCCCAATGTATTAATGGAAAATGCTACACAACTTTTCATTGGTGAAGGCGGTATACGTACTAGAAACAACGCTAATGAATTTGCACATTATGAGTTTGGCGCAGCATTAGCAGGGCGCTGTATTTTACAGACAATGGATCAAGTGGAAGTTGGAAAGACAGAGATGGAAATTGCGAGGAGTCTCTCTGATCTTGGTCAGTCTCATAATGTTGTTACAATTATGGCTACTGGTGAGCGGTTTGAAAAAGCGAATATTTATCCAGGGTCCAAAATTATCAAAAAAGGCGACAGACTTTCTATGACAACAGGTTATAAGGGTGGGCTCCAAAGTAGAGGAGGGTATGCTGTAAGCCGACCTTCAGAGTTACCTGATGCTGAAAGAGATTATTTGGAAGTTGTAGCTAAACCTTATTTTAATGCTGTAAAAACATGGTTGGAGACAGTTAAAATTGGAATGCTAGGACAAGACTTGTATGATAAAGTCGAAGAGGTTCTCCCCAAAGGCAAATATGGTTGGACCTTAAACCCAGGACATCTGATAGCTGACGAAGAATGGCTGAGCTCTCCTATTTATCCAGCGTCAACAGAAAAGTTGAAGAGCGGAATGCTTTTCCAAATTGATATCATTCCTTCTGTACTGGGCTATGGTGGTGTAAGCTGTGAAAGTGGGATTTTCTTAGCAGATGAAAAACTAAGAGCTAACATCAGTCAAATGTATCCCGAAGTCTGGCACAGAGTTCAGAAGCGAAGAAAATATATTCAAAACGAACTTGGTATTTCCCTTTCAGAAGAAATTCTTCCTACAAGCAGTGCGACAGCTTATTTGCGTCCCTTTATGTTAGACAAACACTTAGCATTCACTGCAAGATAAATTTTTCCCTTAGCGGGATTTTTTATTTTATAAAATAATCAGAACATTATCAATTATCCTTTTCTCAATAACCAAAGCACTGTTTGCAGTTGTAAAGTAAGAATGTAATAATTCAGAAGCATTAAGCGGTTTCATTTGTTCTAAAATTATGAACAGATTCTTTGACTAACACCCAGCATTTTGTGATAATTATTAGGGAACATAAAATAATAGAAGAATTGGAGAGAAAATCTATGTCACTAATCGGAAAAGAAGTTGAACCTTTTGTTACTGAAGCCTACCAAAATGGGAAATTTTTAACGGTCAATTCAGATGATTTTAAAGGAAAATGGAATATTATCGTATTCTACCCTGCTGATTTCTCATTTGTTTGTCCAACAGAATTAGAAGACTTGCAAGAACAATACGCTACTCTTAAAGAATTAGGTGTTGAAGTTTATTCATGTTCAACAGACACACACTTTGTCCATGCTGCATGGCATGAGCACAGTGAAGCTATCGGAAAAGTAGAATATCCAATGCTTGCTGATCCCTCCCAAAAAATTTCTCGTATTTTTGATGTTTTAGATGAAACATCTGGTTTATCACAACGTGGTTCATTTATCATTGACCCAGACGGAGTCGTTCAAGCTGTAGAAATTACAGCAGATGGTATCGGGCGTGATGCGAGCCAGTTGGTAGACAAAGTGCGTGCAGCACAGTATGTCCGCAATCATCCAGGGGAAGTGTGTCCTGCAAAATGGAAAGAAAATGCCGAAACACTAACACCCGGCTTGGACTTGGTTGGTAAGATTTAATTTAACAAGGCGAAGTAGCTTACTCGCCTTTTTTAAGCTAAAAAGAATGGAAAGACAAAATGTTAGAAGAGAATCTTAAAGCACAACTTAAGCAATATTTAGAACTTTTAGAAAATGATATCGCCTTGCGCGTAAAAGCAGATGAAAATGATACGAACGGTAAAAAAGTTCGTGATTTTGTCAATGAGATTGCGGAGATGTCACCTCGTATAAGCGTCGAGGAAGCAAAATTAGTAAAAGCGCCTGGATTTTCTGTAGTACGTAAGGGCGAGATGCGAGGTGTTGCCTTTGCTGGTATTCCTTTAGGGCATGAATTTAATTCACTCGTTTTGGCTCTTTTGCAAGTGAGTGGCCGTGCACCTAAGATTGAAGAAGACCTCAAAAAACGCATTCAAGCCATTGATAAACCTTATCATTTCGAAACCTACGTCAGTTTGACTTGTCATAACTGCCCAGATGTTGTACAGGCTCTGAATATTATGAGTGTACTTAATGAAAATATTACACATACGATGATTGAGGGCAGCATGTTCCAAGAGGAAGTAAAATCTCGTGGTGTAATGGCAGTCCCAACAGTTTTTGTTAACGGCGAGGAATTTTCAAGTGGTCGCATGAGTCTTGAAGAAATATTAAATAAACTCGTTGGTCAAACTGGAAGTGAAGAATTTGATGACAAAGATCCTTATGATGTTCTTGTTGTTGGCGGTGGTCCTGCAGGTGCAAGTGCTGCTATTTATGCAGCGCGAAAAGGAATACGTACAGGAATTTTAGCTGAAAAATTTGGCGGTCAGCCATTAGAAACTTTAGGTATCGAAAACTTTATCGGCACAACCTATACTGAAGGTCCTAAGCTAGTCGCACAACTTGAAGAACATGTAAAATCTTATCCTGCCGACATTATGAAAACACAAAAGGCAGTGAAATTAGAGAAAAAAGATATGCTTGAAGTGACACTAGAAAACGGTGCAGTTCTTCAATCAAAAACCGTTGTATTATCAACGGGAGCACGCTGGCGTTCACTCGGAATTCCGGGAGAAGAAGAATTTAAAAATAAAGGAATTGCTTATTGTCCGCATTGTGATGGACCAATCTTTGCAGGTCAGAAAGTAGCCGTAGTTGGGGGCGGAAACTCGGGGATTGAGGCAGCTATTGATTTAGCTGGTGTAGTTGAGCATGTTACTGTTTTAGAATTTTTGCCAGAGCTTAAAGCCGATAAAGTTTTACAAGAAAAGCTGTATTCTCTAAACAACGTAACTGTTCTGACCAATGTCGAAACAAAAGCTATTCACGGTAAGGGCAAGGTTGAAAGTTTAGACTATGTCAATCGCGACACACAGGAAGAAGTAACTCTTGAACTGTCAGGTGTCTTTATCCTAATCGGACTAGTACCAAATACTGAATGGCTTGACGGTGTTGTTGATCTTACAGCACGGGGTGAAATCATCGTTGATAAGCACGGCGCTACCAATGTACCTGGCGTGTTTGCTGCGGGGGACTGTACAGACTCTGTTTATAAACAAATTATTATTGCAATGGGAAGTGGTGCTACTGCGGCTTTAGGTGCATTTGATTATTTAATTCGTCACTAAAATCAAAAACCATCTTGAAGTTTTTCGAGATGGTTTTAGTGTTTGCAAATTTGTGCTAAATTTCACATATTAAAATTATAGTTTTTCAAAAATGTTTTTGATATAATGATAAGGTAACGTTGTTTACATATGTAAATCAAATGAAATCTTGGAGGATTTATTAATGACGAAATTACTTGTTGTAAAAGGGCATCCTTTAACAGCTGAAGACAGCTTCTCAATTAAAGGTTTAGATACTTTTGTATCTGCTTATAAAGCTACAAATGCAGGAGATGAAGTAGAAGTACTCGATGTTTTCTCTGCCAACATTCCTGAAATTGATCAAGACATGGCTTCTGCCTTTATTGCGATGCAAAATGGTGTAGACTTCACTGCCTTGTCTGAATCACAACAAGATAAAGTTGCACGTTTTGGTGCTTTTACAGAGCAATTTCTTTCAGCAGATAAAGTAGTCATTGCGAGTCCATTATGGAACCTTATGATTCCTGCTAGCCTAAAAAAATGGATTGATACAGTCAATGTTGCGGGTAAAACGTTCCGTTATACAGAAGAAGGTCCGAAAGGTTTAGCAACAGACAAGAAAGTACTGTACCTGCAAGCCAGTGGTGGTTTTTATAATGGACAAGATACAGGCACTCAATATATGAAAGCGATTTTTGAATTTATCGGGACAGATTTTAGTTCTCTGAGTGTTGAAGGTCATGCTTATCAGCCTGAAAAGGCAGAAGAATTCTTGTCTGAATTTCTTAACAAAGTAGAAGCAGTAGCTAAGGAATTTTAAGATCTGAAAGGTCAAAGTTATTCATACAAAAGACGTGACCTAAAATGAATAGATGCAGAAGAAGTTGTGCACCTCATGGGGGAATTAAGCATGAATTTCTATATATTTTAAGCGCCCCTGCAGCGCTCAGGGATATTGTTTATCTTTGAGAGGATAAACAATATTGCTTTGAGAAAGCAGAAGAATAAAAACGACTGAGAAAATTTTTCTCAGTCGTTTTTATTTCTTAAGACACAATAGAAGCGCAACTCCTTACAAACAGCTATTTGTACTTTTCTTCCAGTTTACTCATCCAAAGTCCTAAAAGTATCCCAACTGCAAAAAGTAAGGCACTCATCATGAAAGTTGAGACTGTCGCGCCAGCATAACTGATAGTTTCAGCACTCTGTGTAGGGACAACAATAAGTAAGGTACTTGACAGGACCAAACCGATAATAAAATGATATACTTTCGAATGATAGTTGAGTAGAAGTCTTTCCATCACCTTTGAAAAACTCACAAGAGCAAACATTCCTCCAATGGCAATGGGAAGAAAAACACCAAAAATATCACGGTTTTTAAAACCATCAAGCATCGGGGAGAAAAGACCTAAAATTAAAAGAAGATTGGAAGGGCTAAGCCCAGGAACCAATACACCTAGGGCAATCAATATACCAGCAAGGAAGAAACCGAAAAAGTTTGCAGGAACTGTACCAGCAATTGCTGGTAACATATATAAAATAATTGCTGATAGGACAAAGGTAATACCCAAAATAATCCAGTCGCTTTGGTCTCTTGACTTCTGACGAGAGCTTTCTCTAAAGAGAGAAGGGAGCGTTCCTAAAATAGCACCAGCAAAGCCCCATAAAACAATAACTTGATAATGTGCAAGCAACCATTCTAAAGGTCTACTAAGAATGACTAAACCTAAGATTCCACCTATACCAACAGGGAGGAAGAAGAGAAAATTCTTCTTAAAATCTTGACGAATATGAGCCAAGAAATGAAGCATGCGTTCATAAATACCTAAAATAGCAGCGAGAACACCGCCTGAAACACCCGGAAGAATAAAACCAAGAGCAATAATCATTCCTTTAAACAATCTAAAAATCCAGTTCATAACATCACTTTCTATTTTTAAAAACTTTCTGGTTCATTATATCATAAATTACTTATACAAAACATATTAAAAATACAAGTTATGGTATATGCACAATACCATAAATAGGATAAATTAACTTTACTATCTTTTTTTGTATTTTTACATTAAAATAGAAATCATGGGGCATTATCTACACAAATGCTACAAGTATTAACATCACATACGAGGAGGAAATACGGTGAATAAGGTAAGGCAACCGAAATATCAGCAAATTGCCATCTTGATTGCTGAAAATATTGTTCGTAATGAATTGAAAGTAGGACAAAAAATTTATGCGCGTTCTACATTGGCAACGACTTTTGGTGTCTCTCCAGAGACGGCACGGAAAGCTATCAGTATTCTTAGTGATTTGGGGATTGTCGATTCTATTCATGGAAGTGGTGTTGTGATTGCATCACGGCAAAAAGCACAAGACTATCTGGCTCAGCACCAAGAAATAAAAACGATTCAAGACTTGCAGGCCGATATTTTAAAGAGTGTTGCACGTCAACAGAAAGAGCTTGCAAACTTTTCATCTACCTTGGATAAGCTGGTTGGACAAACTGCACACTTTCAGAAGTCTAATCCAATGACACCTATAGAACTAGAACTCAATGAGCCTTCAGAAAATTTGGGAAAAACAATCGGAGAGATGAATCTTTGGCAGAATACTGGAGTAACGGTGATTGCTATTCTACAAAATGATGAACTGGTTATCTCTCCTGGTCCGTATGCGACACTCAACCAACATGATACATTGTATTTTGTGGGAGGAGCAGATGCCTTACAAGTTCTTCAAAACTTCTTTTACAAAAATTAATAAAAACTTGCTTTACTCATAAAAAGCGCGTACAAATATAGACAGTCCTGAGATGTTGTCTATATTTGTACGCGCTTTTTCTTTCTTCAATATAAAATATTTTCTGTTTTTATAAGTTTACTCATTTGACAAAGTGACAATACATTGTTAAGATAGAGTGGTCACTTTAAAGAGGGTTAAATAACGAAATGTATTTAATTATTAAGAGTAAAGGAGAATATTTTGCCAGTAAAAATTAAAATTGAGCACTTAACCAAAGTATTTGGGAAACGTGTAAAAACTGCTTTGGCAATGGTCGAGCAGGGAGTGTCGAAAAACGAAATTTTAAGAAAAACAGGTGCGAGTGTCGGTGTTTACGATGCCAACTTTGAAGTAAATGAAGGCGAAATCTTTGTTATTATGGGGCTTTCTGGTTCAGGAAAGTCGACTTTATTACGTCTGCTTAATCGTTTAATCGAGCCAACAAGCGGTAAGATTTTCATTGATGGTGAAGATGTTGCTACATTGAATAAAGAAGATTTGTTAAAAGTACGTCGTAAAACGATGAGCATGGTTTTCCAAAATTTTGGCCTCTTCCCTCATAGAACGATTCTTGAAAATACAGAATATGGTTTGGAAGTACAAAATGTACCAAAAGAGGAACGTCGTAAGCGTGCCGAAAAAGCTCTAGACAACGCTAATCTACTTGATTTTAAAAATCAATACCCCAACCAACTCTCTGGGGGGATGCAACAGCGTGTCGGCTTAGCGCGCGCTTTAGCCAATGACCCAGAAATCCTTCTGATGGATGAAGCTTTCTCAGCTTTAGACCCCTTGATTCGTCGTGAGATGCAAGATGAACTTTTGGAACTTCAAGCAAAATTCCAAAAAACAATTATTTTCATTTCGCATGACCTGAATGAAGCATTACGTATCGGTGACCGCATTGCCATTATGAAAGATGGTAAAATCATGCAGATTGGTACAGGTGAAGAAATCCTTACTAACCCTGCTAATGATTACGTTAAAACCTTCGTAGAAGATGTCGATCGTGCAAAAGTTATCACAGCAGAGAATATTATGATTCCTGCCCTAACAACTAATATTGACATTGATGGCCCAAGTGTTGCGCTTAAAAAGATGAAAACAGAAGAAGTAAGTTCTTTAATGGCTGTCGATAAAAAACGTCAATTTTACGGTGTTATTACCAGTGAAGCAGCAGTTCAAGCAAAACAAGCGAATAAATCTCTTCGCGATGTTCTCATGACAGATGTTGGACAAGTTGGTAAAGAAACATTAGTAAGTGATATCTTACCTATCATATACGACTCTCCAACACCTGTTGCCGTGGTAGACGATGAAGGATTCCTCAAAGGTATTCTTATCCGCGGACGAGTACTTGAAGCTTTAGCAGATATAGACGATGAGGAGGTAAATAATGATTGAGTTAGCAATAGGTAAGATACCCTTAGCAGATTGGGTTTCGACTGCAACAGATTGGATTACAAGTAATTTAAGCGCTGGGTTTGATATTATTCAAAAATCTGGCACAGCAATTATGGACAGCGTAACTGCAGGACTTACAGCCGTACCATTTTGGTTAATGATTATTGTTGTAACTTTCTTGGCTGTTTTGGTTTCAGGACGTAAAATTGCCTTCCCTGTCTTTACATTCTTAGGTTTAGTTCTTATTGCCAATCAAGGTTTGTGGACAGATCTGATGAATACAGTAACATTGGTCTTGCTCTCGAGTTTAGTTTCTATTATCATCGGTATTCCTTTAGGTATATGGATGGCGAAGTCTGAACTTGTTGCTAAGATTGTGCAGCCAATACTGGACTTTATGCAAACCATGCCCGGTTTCGTTTACTTGATTCCGGCCGTTGCTTTCTTTGGTATCGGTGTGGTTCCTGGTGTATTTGCCTCAGTTATCTTTGCTTTGCCACCAACAGTTCGTATGACAAACTTGGGTATACGTCAAGTTTCCACTGAATTGGTCGAAGCAGCAGATTCTTTTGGGTCAACACCAAGACAAAAGCTCTTTAAGTTAGAGTTTCCTTTAGCAAAAGGAACAATTTTAGCAGGTGTTAACCAAACTATTATGTTGGCACTTTCAATGGTCGTTATTGCTTCAATGATTGGTGCACCTGGCCTTGGACGCGGTGTCTTAGCGGCGGTTCAATCTGCAGATATCGGTAAAGGTTTTGTGAACGGTATTGCTTTAGTTATTTTAGCTATTATCATTGACCGTTTCACTCAAAAACTTAATGTTACCCCAACTGAAAAACAAGGCAATCCGCAACTTAAAAAATGGAAGGAAAGAGGAGCGTTGCTAGCTCTTGTCGTTCTTATCATTGGTGGGATTTCCGGTGTTACGCTTAATAAAACAGCAGCAGATAAAAAGGTTGAACTTGTATATATGAACTGGGATTCAGAAGTTGCAGCTATTAACGTATTAAGTCAAGCTATGGAGCAACATGGATTTGATGTTAAGAAGACAGCTTTGGATAACACAGTGGCTTGGCAGACTGTCGCTAATGGTCAAGCGGATGGTATGGTTTCTGCATGGCTGCCCAACACACACGAAACACAATGGAAAAAATTCAGCAAATCTGTTGAATTGCTTGGTCCTAACCTTAAGGGAGCCAAAGTTGGTCTTGTCATTCCAAGCTACATGAAGGCCAACTCCATTGAAGATCTGAAAGATCAAGCAGATAAATCAATCATCGGTATTGAACCTGGTGCTGGCGTTATGGCAGCTACAGAAAAGACACTGAAAGATTATGATAACTTGAAAGATTGGAACTTAGTCCCATCATCTGCAGGTGCAATGACTGTGGCTCTTGGTGAAGCTATCAAGCAACACAAGGATATCGTTATCACTGGTTGGTCACCACACTGGATGTTTAATAAATATGATTTGAAATATTTAGAAGATCCTAAAAACTCAATGGGTAAAGCTGAAGACATCAATACAATTGTACGTAAAGGCCTTAAAGAAGACAATCCTGAAGCCTATAAAGTATTAGACAAGTTTAACTGGTCTCAAAAAGATATGGAATCGGTAATGCTTGATGTTCAAAATGGTAAAACACCAGAACAGGCAGCAGCAACATGGATTAAATCACACAAAGAACAAGTTGATAAATGGTTTGAAGACTAAGTTATTGCTTGGTCTTTTTTAGGAGAAGTAGACAAATGAGCAATCCCTATTTTAATCGCATAAGTGATAATGTGGTAGAATTAAAGTATTGAAGAATCCGAAATTTTGAAAGGAAAGAAAAAATGAAATTATTTCAACACAATACTCTCGCAGCTTTGATGTCAGGTCTTTACGAGGGAACACTAACAATTGGAGAACTACTGAAAAAAGGAAATTTTGGTATTGGAACTTTGGCGGGTATAAATGGGGAGTTGATTGTCTTGGATGGCAAAGCTTACATTGCAACAGGTGACAAAAAAGTACGTCACGTGGAGGATAATGAAACTGTCCCTTACGCTGCCGTTGCTCATCATGAAGCAACACTTTCTTTCCAACAAGAGGAAAATATTGCCAGCGAAGAATTATTCCAAAAAATAGAAAACGAGTTTAATAGCGAAAATACCTTTTATACAATTAAAATGACGGGTGGTTTTGATATGATGCATGTGCGCATGGCTCCAGGCGCAGCAGAAGGTGAACCTTTTGCTAAAGTAGCAGAAAATCAACCTGAATATAAAGAGGAGAAAGTCAAGGGAACTATCGTGGGATTTTGGACACCAGAAATGTTTCATGGTGTAAGTGTCGCTGGATACCATCTGCATTTTCTTGCTGATTCGTGCGATTTTGGTGGTCATATTTTAGGCTTCTCTGGGTTTTCAGGAAAAGTAGAAATTGGTCAAGTGGATGCATTAGAACAAAACTTCCCGACACAATCTCAGAATTTCCTCCAAGCAAAATTTAATCTTGATCAACTCAAAAAAGATATCGAGCAAGCGGAATAAAAAACTGCAGAAATGCAGTTTTTTTGTGAAAAGTTTCTATTTTTTACGTATGAGTTAAACAAAAGGTAAAAATGGAGGCTTCATGGTGAGAAACTTTGAAATATTAAGATTGAAAAAAGCGGGTGTATCTAACCGCGGAATTTTGAAACTTATTGCATATCAAGAGAACAACAAGGAAAAGATAACTTTACGGCAGATGGCTCATATAACAGAAGTAAAATCAGCTCCTAATTTTATAGAAAGTTATAAAGGTCAAGATGTTGAGGGCTTAAGGAGGCTTTATAAGAGATTTCCGTCTTTTTCAATCTTGGATGAGGTTTATCCAGAAAGACTTAAGGAAATATACAATCCCCCAGTGCTGCTTTTTTATCAAGGGAATCTGGACCTACTCACTCTCCCTAAAATAGGTTTTGTCGGTAGTCGCGAAACTTCAAAAGAAGGGATAAAGGTTACACATAAACTTATAGAGGAGTTAAAACAAAAGTTTGTCATTGTGAGCGGTCTTGCACGTGGAATTGATACATCAAGTCACGTTGCAGCTGTAAGGCAAAAAACTCCTACCATTGCTGTTGTTGGCAACGGCTTAGATATCAGTTACCCAAAAGAAAACCGTAAATTACAGGAATACTTAGCAGCAAATGAACTTGTTCTTTCAGAATATCTTGTAGGTGATCCGCCACTTAAATTTCATTTTCCAGATAGAAATAGGATTATTGCCGGGCTTTCTCGAGGAATCGTCGTTGTTGAAGCAAAACAAAGAAGTGGAAGTTTAATTACAAGCAGTTGGGCCTTGGAGGAAAATCGAGATGTTTTTGCTGTACCAGGTAATATTCTGAGCAGAAATTCTTCAGGTTGTAATAGTTTAATTCAGCAAGGCGCAAAGTTAGTGACACATGGTCAAGATATTTTAGATGAATATTTCTTTGAGTGATAAAGAGGAATTTATCCATAAGTTTTTTCTAAAAACAAAAACCATAAAATATCTACTCTATACATATATTATAAGGATTGGGAGGCATTTTTATCTTTTAATAATCATTTAATTCTCCTATAAGAAGAACACTTTTAGTTTTATTACTTGACATCTGTCTTAAAAGCCTATATTATTAGACTATTGAATTTTGAAAAATAGGTAAAAATATGGCGAAAGCAAGCGAAAAACAAGCAACTGCAAAAAAGAAATTAAACAGTAAAAAAACAACAAGTAAGAAGAAGGAAAAAATTGTTAAAGGTAAAAATCTCGTAATTGTTGAGTCACCTGCCAAAGCAAAAACAATCGAAAAATATTTGGGACGTAATTATAAAGTTGTTGCGTCCGTTGGACATATTCGCGACTTAAAAAAATCAACAATGTCTGTTGATATAGAAAATGATTATGAACCTCAATATATCAACATTCGGGGTAAGGCCCCTCTGATAAATGGTCTTAAAAAAGAAGCTAAAGCCGCTAAAGCTGTCTATCTCGCAAGTGACCCGGACCGAGAAGGAGAGGCTATTGCTTGGCATTTAGCCCACATTTTAGGTCTATCATTAGAAGACAAAAATCGTGTTGTCTTCAACGAAATTACTAAAGATGCTGTCAAAAGCGCTTTTAAAGAACCACGAAGCATCGACATTGACTTGGTTGATGCTCAGCAGGCACGGCGAGTTTTAGACCGTTTGGTTGGGTATTCAATTAGTCCAATTCTTTGGAAAAAGGTAAAAAAAGGCTTATCTGCCGGACGTGTACAGTCCATTGCGCTTAAGCTTATCGTTGATCGTGAAAACGAAATCAATGCTTTTGTTCCTAAAGAATACTGGTCAATTGATGGTGAATTTAAAAAAGGTGCGAAAAAGTTTAAGGCAGCTTTCTGGGGTGTTGATGGCAAGAAGCGCGCACTGGATAATAATGACGATGTCATGGAAGTCATGGCACGCTTGTCTGGCCCAGAATTCAGCGTTGACAAGGTAGAGAAGAAAGAGCGTCGTAGAAACGCACCGCTGCCTTACACAACCAGTTCAATGCAACAAGATGCAGCCAATAAAATTAACTTCCGTACGCGTAAAACGATGATGGTTGCACAGCAACTCTATGAAGGAATAACCCTTGGCGCTCAAGGTCACCAAGGACTAATCACTTATATGCGTACTGACTCTACTCGTATTTCACCTGTTGCGCAAGGTGTAGCAGCGGAATTTATCACGACGCGCTTTGGTGCGAAGTACAGTAAACACAGTTCTAAAGTATCAAATAAAGCCGGTGCCCAAGATGCCCATGAGGCTATCCGTCCAACCAATGTTTTAAATACTCCGGAGTCTATTGCAAAATACTTAAACAAGGATCAGTTGAAACTCTATACTTTGATATGGAACCGTTTCGTTGCAAGTCAGATGACCGCTGCTGTTTTTGATACAATGAAGGTCAACCTTTCGCAAAACGGCGTAACTTTTGTAGCAAATGGCTCGCAAGTTAAGTTTGAGGGGTATTTAGCAATTTATAATGATTCTGAAAAGAATAACATGCTTCCAGACATGGTCGCAGGAGATATTGTTAAAAAAGTTAACCTCAAACCGGAACAACATTTTACTCAACCTCCTGCACGCTATAGTGAAGCCACTTTGATTAAAGTTTTGGAAGAAAATGGCGTTGGTCGGCCGTCAACTTATGCGCCTACACTTGATACCATTCAAAAGCGTTATTATGCGCGATTAGTCGCAAAACGATTTGAACCAACAGAACTTGGTCAAATCGTAAACAAGCTGGTTATTGAATTTTTCCCTAATATTGTAAATACCGAATTTACAGCAGAAATGGAAAAGGATTTAGACAAGGTAGAAGAAGGTAAGCGACGCTGGGTTGATGTTGTTGATCAGTTCTACAAACCTTTTGCTGTAGAGCTTGACAAGGCTGAAGTCGAAATGGAGAAAATCGTCATCAAGGACGAACCTGCTGGTTTTGATTGTGACGTTTGTGGTCATCCCATGGTTATTAAGTTAGGGCGCTATGGCAAGTTCTACGCATGCAGTAATTTCCCAGATTGTCACAATACTAAAGCCATCGTGAAAGAAATTGGTGTGACTTGTCCAAGTTGTCACAAAGGACAGATTATTGAGCGAAAAACCAAAAAGAATCGTCTTTTTTATGGCTGTGACAGATATCCAGAGTGTGAGTTTACCAGCTGGGATAAACCTGTTGGTCGCTCTTGTCCAAAATGCGAACACTTCCTGGTTGAAAAGAAAGTACGTGGTGGCGGTAAGCAGGTTGTTTGTAGCAATGAAACCTGTGACTATCAAGAAGAAAAGCAAAAATAACATACTTTACATAATTTTAAATATGTAAAGCGTGCAACTGTTAGAAAGTTAACGATGAAAAAAACACATATAAACATTATCGGTGCGGGACTGGCTGGTTCAGAAGCAGCCTATCAAATTGCTAAACGAGGAATTCCGGTAAAGCTATATGAGATGCGAGGAGTGAAAGCAACGCCTCAGCATAAAACGGATAAATTTGCAGAATTGGTCTGCTCAAATTCTTTCCGTGGCGCTGCTATTACTAATGCAGTTGGACTTCTAAAAGAAGAAATGCGTCGCTTAGATTCACTCATGATGCAAGCTGCAGAGAAAACACAAGTTCCTGCAGGAGGAGCACTGGCTGTTGATCGTGAAGCATTTTCCGAATTTATCACAAGAACGATATCACAACATCCCTTGATTGAGGTCATCCGTGAGGAAATCACAGTTCTACCTGACTTAGAGGAAGAAATTACGATTGTTGCTACCGGTCCCTTAACGAGTGATGCTTTAGCTGAAAAAATTCATACTTTTAACGATGGAGACGGCTTTTACTTTTACGATGCTGCCGCACCAATCATTGATGCGAACAGCATTGATTATAATAAGGTTTATAAGAAATCTCGTTATGATAAAGGTGAAGCTGATTATATCAATTGTCCGATGACGAAGGAGGAATTTAACAATTTCCAACAGGCATTGATTGAAGCAGAGGAAGCCCCTCTTAATTCTTTTGAGGATTTAAAAGTTTTTGAAGGCTGCATGCCAATCGAAGAAATGGCTAAACGTGGGTATAAAACAATGCTATTTGGACCCATGAAACCTGTAGGTTTGGAATATCCGGATTCTTACACAGGACCACGCGATGGAGATTTTAAAGCACCTTATGCCGTCGTTCAACTCCGCCAAGACAATGCTTCAGCTTCTCTTTATAATATCGTTGGTTTCCAAACTCATCTTAAATGGGGAGAGCAAAAACGTGTTTTCCAAATGATTCCAGGACTTGAAAATGCAGAATTTGTTCGTTATGGGGTAATGCACCGCAATTCCTATATGGATTCACCAAATCTTCTTACGCAAACTTTCCGATCAAAGAAACAAGCTAATCTTTTCTTTGCTGGTCAAATGACTGGTGTAGAAGGATATGTTGAATCTGCTGCAAGCGGTCTGGTCGCTGGGATTAATGCAGCTCGTCTCTTTAAGGGAGAGGAAGAAGTTGTTTTTCCGCAAACCACAGCTATTGGTGCGTTGCCGTATTATATTACCCATACAGACAGCAAACACTTTCAACCTATGAACGTAACTTTTGGTATTGTTAAAGAGCTTGAAGGTCCGCGTATTCGTGATAAAAAAGAACGTTATACTAAAGTTGCTGAACGTGCTCTGTCAGACTTAGATAACATAATCACAGAGATAAGTTGATAGAAAAATTCTAGCCTAATTTGCAAGCTAGAGTTTTCGTTTTTTATATAGTTTGCATAACTATTATTATGTAAAATATGAAATAAACAGAATAGAGGTTGATTATGGTTAATGCTTTCAAGCTATTTTGGAAAGATTACGGAAATTTTAAAGGTAAATCAAGTCGAAGCCAATTTTGGTGGATATTTCTGATTCAATTACTCTTTTTTACAGCCACATATGCAGGACTCTTTGCGCTTGTAGACACAGATTTGTCTAACTTAGTGTGGTCAGCGGTATATTTATTGGCATTTTTTGCTTACATAGCTGCAATTTTGGTGGTCATTATTCCGAATATTTCTCTATCAGTCAGACGCTTGAGGGATATTGGTTTCCCAGTAGGTCTTGTTTTTATCAATTTGCTTATTGGACCAGGAACACTTATTTTTCTTGGCATTATGATGCTCCCTTCGAAAAATGCTGAAATTGATGTCTTAGAGGATGAAGATCCAAGTAACGATTGGCAATCCTTTTAGATTGATTTTATTTGAATTCCATGAGGGCTTGCTAATTTGATAAAGAGCTGTAAACGGCAAACAATATTGACTTTTTGCTATATATAGGAGTGCTAAACAGTGCTTTCTATCAAAATATTCCTCTCTATGGTGTGATTGATATAATAATAATGTTCGACTACACAAGAAAAAAGATTGCGAGCGAGAATGTCTACAATCTTTTTTCTTTTACAATTCTGCCAATCCATCTTTTGCCTCATCCGAAAGCACTGAAATATACTGTGAAGTGACCGTCGAATTAGAAGTATGGCCAAGCTGATTGGCAACCAGATTAGGCGATTTCGTTTCTGCGTAAAGTCTTGTTGCGAGTGTATGGCGTAGTTTATGAGGAGTTACGCGAATTTTAAAGGCGGCAGAGTATTTGGACACTAAAGCCTCAACAGAAGAAGCACCGATACGTTTTGCTTCCTGTCTGTAATTGGTTAAAAAAAGTTCTATATTGTGCTTTTCAGCTTTGTAGCGCTGTTCACGAATGGCGAGGTAATTTTCTAGGTAAGGTTTGGCGAATGGCGCAATATTCACTGAGTCTACAAAGCCTCCCTTACGCATAACTTCAATCGTCATCGTATTTAGGTTAAGGTCTTTTAGGTTGGTATTCACAAGTTCGGACAAACGTATACCTGTAGATAAGAAGAGAGCAATCATCGCAAGGTCACGTTCAACATTCTGATTGTAGGAGGTGAGTGCCCGTGCTTTGAGTGTTTTGGGATAATCTTCTTGGATAAAATCAAGGAAGGCTTGCGTCTCATCTCCCAAAAATAACTTAGGTTTCATGGCCTCTGCACGAGCAGATAATGACCTTGTTTTTACCTTAACTTTGATGCGTTTCATGACATTGCGATCAAAATAAGGTTCGCCATTTTCATCTTCAGACTCCACTGTGAGATAGTTAAAGAGGCTTGAAAGAGCTGAAATAGCACGATTAATAGACACCTGTGAAATTCCGTATTTTTTGTGTTTTTCCTGTCCATTTCCTTTTTCTTTGGTTCTGAGGAACATAATATAAGATTCTACATCAGCTTTAGGTAATTTCGCCAAGGAATCGAGAGAGATTTGAGTTATGGACTTTGTGCCAGATATGGCATCCGAATCAATCAACCAGCTAAAAAACCGTTGATATTCCTCTAAGTAAGCCAATAATGTATTGGGTGAGTAAGGCACGGAAGCTTTGGAATGATAAAATTCTTGAACGTATTTAGGCATTGCCTCAAGTAAAGATTCAATTTTATTTTGCACGTTTTTAGTCATAAATCTATTATACCACTGAGAAAGTAGCAAGTCAACATCTTTGAGAATAATTTCGATTTATTTCAAAAATATATGAAGAGAAAGCCTTTATAGAGTTTAAAACAAGAAATTTCAAAGATAGATTACTTTTGTTTTTATCACTCTTATAAATTCTACTTTATATTATTTCTTAACACAGAGTCAACTTTTTATTTAAATAAATACAATAAGATATTCCAAAGTCAAAACCACCCGTTTTATGGGTGGTTTACATTGTGAGATTCATCCATGTTTAGGAAATCTGCCGTTTGTTTATAAGCTTGTCAAATGCGCTTAAATATTTTTACTTCATTACCAGTTGTGTTCACCAACATTCTCCTTGGTTACAAGGAAGATTGGTGAAACGGTGGTTTTCTCTACGTCTTTCCCCTCAAAGTGATCAATTGCTGCTTGAAGTGCGATTTCCCCCATTTTAGCGGGTTGTTGTGCCACTGTCGCTGTCAGAGTTCCTTCTTTGATTGCTTCTTGAGCATCTGGCTGACCATCAATACCAACGATGATTACACCAGACAAACCGGCTGCTTTAACTGCCTGTGCAGCACCAAGAGCCATCTCGTCATTTTGTGCAAAGATGGCTTGAACATCTTTGTTTGCTTGGAGCATATTTTGAGTAGTGTTCAAAGCTGTAGCACGATCAAAGTTCGCAGATTGGCTTGAAAGAACATCAAGTGTATCTTTGGCAGCATTGTCAAAGCCTTTACCGCGGTCGATTGTTGAAGAGGCTCCTGGTGTACCTGAAAGCTGTAATGTTTTCGCATTTTTTCCTGCTTCTTTAGCGATAAATTCTGCCGCCATTTTACCTGCCTCAACATTGTCCGAAGCAACGGTTGTCAATACTTCACCTCCTGAAGCGCCACGGTCCATAAGGATGACAGGAATGTTGGCATTGTTAGCAGCTTCAATCGCTGGTACAATCGCATCAGAATCCACTGGGTTAATCAAAATCGCATCAACCTTTTGGCTAATAAAGTTTTGTACATCATTGGTTTGCTTTGCAGCGTCATTTTGTGCATCTGAAACGTTAAGCTCTGTACCAGCCTTTTCTGCAGCATCTTTAATCCCTTTATCCATCGCCACAAAATATGGATTATTCGTTGTAGAGATGGATACACCGATGTTCAATTCATCTGCTGCTTTTTTAGTGGTACCACCATTGCTATTGTTACCACCGCCCTCATTGCCCAGGCCTGTTTGACCGCATGCTGCAAGTGTTAAAATGGCACCTGCCAAGATTGTACCTGTCAGCACTTTTTTAAACATTTTCATTTGAAATTCTCCTATATGATGAAATAAATTTTTGATAACGTTAATTACTTGCTAGTTTTCAAACGGTCTAGCATAACCGCAATAAGGATAACCACACCTTTGACTACTTGTTGCCAAAATGCTGACACGCCAATGATATTCAGTCCATTATTTAAGACACCAATAATCAATGCACCAATCAAAGTTCCAATCAAGCTACCTTTACCACCCATAAGTGAGGTTCCACCAAGAACTACTGCAGCAATGGCATCCATCTCATAAGATGCTCCCGCCGTTGGCTGTGCAGAGCTTAAACGTGAGGTGATAATCAATCCAGAGATAGAAGCCATTACACCTGAAATAGTATAAATCAAAATCTTAACCTTGTTAAGTTTGATGCCCGAGATGTAGGCTGCTTTCTCATTACCACCTAATGCATAAACAGATTTACCAAAGGCAGT
This sequence comes from Lactococcus ileimucosae, assembly GCF_943193185.1. Classification (GTDB taxonomy): domain Bacteria; phylum Bacillota; class Bacilli; order Lactobacillales; family Streptococcaceae; genus Lactococcus; species Lactococcus ileimucosae. The sequence continues at coordinate 34,874 of NZ_CALPDE010000014.1, forward strand.
TTTATGCAAAACAATATAAAGAATAATGAAAACAGCAAACATTAAGATAACAGGGAAAGGTATACCTAAGATATAACCTTGACCTAAAAATTTGAAAAGATAGCTGTTAGACATCCCTTGAGTAATAGGATTACCATTTGTGTAAACTAAAGTTGCTCCGCGAAAGATAGTCATGGTTGCAAGGGTCACAATGAATGGTACTAACTTTCCAAAGGAAATCAGCAAACCGTTAATCATGCCCAAGACACCGCCTAGTAATAAAGCTACGACAATAGCCAAGGGGACAGGCATGCCATTGGCGATTAGACCAGCTGTGATAGCACTGGACAAGGCGAGTATTGAACCTACTGAAAGATCAATCCCTGAAGTTAAGATAACAAAGGTCATACCGAATGCAATGAAGCCATTTGCGGTTACCTGCAAAAGCAAGTTGAGCAAGTTATTGGTCGTTAAAAAGTTGGGGTTAATGATGGTGATGACGATCATCAATACAATCAAAGCGAGCAAAGTCGTCAATGAACTGAATTTATTCGTGAGTGATTTCACTTTTTTCCTCCTCAATTATTAATTGAAATTTGTTTTAATTAACAGTGGCCAGTTGCATAATCTTCTCTTGGTTCGCTTCTGATTTATCCAAGATACCTGCAATTTTTCCTTCGTGCATGACAGCGATACGATCTGAAACACCTAGAACTTCTGGTAAATCACTCGACACCATGATAATTGGTACGCCACGTTCAGCCAACTCGTTAATAAGCTGATAGATTTCGCGCTTGGCACCTACGTCAACGCCACGAGTGGGTTCATCAAGTATGAGCACTTTTGGTGCGATACCAATCCATTTTGCCAAAACAACTTTTTGCTGATTTCCACCAGATAAGCTCCCAACAGTCTGGTTAACATCTGTCGCTTTAACTTTTAAGCGCTCCGACAGGCGCTCAACAAACTCTAGTGAAGTTTTATCATCAAAAATCCCTCTTTTGACAAAATCATAGTTACTTGGTAGTGTAATGTTTTCTTTAATAGAGAAGTCAAGCACGAGTCCTTCTTCTTTACGGTTTTCTGTTAAGAAGCCAATCCCTTGATGAATTGCATCAGCTGGAGAATTAATACTTTTCACTTGGCCATTGATTTTAATGACTCCCGACTGTAACTTATCTATGCCAAAGATAGCACGCATGACTTCGGTTCTCCCTGCACCCATAAGCCCTGCGAAAGCTAAAATTTCGCCTGCTCTAACTTGAAACGAAATATCTTGAAACATTTGGCCAGAAAGATTTTCAACCTCAAAAACGTCCTCACCAATTTGTGCAATTTTCTCGGGATAATAATCAGAAATTTCACGTCCAACCATCTTGCGAACCAGTTCATCGACATTTGTTTCACTTGTTTTCTTGGTATCAATCACCAAGCCATCACGCATAACGGTTACAACATCGGTAATTTTAAAAATTTCTTCCATGCGGTGAGAGATATAAACAATCCCAACTCCACTAGATTTGAGTCCCTCAATAACTTTAAATAAGCGCTCTGTTTCACGCTCTGTAAGTGCAGCTGTTGGCTCATCCATGATTAAGATTTTCAAGTCTGAAAGAAATGATTTGGCGATTTCGACCATTTGTTGCTGACCAACCGAAAGTTTACCAATAACGGCATCCAAATCAATCGCAACACCTAATTGCTCAAAGGCATATGCTGCTTTTTTTCGCATTGCCTTATTATCCAAAAGTCCAAATTTGTTTTTGATTTCACGACCTAAAAATAAATTTTCTAAAACGGTCAAATCTGGCCAAGTATTCATTTCTTGATGAATAAAACTAATCCCGAACACTTCAGCTGCTTGTGGATTGCTAAAACGCTTCTGCTCCCCATCAATCACAATCTCTCCACCGCTTGCTGGAAAAAGCCCAGTCAAGATATTCATCAAAGTAGATTTTCCTGCTCCATTTTCTCCCATCAATGCATGTACTTCACCAGACTTGATAAGCAAATTAATGCCCTCAAGCACCTTATTGGTACCAAAGGATTTGGAGATATTATTCATTTCAATTTTCAAAGCCTTACCCCCGACTGTAGAATAATATTCGAATAAGGTGTATTTTCACCTGTTCTTACTACCGCTTTTACTTCTTTATTCATATCTTTCAGTGTTTCATGACTTACAAATTCTATAGCCACAGTATGATTCAGCTTTTCTATGATTTGCTGCAGTTGTTCCGGGTTTTGCGTTTTTATCTCCTCAGCCAGAATAACTTTTTCAACAAAAACATTTTCTAAATATATATCCAAAACTGCTTGAAAATCCGGTGTACCATGACTTAGAGCTAAGTCTATTTTTTTAATATTTTTCGGTACAGGAAGTCCTAAATCACCAATACAAACACGATCGGTGTGTCCTAAATCATCCACAACCTTAGCCAAATCGCTATTCAAAATGCCATGTTTTTTCATATCGTTCATGCTCCTTAATTGCTTCAAGTGTAGGCATTCCGCCCTGTGCTCCAAATTTTTGAACAGACAGGTGAGAAGCAATTGTTGCAAATTGAATTGCTTCTTTCACAGATAGACCTGATGTTACTGCAAAACCAAAGGCACCATTAAAGGTATCCCCTGCCCCAGTTGTATCGACTACTTCAGCCTTTATGGCTGAAACTCTCTCAATATTTTGACCGTTGTGGAAAAGCACACCCTCAGCTCCTAAAGTAACAATGAGCTTGTTGGGATACTTAGCCAATGCTTCCTCCAAGCTCAAACTAGGGAGCAACATTCTGCTCTCATGCTCGTTAGGTGTAATAAAATCCACGAAGGGCAACATCTGAAAGTCTGTCTCACGAGACGGGCCAGGGTTATAGAGGACCTTGATACCGTTTTTCTGACAATACTTTGCTATCTCCATATTACTTTCATGCGGAATTTCGTTTTGCAAGACAACCAATTGACTTGCTTTTATGGTCTCCCACTCAGACGTCCAAGTATCTGTGAGAACCGTCTTATTGGCACCAGGGATGACAATAATACGATTATCTTTTTCAAATAATGTAATCTGAGCGACTCCTGTCGTTTCTGGTACCGTTCCCACTTTGTCCACAAGAACACCTTGGGCGATAAAATTATCCAAAATACTTTTTCCAAAAGCGTCTTGACCTACTGCACCAATCATTGAAACTTGTTGGGGAGCCAAACGACCAATAGCCACTGCTTGATTGGCACCTTTACCACCAGGTACCATTGAAAAAGCTTCTCCAAAAACGGTCTCACCTGTTTCGGGTACCCGCTCAGTGATTGTCACTAAGTCCATTGCAATACTACCAACAACAACTATTTTACTCATTATTTTCTCTTTTCCTAATTGTTTCTCGTTCAACATAGCGTACAGGCAGTTGTAACTGCCGTGATTTTATTTCCTGCCCTAATGACAGTTTATAAATTAATTTTGCTGCTTCATAGCCCATCTCATAAGCATCTTGGTGAATGGTCGATAAAGCCGGATACATGTACTGACTCATCAGAATATCATCGTAGCCAATAATTTGTACATCTTCCGGAATACGCTTACCTAAATAGTGAAGTTCACGGATATAGGCCATCGCATGAATATCAGAGGGAGCAATGATACTGTCAAAATCATTGTGCTTCAAAACCTGCCTGGCTTCTTTAAGAATTTCATCGAAATCATAACTCTGACTGTAAAAGGTTTCATAGTTTGTTTTTGTTTTTTTGAGGTAAGCAATGCTTGCTTTAAAACGATTATTAATGCTTTCTGCTGTTACAGGACCACTTATAACTGCGACATTTTTTGCACCAGCCTCAACAATCACACGCGCAGCAATCTTTCCTCCCGATAAATTATCTGAAAAAACGCCAAAATCACTTTTTTGACCTACTCGGTCAACAATCACTGTCGGAAGCTTAATTTCTGGAAATGCTTCTCGAAAATCATTAGTTGTAATCACACCTGCAGCATTGGTTTGCATAAGTACCTTGAGATAATCTTCCTCAAATTGGTTATCCTCACCAATGTTACCAAGCAGAACTCTATAGCCATGTTCTTTGAGGAATTTCTCAACGCCTTTTGCCAGCATTGGGAAAAATGGATTTGAAATATCTGGTAAAAGCAAGCCCACAATTTGGCTATGTTTTGTCTTCAACGATCTGGCTGAAAGATTGGGTACAAAATTAAGCTTGGTTATGGCTGCCTCAATCTTTTCTTGCGCTTCTTGACTGACATAACCATTTTGCGAAATATAACGCGAAACTGTAGATTTAGATACTCCTGCTTCTTCAGCAACTTGTTTTATTGTAACCATGATTTCCACTCCAACTAATTATGGTACCGTTCCCATTTTGTTATTATTGTACACGTTTACATTCCCTTTGTCAAGAGGAAACTGCAATTTTTTTATGTGATATATATCATAAAGATTATCGTTTTTAGTTATAAAGAGGATCTTTAGGCATTGATATTAGTCTACAGCTCTCAAAAAACTATTGAAGGTGTTGCTGAATAGCGGCACATCGCCTGTTTTCTCTAGAGCTCCTCCTGTATTTCAGAATAATATGCTAATGTTAGAGATGAAGGAAAGCACTTGGTGAGCTTAGGCTGTTTAGATTAACACCTCTGTCATAATCTTTTCTCCTTGCTAAAGTTTGACAATTTGGTGATATTTTGCGGACAGCTGACAGGCTCTAGCTATTTTGGAGGCTGCAAGGCCGTCTTCAACTTCTGCTGCTAGAGTATGAGGTTTTCCAGCTCTAACCGCATGAATAAAGGCTTGCAATTCCGCCCTAAAAGCTTCAGTAAAACGTTCCGAGAAAGATTGCATGCAAGGTCTAACGATTCCTTTATCGGTAAATAGTGTTGTATAGTAGGGAGCAGCTTCCTGCCCGACACGAATCCAGCCCTTGCTTCCCATGATTTCAAACTCGACATGATTTCCATGAGCTGCGGTACGTCCTGCTACCAAAGTGGCAACCATATCGTGAGCAAAGCGAAGGTTAGCTACCCCTGTTTCAAATTCGCCAATCTCTTGCAATTCGGGTACTGCAAGGGAATTTCCCACTGCATAGACCTCAACTGGTTCTTTGCCCACAATCCAGCGAACCAAGTCAATATCATGAATGCCTATATCCAAAAATATGCCACCGGAGTCGTTAGCGGCAGCGTATTTTACAAAGCTTTTTAAGTTTTTGAAAGGATCAATGCCGTAACCACGTATATAGAGAATGTCGCCCAGTTCACCTGCCTTTACCATCCGTTTTGCTTCCTGATAAGACGGGTCAAAGCGTCGCATAAAACCGAGCTGGAAAATTTGTTCAGGTCGTGACCTGATAGTGGCAGCCATCTGTTCAATTTCCCTTATATCAATTCCCATAGGTTTCTCACAAAAAACATTCAAGCCATGCGCCATAGCGTAAATGGTCATCTCTGGATGAAAAGCAGTCGGAGACGCGATAATAATCGCATCTAGATTCTCCTGATTAATCATCATCTGCCAGTCTTTATAAGCTTTCGCACCAAAACGGGAGTGTGCTGAATCCAACTGTTCATCATCCAAAGCAAAAGCTGCTTTTAATCTGACCTCAGGCATACTTGCTATATGCTCTGCATGGCACATACCTAAACGCCCCAGACCAATGATTGCGATATTAATTGTTGACATTATCCACCTCTTTTGCGAATTTTTTGTAGAAAAGAATACATAGCTCATCATGTATTTCAATAGTCTCTTGATTTATGGAGTGTTTAGGGCTACAGTCGAACCAATCTGGTAAGACTTTTGGGCTGCCTGAGCGATTTTAATAGCCATAATACCGTCTTCCATGGTACAAACTACAGGAGTTTTATCAAGGATCGATTTTGCAAAATAGGCCAGCTCTGTCTCGTAAGACTTCAAGTAACGTTCCAAGAAAAAATGCTGAGGTTTCTCAGATACCACACCTGTCTTGGAAGAAAATACAGTATTCCTTTCCAGATGATTGCTATTTTGCAACATTCCTTTAGAACCAAAAACTTCAAGGCGCTGATCATAGCCATAGACAGCTTGACGACTATTGTCAATTACTCCGATAGCGCCATTTTCAAAGGTTAAAGTTATGACAGCTGTATCCACGTCACCGTATGTTGTGAGAGTAGAATCCACCAGGGCAGTTGCCTGCACAAAGACTGATTTAACTTCTCCAAACATATAGCGCGCCATATCAAAGTCGTGAATCGTCATATCCATAAAGAGACCACCTGATTTTTCTATATACTCAAGTGGAGGCATACCTGGATCACGGGAGGTAATTTTAAGAATTTGTGGCTCACCGATTTCACTGATACGCGACTTTATAGCCAAGAAATCGTCATCGAAGCGCCGATTAAATCCTGTTTGTAGTATGATACCTGCCCTTTTCACTGCTTCATAAGCTTCTAGAATTTCCTTCATGCTAGAGCCTAGAGGTTTTTCGCAAAAAACATGTTTACCCGCTTCAGCTGCTGCCCTGATCTGTGCAGGATGAAAGGAGGTAGGTGTCCCAATCAAAACTGCATCCACATCTGGATTAGCGAGTACCTCCGTGTAGTCGAAAACAAAAGGAATTTCTGGGTATTCTCTTTCAAAGTCATCTGGTTTAAGGATATCGCAAACCATGACAACATTGTAATAAGGGGAGGCGATCAGATTTTTCATGTGGACACGCCCGATGCGACCATAAGAGATGATAGCGATATTTACTTTTTTCATCTGGATAAATTCTCTTTCTTTTTATATAGAAACACTTGCCTATAAACTAGTAAAGGCGAGCTTTTTTGCGTTCCTTGGCGCGCAGGTCGGAGATTTTTTGAACATGAGGGTTATGAGAGTATTCTGAATACCCCACATTCCACCAAGAGCCTTCATTGTCGCTCGACATGGTTTTTGGCAAAACCTTGATGTCAAGTAAGGTGGAAACTCTCTGTTCCTTGCTGTCCTCAAGCGCTGCCTTAAGTTCCTCTAAGCTACGAATACGATAGGTTTTTGCTCCGTATCCTGCTGCAACTGCAGCATAATCGATATTCATAATTTGCTTGTCATGTGTGAGTCGCTCTGTTCCTTGGGAAATCAGTCCATGCTCCATTTGCAGGTTATTGATCGAGCCAAAACCACCGTTATCAAAAAGCAGAATATTGATTTTTTTGTCATACTGTAGAGCTGTTACCAATTCGCTATGGAGCATGAGAAAGGAACCATCCCCCACCAGAGCGTAGCTTTCAGCTTCAGGATTTGCCAACTTAACCCCTAAACTCCCCGCAATTTCATAACCCATCGTTGAGTAGCCATATTCTAAGTGATTCGTATTCTCGCCCTTGGACCACCAAAGTCTCTGAAACTCTGCTGGTAAAGAACCTGCTGCAGTTACGATAGTGGCCTTATCATCGACAAAGTCATTAATGGTCAAGAAGACTTCTGTCTGGGTCAACTTTGTTTCAAGAACTTGACTGTACTTTTCTAGGTAGTCCTGTGAGAAATGTCCTGCTATTTCTGGTTCAAAGAAAGTGTTGCTAAAATGTAATTTTCCCAAGCGCTCTCGTTCAAGCTGCCACTCATATTTCCACTTGAAAATATCATCGCCCCATGCTGTTTCATAGCCCGCGAGCAAGGCTTGCAGTTGTGTTAAAGCTGTTCTAGCATCGGCAACAATCTGAAGCGCATCAAATTTGTAAGCTTGATAACGATTGACATTAATGTTAATAAATTTAGCTTTAGCAAAGTCATAAATGGTTTTTGAGGCTATCAAAAAATCAGAATAATGAGTACCTACACCAATAATTAAGTCTGCCTGCATCACGGCTTTATTAGCCGCTGATGTCCCCAAGACTCCCGTCCCTCCCAAATTATACCTGTAATCTGACAGCAGTGTAGACTGACCGGCATGAGTCATAACCAAGGGAATACGGTGGTCATCAGCCAGAGATTTAAGAACTTCTTGCGCCCCAGAGTACTTAGCGCCGCCCCCTACAATAATAACAGGCTTTTGTGCTGCTTGAATCAAGCGTACTGCTTCTTCTAACTCACGCTCAACAGCAGAACGACGATCCAGATAATGGACCCGCTTATCAAAGAAAGTGACGGGATAGTCATAAACCATCCCTTCCACATCTTGAGGCAAACTGATTGTTACAGGTCCTGCGTTATCCCAAGAAGTCAGAACCTCAAAACCACGAATCAACGCACTCATCAACTGCTCTGGTCTTTCGATTTTATCCCAGTATTTTGAAACTGGTTTGAAAGCATCATTGGTCGTAATGCCGATAGATAAAGGATTTTCAAATTGCTGCAAGACAGGATCAGGCTGTCTTGTTGACCAAACGTCTGCCGGCAACAATAGAACGGGTAAATTGTTAGCATAGGCTGTAGCTGCTGCAGTAATCATATTGGCAGAACCTGGGCCTGACGAGGCAGAAACAGCATAAATTTTACGACGAAGCTTCTGTTTTGCAAAAGCAATTGCTGCAAGAGCCATGCCTTGCTCATTTTTACCGCTATAAGACTTAAGATGCCCTGGGTTTTGTTCCATGGCTTCACCTAGCCCCAAAACAATCCCGTGACCATAAATATGAAAGAGTCCTTCAACAAAGGGTTCTTCCTTACCGTCAATGGAGATATACTGTTGATTGAGAAACTTGATCAAAGCTTGTGCGGTCGTTAATCGGAGGGTTTCACTCATTTTGAAAAAGGCTCCTGTCTTCATTTTTAACTGCCTCATGCAAGATATGAGGGACATTCATGTATTGGAAATCCTGATCAGAAATCATTTTGATTTGGGTATGCTTAGCATATTGATGAATCAGTTTCCCAATTGTTTCCTTATAACGACGGACTTGTGGTGTAAACAACAAGATATCGTATTCCTTTTTCGACAGTTTTTCCTCTACTGATGGCAGTGCTGCATAGTCGATATCAATATTTACTTTTTCCCTTTCAATTTCTTGTGCGAGCTTGTAAAGGAGAGAACTGGCAGTAATTCCCGTTTCACAGATAACTAATAATGATTTATTCATAATCTCTTTCCTTACGCATTTTGTTATGCTATTTTTCGAAGATGCCCGCTTGTCTAAAAGTCTGATGGTTTTCATCAGTTTTTTGGAAAAACGCACATCTTACTCATGGAATGGCAAGTTTTGTTCTAAGGTCAGTTTTTATCCAATGCCCCAAGGTGAGAAAAAAGCATAAGTGATAAGGACAACACCAATAACCAAAGCACCGACCCACTTGCCGTGTTTCCATGCTTCCATATCCACCTTGGCAGAACTGAAGCTGTCCAAGATAAATTCACCTTCACCTTTAACTTTAGGAAGGACCCACATCAAGAAAGCTTCTACAAAGAAAAGGAGTGAGAGAATGTAGAGGAAATTGATTTGTGAGAAGAAAAACGTCGCAATTCCGTACATGATGATGTGTACAGCAAAGACAATTTTGGCTGTATACGCAGTGGCACGCTTAGACCAGAAAGCAAAGAGGATGAGAATCAACAATGGAATATTATAAATACCGTTGAATTTCTGAATGAAAGTATAGAGACCATCTGGAGCATAGGTAATAAATGGCGCCACCGAGATACAGAGAACTCCAGCCACAACTGTTGTGATTTTACCACTACGCGCGACTTGGACATCTGTTGCTTTTTTATTGAAAACTCCTTTATAAAAATCTAAGGAGGCCAGAGTGACAAGCGAATTCAAGGCACCGGCAAATGAGGAGAGGACTGAACCTAGAAGGATAGCTCCATAAACACCAAAGAGAGCTTTGGGCAAGAGTTCCACCAGCATATGTGGATAAGAAGAATCCGGATGCGAGAGAAATTGATTGCCAAACATATGACGCGCGATAACCCCAGGAAAAACCAAGAAAAGTGCACCGAATATTTTGTATACCCCCAAAATCATTGTCCCTTTTTGTGCCTCTTTAAGTGATTTTGCTGCGAAGGCTTTTTGAACAATCATTTGGTTTGTACACCAGAAGTACAAGTTGTTAAATAACATACCTGTAAATAGTGTAGGCCAAGGGACATGTTGCGAGTCAATCGCACCAATTGAATTTAGAAGACCATTAAAAGGAGTATCGTAAACAATAAATTCAATCCCTCTTAGGAAAGAACCCTCTCCCACAAACATGAGCCCCAAAATGGGGACGGCCAATCCCCCTATCAAGAAACCGACAGAGTAAAGTGTATCAGAATGGGCAGTCAGAGCTAAACCGCCCATCAAGAGATAGGCAATGGCGACAAGGCCAACGATGATGCAGATGGCGACAACCGCAACGATGGTTGGCACACCAAACATTAGGTCCACGTGGAAAATTTCATTAAATACAAGAGCTCCAGAGTACAAAAGTACCGGCAAAAATGAAGCCACATAGGTGAAAATAAACATCCCAGAAATAGTCCGCTTGATTGTAGTGTCATATCGCATTTCTAAAAAGTCAGGAATGGTATCAATACCGTACTTGAAATAACGCGGTAGAAAAATCAAACCCAGAGCTACAATGGCAATGGCTGAAGTAACCTCCCAAGCCATAACTTGCATTCCCGTCACGTAGGACTGACCATTCAGCCCTACCAACTGATCAGTAGAAAGATTGGTTAGGATAATCGCACCGGCCACATTGACAGCGCCCAAGGAGCGCCCACCCATAAAATATCCTTCTGAGGTTTCGATATTGACTTCTTTTCTGGACTTTCGATAAGAATAAATCCAGATGGCTGCCACAATCACAATGAAGCTGCCAACTGTCCAAGCTACATTCATTTAAAACTCCTTACTTAATGACTTTTGAAAGCATAACTTAAAATGCCTCGTTTATATTGCTGTTCTTTTTAAAATCATTTGTCTTAACTTTTCTTAAGACGGACAACTTTGCTGCCCCTGTCCTTGCGAACACGGAAAATTCTAAAGACCAGTAACTTGGTTCATGTATTCACGGGCCATTTGAGCATAAAGAAAGGGATTGGCTTGGGTGGGGTCTTGCTCAGCTTCAACCATAATCCATCCTTGATAATCGCTGGTGTGGATAGCATGCCAAATAGGTTCAAAGTCAATCATGCCATCTCCAGGCACTGTAAAGACGCCATCTTTAACACCTTGAAGAAAAGAGGAGTGCTTTAACTTTACGCTATTCATACGGTCTTCGCGTATATCTTTAAAGTGAATGTGCTTGATTCGGTTGGCGTATTTATTGTAAATATAAAGTGGATCTTCACCTGAGAAGACCAAGTGACCTGTGTCAAACAAAAGCGATACTTTATCCGGATGGGTATAGTCCATGAGACGTTCGATTTCTGCAGTCGTTTGGACACAAGTCCCCATGTGATGATGGAAGACAATTTCCATACCTCTCTCGTGAGCCATACTTCCTAATTTTTCTAAACCTGCCGTCACGAGATGCCATTCCTCTTCCGAAAACGTAGGTTTCTCGTCATATATGGGTTTGTCTAAGCATTGGATAGAATGTCCCTGTTCCGAAACAACGATAACTTTCGAGCCCATGGCATGTAAGAAATCAAGTTTAAGTTTGAAAGCCTTTGCCGTTTCTTCAAAAGGTTTGGTGGTCAAAAAAGCTGAAAACCAGCCAGAAGCAATAGACATGCCTCGAGGTTCCAAGTGAGAATGTAGCTCAACTGGATTTTTAGGATATTTATTTCCTATTTCTGTTCCTGTAAAGCCTGCCAAGGCCATTTCCGAAAGAGCTTGTTGGAAGGTGTTTTCTGCGCCTAATTCAGGTAGGTCATCATTTGTCCAACCAATGGGACAAATTCCGAGAGTGATGGTCATTGAGAATCCTCCTCTTTAAAAGGTACGTCTAACTGCTTGAAAGTGATGAAAAGTAAGAGATGAAGTTTTTTTCAAAACTGCTGAAAACCAGTAAGAAATCATAAAAGCAAAAGATAAATTCACTCGACCAGTAGACACTTTTTCACTTCCTTTACAGGTATTCAATGTGATTGACTTGCTCCTCGAAATAGAGAGAAGCTGATAAGGTTTACGGTAAAAAATAGGCTAAATTAGTCTTGCGCTGCAATTAATGCTTTGATTTCCTCAAGAGTGGGCATAGCCTCAGACGAAGAGTGCTTACTAACCACAATGGCTGCGGCGGCTGCACCATATTTAAGAGCAGTTTTTATGCTTTCCCCTTTTCGGAGAGCCGTGATAAAGGCTGCTGCATAAGAATCACCAGCCCCAAAAGTTTTCATTACTTTTGCCTTGTACGCTTTGCCATTGGTAATATTACCGTTTTTTTCATAGGCAAATGAGCCGTCAACGCCATGCTTTATCACAATCAACTCTGGACGGTATTTGAAAAGCTCACTCACAGTAGCTTGATTTTCTCCTTCTCGCTTGTTTTCTAACACGTCAAACTCATCACGAGTACCAATCAAAATGTCTGATTGTTGGGCGACAAGTTGATAATAAATAGCCGTTTCTTCACTAGAATGCCACGTGTATTCTCTGTAATCCAACTCCAAGATAACGGGAATCCCATTTTTTCGAGCCAGCAAAAGCGCTTTTAAAATCGCCTCACGGGAAGGACTTTGTGCAAGCCCCGTCCCTGAAATTAAAAGATAATGAGTTTGCTTGATATAGTCCTCAAAAATTTCTTCAGGACTCAGGTACAAATCCGCTACGCCTTGCCGATACATGAGAATACTGGATTCTGAAGGACTTAGGATTTCGGTGAAAGCAAGACCAGACTTGTGTCCTTCCTTGTCAAACACAACCCCGCTCGTATCCACATCTTTCTCTCTCAAATAGTTCATGATAAAGCGACCGTGTTGATCGTCAGAAAGCTTGCCGATAAAGCCTGTTTTAAGTCCCATTTTTCTGGCACCGATGACGATATTTGCAGGAGAACCACCCACGTATTTTTTGAAAGTTTTTGTTTTCTCCATCGGTTGATGAAGTTCAACAGCATTCAAATCAATTGCTGCACGTCCAACAGCGATAATATCAAATTTCTTTTTCATGTCTTTTCCTTTTAGTCACGGTGAACAATCCACTCATGTTCAGGGGCATTGTGAAACTTCCAGAGCTTATGAGGCCCAGCCATGATATTCAGATAGTACGACTCATAACCATCAGGTACAGCTACAGGATGATAGCCACGAGGGACTTGTACCATTTCTTCATTGTAAACTGTCATAGTTTCATCAATCAGATGGTCATCAGTATAGACACGCTGAAAGACAAAGCCCTTATCTTCTTTTACTTCATGATAATAAGCTTCTTCAAGATACGTTTCGTGTGGCAGATTGTCTCTATCGTGGCGATGAGGCGGGTAGGAAGACCAATTGGCCTGAGGCGTGTAGACTTCAACCAAAAGCAGTTTTTCAGATAGAGGACTTTGATCATCTAGAATATTCTGTACATGTCTCTGGTTATTGTATTTGCCACGCTCCTCAGCAGAATTTGCTTTTGCAGGCACAAAGCAAGTTTTTCGTCTTGTGTCTTTAGTGGGTGACATCGCAATCATAACTTTACCCGGTTTTGTTGTTGTAATGCTGACTGTTTTTCCGTTAGAAACATAAACACTGTCTGTAGGAATTTTTTCAAAAACAGAATACCGTGTCCCTACATTTTCAAACTTTTCGGTTCCATCTGAAACAGTATATTGTCCAGTTATGGCAATAACTACAGCTTCCTTATCTATGAGAGAAAGGCTATAAGTCCCACCCACAGCCATACGGAAAACTTGCACTTCAATATAGTCAAAGTGACTATTTTCTCTAGAAATATAATGCAGGAGTTCAACTTTATCGTTGATTTGAAAGCCGATTTTTTTGTTTTTTAAATTAACCATGCGAGATGTCCTCTTTTGGGAAACGAGCGGTGACAACCTTGCGATGGGTATAGAATTCTATCGCATCCTTGCCGTTGGCGTGCAAGTCACCGTAGAAACTGTTTTTCCAACCAGAAAAAGCAAAAAATGAGACGGGAGCAGGAACGCCAAGATTAATACCAATCATCCCAGCATCAATATTTTCACGGAAGTAACGAATAGCACTTGCATTGTTGGTATAAAGACATGCACCATTAGCCAGATGATGAGAGTTGGCCAGCTCAATTCCCTCTCTGAGTCCTTGAATCTTGGTTACAGATAGAACTGGTGCAAAAATTTCATCTTTCCAGATGGTCATATCTTGAGTCACATTTTCAAAAATGGTTGGAGCTATAAAATATCCCCTAGCAAAGTGTCGTTCACGCCCATCTAGTCTAAGTACTGCTCCTTCTTCTACCCCTTTGTTAATGTAGTCGACCGTCCGCGCTCGACTTTCTTTACGAATAAGTGGACCGAGGAAAGTGTCTTTGTCCATGCCATTTCCGATTTTAATATTCTTTGCAGCTCTGACCAGCTTGTCTGTAAATTCATCATAGATTTCTTCTTCGACACCAACCACAGCAGCTGCCATACAGCGCTCGCCCGCTGAGCCAAAAGCTGCTGTAATCACATTTTTTATAGCATTTTCTATATTGGCATCTTTCAAAATCAAGGTATGATTTTTTGCTCCTGTCAGAGCTTGGACACGCTTAAGATTCGCTGTTCCTGTTTTATAGACATATTCACCAACCTTTTGCGATCCCACAAAGGAAATAGCTTTGACTGCTTTGTGTTCCAAGAGACCATTGACAACATCACGTGCACCATTCACGATATTGAAGACACCATCAGGCAAGCCTGCTTCTTGAAGAAGAGTTGCCAAATGTACAGCCAACAGTGGTGTTTTTTCAGAAGGTTTAAGAACAAAGGTGTTTCCCAGCACAATAGCGAGCGGAAACATCCAGCAAGGAACCATCATGGGGAAGTTGAAGGGCGCTATGCCGCCTACTACACCAATCGGATACTTATAATTAGTAGCTTCAACGTCTGTGGCAACAGCACTTAAGGCTTCCCCCATCATCAGCGATGGTGCTGCAGCTGCAAATTCAACACTTTCGATTCCACGCTGCACCTCACCTAAAGCTTCTGACAGTGCTTTGCCGTTTTCCTTGGTAATCAGTTCAGCTAAGATTTTTTTATCACGGATAAGCAGTTCATGGAATATAAACATAATTCTTGCCCTTTTTAAGACATCTACTTGTGCCCATGATTTAAAGGCTTCTTCAGCTATTTCTACCGCTGCCGCTAATTCTGACTGGGTTGAATGTGGGACTTCAGCTAAGATTTCCTCTGTAGCTGGGTTATAAACAGGCTCATAGAATGTGGTAGTTGACTCAAGCCATTGTCCGCCAACAAAATTTTTTACTGTTGCCATTTTCCCTCCGCCTAAGGTTTAATTATTTTAAAATTGTAAACCCTTTCTTTTTCTGACATCATTTTACCCTATGAAAATACTTTGTCAAGACTTTTTGGTTATATATTGAATATTTTTTGATTAACTTTTGGTTTTTTCTATTAAAATATCTTATTAATTTCACCTTTTTATGTTATAATAAGAGAAAGAAACAGATAAATAGGGGGGAGTATAGAGCTTAGATAGGCTTGCTAAAAATATGAAAGTAGAACGCTTAAATCAAATTGAACGATTGATATTAGAAAAAGGCAATGTTTCTTTTAAACAGCTTCAAAATCACTTCGACGTTTCCTTGAACACTTTGCGGCGTGATATCAATGAACTGGTCGCGCAGGGTAAAGTTGAAAAAGTATATGGAGGTGTCAAAGCAGTCAGAAAAATTCATGAACTTGTCCATTTTGAACAACGCGAGTTCACTGAACAGCTGGCTAAAGTTAAAATCGGTAAAACAGCAGCAGCCTTAGTCGAATCAGGCGATATCATCTACATTGATTCAGGTACTACAACAGTACAAATGCTGCCTTATTTACCACAAGACCTTGAAGTTACAATCTTGACGAACAATCTGGATGTTATCATTGCCGCAGCGAACAGACCTAAAGTCAATCTCTTAGTTGTAGGATCAAAGTTTAAACATTCAACCCGATCTTTTGTAGATGCGGCATCAGGTTTAAATTTACCAAGAATCAATATTAACAAGGCTTTCATGGCAACCACTGGGATATCTTTAACGGCTGGGCTAACCAACTCTGATGCCCAAGAGCAGGTTATAAAGTCAGATATTTGCAAAGCATCGCAGCAGATTATTTTATTGGCCGATCATACTAAATTTGGACATACAGCCTTAATGACTTATGCTGATCTTAAGGAAATTAGCGCTGTTGTCACTGATCGCTTAGAAGTTCAAGAGCAAGAATTTCAAGATTTCTTTGAGTCTCATAATATTCAAGTTCTCTTTTCTGAGCTATAAAACACCTCAAAAGTTAGCATTTGTCTAGCGGTGAGGTGTTTTCTTATATGAAATTCCGGTATGAAGATGTGCCCAAGAGCTGCTGGGTAAGGCAAGTAAAACTTCCTTTCAAGAGTTGCCTTCCTTTATCACCAAGCTTGGAAGTAGCCAATGGCAGGTAAGAGAATTACTTTTGCTCCTGCCACTGCTTCTCTATGGTTTTCTCTTTGGCACAGTATATCTCTGGAGTGTGAAAAAAAATCAAGGGTCTACTGAAAAACTGGGAACTTTTTCAACTAAAAAAATCTTACTAGGGGCTGGTGCAAGCTTTTTAATTTCTGTATTTGTACCCTCTCTACTTTTTTCAGGTCAGCATGCAATGCCCTTGGTTCTTGAACAAAGTAAGAACCGTTTATTCATGAAAAAAGCAGAACCTAATTTGCAATAATTTAATTTGATCAAAAAACTGAGGTCGTGTTCCTCAATTTTTTCGGTTTGATATTAAGAAAAGTGCCAAAATAAAAGGCAGTTGCCCTTGAAATAGAGGGCAGCATACCTTATTTGTTTGTTCAAAATTTTTTCTAATTATGTATTTTTCTGTGATTAGCCTTTAACATAGCTTGCAGCCTGTTGACCTGCTTGGCGTCCAAAGACAATAATGTCTGCCACTGCGTTTCCACCAATACGATTTCCACCATGCAAGCCTCCTGTAAGCTCTCCTGCAGCATATAAACCATCAATTGGTTGGCCATCTTTTTTGAGCACCTGTGCCTTTGTATTAATTTTTACACCGGCCATGGTATGGTGAATACCAGGGGCAACTTTTATAGCATATACTTTTCCAGATATACCTGTTGTCATACCTGTTGTACGTCCAAATTCGCTATCTTTCTTTTCAGATACTGCCTTGTTCCATTTGTCAACTGTAGCAGTCAGTTCCTTTGGATCCATATCAAGTTTTTTAGCAAGGGCATCAACGCTATCTGCTTCAACAACCATTTTCTTGGAGATGTATTGATTTACAGCTTTTACTTTATCTTTTGTGCCTTCACCAAAAACAGCGTAAGCATACTTGCCTTCCTGTTTCAGTTCTGCTGCGGATACTTTATCACGTGTATCCATTTCGTTAACGAATCTTTTACCACCTTGATTAACAAGAATGGCTCCTTCTCCACGAACTGACTCTGACACAAGATAGCCTGTCTTTTGGAAAACAGTGGGGTGAATTTGAATCTTATCCATATCTACCAGAGCACCACCAAGAGCAGAAATCATTTCAATACCGTCACCTGTAGAACCAGCAGCATTTGTTGTAACATAGTCTTTTAAGTCTGGACGGTATTTAGCAATCATTTTTTCATTCGCACCAAATCCTCCTGTAGTGACCACTACTGCTTTAGAAGCTACTTTCTGAGTTTTCCCGTCAATCTTAACTTCAACACCCGATACTTTTCCATCTTTTTCAGTTATTTTGGTGACGTCACTGTTCACAAATACCGGGATATTACGTTTAGAAATATTTTCTTCTAATCCTTTAACTAGATAAGCACCAACAGCTGAACCATCATGCGGACGGTGTGTTCTAGAAACACTCATACCTCCAGTTGTCGTCAAGTTGTCCAGAACAATACCGTTTTGCGCGAGCCAATCCACTGCTCCAGCAGAATGATCAACGAAGTAGCGGAGAAGCTCTTTATCATTTGTTCCGCCACCACCTTTTAAGGTTTCCTCATAAAACTTATCGTTAGAGTCTTCAATCCCCTGAGCTTTTTCTACAGACGTTTCAGAAGCATTTAATCCAGCAGAAGACTTTGAGGTGTTCCCGCCAGCAACAGGCATCTTTTCAAGGATGACAGGCTTCATTCCCGCATCTTTAGCTTCAATAGCTGCAGTCATCCCAGCACCTCCGGCACCGATAATAATGACATCATAGCTTTTTTCCAAACTTGATGGATCAGCATAGGTCATGGTTTTACTTGCACCTGCTTTAGCATCTGTCTTTTCTGATGAACTTGAAGACGTACTCTTATTTTGAGTAGTGTTTCCGCAAGCTGCCAAAGACAACCCCAGCATAGCGACTAAACCTAGTTTCCAAATTTTCATAATTCCTCCTTGTATTGTTTTTTCGCATGCATTATAAAATTGTATCATCAATTTTTTAGTGAGTCAAGTTTGTGAACATATGTCACGAGGTTATAGAAAAAAGATACGGCATGTTCGAGAAACACGTGTATCTTTTTTAATAATTATCTGAAAAGACACAGCCGTGTTTTTCCTCTTGCTATGTTAACGATATTAACGCGTTTGCCCAGTGCCTTCAATCAAATATTTTGTAGAAGTTAAAGCTTCCAACCCCATTGGACCTCTGGCATGGAGCTTCTGTGTGGAGATACCAATCTCTGCACCTAAACCAAATACAAAACCATCGGTAAAGCGTGTCGAAGCATTTACATAAACTGCTGCTGCATCAATTTCATCTTGAAACTTTTGAGCATTAAAATAATCACAAGTAACGATACTCTCCGAATGGCGGCTTGAATAACGGTTAATATGTTCAATAGCTTCATCCAGACTATTCACTGTTTTGACAGACATAATGTAATCCAAGTATTCTGTTCCAAAATCTTCTGTCGTTGCTGCTATAGCTGGGCAATTCTCTTGCGATTGCAAGATTTTTAAAGCAGCTTCATCAGCTCGGAACTCAACAGCATGTATCTTTTTTATGTCCTCACACAGTTTGGGTAAAAACTCTGCTGCAACTTTCGCATGTACAACTAAACTTTCAGCTGCATTACAAACACTTGGGCGCTGTGTTTTGGCATTGATCACGATTTGGCTTGCCATTTCTAAGTCCGCCGATTCATCTACAAAAACAGTACAGTTTCCCACGCCAGTCTCGATAACGGGAACTTTTGACTTTTCTTTCACTTTGTTAATGAGTCGAGCCGAACCACGCGGGATAAGTACATCTAAAAATTGATCGGCTTGCATCATTTTCTCAGCTTCCTCATGACTCGTATCCGATAAAAGTTCGACCGCACTCTCAGTAATTCCTCGTTCTCGCAGGTTTTCCTTAATGATTTCTACTAAAACCATATTTGAAAAAAGTGCATCGGAACCGCCTCGTAATAAAACACTGTTTCCTGTTTTGAAACAAAGGGAAAAAGCATCAATTGTCACATTAGGCCGACTCTCAAAAATCATCCCAACTGTACCAAGAGCTACTCTCTTTTGAAGAATTTTAAGACCATCAAGATTTGTAAAGCCTTGCAAAACTTGGCCAATAGGATCCGGCAAGTCAGCGATTTGTCGTAAACCGACAGCCATATCAGCTATCCGTTGCGCTGTCAAACGTAAGCGGTCTACCATAATTTCCGAAATCCCATGTTCCTTAGCTTTGGCTACATCTCTGTCATTTTCCTGAATTATCCGCTCTGTGTTTTGTATCAGACTCTCTGCTAACTGGCATAAAAAGCTATTTTTATCTGTAGCAGATAACTTTGCAACTTCTTTGCTCGCAGCCTTAACTTTTGCCCCAAGCTCTTCAATCATAACTTCTCTCCCTCTCTATCCTTCTTTCTCAATATTTTTATGGAAATAAGTCCCTATTTCATATCCATTAACAATTTTTTGAATTTCTCGAATACGCTTACCGTTGGTCAAAACCATTTCTTGATTGTTTTCAAATAAAATCTGTGCAGCTGCTAATTTTGAGGCCATTCCACCAGTTCCAAAACGACTGCCAGCTCCACCAGCTATCCTCTGCAACTCATCCGTGATTTCATGGACTTCCTTAAAAATTTTTGCATCATCATAAATATTTGGATTTTTATCAAAAAGACCATCAATATCTGAGAGCATAATCAACAAATCAGCTTCCACAAGCTTGGAAACAATAGCACTAAGCTTGTCATTATCCCCAAACTTTGTTTGATGATCCATTTCATCTACTGCAATTGCATCATTTTCATTGATAATAGGAATAATGCCAAGTGAGAGGAGCGCATTCAGAGCATTCTTTGCATTCTCTGAGCTCAGAGGAAAGTCGGTCACATCTCGTGTCAAAAGTAACTGAGAAACTTTCTGCGAGTAACGGCGAAACATTTGGGTATAAAGACTCATGAGTTCAACTTGACCTATGCTTGCAAGTGCCTGTTGCTGAGCAATTTCTTTTGGACGTTCGTCTCTATCAAGAATATTTAAACCTACACCAATCGCACCAGAAGTTACCAAAATCACCTCGTATCCGTTGTTATTAAGATCCGATAGTACGAATGCAAGCTCATCAATGTTTGACAAATTGATTTTTCCGTTAGGTAACATGAGCGAACTTGTGCCAATCTTAACTACTATCCGTTGAGCTTTCAAAATATTTTTTCTTGCCATAATTATTAATTATACCAATATCTAGTGACAAATACACTTATAGACATCTTCGTCTTTTAATTTTTATTACACGCTGTTCCATTTTACTTTAGATTAAAAAGCCGGGAAAATACATCCCCGACTTTTTCATCCACTTACTTATTTTGAGCAGATTTAGTACACGCGCTTATCCTTCTTTTTCAAGAACTTGCGCGCATTTTTCATACCACCCATCTCTTTAAACATGGTATCAAGTTTTCTTCTTTCAATCTCCTTGGCGTTCATCCCATCATAACCTGCTTCTTTTATTAATTTTTGATAATTTGAGAAACGTTCTTGTGAAAGTTGCCCTTGTTCAATCGCTTCCTGAACAGCACAGCCCGGCTCATTTCCATGTGAACAATCTGAAAATTTACAGCAGGATGCTAATTCCACAATATCAGAAAAAGTTTCACTAAAATTAGCTTGCTCAAGGCCAACTTCCCTAAGCCCTGGAGTATCAATAATCATACCACCAGATGGGAGCTTGAATAATTGACGTTGCGTAGTGGTATGTCTACCTTTTCCGTCATGACGTAAGCCATTTGTTTTTAGCTTCTGTTTAGCAAGTAAACCATTAATTAATGTTGATTTACCTACACCAGAAGAGCCAACCAAGACAACTGTTTCTTCCTGTTTGATATATTCTCGCAGAGAAAGATAACTGTCCTCATCATATGCCGAGGTCATTAAGATGTCAACGCCCAGACTAATTTGCTGTAAGTCTTCTAGCTTTTTTTCTAAATCCTGTGCAATATCAGTCTTCGTTAAAACAAATGTAGGAACGGCTCCTGAATCCCATACTAAAGCAAGATAACGCTCCGCTCTTCGCAAATTAAAGTCCTCATTGAGCGACATACAGATAAAAACCTTGTCGACATTGGCTGCAATAATTTGTCGCTCATGAGTCGTGCCGGCTGCCTTTCTTATAAGTGCTGACTGACGCGTTAAACATTGCTGAATCTGAGCTGTTCCGGCATCTTCTGTTGGTCTGTCAAGTAGCACAAAGTCACCAACCGCAGGAAAATCGGCAGCCTCTAAAGCTTCGTACCGAAACTTTCCTGAAACTTCAGCAATCGTTTCCCCAAAGTGAGTCACCACCCTGTACTTATCTCTAGCTTGCTCAATGATGCGACCAGGATATAAGTTAGGATGCGCCTTAGCCTGTTCTTCAAAGCTTTCTTTAAAACCCAAGTGATTTAAGATATATGTTTTATTCATTTTTTTCCTCCAAAAAGTATTTAACACTTATTGGGAGGCAACATGGTTCAGACTAGGTCTAATGCCTCCCCATGCTTTACAATTTCCTTATTTACTCGCATACTCTGCTCCCTTCGTTTATCTCTAGTATATCACATTTGAGCCTTACTTTTGACCTTATCCGCTTTTCTGTGCAATAAAACTATGAGAAGGGGACGAGAACTCTAGTATTATTTTATCCCATAAATCTGTGAAAAAATATCTCAAATGTCGTGAAAGTTTAAAATGTCAAAATTACACTTGCATTCGTTTTCTGAACTATTTTGTCCAAGCATTTTTTAGTTGCATTTCCCCTTGCTTTATTAGCCCCTCCTCCTTGCCTCCGGGATTGGACAAAATTGTTTGCATTGCTACGTCTAATTGTGTACAAGCAGCATCTGAATTTTCCTGAACAGGATTAACAAATAGGTGCTCCGTTGCTTCCTTGATAACGGCTGGTAATTTTGAGGATTTACTTTTTACATAGACTGGGTCTTTCATTCCTGCATAAGTTACCGGAATATATCCTGTCTGATTAGCCAAGTAAACTGTTGAGCTTGTTTTAGCCAAAAACTTTTCATAAAGATAAGCTGCAGTACGCTGCTTTGCATCTGCTTGACTAAACATATAGATATCTGCCCCTTGTTGAATGGCGTGTTGAGTTGGACTTGCTGCTACATTATAGGTGAATTTAAGATCTTGAGCAATGAATGATTCTACTGCAGAAGAGGCAACATAAAAAGCGATTTTTTGATTAACAAAAACCTTACTCATATACTTGTCTGATCCTGCTATACGGAAATAGCCCGCTTTCACTCCGCGAAAATAATAATCAATTACAGCTTTAGAAGTTGGGCTCATAAAGTCTGTCTTGTCATCAAAGTTTATGCCCGCATCTTTAAGGGCAGTTGTATAATAGTTACTCAAAGAATCAAAACCAGCGCCAATAACTTTGTGATTTGATTTTTCATAAACTTTCTTCGAAGCTTTTTCCAATTCGTCCAGTGTTTTCGGCACATTTATTCCATATTTCTTCAATAAATCTTGGTTGTAAAATAACACAGTGGTCGATTTATTAAAGGGTAGCCCATATTGTACACCTTCCAACTGAGCACTTTCCATGAGTTCTTTTTTAATCTCTTCTTCCCCAAAAATACCAATTTTTTTATTAGAAATATAAGGTTGGAGATTCACCAGCATTTTGTTTTTAGAAGCATACCAAAGCCATCCAGGATAAGCTTGAGTGATTGTTGGCAAAGCTTTTGGTGCTTGCATGGTGGACATTAATTTCGCTTGCAAATTGGAGTAAGACACTTGCGATTGGAGATTGACTTTAACCTTTGGATTCTCCCTTTCAAACTCTGAAGTCAACTTTTTCAAAGCCTCTTCCTGTTTTCCCACCAGTGTATGCCAAAAAGTAATCGTCGTTTTCTCTTTTATTGCGGTTTCAATAGTCTCTGAATTATTTTTGACTGTTGTACTGCCTCCACATGCTACAAGCATGAGCGAAACCATAAGGCAGAGTCCCACAAGTCCAAGTGTTCTAAGTTTCATAAATTAAATTCCCTCTTTATCTTTGAGTGCCACTGTTTGCTCTCCCTTTAATAATTGCTTTACGAAAAAGGAAGTACAGTACTAAATACAGGTATAACAGTCATCGGTGTTGCAGCTATTTCTTTATTTTGTGCTTATCTACTGTTAGTAGAAAAATAATATTTTCTAGCGCCGTCATATGGAGATAAAGCGCATAGTCTTAAGTGCAACAGCTCCACTGTCAAATTGCTTTTTCAAAGCTATTGCTTCAATCATAATACCTCCCAATATTTTCCACTAAAGTCAGATATGAAGCTCTCGTCATTAAATAGGACTCACCACTGATAGACAGACAAGGAAAAGTACTCCTTTTTTTCATCAGGACGCAATCTAGAGTAAGCGCTATCAGTTTTTTCTCCATTATGATAGCACAGCACCAAGAACATTACAAGATGTTAAAGGACCTTTTGGCACCTAATTGTTTTATTTCTTTCAGATAGTTAAACAAAAAAGCGCAACTTTTTAAGCTGCACTTTTTTGCTCGATTAGAATGTGGAGATGTTAGTGTAAGTTATACCTCCATTGTAATCGCTTTCCGAAAGAAAGTCAAGCAGAATTTAGAAATTATTAGGTCAATCAAGATTTTCAAGAGAGTAAAAGCATAAGTTCCAAGTCTATTTCTGTTTATACAAGTAAAACAGGTCACTCGCAATTGTTGGATAAGCCATAATCATGTGTTGAAATCCCTCTAAATTAATGGACTGATTAATGCAGAAATTAAGGATATTTATAAGCTCATCAGCTACGGTAGATAAAAGTGTAGCGCCTAGAATTTCATTTTTTTGGTTTACGATAATTTTTATTTTTGAAAGCGGATCAGCGATGCGTTTATAGGTATACCATTCTGTCATGTCCAGGCTTCGCTCAGTTTCACTATCAATAACTTGCGTTTGTCCAATCTTAGCCAATTTACTTGAACCAAAGATAACTGTAGGCAAGGCAGGATACTGAATTTCTTCTTTATTTTGACTTTCACGTGATAAATGATGAGCCAAGTATCTTGCTTCAAAACCGGAAACTGGGGTTAATTTTGGTATCTTCTTATCCAAAACATCCCCTAAAGCATAGATGTTAGGATTTGCCGTTTGTAAAAAGCCATTAACAGGAATGCCCTTTGCGCTTGTCTCAATGCCAACAGTTTCCAGATTCAGTTCTTCAACATTTGCTGCACGACCTACTGCTGATATAATGATATCTGCTGTAAAGTCACGACCATCTTCTGCCCAGATGTGAAACTTTTTTCCTGCTTTTTGGACTTTTTGTGTGGAAAAGCTATCAACGAAAGAAATGCCTTCTTTTTGCAACTGTTGAATATACCTATCAGAAAATTCTTCATCAAAACCTGAAAGAACTAGACCACCGTGTGTCAAAACTGAAACTTCAGCGCCTGCAGCATTTGCGATTTGAGCTAATTCAAGCGAGACATAGCCAGCACCTAGAAAAATCACACGCTGAGGCAATTCTTCCAAATCCAGAAAGTCGTTGGAAGTCAATAAATATTTGCTTCCTTCAATGTCTAAAGCGCGTGGACGTGCCCCAGTTGCAATAACGTACCTGTCAGCAAAATACTCCTCCTCTCCAACCAAAACAGCGCCAGATTTTGTGAAATGAGCAGCACCAAAGACCAAGTCAATGCCAGCACTCTCTAATCCTTTTCGTGTGCGTGAAGGGACAGCATTGCTGTAAGCATTTTTCCGTGCCACCATCTCCTTCCAATCAATATGCAAATTCCCATGAAGTCCAGCGGAAAAAAGATTTTCTGCCCTTTGTTTGGCTTCAACTAGAGCCATCATTATTTTTGTAGGATCACAGCCATAGTTAGGACATGTTCCGCCCCATTTATCCTTCTCCACCAGAAGAACAGAAGCCCCCTGTGCTTTCATCTCATAAGCAAAAGCATTTCCTCCTGGTCCTGCACCGATAACAATATAGTCGTATTTTTTCACTGTAATCCCTCCCAATAGGAAAAAGTCAAAACGTTACTGTTTTGACTTGTCTTGCTTTATTTTAAAACATCCTGTAACTCGTCTTCATGCACTCTAAAATATTTAGCTGCATAAGGGCATGTTGCTTGGAGTTTAAGATTTTCTTTACGTGCCTTTTCGATGCCAGCCTCTATCAATAATTTGGCCAAGCCTTTGCCACGGTATTCAATTGCTACACCTGTGTGCGTTATAACGATACGGTTTCCCATTTTCATCAAGGTCATTTCACCGATGCGTTCGTTCTCATCATTGTACAGGATGATTTCGTTTTCTTCCTCGACAATCCTCATGATTTCTCCTTTTTCTATTTGATATATTTTAGTGCACCAGACGGGCAACGGTTGATGATACGCTGATTGTCCAGCTTTTCACCATTGTCAGGAAGTATCCAAGGCTTTCGCCCCACCTCCCAAACCGCTGGATTGCCGCGGACACATTCTCCCACATGTTCACAGATGTTGGCATTGTAATAAATGTCCATTTCTTCACCCCGATAACGGCGATAGCCTGCTTCTATCAAATTCTCAACAGTCGCTTCTTGATCATTGATTTTGAAATTCTCCATCGGAACTCCTTCCTGTTCTTAAGACCAACTCTCCGGAGAAAGCCTTTACATTTTGCTGTGTACATCTATTATACTATGAAAGTTGAAAAAAGGGTAAAGTTACACGGAACAGTCTCCACTTCTACTTCTTTATCCGAAGTGCTGTGTAACATCTTTGTCTAAGCTACAGCTTTCTTTGTTTCTTGCAATTCAATTTGGCGATATTCTCTAGAAAAGAAACTGCGCAATTGCTCCTCATTGAAGCCAGCTTGGAGTTTTTCGCCCTTGACCAAGAGAGGACGACGAAGGAGCTCGGGATGCTGTGAAATAAATTTTGTCCATTCTTTAACTGTCATCTCGTCAACATTGACTTTCAAGCTTTTAAAAGCTTGCGAACGTGTCGTAATGAGATCTTCAGTCCCGTTCTCCGTTTTACTTAACAGATCAGCAATTTCTTCATCTGTCAATGGCTGAGCAAATAAGTTGTGCTCTGTGTACGCGAGGTTATGTTTTTCCAGCCAAACTTTTGCTTTGCGGCAACTTGTACATGAGGGAGTGTAGTAAAATTTAATCATCTTTCTTCTCCATTTCAAATTCTAGTTAGGAGGTGGATTCAGAAACTTTTGTAAGAGCAAAACCCACCTTTTTGTTTACGAATGTAAACACAACTATATAATACCTCCTTTTTTTCAAAATAGCAATAGAAAAATAATAAATTTTTGTTAAATTAACAGTATCTAAACGACAAACTAAAGACAAAAAGATTTCTTTATTTTATTAAAAAAGGAACAGGTGAATATTCCCCTGTTCCTCTTCTATTTTTCTTCTCTCTTCTTCAGGAATTTATTTATAAGCTTGTATTTTACATATTTTTATTTATGTAAAATACAAGCTTTGGTCCCTGCTTTTTCCTATTTATACATAGCTCGCATCGGTTAGTTTAAAAGTTACTAGGGTTTCTGATGGATAGGCAGCGAGTTGGGTAGCAAAACTGTCATCATCGTCTTTTTTAACCTTTGCTTTAAGATTGATACTTACCTTATAACGTTCTTCAGAGAGCACATCATAGAGCGAGCGAAGGTCCACGATATCTTGGCTGCTTGCTTTTGGCAATACTGTGTATTTTGCATATTCAGAATCAAACCAAGAACTTTCTTTCTCAAAATCAACAGGGGAATTTTCGTTGATTTGAAGCTTGACCGTAATGCTGTAATCATAGCCTTGTTGCTCAATCATTTTAGCAATTTTTACCATTTCCTCATAGCTTCCTGAGGCTTTAAGTTTCAAAGTTGCCTTATAGGGTATCCCCGCAAGCTCAAAACTTTCCGCAATTTTAAAAGGATCCTGTTCTTCGCCTTCTTTATCCACCTGAGGCGGTGTGAAGTTTACAGAGATAGAATAGCCCTTTGTCAGGAGCTGCTCATACTGTCCTATAACTTCTTCTGCTTCAAGGTCATCTATATACTCATTGAACGTACGTTCTGTTAACTTGTTGCTCTCTAGAGCTTCTTCTTTGGGATAAATTATTTTTACTTGATAGGTCATGCCTTTATTATAACAAAATAATTTTTCTCGCTCTAGATTGAACTGTTTTAGCAGTTTTATTAGTTATAAAGTTGTGCTATTTTTAAGGAAAAGGTTTCTGATGAATGATTAGGTCAGAAATTAAAACTTCAAAAACTTCTCTTGATTAGATAAGCGAATAAAACCCTGTTCAGTCCATCCACAAAAAATGCCCTCCTTAGTAAATACAGAGTGGCATTTTTGTGTGATGACGCGACTTCAATATATTTGCTACTGAAGGGGCTCATCTATCATGAAACCCTCTAAAAAGCACTTATCTTTGTCGCTTAAGGAAAATTGCTAGGGCTACACCTCCAAGACCAATAACAGAAAAAATGTTCTCACTATCTCCAGTTTTTGGCAAATGTTCTTGTCGATTCGGGGCTGTCATATCTTCTGCTGTTTCTTCATCTGCACTAATATTTTGCCCTGTGTCTGACTCATCAATGTCTACACCGCCATCGTTTTTATCATCTGTATCTCTTATCCAGCGTGCATAAAGCGTAGTATTCTCCATTATTGGAGTATTAAAATCAAAAGCTTCGCTCAAGTTTTCATCCGTATACCAGCCCGCAAACTGGTAGTTTGCCCGTATTGGATTTTCTGGCTGTGTCACTGGTTTTCCATCGGCTACAAATCGATTGCCAATAACTGAACCACCTCTACTATCAAAATTCACTGTATGCATGACTGGCAAGACGTTGTCAGCATTGGCTGTCCACCGTGCAAATAGGGTCATATTGGAAGTTACTGGTGTATTGAAATCAAATTCTTCTGTCAAATTTTCATCTGTGTACCAGCCCGCAAATTGATAATTGTCTCGAGTAGGATCTTCTGGTCGTGTTAAGGTACTACCTGCTGCAACAAGTTGATTACCAATGATTGATCCCCCTCTACCATCAAAGTTGACCGTATGCATCGTAGGTAAAGTACTATCTGGAGTCAGTCTGAAGCGTGCATATAGCGTTAAGTCAGAAGTAATCGGTGTGTTAAAATCAAAGGGCTGCGTAAACGTCTCATCTGTGTACCAATCAACAAAATCAGAATGTTCAAGCACTGGATCATCAGGACGACTCACTGTTGAGTTGTTGCCAACATATTGTTCAGGAACGACTGAAGTCCCACCCGTGTCAAAGCGAACGGTATGGACATCAGGCAATTCATTGCCTGCACCCATTGGAACCACAGTGAAAGTAAAAGCCCAAATAAATCGCACATAAGGTCCACTATTAATAGTGACGTTAATACGATAATTGCCAACAGCATTTATATTAACCTGGCTAGTATCAACTTCAAAGTCTGCTTGAGTGAGTGGATTTCCATTTGCGTCAACACCTGTAATATCCAAATCACTAGGATTCCAGGCCTGCCCCACTTCTATTCGCGTACTGCCTCCGACACGATAAGTTGGATTATTCTTATGAATTGCAGTCAAAGTTGTGTTTTGATTAACCGTAAATCTGAAAAAAGCTCCAAACCTTTGTGGGAGTGTCCCAGTGCTACTTTCCCAGGCGTATAAGTGCTGACGGCCTGGATTAGGGTTTATATCTTGTAAAATCAATCGGGTATTAGTATTCGAGAATCCACCACTCATACCATCAGGAGCAATTTCATAAGTGCCACCATGCGCATCATCAACAGACCGAATTGAAGCATTATTTAAATTTAAGGTGGTCAGCCACTGGTTGGTGCTTAATGCTTGAGATACTTGTGGGTTAGGAATCTTGATGTCAGCGCTAACAGTGCTCACTTGCCCGAGCAATATCGTGCTCAGCAAAACTGCAGTTATGGTAGTTGATTTATGTACTATTTTTTTCATTTTTATCTCTCTTTTCAATTTATATTGGTTGGAGTTTTACCTGCTAGCCTTGCCCCACTTGGTACAAAAATAACAGGACTGAAAAAGCGCCCTTCATCCAGAGCGCTTGGGAGCATGCAGAAAAGAGCGGTAATCTACCGCGTATTTATGTGCTGTGCTGTGCTGTGCTGTGCTGTGCTGTGCTGTGCTGTGCTGTGCTGTGCTGTGCTGTGCTGTGCTGT
>NZ_CALPDE010000015.1 GCF_943193185.1 Lactococcus ileimucosae
GAGTTTGAGCTGTTGACTTCATTTGTCTCGTTGGGGGAAGTACAGCTTGCGGATGTTTAAAGGACTCCAGCACATTTTCTAGAATTTTTTTATTATTATCCCACCAATCTCGTTTTACCTCGCCAGGATTTTGAAGGGTTTTATCAATACCTGTAGAACCTTGGTTAAGAAAAGTTACGTTTTTAACATCTTCTGGTTTTTGAGTTTTAGGGTTACCATCTGTAATGATATAGGTTTGTTCGCCTGTTTTGGGATTGTTTATGACTTCGGAGACATAGCCTAGTTGTTTATCTTCTACAGAAATCTCATCTCCCACGGAATATTTTTTATATTCTTTATCTGCTATAATAACTCTTTCTTCATCCGTAAAATTAATCATTTTGAATTTCCCTTTTCAATTCAGATAAATTTTCAGATAAATCTACCCCTCCACATTTTAAATCTCCAGAGCGTTTATTTAAATCATATTTAGCTACCAACGTTTTATCATGATTAATTATTAGATTTACTAAAATCGAACCCATAGGACTATGTTCAATACTCTCATAGTCAATCTCGTAAGAGTTAATTTTTCCTTCAGATGTAAAGGCATGAGGATCTATTTTTTTAATGAAGATTCAAAAACTTCTCTTGCTTCCTCACTTTTTACCACACGTACCATCTCATTCTGAAACTGTTTCTTATCCATATAAAGTTTCCCTCCAATACTTAGAATAATAAGAAGAATTGCAGCAAACATAATACCTATTGACACTAAGGCATTCTTTTTCATATCTATACCTCTCCAAAATAGAAGATTACATCACAACAAAAAATTTGTTCTTTTTATCACACTTTTATTTTATCATTCTATTTTCTATACTGTCAATAAATTTAAGAACCTCAGAATCAATCAAACAGCTTATCCTGGAATACCTCTTAAAAAATACACAAAGTAAAAGATTGCTAAACAGTCAAAATTCAGCAACCCTTTATTTTATAAATTTTATGTGTACACACACTTCTTTCGATGCTTGGTTAATTTTTTGGTTAGTTTTAAATTTATTTTTTCAAAAACCCATATATACTAGGTTAACCCTTCTTTTTCGGATAAAGGCCTATTATAACATATTTCATACAATAACTATTTGTCTCTTTGTTCAGTTCTTTTGCTTTATTAGTAGACTGATTTTAAAAAAATTAAGGAAATTAAAAAACGTAAGCTTCCTTACGTTTTCTAATAAACCACTAACGATAATCTGGTTTTTCTTTATGATTATGATAAACATTAGCGATACGTTCAGCTGCACCGGGCTCCACCATCTCTAAGGCATTCGAGATTTCATTGAAGGCTCCATCATAGTTTCGGGCACGATCAAAAAGTTGCAAACTGCGAGCAATAGCACCAGCAACGCGCTCATCACTTGCCTTATAACGGTTCGCGTATTGCATCAACTGTTCCGCAAGAACGGCATGATCGACGAGGTCGTCTGTTGCATCCTTCAAAGCTTCCATATCCTGAGTAGAGGTATCAAGTTGATGATTAACAACATCAATATTGATACGTACTTTACCTAGCTCTTTGAACAGAGCCTCTAAACGTTCACTTGTAGCAAAAAAGAGATCTAAATAATCTTTTGGTAAGCCCGGAAGATTACGTTTTTCCACATAGCGCTTAATAATACGTAATTCTGAGTCAAAGTCATCCGCAGCTTCTTGGGCAGCTTTTTCTTGTTCACGTAAGTTAGCCAGCCCTTCACTGATGCTGATTTGATTCTTTTCAATATCTTCTAAGGCATCAATAATTGAATTTACATTGTTACCCAAAGCTGAATAAGGCTTTTGTTTTTCCTTTACAGCCTCTAACACACTGTCAACCTCTCCCTCCAAGATATCAAGGTGTTCTGAGTAACTACGCACGGCAGCCTTTTCATTATCAGAGAGCAAGTAGGACTGCATAGTATGATCAATCTCTAACAGAAGCGCTTTATTATTTGCACGCGTATGCTCAATATAGCTTTTAAGGATATTGACACGCTTTTCAACACTGCGGCGCGCTTTATATTCGCGCTCAAAGATGTCATATACACCATTTATACGATCATTGATTGAAGTGATACGTGCCTCAGTTGCCTCAAGTTCAAAACTGTCAAGAAGAGCTTTCGCTTCTTCTATATCCTTTTGAACAGCCTGTCTTTCACTCTCAAGATTAACACTTGGAGGAAGCACATAATCTTCTTCTTCAAATTTATGAATTGTTTCTTCTAAATCTTCAATTTGTTTTGGTAATTCTTTGTCTACAACAGCTAAAAGAGATGGGATTTTTTCAGTAATAGCACGCAAAGCAATGGTGTGTTCTTCTGCCGTTTCCAGCACTTCTGCTGCCTCAATCGGATCTCCTGTTGAGTTAAGCGTAACAAACTGTGAAAACTCTGTTTCAATATTTGCTAAATGACGATTAATTTCATCAATAACTGTACCGTATTTTTCTTGATTGTCCGTAATCTCATCGCGCAATGTTTCATATAAGTCTAAGGATTCTTGGATTTTTGTCGAATTACGTTTTTCTTGCTCAACCAACTCTGCCACACCTGCACGAATTGCTTCAACCTCTGACTCCATGACTTCGATCTGTGCTTCACTGTCGTCTGCTGACTCACGCGCACGGAAAAAATGGAAGGAATCATTCAACTGTTCAGCTTCAAAAATATGATTTTCCAAATCAGCAAATGAATCCGACGATAAATCAATCCATTTTTGATTCCATTCACGGAAAATAGTTTGCGACTGTCCAACTAAATGCATTTTCTTGACAGCATCTAATTCTTCTTGCACGGGTAAATCAAAAAGTAATTCCTTACGTTCTTCCAACTCAAGAATACGATTTTCTGTTTTCTTACGCATTACCATTGAAAAAACATAGAATCCAACGACAATCACTACGAGAACGCCCAAAAGAATAATTATTGTACTTGACATTATCTCTCCAAAACTTTAGGTAATTTTATCTTTTTATTTAAACTCATTTTTAAATACAAAGTTTCACTCTTTATTATAGCACATTATATTTGTTTTTACATCACTTTTCTACATTTTTTAGAATACATGCAATATAAGAATACTGCCCTGTCCAAGCCTACTTAGTCAAAGGAAGGGATAGAAAAAAGGTAGCTTCTCTAAAGCTACCCTTCCTTTTTACAAATTAAGCGAGTCCTGCTGCTTCCGCAACTTCTGCTGCAAAATTATTTTCAGCTTTCTCGATACCTTCACCAACTTCATAGCGTACAAAAGCTACTACTTTAGCACCTTTAGATTCAAGGAAAGCTTCCACAGTTTTACTGTCATCCATGATGTAGAGTTGGCCAAGAAGCGTGTATGCTTGGTCAACTTTAGTGTTATCAATGATGAATTTCGCAATTTTACCTGGAATAATTTTACCCAAGATTGCTTCTGGTTTACCTTCTGCCAAAAGTTCTTCTTTCATTTCTGCTTCAGCATTCGCAAGAACTTCTTCAGTCAATTGGCTGCGTGAACCATATGAGAGATGTGGAAGCATTGGTTTGTTTACCAATTTGCGGCTTTCGTTGTCTTCATCGATTTTGTGGTTCATTTTAGCTAACTCATCGTGAACAAACTCAGCGTCCAATTCTTTGTAAGAAAGAACAGTTGGGTTCATCGCAGCAATGTGCATTGCAACAGCTTTAGCAAGCTCTGCATCACCACCTTCAATAACTGCAACTACACCAATACGCCCTTGATTATGTTGATACACACCAAAAGTTTGAGCATCTGTTTTTTCGATAAGTTGGAAACGTCGGAAAGAGATTTTTTCACCAATTGTCGCTGTAGCTTGCGTGTAAGAATCTTCAAGGCTGACACCTTCTGCAGTTGTCAAAGCCAAAGCTTCTTCATTAGTTGCAGGTTTTTTCTCTGCAATAAGTTCAGCTGTTTCTTTAACGATAGCAACGAATTGTTCGTTTTTAGCAACGAAGTCTGTTTCTGAGTTCAATTCGATAAGTGCTGCAGTATTGCCGTTTACGGCGATACCTGTTAAACCTTCAGCGGCGATACGGTCAGCTTTTTTCTCAGCTTTCGCAATACCTTTTTCACGAAGGAGCTCAGCGGCTGCTTCCATATTTCCATCAGTTTCAACGAGTGCACGTTTTGCATCCATGATACCTGCACCAGTTTTTTCACGCAATTCTTTAACTTGAGCTGCTGTTACTGCCATTGTATAATTCTCCTAATTATTATATTTTATAAAAAAACAGGGAGGCGTAGGGCCTCGCCTGTATTATTCATTACAAATTATTTGCCTTCAACGATTTCAGCAAGTTCTTCAAGTGACTCTTCTGAAGCTGCAGTATCTTTTGCTGCAAGTTCTTCTTCTGCTGCATCTTCACCTTGACGTCCTTCGATGACAGCATCAGCCATTTTAGCAGTAATCAATTTAACTGCACGGATAGCATCGTCGTTTGCTGGGATAATAACATCGATTGGATCTGGGTCAGCGTTTGTATCAACCATAGCTACAACTGGGATTCCCA
Source organism: Lactococcus ileimucosae (assembly GCF_943193185.1). Lineage (GTDB taxonomy): Bacteria > Bacillota > Bacilli > Lactobacillales > Streptococcaceae > Lactococcus > Lactococcus ileimucosae. Next base: position 4,527 of record NZ_CALPDE010000015.1, read on the forward strand.
ATTTTTGAGCTTCTTGGATAGCGATTTGTTCATTGTGTGGGTCAACAACGTACATCACATCTGGGATGCGAGGCATGTCAGCAATACCACCAATGAATTTTTCAAGACGTTCACGTTCTTTGTTCAAAAGAACAACTTCTTTCTTAGGTAAAACATCGAAAGTTCCGTCTTCTTCCATTTTGTTAATTGATTTAAGGCGTGCCACACGTTTTTGGATAGTGTTCCAGTTCGTAAGCATACCTCCGAGCCAACGGTGGTTTACATAGTATTGACCAGCACGAAGTGCTTCCTCTTTAACAGCTTCTGATGCTTGTTTTTTAGTCCCAACAAAAAGAACTACTGCACCTTCAGCTGAAGCGTTGCGTACATAGTTGTAAGCATCGTCAACAAGTTTAACTGTTTTTTGAAGGTCAATAACGTGGATACCATTACGTTCTGTGAAAATGTATGGTTTCATTTTTGGGTTCCAACGACGTGTTTGGTGACCAAAATGAACACCAGCTTCAAGAAGTTGTTTCATTGAAATAACTGACATATTAATGTCTCCTTTTAAAATAGTTTTTCCTCTTTTGACTGTCATCCAATACCGCTACACCTGTGCACTACGACATTGTCAGGTCAAAATGTGAGATTATCGCCCAAGAGCAACAGTAATATTATATACTAATCTTCCTCATATTGCAAGTCATCTTTTTTACTAAAGTTTCTCATGGGTGCATAAAACGTGAGAGATTTAACTTCCTGAAAACTCTCCTTTATGATAAAATAATTATACGAATATTAAATGTAAAAGGAGCTAAACTATGCGGGAAAAAATTCTAGTGGGTGGATATACTAAACGTGAATCAAAAGGAATATACAGTTTTGACTTAGATGTTGTCAAGGAAGAACTTTCTAATCTAAAGGAAGTTGCACATGTTCAAAATGCGACCTATATTACTCTAGATAAAAAGAAACAGCATCTCTATAGCTGTGCTGCAGATGAAAATGGTGGTGGTATCGCAGCTTTAGCTTATAAAAGGGGGAAAGCAGAACTTTTAAATTATGTTACAAGTGTTGGAGCTCCTCTTTGTTATGTCGCTGTTGACGATAAACGTGGTCTTGTTTATGGTGCCAACTATCACCTGGGAGAAATTCGCGTCTATAAAATCCAAAAAAATGGTTCACTCCTTTTAACGGATACCGTAAAACATACAGGAGAAGGCTCAAAAGGGCACCCAGGTCAAGAACGACCACATGTTCACTATGCAGATCTTACACCAGATGGTCGCTTGGTTACTTGTGATTTAGGAACGGACGAAATTACTGTTTATGATGTTGTCGGTGAAGAAGGCAAGCTTTCTATTGCTACCTTATATTGCATGCCTACCGGAACTGGCGTTCGTCATCTGACCTTCCATCCTAATGGTAAAGTTGCTTATGCTATTGGTGAATTTTCTTCCACTGTAACAGTGCTCAGTTACAATGAAGAAAAAGGACGTTTTGCAGCTCTAGAAACCCTCAGTACACTTCCTGCTGATTTTGATGGTGTCAAAAGTGCTGCTGCGCTACGCCTTTCATCTGATGGTGAATTTCTCTATGCCTCAAACCGCGGGCATGATTCAATCGCTATCTTCAGTGTTAGTCCTTTAGGAACAAAAATTACCTTGGAAGACATTGTAAAAACAGAAGGTAAGACACCGCGCGACTTTAACTTCAATAGCACAGAAGACTTTATTATCGTAGCCCATCAAGACAGTGATAACATTAGTCTTTTCCGTCGCAATCGCACAACAGGACTGCTTACGCTGAAACAAAAAGATTTTTACAGTCCAGAAGGCACTTGTGTCCTTCCTACCCTCTAAACCAGACCGCCAAATAAGGCGGTTTTTCTATCATTAAAATGTGAATATTATTTCGCCAACACAACATTGTACTTTTTTGCACAATACAATTTGACACAGCGTTCAAACTTTGTTAAAATAATAACGTGATAAATTTCACAAAGGAGAAATTTTATATGACAAGCCCAAAAACAAAGACGAAGAAAGAATTAACAGCAGCTGATAAGGCTGTACTCTTAGAAAAGGCAGAGCAATACACAGATGCTCTTGTGAAAAAGGCCCATCAAGCTGCCCTACAATTTGAAGGTTATACTCAGGTACAAGTTGATAAAATTGTTGCAGCTATGGCTTTGGCAGCCAGTGAACATTCTCTAGAACTTGCTCACGAAGCACACAAGGAAACCGGTCGCGGGATTGTCGAAGACAAGGATACTAAAAACCGCTTTGCTTCAGAATCTGTTTATAACTCAATAAAAAACGATAAAACTGTTGGAGTAATTAGCGAAAACAAAGTAAATGGTTCCGTTGAAATCGCGGCTCCTCTTGGTGTTCTTGCCGGGATTGTGCCCACGACTAACCCTACCTCAACAACTATTTTCAAATCACTTTTAACGGCAAAGACACGCAACGCTATTGTTTTTGCCTTCCATCCTCAGGCTCAAAATTGTTCTTCACATGCTGCACGTATCGTCTATGATGCCGCTTTGAAAGCAGGGGCTCCAGAAAACTTTATTCAATGGGTTGAAGAACCTAGTCTCTATAATACAACTGCACTCATACAGAATCCAGGTATTGCTTCAATCTTAGCCACAGGTGGTCCAGGAATGGTTAATGCCGCCCTGAAATCTGGTAATCCTTCACTGGGGGTCGGTGCAGGTAATGGTGCTGTCTTTGTTGATGCAACTGCAAATGTCGATCGTGCTGTTGAAGACCTCTTGCTCTCTAAGCGTTTTGACAACGGCATGATTTGTGCCACAGAAAATTCTGCTGTTATTGCTGAAGAAATTTACGATGAGTTTCTCGAAAAACTCCAAGCACACGGCGCTTATAAAGTACCTAAGAAAGACTATAAAGCAATTGAAAAATTTGTCTTTGTTGAACGTGCTGGTGAAGGCTTTGGTGTAACTGGTCCTGTTGCTGGACGTCCTGGTCCTTGGATTGCTGAACAAGCTGGCGTAAAGGTCCCTGAAGGTAAAGATGTCCTTCTCTTTGAACTTAATGAAAAAAACATCGGAGAAGCATTGTCCTCCGAAAAACTCAGTCCACTGCTGTCGCTCTACAAATCTACCTCACGCAACAATGCTATAGAAATCGTTCAAAAACTTTTAAATTATCAAGGTGCAGGACACAATGCTGCTATCCAAATTGGTGCTCAGGATGACCCATTTGTTAAAGAATATGCAGACGCTATTGGTGCTGCACGTATATTGGTCAACCAGCCTGATTCTATCGGTGGTGTTGGCGATATTTATACTGATGCAATGCGTCCATCATTGACGCTTGGAACTGGTTCATGGGGTAAAAATTCAATCTCACACAACTTGAGTACATACGATCTATTGAATATTAAAACAGTGGCACGTCGTCGTAATCGCCCACAATGGGTTCGTCTGCCAAAAGAAATCTACTACGAAAACAACTCAATCTCTTACTTGCAAGAAATGCCTGACATAAAACGTGCCTTTGTTGTCACGGATCACGGGATGTTGCAGTTTGGCTTTGTTGATCACATGCTTGAGCAACTCGCCGTTCGTGACACACAAGTTCAAACGACTATCTATGGTTCTGTAAAACCAGACCCTACATTGTCTCAGGCAATCGAGATTGCGCGTCAAATGGATGACTTCAAACCAGATACCGTTATCGCACTTGGCGGTGGTTCTCCGCTTGATGCTGCCAAAATCGGGCGTTTGATTTATGAATATTCTGTTCGCGGGGAGGTTGACCTTAATGATGATGTCGCATTGAAAGCCCTCTTTGAACAACTGGCTCAAAAATTCATCGACATTCGTAAACGTATCGTCAAATTCCCACATCAAGACCAAACTCAGCTGGTGTGTATCCCGACTACTTCAGGTACAGGTTCTGAGGTAACACCGTTTGCTGTCATCACTGATGATGAAACACATGTTAAATATCCTTTAGCTGATTATCAACTTACACCTCAAGTGGCCATTGTTGACCCTGAGTTTGTTATGACTGTACCAAAACGTACAGTTGCTTGGTCTGGTATTGACGCGCTTAGCCACGCACTAGAATCCTATGTTTCAGTCATGGCTTCGGATTATACTAAACCTTTGTCACTTCGTGCAATCAAATTAATTTTTGAAAATTTAACCACTTCTTACCACTATGACCCCTCAAAACCTTCCAAAGAAGGGCAAATAGCTCGTGCAAACATGCACAACGCTGCAACCTTAGCTGGTATGGCTTTTGCCAATGCCTTTCTCGGCATCAACCACTCCTTAGCGCACAAAGTCGGTGGTGAGTTTGAATTGCCACATGGTTTAGCTATTGCTATTGCTATGCCTCACGTCATCAAATTCAACGCTGTAACAGGAAACGTTAAACGTACACCGTATCCGCGTTATGAAATCTACCGTGCCCAAGAAGACTACGCCGAAATTGCGCGCTATATTGGTTTAACAGGTAAAGATAATGCCGAACTGGTTGACAAGCTCATTAAGGAAATCAAGAAGTTAACAGACAGCATTGATATTGATATCACACTTTCAGGTAATGGAGTTGATAAAAATCATTTGGAACGTGAACTTGACAAGTTAGCAAACCTTGTTTATGACGATCAATGCACACCGGGCAATCCACGTCAGCCAAGTATCGCTGAACTTAAAACGCTCTTACGAGACCAATATTAAACAAAAAAAGCTGTTCATAACAGCTTTTTTATTTTTCAAGATAATTAAGGGCATCTTGGATGGTCTTGACAGGTACGATTTTCATATCTGTATTCAACTTTTTAGCTGCTGCTAGAGCATCTGTATAGTTATTCGTTGTACCAGAGGCTTTTGTCTGTTCAGCTGTTTCATCTGGGCAGAGAAAGATTTTAGCCCCCTCTTGACTAGCTGTTGCAACCTTTTTATCAACTCCACCAATCTGACCGATACTTCCGTCTTCGTTTATCGTCCCAGTGCCTGCTATTTCTCTACCTCGCCGCAAGTCTTTGCCCGTAATCTGACTATAGATTTCCAGAGTAAACATCATCCCAGCGCTTGGACCACCAATTGAGCCTGCATCAATTTTCACTTGGGGATGAGTCACAACCTCTGTATGATCAACCAAGCCGATACCAATGCCTGTCTTGCCATTGCTCAACTTAATATATTTTCCAGTTGCTTCATGTTGGCTACCATCCATACGTGTATACTTAATCGTAACATTATCGCCCACCTTTTGTTGAGCCACATATTTTATCATGTCTGCTGAAGACTTGAATGTTTTACCATTAACTTCCGTTATCGTATCAGAAAGCTGCAGATCATTTTTAAATGTTGAATCCTCACTTATGCTAAGTACGTAAACCCCTTGGTACTTCATTTCATAAGGCTTACCTGCCAGCTTGAAAGCTTGATAAATCGCAGTATTCTGCGCAGTCTGCATATAAAATTGATTAACTAAGTCAAATTGTTGGTTGGTCAATCCCCCTGTCATTTCTTGACTGCTTAAAACAGTAGCAAAGGGGTTAGACATCGAATAAAGCATATTTGCCGCATTAGCTCGAACCATTTCAACCGTAGTCAGATAGAAATTTCCTTTATGTTCATCTTTTGTCCCTGAAACTTCAACCATTTGATTGACTGGTATTGCTCCACCTGGTTGCTCAATGTAATACGGCAGAGGGAAAAACAGCCCTACGATAAATATAAGCGGAATTCCTATAGATAAAAAAAGTTTGAGCTTACGTTTATTTTTTATATCTTTATTTTTCATTTGATTTTTTTCCATTCAGTGCTTCAATAACATTTTCTGGCAACCATCGGCTAAGGTCTTGGCCAAAATGATAAAGTTCACGCATCCGTGTAGAACTAATATTTTCGAGTTCTGGTTTTGCAGTCAATAGAATCGTTTCTATTCCCGTCATTTCACGGTTAAAGTAAATCATATTTTTCTCATAGTCTAAATCTACCGCATTGCGAACGGAACGCACAAGTGCCGTAACTTCAAGTTGCTTCGCAATGTTTACCGTCAAATCATTCGCATGTGCAATCACTTCTACATTGGTTAATTGTAGATCTGCCAAGGCTTTTTCGATGAGGGCAACGCGCTCTTCTAGGCTGAACAGAGGATTTTTAGCTTCATTTTTAAAAATGCCAATATAAAGCTTATCAAAAAGCTTGCTGGCGCGTTCAACGATATCAAGATGGCCTTTTGTGACCGGGTCAAAAGTCCCTGTAAATAAACCAATTTTATCTTTCATAGATGGTTACCTTCGAAATTCCATATACTTTCTCTTTACGCAAGGACAGTTGCCCAATTTTTTCTGGAAGGGAGACTCCCTTATCCGTTTCACAAACAACGATAACGTCATCTGCCAGCAAGTCTTTTTTCTGCATTTCTTCTAGATTAGCAACAATATTTTCTCTCGCATAAGGCGGATCTAATAAAACCAAGTCAAACTGTCCAGAAAGATGAGCTAAAGCACGCTCTGCTGGCATTTTGAGAAGTTGAAATTTCCCCTCTTCTTTTGTCATCTTGATATTTTCAGTGATAACCAACTGCGCCGAACGGTCTTTTTCAACCATTACAGCACTGTCCATCCCACGTGAGACAGCTTCGATAGCAAGTGAACCTGAACCTGAGAACAAATCCAGAACCCGCCCACCCTCAAAATAGGGACCAATCATATTAAAAATTGCACCCTTGACTTTATCCGTCGTTGGACGTGTTGTTTTTCCTGCCAATGTCTTCAGTGGCCTGCCACCATAATTTCCTGCTACAACTCTCATTGCTCTATTATAGCACATTGATAGAGTTCTTCCCCAAGGGCAGTAAAAAAGCCATAATTCAAAGAATAATGACTTTTTTAATAGAATCCTTCCTTATTTAAGACGTGCATTCAATTCGGCACTCAATTCTTCAAATCCTGGTTTACCAAGAAGTGCAAACATGTTACGTTTGTAAGCTTCCACACCTGGTTGGTCAAATGGATTGATACCGTTCAAGTAACCAGAGATTGCGATTGCAAGCTCGAAGAAATAGATAGTGTAACCCAAAGTAAATTCATCTTGCTCAGGCAAGGTAACAATCATGTTTGGTACACCACCATCTGTGTGAGCAAGGAGCACACCGTCAGCAGCTTTTTTGTTGACGAAGTCAACATCTTTACCTTGCAAGTAGCCAAGTCCATCAAGATCTGCTTCAAGCTCAGGGATGTTAATATTTTTGCGTGGTTTTTCCACACGGATAGCTGTTTCAAATACAGAACGTGTGCCTTCTTGGATAAATTGACCCAATGAATGCAAATCTGTTGAGAAGTTTGCTGATGTTGGATAAATACCTTTTTGGTCTTTACCTTCAGATTCACCTGCCAACTGTTTCCACCATTCTGAGAAGTATTGCAATGATGGTTCATAGTTAATCAGGATTTCTGAAAGTTTACCTTTACGGTAAAGGATATTACGAAGTGCTGCATAAGCATAAGCATCATTTTCACGTACGTCTGTGGCTGTATATTCTTTACGCGCTGCGTTAGCACCTTCCATAAGCGCTGTAATATCAGCACCAGATGCTGCGATAGGCAAGAGACCAACAGCTGTCAAAACTGAGAAACGTCCCCCAACTGAATCTGGCACAACAAAAGTCTTCCAGTTGTTTGCATCAGCATTAACTTTAACGGCACCTTTTTCTTTATCTGTTGTTGCATAGATACGTTTATTTGCTTCTTCACGACCATATTTTTTAACCAAAAGTTCTTCAAAGACACGGAAAGCAATTGCTGGTTCAGTTGTAGTCCCTGATTTAGAGATAACATTAACAGAAAAGTCTTTATCCGCAACATATTCTACCAAATCTGAAAGATAGCTTGAAGAAATTGAATTTCCTGCATAAAGAATTTGTGGCGCTTTACGTTCTTCTTTTGATTGAAGATTAACAAAGCTGTTGTTCAAGAAGTCAATTGCAGCACGGGCACCAAGGTATGAACCTCCGATACCGATAACAATAAGAACTTCTGAGTCAGATTGAATTTTGCTTGCTGCTTTTTGAATGCGTGCAAATTCTTCTTTGTCATAATCTTCTGGAAGATCTAACCAACCAATGAAGTCAGAACCCGCACCAGTTCCTTCACGAAGAAGTTTATCTGCGCCGTCAACTTGCCATTGAATTTCGTCAAGTTCTTTATCCGCTACAAATGGTTTCAAATTAGAATAATCAAATTTAATATGTGCCATCTTATCTCTCTCCTTAGAGTTTTTTCTTTGTTTATTTTATCACTTTTCCATGGGTTTAACAAGAAATGAAAATTTAAGATATTACCTGTCTATATAGCAAAAAGAAAAAGTTCCCATAATGAGGAACTTTTCCACGTCTCATAGTCTATTTTTGTAATTCTTCAATACGGGCTTGAGTGCTTTCAAACTTCTCTTGATAGTCCGCCAGCTTGGCACGTTCTTTGTCTACAACTTCTGCCTTGGCATTTGCCACAAATTTTTCATTAGAAAGTTTACGGTTAACCCTATCAAGTTCTTTTTCCCATTTGTCTAATTCTTTATTAAGGCGTGCAATTTCTTCCTCGATATTAATCAATCCTGCTAATGGAAGGTAGATTTCCGCACCAGTAACAACTGCTGACATGGCTTGTTCAGGCACTGTCACATCCGCTGCAATAGTTAACTCACTTGGGTTGGTGAAGCGTCTGATGTAAGCCGCCACCTTATTCAGGAAGGCTTCCTTGTCTGATTTGATTATCATTGGCACTGCTTTTGATAAAGGCGTATTCACTTCCGCACGGATATTGCGTACAGCTGTGATAATTTCAATCAGCATGGCAACACCTTCACCTACTTCTGCATCATCAAATTCTGGACGTACTTCTGGATATTCAGACACAACAATAGATTTACCTTCAGCGGTCGGAAGTTTTTCAAAGATTTCTTCTGTGAAGAAAGGCATGATTGGGTGCAAGAGACGGAGCACTTGATCAAGAACATGTACAAGCACTGAACGTGTGACGTCTTTTTCTGCTTCATCATCGCCAAACATTACTTCTTTGGTCAACTCAAGATACCAGTTAGCAAACTCATCCCAAATGAAGTTATACAGAATATGGCCTGCAACACCAAACTCAAATTTATCCATTTGTTCCGTAACACGCGCAATCGTATCATTCAAACGTGTGAGAATCCAGCGATCGGTAACATTACCTGCTGTTTTTGCTGCCACTTGGTCAAGATGAGCAGAAATTTCTTCTGCTGTGATATCTCCTGCATTCATCAAGATATAGCGTGACACATTCCATATCTTATTGATGAAATTCCAAGCTGCATCCATCTTGTCGTAGCTGAAACGCACATCTTGTCCTGGAGCTGAACCGTTGGACAAGAACCAACGCAAAGCATCTGCACCATATTTTTCAATCACATCCATTGGGTCAATACCATTCCCCAAAGATTTGGACATCTTGCGTCCCTCTTCATCACGAATCAAGCCGTGTATAAGCACATTATTAAATGGTGCTTTTCCTGTAAACTCAAGCGATTGGAAAATCATACGTGAAACCCAGAAGAAGATGATGTCATAGCCCGTAACCAAGGTCGATGTTGGGAAGTATCGTTGGAAGTCTTCTGCCTTTTCATCCGGCCAGCCCATAGTTGAGAAAGGCCATAAGGCGGAAGAGAACCATGTATCAAGTACGTCTTCATCTTGTACCCAACCTTCGCCTTCTGGTGCTTCTTCGCCGACATACATTTCGCCAGCTTCGTTGTACCAGGCAGGGATTTGATGTCCCCACCAAAGTTGGCGTGAAATAACCCAGTCATGTACGTTTTCCATCCATTGGAGGAAAGTGTCGTTAAAACGTGGAGGATAAAACTCAACCGCATCTTCTGTTTTTTGATTTGCGATTGCATTTTTAGCCAACTCTTCCATCTTAACGAACCATTGTGTCGACAAGCGTGGCTCAACCATTACACCTGTACGTTCTGAGTGCCCAACGGAATGCATCATTTTCTCAACTTTAACTAAGTTGCCGAGCGCATCTAATTTTTTAATGATGGCTTCGCGGGCTTCAAAGCGATCCATACCATTAAACTCGCCTGCCAGCTCGTTCATTGTACCGTCAGCATTCATCACATTAACTTGTGGCAAGTTATGACGTTGACCAACCAAGAAGTCATTAGGATCATGAGCGGGTGTAATTTTAACCACACCTGTCCCTTTTTCCATGTCTGCGTGTTCGTCACCAACAATAGGAATTTCTTTGTTAATGATAGGGAGAATAACACTTTGACCAATGTATTTGGCATAACGTTCATCTGCCGGGTTAACAGCAACAGCAGTGTCTCCAAAGAAAGTTTCTGGACGCGTTGTCGCTACTTCAAGCGCGCCTGAACCATCCGCCAAAGGATAAGTAATGTGATAGAAGGCACCTTCGACATCCTTATGGATAACTTCAATATCAGAGAGTGCAGTCATGGCCTTTGGATCCCAGTTAATGATAAACTCACCACGGTAAATCCAACCTTTTTTATAAAGCTCAACAAAAACTTTGCGGACTGCAGCAGACAAGCCTTCATCTAGAGTAAAGCGCTCGCGACTGTAGTCAACAGAGATACCCATTTTACCCCATTGTTGATGAATAGTTTCAGCGTATTCGTCTTTCCATTCCCAGACCTTGTCCAAGAATTTCTCACGGCCTAAGTCATAACGTGAAATACCCTCTTCGGCTAAACGCGCTTCCACTTTGGCTTGCGTTGCAATACCAGCGTGGTCCATTCCTGGCAACCAGAGCGTATCAAAACCTTGCATACGTTTTTGACGGATGATGATGTCTTGCAAGGTTGTGTCCCAAGCATGCCCTAAGTGGAGTTTCCCTGTGACGTTTGGTGGTGGAATAACGATACTGTAAGGTTTTGCTTTTTTGTCATCTGAAGGTGCAAAAACACCTTGTTCGAGCCATTTTTCATAGCGTCCTGCTTCGACTTCAGCAGGATTAAATTTTGTTGATAATTCTTCTGTCATTTATTTTTCCTTTCGGTATGAAAACAGTTGATAATGTCGAGGGAGAAGTGCAAGGGAGTGTCAATAAAAAATACCGCACCTAAACATCCAACATAGGACGCTCACGCGCGGTACCACCTAAATTCCTGCTTTTAAAAGCAGACACTTAATTTTATTTAACTGACTTCAATGCAACCTTCACAAGCTTCATCTGAAATCTCGCAGCGACCGATTTCTCTCTCAAAGATTAGACTTGTTACTCCTCATTTAGTGCTTTTATTCTATCAGATTTGTCCGTTTTTTGCAAGGTCGCTCAGCGTTCTTTGATTATTTCTAAGAAATGCTCTAAACCTTCTATTTTTTGCATTTGTCGATTGCAGTTCACACTATCAACACAGATATATGTGCCATTTTAGTATAGGTAGCCTCAGCCCTCTTTTAGTGGTTGCTAAAAACTGCGTCACTTGGCTTGTTTTTTGACAAATCGCACAAATATTTTTTATACTTCCTGATGTCGTCCCATAAAAACTCCGTCCGTCACTCGTCACAATATACTTGCGCTGACTAGAAATCTCCTTCCAAGCAAAATAGGTGAGTTCTTTCATATCCCAGCTTGCTTGTGCGGGAACTTTGAGCTTTTTAATTTGACTTTCAGAGGGTAAGACAAAAGCTTCAACTAAGTCTTTCAGGAGAAGTAACTCTCTCCGCTTGCTCTTTCGTTATTTTACTGTCCGCAAGTTTCTCTAAAAAGAGCTTGACTTCTTTTGCTTTTGAGAGCTCTTCTATTTCAGCTACAGTTTGAGCATAAACTGCTTCTACTGTAGCTTTATCAAGGAATAGTCTTTCCTTGACTAGTCGTTATAGCCATACAACTTAAGTTCTCCAGAGATATATTCACCTAAATATATCTCACCAATTTTGTTATAGCCTTGTTCTAAAATTTGCGATTCAACCCATTCAGCATTTTTATCAATAACTTCTAGAACATCTAGATTCACTTGACCATCTACAATAAGAGGATATTTAACATTTTCTTCTCCAAATTCAATTAATGTCAGCTGACCATTTTGTTCTAAAATAGCACGTTTCACATTATCAATTTTATAGATACCGTTGGAACGAAGTTTGAACATCAAATCATTAGCAGAAATACCATTTTTCAAACACTCCTCAACTCTGATATTTCCGTCTTTTATTAAGGTTAATGGGCGACCATCTACTAATAATTTTATATATCGATTATGTTCTTTTGAAAACTTTAAAATCAATACCAAAAGCGTCCAAATAATTAAAACAAGTATAAATTGTAAAACTGTAATAGAGTCATTATAAATAACTCCCCCAATTATTCCACCTAAAACATAATTTTGAACTTGATCCATTGCGGAAGCTGGCGCTAAATTTCCTTTTCCCATTATATTTATTTGGATAATAAGGCAAATAATACCTAAAGAGAATTTTAAAATTATTGAACTGTAAAGTAACATACCTTCTCACAATCTATTTTTTTATTTCTTTATTTTGGGGATTAATCAAATAACTTTCTACAAATGTATATGTTTTCTGATCAGGATTTAAGTTAACTGAGTAATATTTATCATCAATTTTTACAATTATTCCATCAGCAAATTGAGTAGAATTAACTAAAACCTTGTCTATATCAACCTTTTGATTTTTAGCTACATTCTCAACAAAAGCAACCATTTGCGAGGATTGGTTCTGTTTTGATTGAAATCCTCTATAATTAGAATATTGTATCCCTAGTTCTAAAATAATAAATAACAAAAGAATTATACTTAAATCTCGATATTTAGTTTTTATTTTGTGTCTAATATAAATACTGAATATAATGACGAGTACTGTAAGACTTGCAAATATAAAAATATATCTGATATAATCATTTATTCCTGATTGTGATTTCAAAAATTCGATATCATAAAAGTTCATAATACTGCTCCTATACGAAATTATTAAAATCAGCTCCTGATTTAAAATGCTTCAATTCTTCATTAGTAAATGCTTTATTCCAAAAATGCCCTATTTCTGTAATAAGGCATTTTTCTTCTCCCGCAAATTCGAACCAGCACAGTCCAAAGAATAGAGCTTTTGCCTTTTCATTGATGCTAGTAATTATTATGTATATCAAAAAAAGCAGCGTTAAAAGCGCTTAATCGGTCAGAAATAGCATTCAATAAGTTTTTAGCTAAAGCAATTTGAAGCTTATTTCCATTTTGAAAAATATCAACTGTTTGTAAAATCTGAAAGTAGAACTTAAAGCGGTAAGACTATCTTTTGAAAAAGGCCCTCTTTCAGCCTCTTCTTTATACACTTCAAGGAAATCTTGCGTTTCTAGCATATAAGTTTCAAATAGTTCCTTACTGAGCCGTTCTTCTCTTTCTTTTTTCTTTCTCACGACCAAGCAGAGAGTCTACGGATACGTTAAAAGGTCAGCCATTAAAGTTAGCTTTTTTGCTGTTGGCTGTTGTGCTTTCAATCGATATAAATAATTCCCTCCAAAGCCTGAGTCCTCGAAAACCCTTTGCGGTGATTTTCTTTGTTACTTAAAAAGTTTTTGTACCTAAGTCTGGTACATCGTGGAAATCTTTACCTGCTTTATAGTTTTCAAATTTCCCTTGAATAAATTGATAGGCATCGAGACGGCTTTCATAACGAATAGCCGCTTCTTTTGCTTCAATTTTTTTATCTTCATCCGCAATTTTTTCTGCGGCTTTCATTGCTAGTTCTGAAAGTTGAACCTGCTGGTCCACCCATTCACTGAAATCTTTTAAAAATTTTTCTTTATATTCCATTTTTATTCTCTTTTTGGCTTGATTAGACGATAACTGTTTTCAATCAGCTGTTTCGCTTGTTCCTCTGAAACATCACCACCAAAGTGGATGTCATTCCAGTGCGTTTTATTCATGTGCCAAGCCGGTCTTATTGAAGCGAAAGTTTCACGGAGTTCTTCGTTGACTGAGGGTAAACCTTTAACATCCAAAACAAGTTTGCCCTCACGCTCCGAGATATAAACAAAGGATTTTTTGTTTTTGAGATGCTTCACCACAACCGTAGCTGGACCTTTTTCCCTCTTTGCAAAGGGTGTAGAGGCAAATGTAGGCCCCCAGCGACAAACAAAACTCCACCCAGTTTTCTTTATTCATCTCCTTCTCCTAAAAGAAGTTGATAAGCGATGCGCTCTCCTTCGTAGAAAACCATTCCCCGCTTTTCAAAACCTTCGCGCTCAAAAACCGCCCGCATCACTGCATTGGCTGGATGCGTATCCACACGGAAGTCCTTATAGCCACGTGCCTGCATCAAAGTAAAAATGTTCGAAAAAAGATACTTTGTCAAACCCAGCCCACGATATTGGTCAGACAGTGCTAAACAATGAACAGTGACATAGTCCAAGCTGTCATTTAACCACTTGCCCTTATAAATTTTCGTGTATTGCGTATCTTCTCCGGTAATGACCGCACAAAAACCTGCAACTTCTTCGCCCACAATCAGAACGTAGCCCACATCTTTGTGAATAAAATTTTCAATGTCACTTTGTGCGGGATACTCTGCTTGCCATTGATCACTCCCAGATTTTCCCAGAAATTCTCTTGCCTGAACAATGATCGGCATAACGGATGGAATATCCGATAGGGCTGCCTTTCTTAAATAAATCATGCTTTCCTCTTAGTCTAAACTGAGCTCAGGATTTTCTTTTGTCATGATTGCAACCTCTGCACGTCCTCCGAGATGTGCAACAGTAAGCTCTGCCAACTTTTCTATAGCTTGTCGCAATTCATCTGTACGACTTGCATCCACACATTCAATGATTAAAAAGGCGTTTTTTGTATTTTCTGTCAGCATTGTACGTTGACCATCACGCCAATTCCAGCAGCGACAAACGGCACCCTCATCATCAAGATAAGCAATTTCTCCAGCCAGAGCATTATCCGGCTCCTCATCCCCTAAAGCGATGAATTTTTCCCCACCTTGTGCCTGAGTCAAACGAAGATTGCCAGCAAAGCTATCAATATCTTCGCCACCGGCTGGTAAACCATAGGTTAAACTCATCGTATTGTAGATATCCACAAGGGGATTAATACTGCCAACTTCTTTGCCTTTTTCAACCCGTTTCATCAAGTTTTCAATAGAAGAACGTGCACCTTTTTTAGTCTTAAACTTACGATAAGCTTGACGCCAAACTGAAACAACTGGATTTTCACTAAAAACAGGCTCTTGTAAAAATTTCCCTGATTCTTGGTTGGCTTTGGCCAACATGTCTTTGACTTCAGCAGAGCTCTCCCCTGTATTATCAATACCTTTAGCTAAAACAATCCCAATTTGCGTGTCTGGGAAAAGCTCCCAAAAATCTTTTTCAATGATAAATTTTGTCATTTCCTTTTCCTCCGTGGTTTACTATAGCTTGCTTTTGACTTTTCAGCACGGAAAGGTGCTGCCAAAGGTTGAGCAAGTTTACGCATTTTCACTACCGCTTCAGTCCGTGCTGTATGGGGGAACATATCGACAGATTGGATGTATTCAATGCTGTAAAATTGCGAAAGAATTACTAAGTCTTTTGCCAAAGTCGAAACGTTACAAGACACATAAACCAGTTTTTCTGGTGTATAAGTGGTGATTGTTTCCAACAAGGCATCATCCAAACCTGTACGTGGCGGATCAACGATAAGCGCTGTGGCTCTATGGCCTGACTTATACCAGTTGGGAATGATACGCTCCGCTTTACCTACCTCATAATGGCAGTTTTTAAATCCGAGACGTTTCGCGTTAGATTTAGCATCAGCGATAGACTCTGGCGTAATATCCATCCCGTGGACAGATTTGACTTTCTTGGCCACACCAAAACCGATTGTCCCAACGCCACAATAGGCATCAATGACACGGTCATCTTTTTTCGGATTTAGCGCGCGTACGGCCTCACCGTAAAGAACATTGGCTTGTTCTGAATTGAGTTGATAAAAAGCACGTGGCGACAACTCAAAGTCATAATCCAAAACGCCTTCAGTAATCGTTTCTTTTTCTGCAAAGAGCATCTGTGTACGGTCACCATAAATTTCGCTGGTTTTCTTTGGATGGAAGTTGGCTGATACAGAAACAATCTCTTGAAACTCTTCCGTCAAGTCAGATAAGATATCATCCATCTTCACCAAGTCTTTGCGTTGACGTTTTGAGAGCTCTTCACGTGGTGCAGGCCAAACTTGGCCATCTAAGCTGATACGTGCGGATGTCACGAAAATAATTTGGACTTCACCTGTTTTTTGGCTGCGTCGCGCAACGATTGTGCGGATACCCATGACTTTACGCTCGTCATAAACAGGCAAATTGTATTTTTCAATCAAACGGCAAATACGATTAGCTATATTTTGGATAACTTCATCTTGCACCAAGCAATTTTCTAAATTCACCAGATGGTGCGTGCCTTCTTTGTATAAACCAGCAATAACATCCCCATTGTTTAGACGGCGCACTTGAAATTGTAATTTGTTACGGTAACGCAAAGGATGTTCCATACCAAGTGTCGGTAAAAGTTCATACTTCCTCCACCCTGTTGGGCGGTATTTCTCCAGAGCTTGACGGAGTAAATCACGCTTGAACTCCAACTGTTGTGGATAAGCAAGATGCATGATGTGAGAGCTACTCAACTCGTGATAAACACGGTCCTCAGGTTTGACACGGTATTTTGACTTTTTATTTATCTTTACAACTTTTGCGCGTGAAAAGTTACGTGCATTTTCTGTAATTTCTGCCAAAATTTCTTCTGTAGGCAGTGCGTAAGGCACAAAAACCAAGCGCCCATGGTAAGAGGCGATTCCTTCGCCATTGATACCCATACGCTCAATATTGAGTGGGATTTTTTGTCCAATTTTCAGATTAATCATATCCCAATTTTAACATAATTTTCCTGTGATGAGCCTCGGAAAATTATGTCATTCCCGCCACACAGACAGGGAAAACTCCAGCTACAGTTGGAATTTTATATTATTCATGCAATTCTAGCGGCAGATCATCTGGATCGTAGAAGAAAACCATCTTTTTATCTGTGATTTCATCCACACGTAGTTCTCCTACTTTCACACCTTGGTGAGACAAATATGCTATATCTTCTTCAATATTATTTGTCTTTATTGCCAGATGACGTAATCCCTTTGCTTCTGGATAAGACACACGTTCGGGCGCTTCGGTCTTGATAAACAGCTCTATTTCCGTTTCGTCATTCATCTTTAAATCAATTTTTACATCTCCTTTATCAGGACGATTATTTTCTCTAATCACAGAAAAACCCATAATATCGACATAAAACTTCCGAGACTTTTCATAATCGCTACCAATGATAGCAACATGATGTACCGTGTCAAAATTCGGTTTATACATTGTATCTCCTTGACTTATCTGTATATTCAACTAATCCTTAATCAGGATATGGACGTCGTTTCCTTGCTCTTTTAAAGTTTTGACATGATCTTCTCCCCAAGAGCAAAGACTGTCTAAAATATTATTCAAACTTTCTCCATAAGGACTTATCGAATACTCTACTTTAGGAGGGACTTGATTATAAACTTTCCGAATAATGATATTATCTGCTTCCAGTTCGCGGAGCTGCTGTGTGAGCATCTTTTGACTAATACCAGGGATATTACGCTTAAGTTCACCCGGTCTGCGTGGCTGATGTCTTAAGTTACATAAAATTATGGCTTTCCACTTTCCGCCAATCACATCCATCGTGGCTTCTACACCTATGTTATAAGTTTTTTTCAAAAAACACCTCTTACAATTCTTTATTTTAATTAAAAATTACTTTTATGTATGTATATAACAAAAAAGTAGGTACTATTCAACAAGTTGTTTTTATTATATACTATTTTTTGTCAAAAGAAAACTTATAGGAGAACATATAGTGAAGCTTAACAACCATATTGATATCCCTGAATTAGGCCTAGGTGTATTTCAGATTCCCAACGAAGAAACTGCTGAAATCGTCAAAAATGGTATCATCAACGGCTATCGCCTCATTGATACTGCACAGATTTACGGAAATGAAGAAGGAACGGGGCAAGGAATTAAAGAAGGACTTCACGCAACGGACTTATCTCGTGAAGACCTCTTCATAACTTCAAAACTGTGGGGCAGTAACCTTTCCTATGAAGAAACCCTTCAAAGCTTTGAAGCAAGTTTAGAAAAATTAGGTTTGGATTACCTTGACCTTTATCTCATCCACTGGCCGGGTACTGACTATGGTTACCAAGAGTCTTGGAAAGCAATGGAAGATTTACATAAAGCTGGACGCATAAAAGCACTCGGTGTAAGTAATTTTCAAAAACACCATTTGGAACGCCTCTTTACATATGCTCAGACACTACCAGCAGTAAATCAAATTGAACTGCATCCTAAGTTAGCCCAAAAGTCCTTACGCCATTTTTTAGAAAAACATAATATCAAAACTCAAGCTTGGTCTCCACTCATGCAGGGAAAATTACTAGATAATGAGATTATCCAAAAAATCGCTCAAAAGCACCAGAAATCAGCTGCACAAATTATTCTACGTTGGCACTTAGAGCAAGGCATCTTGCTCAATGTAAAATCAGTCAAGGTTGAACGGATGCGGGCTAACCGTGATGTCTATGACTTTTCACTGGATCAAGAAGACATGGGGCTTTTGGACACACTTGATGAAAATTTACGCATAGGACCAGATCCAGAAACATTTAATTTCTAAACCAAGAAATTATCACGAGACTGGGATAAGAATCTCAAAAACAGAAAAATCACTCAATTCGTCATAAAGTAATGCAGGATTGAGCGTTTTTTATATTTGGAAGAATATTCACTTGTATCTCAACTGTTCTTATCTTCCCCCGCACTGTTGGTACATAAAATAATGCTCCCCTTCTCTAAAACTCTGATATAATGATGCTATGATAAAAATCAAGGAAATTACAAAACTCAAAAAGCTTTATAAAGTCACCTTTACCGAACCGCTCACATATAAGGATTGGGATGAAGAGCAAGATAAAATCTATGTATGTGAGGATACTGTCGTTAAGTTTATGCTCACGCGTGACAAAGCACTCACTGAAGGGGAGTTTGAGCAACTCTTGTCTTTCGATCATTTCGCCCAAGGCAAAGCTTTGGCGCTTTATTTCATCTCTTTCAAACCTCGAACCTCATCTGAAGTAAAAAAATATCTTTTCGAGCATCATATTCAAAGCTCTCAAATTGAGGCTATCATTGACTATCTCGGGAAAAACAATCTCATTAACGACCGAGCATATATTGAAAGTTACATCCGAGGAAAAATCAGAGCTGCCAATGCGGGACCCTACCAAATCATGCAAAAATTGCGAATGAAGGGACTGGAATCACAGCTAATTGAGCAACTTCTTACACAAGTATTTGATGAGGAAAAACAAATCGATGTAGCCGTAAAGCTCGCTGAAAAAATCGTCCACCAAAAGGCAAGTCGCCTCACACTTCAGCAACTTAAGCAAAAAGTGACACAAACCCTTACAACTAAAGGTTTTTCATACAATGTCAGCGCCATCGCTTTGGAAACTTTAGAACTTGAAGCGGATGAAGAAAATGAGCTAGAGTTGCTCTACAATGAACTCGAAAAAACAGCACGCAAATACAGCAGAAGATACGAGGGTTATGAACTTAAACAACGCATTACACAAGCCTTAGCGCGCAAAGGCTTTGACTTTGGATCTATCTCAAGCGCTATTCGTGAGTATGATTTTGAAGAGGAGTAAGAGAAGCTTGTTATCCCAAACCGCCTTCCCGCCTCGCCACAGAATCATTGACAACACTGACTTCAAATTACATAAACAATACCCACTGATAAGCCTCGGCCCTCACTAATCCCCAGAACCAAAAATCAGTCATAAGCTTAGTAAACGCCTTTTTACTTTTATCATTCTTTTTTATGGTCTCCTCCTATCGCTTCCAATAGGGGGTATGATATAATAAGGCTAGGACTGGAAAGTATATGACACAATCTTTAATTACACGTATCAACTCTTATTACGATAATCTCAGCAAGTCTGACCAAGCAATTTCAAATTACTTGATTAAAAACATGGATAGTGCTGCTCGCCTGTCTATCCAAGACTTTGCCAAAAATACTCAGGTATCTACAGCAACCATTTCACGATTTGCGAAAAAGATTGGCTTTGATTCTTTTCAAGATTTAAAGCTAGCTATCCACAGCACCGAAAAATTCAAATCAGATAATTTTTTCAGCGAACTGTCGCCTAAGGACAGCTATAAAGACATCCTTACAAAAAACTTTACAAGCAATACTTTGTCATTAAATGCGACACTGCAGCTCATCGATAGCAACACGCTAGATGAGATAATGAATGTGCTCCTTTCTGCAAAGACATGTGGTTTTTTTGGCGTAGGAGGTTCTAATGCCGTGGCTTTGATTGCTTATCATAAGTTTTTGCGTATGCCTCTACAAACCGTCTATCATCAAGACTTCCATTATCAGCAAATGTTGGCTTCAAAGTTAACGAAAAATGACTGTGCCTTTGTTATTTCGCATACTGGGAAAAACAAGGATACACTTAAGATTGTTGATATCTTGAAAAACAATCAAGTCCCAGTAATTGCAATAACATCATTTGCTCACTCAGCATTAGTGAAAAAAAGTGACTTATCCCTCATTTCAATAGCTGAGGAGATTTCTTTCCGCCCAGAAGCGGTTGCCTCAACTGTTTCCCAAATCAGTCTTCTTGATGCTATCTTTTTGATGTATGGCATGAAGAGTCAAGACACAATTGAGCACTCTTTGGAAAACATTCGGGAAGTTATTAGTCAAACCCGCTTAAATTAAGTTTATCAAGTTAATGTTCTAGGAGGACCAAAATGGCATTTACTGAAACAAAAGGACGCTATGCAAGCTATGGTACTGTATCAAGTATCCCTGGCGAAATCATTGACAGTTTTTGGTTCATCATTGACAACCAGCTCAAAGGTGTTATTGCCCTTGAGCCTCTTATCAATTTTGAATTGTTGAACCAAAACGGTTTACTTTCTGTAAAATTTTCGCAGCCAAAGAACCCTTTAACTATTACTGTTGATTTCCAATATCCCTTCAACCCCTCGTGGCCGCGCTATTTTCACGCTGTCGACAATAATGGAAAAGAAACCATTATTTCTTCAGGGGAGCGCCAATAAGAATCCGGATATGAAACCACAAGCGAAAAACATTCAAGAACCAGTACTGGTTCTTGAATGTTTTTCTTTTATTGACGAATAATTAGAGCAGGACGCACACCACCAACAGCAGAGATATTATTTGTAGCGCGATTGGAGAGCATTCCTGACATCTCTCCTCTATTTACATCCCAAGCACTTGTTCCCGGAACCGCAGGAGTACGCGTCCACCACCACATAGAACCAGAACCTTCACGCGATGCCCTACTAGGGAAGGCTCTGCCTGAACCTGATAAGCGAGCGACGTCTGCTAAAGAGAGTGCAAAAGCACGTCTTGTCCCACTCGTATCAACTTGAGTGATATCTGCCGCGACTTCAGGGAAATCATCTATATTACTAGGTAACCAGCGCCATGCTTCTAACCAAGCGATAGCGTCACTTTCAACATTTCCTGTTGCAAAATTTTCTCTCACTGGCTGAACCATAGCTCGGACCTCTGAAGCAAGCACTCCCGTGTACCAGTTATCTAAATAATCATTCTGAACATCGAATGAGAGAGCTGTAGTAACATTATTCCGAATAATCAAATGATTCCCCCCACCTTGATTCTCCAGATAACGGTACTGCTCCCCAGCCATAGTAAAGATGGTCCCCGGTGCCATGATGCTAAAGTTGATTTGGTCGGGTTGGACATCATCATCTGGTCCCGGATTCCCCCAGTTGTTATCGATAGAACCGTTCTGTACGGCTGTCAGGAAGTCTGACAGGTCGGCATGATGCGTATAGTCTGGATCTGCAGCCAAGAAATCATTGATACGGTCAGGACTGATCAGTTGCCCGTCCACATGGATACCATAATAATACTCGCCCGGGATGTTGTCCGCCGCTGCGGTCATCTGAGCTGCATCCAAGAGGTAAGAAGTGGTCTCTCCTGCTTGGAGTTGGTTCGCCCAGTAAGCCCAGCCTGTTTGGTGGTCAATCACCCAGAAGTTCCCGACTTTCAGGTTATTAGGGAGGGCTGCCCACTGACTGATTGTCATTGGGGCACGGTCTTGTTGCAGGTTTTGAGCGGCATCATGAGTGACTTCTTCGCCCGGCCAAACTGGACCGCTGTTGTCAAAGCTGTCGCCAGAGGACCAGTAGGCATCTGTACCGTCTCCGGGATGCGTGGCGCCATCTGTGACACCGTCTGTGGCTGTGCTTGTGACCCAGTCACGGGCATGTCCTGCAGAGGCGGTCATCAGGTCTTGGTTGTCTCGGTTGAAGGTGGGCATGAACCATGGGGCATCTTGGCCTGAGCGGGTCCAACCAAAGGTCAGGTTGGCATAGGTGTTGAAGGCAGCCGAGTCACCTACACGGGTGTTGAGATTGGTCTCTGAGGGACGCATGACCGTCCAAGTGTTCACTTGGTCACGGATGGTACCGTTCACTATAGGGGTGAAGTCTGTATCTCCTGTGGCGCGTTTCTCCATGAACTCGGAGAGGCGGATACGAGCCATGAGGGGCACATTGCCATAGTTCTCCACGAAGACGTCCTTGTTTTCGGTGTCTCGGTTGTAGTAGTCGTGGACACGGCCGCCGGGGATGTTTTCTCGGAGCCGGTCATTGATGGCCCGCTGGTTGAAGGCTTGGAAGGCGAAGGTGCCGCCTACCAAGAGCAATAAGAGGGACAGGAGCGCGAGGTTGCGCAGCCGCCGCTGGTTTTTCTTTTCTGGTGTCATAAACTCCTCCTTTGGCGTAACCTGTACTTTTAGATTTACATTACATATACATTTCTAATGTTACGTTTACTTTCTGAGTCTATAGTATAAAAAAAAAAAAGGTCAAATGAAATGAGTGTTTGATGAGAAAAGACCCAAAGGTGTATGCACTGCACCTTTGGGCCTTTTCTCTTAAATCTCATAGTATACTATCTCTGGAGGTACACCAAACCTTATAGGTAAAAAAGTCAAACCTATCCCTGCATTGACAAAGAGTGTCGTATTCTGGCCTAAGTCATATAAACCAGAATCATAAGCTTTAGAACCATCATTACGTAAGCGCCAATTTCCAAGTCGGATTTGGCCACCGTGGCTGTGCCCTGCGACTACCAAATCATACTTTTCCGGATGTTCAACCCGTAAAATCGTATCCGGCTCATGAATCATTAAAAGGGAAAAATCTGCTTGCTCAGGCAGCATCTCAAAATTCGGCTGACCTTCACGTAAGTCATCAAGCCCCGTCAATGATACATTTCCCGACCTCACAGACTGATTTGTGAGTACTGTGAATCCTGACTCCTCCAGAAAACTTCTAATATAGTTAGGATGACCCTCTTCAGAAAAATCATGATTGCCCAAAATAGCAAATTTCCCCAAAGGAGCTTCTAAATCCGTCAGAATTTCTTTAACTTTATTTCTCTCATGCTTCTGAGCCCAGCTTACCTTATCAAATAAGTCACCTGTGAACAAAATCAAATCAGGTTCCATCTGTTTGATGTGCTTTGAAAATTTATAAAAACGACGTGGTCGGGTGTGCCAGTTAAAATGTGTATCTGTAAAGTGTGCAACTTTCAAGCCCTTCTCATCTGAGATTTTAACTTTTCGCACACGCATAAAGTGTGGTTCAAGCAAAATCCCATAAAACAGAAGGCTAAAAAGTAGAATTATAATCCATATCATTGCTTTTAATTTCTTAACTTCTCTTTTTTCATAATCATTTGTAGGCCTGTAAGATTACGCGAAAACCTTGTTTTGGTTTAGACATATCTAACACTCTTGTAGCTCTTCTAATGCTTAGCCAAACATAGGCTTTTCGGACATCTCTTTTGTCACACTTCCTCTTAAACAAAGGGCCTTCTGATTTATTAATTTACCTAAACAAGTGCCCCCTCAGCATGAGCGACCATTTTCTAGATAGGATACCTTTTTAGTAGGCTGTGTTTCTCTCAAACCCTTATTCCACATTTTTTAGAAATGCTTCTGTATCAGGTATTTATTTACTCACCACAAAAGTTCACCTTGTAACTCAAGCTACTTTTTTGTAATTCCTTCGACAACTTAACCCTATGGTCTTCTTTTATTTCTAGTATAACATAAAGTCGAACAAGACGAAGGAGAGCCATCTTCACATAAGTTTTGTCAGCATGTGACTACCCGTTATGACATATAGGAGCACACTCAAGAAATCAAGGTTGGAGTACGAAAAAAGACACCCTCTGGTATCCTTTTTTATATCTTTAGTTTTCGTCAGAAGCTACGAATGGCAAAAGAGCCATAACACGTGCGCGTTTGATAGCTGTAACCACTTTACGTTGGTTTTTAGCTGAAGTACCAGTCACGCGACGTGGCAAGATTTTACCACGTTCTGAGATAAAACGTTTCAAGAGTTCAGTGTCTTTGTAATCAACAACTTCGATTTTGTTAGCTGCGATAAAGTCAACTTTTTTACGGCGTTTGAAGCCACCACGTTTTTGAAAAGCCATAGTGTGTTTCTCCTTATATTATTGTTTTATGATGTGTTGCAGGAAAGCCTTAGTTCCCTCTACAACGGGCTATTAGAATGGAAGATCATCATCAGAAATTTCCATCGGTGAGCCACCAAAGGGATCAGCATCACGACCAAAATCAGGTGTTGCAGTACTTGCTGTGTTCGTTCCAGCAAACGTACTGTTTTGTGGTTGTTGCGGCTGTGGTGCACTGTATGAACCACTTCCGCCTTCACGTACGGCACGACTTTCAAGCATTTGGAAGTTATCCGCCAATACCTCAGTCACATAAACACGTTGACCTTCTTTGTTCTCATAATTTCGCACTTGAATGCTACCTGTTACACCAATTAAGGCACCCTTTTTCGCCCAATTTGCCAAATTCTCAGCAGATTGACGCCAGATGACACAGTTGATGAAATCAGCTTCACGTTCGCCTTGCGCATTTTTAAAGCGGCGGTTAACAGCAAGCGTAAATGTAGCAACCGCAGTATTTTGCGGTGTGTAACGTAGTTCAGGGTCACGCACAAGGCGTCCAACCAAAACAACATTATTAATCATGATGTCTCTCCTTTAATTTTGTCCAGCTAAACCAGAATTAAGCTTCTACTTTAGTGATCATATGACGAAGAATATCGCCGTTAATCTTAGCAAGACGGTCAAATTCGCTCAAGGCCGCTGAATCAGTAGCTGCTTCAAGAGTTACGATGTGGTAGAGACCTTCGCGGAAGTCTTGGATTTCGTAAGCGAGTTTACGTGTTTCCCAGTCTTTAGACTCAAGATTCACAGCACCGTTGTCAGTCAAGATATTATCAAAACGTTCAACGAGAGCTTTCTTTGCTTCTTCTTCAATGTTTGGACGAATAATATAAAGAATTTCGTATTTTGTCATTGATTTTTCCTCCTTTTGGACTAATGACACAGGTTGGAGCCTGTGTAAGTTATGAGTTTTACTCACGAGTATAAATTCTATCATATTAGCAGTTTTTTTGCAAGCTGCCCCACTCCTATCCACAGAAACTTTACGCCTTATTAAAAAATTATAATAACTATCTCGAAACAGTGATTTAGAAGCACTTATAGTGTACGCACATTTTTCTTAAAAAGGGCCTCTTCAAAGGTGTTTTACTCTTTTAAGTGTAAAGGTTATTCAAGAAAAGGGGCAATTTCTCAGAGCTTGTGAAACTTCTGGTCCCCTCTCGTAGAAGTCTTAAAACGAAACCAAAAGAAAACAACCCTCTGCACCTGCAGAAGATTTTTCATCTTTCTTTATTTATCAAGCTACAACATCAAGCATATTAGCTGGAATGTAGCGATACTCACCTTCTTTCGACTGATAGTAGCCAAGTTTTTTCACAATAAAATGCAGCTTGCATTGGTTATCAAAACGTTGGAATAAGTGTGTTACTTCTCCTTCTTGGCTGCGTGTTACGCGTACAATTTTTTCTCCTGCGTAAGTTGGAGATACATATTTTGGGGTAAATGCCATAACAAACCACCTCCCGATATAATTCAGATGAAAGCGTGTCCATCTATTGTCTATTATAACTCTTTTTAGTTTCTAAAACAAACACTTCGCATTATTCATAATCTCCAGGAAAAATTGCATAATTATACATTTTTTCCAGCTTTATTCTTGACAAGCCTCACAAATTAATCTAAAATATTCATAAATACTTAATAAACGATAGAGGTCGCAGCCAATAATAAGTTAAACGGAGCTTGAGTAAGCAGAGATGTTTGACCCAGGAGCGGTTGCCGAAAGAAAAGTTAAACTCGATAACTTTTCTTGGTTTAACGAGAAATACTTGTTAAACTGTCGTAGTCTAGCTAGACTCTTAGTATGGACACGATGCGCTATTCGGATAAAAATCCTTTCTGACGTTTAGTAATCCCTCGGGATTGCTTTTTTGTATTAATATTCATAATTTTAGGAGAGAAGTAATGGATAATACTTCAAACAACGGCCCCACGACAACCACACAAGTAAAACGGGGACTCAAACATCGCCACCTAACCATGATTGCTTTAGGGGGAACGATCGGTACTGGGTTATTTGTTGCCTCGGGTGCCACAATATCTCAAGCTGGTCCTTTCGGTGCTCTTGCTGCTTACGGAGCTATAGGGCTCATGGTTTTCTTCCTGATGACTTCCCTTGGTGAAATGGCTTCTTACTTGCCACTGTCCGGTTCCTTTGCTTCTTTTGCTGACCGTTATGTTGATGAGGCCTTCGGCTTTGCCATGGGCTGGAACTACTGGTTCAATTCCGCAATTACTGTAGCTGTTGAAGCCGCTACAGTCGGTGTAATCATGCAATTTTGGCTGCCCCATGTCCCTACATGGATTTGGTCCACCATCGTCATTGGTCTTATCCTATTGGTCAACTTGATTTCTGCCAAGGCTTATGGCGAAGCAGAGTTTTGGATGGCTACGGTTAAAGTTGTTGCTGTCATTGCCTTCATCGTGATTGGTCTCGCAACAATTTTTGGGATTATGAGTTATAAGCCAGATGTGGCACGCAACCTTTCTGCTGGAGGAAATCACGGATTTGTTGGTGGTATCGGAGGAATGATTGCTGTCTTTATGATTGCAGGTTTCTCTTTCCAAGGCACCGAAATCGTTGGTATTGCAGCTGGTGAATCTGAAAATCCTGAAAAAAATGTACCCTCAGCAATCAAACAAGTTTTCTGGCGTATCCTCATCTTCTATTTCTTATCTATCTTTGTCATTGGAGCTTTAGTCTATTATAAAGACCCTAGTCTTCTCCGTGCTGCTGCTCAAAACGATATTACCGTTTCTCCATTTACTCTCGTATTTGAGCGTGCAGGTTTAGCTGCTGCCGCTTCTGTTATGAATGCTGTTATTTTAACCTCTGTTATTTCTTCGGCTAACTCTTGGCTCTATGCAGCTTCTCGTATGCTTTTTGGTATGGCTAAGGAAGGCCATGCCCCAAAGATTTTTGCCAAAACAAATACAAGCACTGGTGTTCCTATTTTTGCTCTCTTAGCCACTGTCGCCATTGGTCTTTTAGCTTTCTTGACCAGTATCTTCGGAACAGAAATTTACTTCTACCTCGTAGCTGCCTCTGGTTTATCTGGCTTTCTAGCTTGGATTGGCATTGCTATCTGTCACTTCCGATTCCGCCGTGCTTTTATTAAGCAAGGGCATCAACTTTCCGAGTTAGGCTACCATGCCAAATGGTTTCCCATCGGTCCAATTATTGCCTTAATCCTCTCCATTATTATCGTTATCGGACAGATTACCACCGTTACGATGAGCGTGCAAAACATTGTTACCACTTACTTGGCGCTGCCACTTTTCTTAATTTTGTATTTTTCTTACAAAATTGTTAAGAAGACGAAACTCATTCCACTTGAAGAAGTCGACCTGAGTCGCGATATTGATTAAAAACTCAGATAAAACCCTAAAAATCACTCAACACTTGGCTTTCTAAGGATGCCTTGTTGAGTGATTTTTGTTTTGGAGTTTGACTACTTTAGTTGGATTGATTGATAATTATAGCAGGGCGAATACCACGAACAGGGTGCGTAAATGATACATTATTATTAGCGAATAACTGCCCTGGTCTCTGGAAATTCACATGCCAAGCGAATCCGGGAGCCCCAGGTGTCCGTAACCACCACGAGTTACTGTTCGTCGCTGTACGTCCCAAGGAGTTAGGAAATGCTTGACCAGGTCCAGATAGGCGTGTAACATCAGCTAAGGAGAGTGCAAACGCACGTGAACTACCACCTGCTCCTTGGACAACTGTTGTCACATCTGCCGCAACATCACCTTGTAAGTTATTGGGAATCCATCGCACACCACCATCAAATGTAACAACATCATCTGGAACACTTCCCGTTATGAAGTTATTAGCTACAGGCTGAACTCTGGCTCTCACTTCTGAATGAAGAGAGTCATACCAAGAATCCAATTCTTCTTCTTGCTGCACAAATGAAATCTCAGTAATCACATTGTTCCGGATAATCATATGATTACCAGAACCTTGATTCTCTAGATAACGATACTGCTCCCCGGCCATGGTAAAGATACGCCCCGGACGCATGGTCGAAAAGTCAAAGGCTGCTGGTGCACTGTCTTCATTAGGCAGTGGGTTCGGGCCGTCATCAAACATCACTCCGTTCTGGATGCCACGGAGAAGGTCTGCCAGCTCCGCATGGTGTTGCTCCCCGTCATTGAGGAACTCCTCATGCTGGTCAGGACTGACTAAGCCACTCTCGACATGAATTCCATAGTAGTAAAATCCGTTAAAGACCTTGTCCTCAATGGCAGCTGTCATCTCCGCTGCATCAAGCAGGTAAGAGCTGGCTTGCTCACTGTTCAGTCTGTTGGCCCAGTAAGCCCAACCCGTGTTGTGGTCAACCACCCAGAAGTTGCCTATCTTGTCTTCGTTAGGTAAGTTGCTCCACTGGTTCATGGTCATTGGCGCACGGTCTTGTTGTAAGTTCTGAGCAGTTTGGTTGGTCACTTCTTCTCCCGGCCAGATTGGACCACTGTTGTCAAAGTTTTCGTTTGCTGACCAGTAAGCATCAATACCGTCTCCCGGATGTGTCGCCCCGTCTGTGACCCCATCTGTTGCCTCGTTCCCTTCGATCCAGTCCCGCGCATGTCCTGCCGCTGCTGTTCTTAAGTCCAGGTTGTCATGGTTGAAGGTGGGCATATACCATGGGGCATCTTGACCGGAACGTTCCCAACCAAAGGTGAGTGTGGCATACTGGTCGAAGGCATTTGAGGCATTGCTATTTTCCCGGTCATTGATATTGCCTGCGCTTGGAATCCATGTGGTCCAGTTTTCTACATCGTCACGGCTAGTCCCTGCGACCAGGGGCGTGAAGTCCGTTTCGTCACGTTGTCGGGTTTCGAGGAACTCGGACAGGCGTATCCGTGCCATGATTGGCCGTTCCCCGTAGTTTTCCACGAAGACGTCCTTGTTTTCGGTGTCTCGGTTGTAGTAGTCGTGGACACGGCCACCGACATTGATGTCCACTTCATTCAGCCGATCATTGATGGCCCGTTGGTTGAAGGCTTGGAAGGCGAAGGTGCCGCCTACTGCGAGTAACAGGAGCGACAGGAGTGCGAGGTTGCGCAGCCGCCGCTGTTTTTTCTTTTCTGGTGTCATAAACTCCTCCTTTGGCGTAACATTTACTTTTGGTTTTTCATTACAAGAAAATTTCTAATGTTACGTTTACTTTCTGAGTCTATAGTATAAAAAAGGTCAAATGAAATGAGTGTTTGATGAGAAAAGTGAGGAGGGCTTTCACTTGACCTTGTTTTCAGCTTCCGGGCCAGCGCCTGAAAAGTGGACAAAAAAGAAGCTTCTGACTAGGCAGGAGCTTCTTCACTTTATGACATTATAGGATTTATACCCGTTGCTAATCCTTAATTACTTTCACTTTTTCACCAAAAAATTCTTTCGCTTTGCTGACAAGCATTTCCTCTTCGTTAGCCTCCGTCTCCGCAACCATTTCAGCATTTTTTTCACCTTTTTTTAGGTGCATCACATACTCTTGCCGGACAGACTGCCAATCTTGTTCCGCCAGAGCAATAATCTCCGGTGAAAAACCTAAGATGGAGGACATAAGATTTCCAAATGTTAACTGTAAATTTTCATTTTCAGCTACACGTTTAGCTAGATTTCCATGGGGAAAAGTCACAACGACAAAGTTGCTTGATGCTGCTACAGGCGCTGTGTTATTGATTAACGCACGCTCTGAAGGCTTTGTAAAACTTGAAACAATCTCTGGCCAAGCCCCGAAAACAGCTTGACGTGCTTCATTTGTTGCTTCTCTTAACGCTTTAAAAATCAAGTCTTGATTTACTTGATATTTTTCTGAACTCGTTTGCAGCTTCACTTGGCGCTTGATTTGCACTTCTTGACTTATGGAAGATACAGAAGGCTTATTTTCAACTTCCACCAACTTGGCCTTAAGCTCCCGAAGCTCTGCTTTTATAGCTTGAAGTTCCTGCGCCAAATCCTCTGAAACCGCCGCGTCTTCTGCAGGATGAGAAGCACCGGCATCCACTAAGCGCATCGTCATGACATCGGCAGCAATTTTGCTTTGCGTTGTTTCTTTGATAATCTTCAAGGACTCAATCGCTATATTGATCCATTGATAAATTCGCGCCCGAGGTATCTTGTTGTCTTCCTTCAAAAGCAGGTCACGGAAATAGGTTAGAAGATCTTCTGTGAAGCGCAACATATTTTTACCTTCAAGAAAAATCTTCTCTAAATCCGCCAGTGCTGAGGTCACATCCGAATCTGCCAGCGCAGAAACATAAGAAACCAGCGCTTCGTTGGCAATTGAACCTGTTACGAGTAAAGCATCTTTTTCTTCAAGTTTACCCTCTGAAAAACTCAACGCTTGATCAAGTAAACTCAAGGCATCACGCATCCCACCTTCCGCAGATTTAGCAATCACATCAAGGGCCGCATCTTCAAAGTCGATCTTTTCATCAGATAAAACTTCCGCTAAATGCTGATGAATATCACTAGTCGTAATAGCCTTGAAAGCAAAGCGTTGCACACGACTAATAATCGTTGCTGGGATTTTTTGCAACTCGGTCGTTGCTAGAACAAAGACAACATTATCCGTTGGTTCTTCCAAAGTTTTCAGCAAAGCATTGAAGGCCCCTGTTGACAGCATGTGAACCTCGTCAATGATATAGACCTTGTAAGTCACACGGTTGGCTACATAAGTGGATTTGTCACGGATTTCTCGGATTTCATCGACACCGTTATTTGAAGCAGCATCGAGCTCAATAACATCTTCTAAATTTCCTTGGGTAATCGCTTGACAAATGTCACACTTGTTACAAGGCTCACCCTCTTTTTGATTGGGACAATTGATGGCTTTGGCAAAGATTTTTGCTGCTGAAGTTTTCCCCGTTCCTCTCGGACCGCTAAAAAGATAGGCATGAGAAATCTGACCATTCATAATGGCATTTTTCAGAGTTGTTGCAACGACTTCTTGACCAACCATTTCGTCAAATCTTTGACTACGGTATTTTCTATATAAAGCTTGATAAGCCATTTTTCATTCCTTCTAATAAAGGTCTGGCTCTGCGCCAAGACCAAGTTCTTCATTGATACGGAAAAGAACATCACGCGCAAGGATAGACTGATCAATATCTGTTGAGTTATAATTTTTCATGGCTTTGTAAACCGCCCAAACTCTTGCACGAATGACTGTTGCTTTATCAGCTTCAGCGGCTGAGAAAAATATCTTTCTCTGTTTCTCATCAAAAATTTCCCAAGCGATTGTCAAGTCACTGGCAGGATCTCCCACAATCAAAACCTCTGTCTCAACTACACCAGAAAATTTATCCTTAGTCACCCAAACTGTTTCCAAATTCAGATTGCCATGCAAGACTACTGGCGATTTTGTCCAGGGATTTCTACTGGCTTTCTCCCAATACATACGGAGGTCTTCTACTGGCACAACTCTCTTCATCTGGTCTAGCAAGGTAAAAAATTCTGCTTCAATAACTGGAAGCATTAGCTCTGCACCCTGTATTCCAGTCGCATCCAGCTTGTGCAGTTGATAAATAAAGTTCCCCAAATCTTGAGCAAATGCCTTGGGCTCTGCCAAGCGGTTAAAGCCCACTGGCGTCCTTTCCTTATCGTGAAATCTGTCTCTTATAAATTGATTTACTGTTTCTTTCATCTCTTCCCTCACTCAAAAAATCTCCAGTCTGTCCTATCTGATAAAATCTGACAGAATTCTTCAAGATACTTCTGATCAATATCATCATAAAACGATGGCTCAGCAGCATCTAAATCTAAAACACCTTTGAGTTCCCCATCCTTAATAAGAGGAACGACAATTTCAGACATTGCACGACTGTCGCAGGAGATATAGTTTTTATGCTCTTTAACATTGTCAACGATTAAGGTTTGACGTTTAGCAGCAGCTTCTCCACATACACCTGCCCCCAACTTAATCTCTACACACGAAACGCCACCTTGAAAAGGGCCTAAAATCAACTGTTCACCATTATAAAGATAAAATCCCACGAACACTTGTTTGGGCAAAAAATCATTCAAAAGGGCTGTAGCATTAGACAAGTTAGACAATGTATAGTTCTGTGCCGAAAGAAGTGCTTTCAACTGATTATTCAGGAGCTCATATCCTTCAACTTTTTCTTTTTTATTCATTGGTTCATCAAACTTCCTTTAATCAAGCCATTTCTAGCTCTGTTTTTTACAAAAGGACCAGAAAAGGACAAACATTTTAGCATTAAGTCCTTTACAAATCTCTGATTAAATTATAACAAAAAAGCGTCTTCTATTAAAACATGGAGAAGCAAAAAAGCAGATTGCTCTGCTTTCATACTGTAGACAAATCGACCTACTTTCGTTCCTGTGAGTTTTGGAGTTAAATTTTGCTACTCCAAAGAAAACTCAAAATGGACTTTTTTTATTTTTTGAAGCTTTTCGCTAGGTTCAAAGCAACTTCCGCTGCTTTACTTCTAACCTAATAACCCAATAACAAGCCCCAGCACAAGCAGACCAATCAATCCGTTCAAAAGATGCAGACCAATCAGTTTTTTACTTTGCCCACTGTAAGCTGCCAAGACAAATTGCCCAACACCATAAAAGGCTAACCAGTTGAGAAAAGCCATCATAAGTGCCGCCACCAGTGGACTGACACCAAATGTGCTTCCAATACCTGCTGAAGCTGTTTTTGCTGCATGTGAAAGACCAATCGCCATGAAGACTCCCACAAGAATCGTCCCACCAAATGTAAAAAGCATATCTGAAACAGACATTTTTTGCTTCTCCATTTTTTCTGCCATACCAGACTCTTTAGCCCAGAAACGCCCCCAAGCATGCACAGGATTATACAATAAACTTTCGACCATCACCCATGCTAAAGTTCCAGCAAAAATGCTTAACCAATTAAACATATTCATCACCTGCCTTTACATTTCTCAGAATAAGCACTAATCACTGTCAGTAGCCTTAATCTTTTTACATCCTATAATATTAATGAAATATTGTCAATCAATTTCAAAAAAAAGACATCTTTACGTATAAACTCTCCGCCTGCGTTTTTATTTTCTCAAGACAGACTTCAAAAATTCAGTTGTTTCCACCTTCACCAGCTTGTCCAACGGTATATTTCTTCACCCAAGTTTAAATATGAACAAAAGTCATTGCGACATCAACTAAATTCCTTAAGGGGCAAGAAGGAATTGAAATATGCTAAAATAAAACTATGACTTTAGAAAATATCCGGAAGGAAATAGATGCGTTAGACGAACAAATCCTTGCGCTTTTAGACCAACGTATGTTTCTCGTTGAAAAAGTTATTGCCGCCAAGGCGCAAGAAAATTTGCAGGTGCTTGATGCAGCACGCGAAAAGTTCATTCTAGAAAAAATTGAGAAGAAAATAAAAAATCCCCAATACGCTGCTTCTATCCAATCTATTTACAAAGAAATCATGAAGCAGTCTCGAGATTATCAAGAAAAAAACGGCTTAAAGAATAAACCGCCGAAAAATGGTAATAAAAAATGAACCCTCATGTCTGAGACTCCATTTTGAGAAATTTTGAATCAATATGACTTTTTCAGCAGACTGTTAAAGTGCTAGTTTTCCTTTCATACTTGACCGTAAGGTCATATATTCTAGCTGTGGCAAGTCCAAGAGAATCACTTTGCTCTTTTCCAACATATCCGTAGAAAGTAAAGCATTCAAAAAACCTTTGATTTCAGTGGTTCCAAGCTCTAAACACGCCACAAAAATAATATGCTTGGGAGCTTCTAATCCTTTAATGAACCGTGAAAAATCTGTCGGAGTAAGGGCCAGCTCAGAATCTTTACGATGCACGACAGTTAAATCTTCTTGATCTGATAGATATTTTGCTGCAAAGTCATCGAAGAGAGCCATGTTTACAATATCTCCTTGCACTTCAGAAACCGCATAAGCTCCCCTTTCTTGCATAGCAATCTTAACGACTTGACCATAGTCTACCTTATCTATGATGCTTTTCAAATTTTCTTTTATATCCATAGGACTAGTTTAGTCTTTTTAGTATAAAAATTCAAAAAAAGCACCTCAAAGATAAAGTTTAGGGAAAAAAGTTGGCCTCCCCACCTCGAACAAACTTCCCCTAAAAATGACAAAAACGCTTAACCACGAGCATAAGCCTCGCTTGGTTGAGCGTTTTTGTACTTTAGTTGAAATCAGCCAACTTGCCATTTTTCAACAGTCTTCCTTGAAGACTTTCTATTCTAGTAAAGTTCCAAATAGTTATCAATTTCCCATTGGCTGACAAATTGCGCATAGCTTGCCCACTCGATCTTCTTCGCTTCCACAAAATTAACGAGAACATGATTGCCCAGAGCTGCAGTTACCACCTCATCTTCACGAAGAGCTTTGACCGCATTATGCAAAGTTGACGGCAAATCCGTAATACCATGTGCCTTGCGTTCACTTTCAGTCATAACATAGATGTTTTCTTCCACAGCTTCTGGTGCGGCAATTTTATTTTCAATCCCATCAAGACCAGAGGCAAGTAGAACGGCCAAGGTCAAGTAAGGGTTGGCCGATGGGTCGACTGAACGAAGCTCCACTCGTGTAGACATTCCACGTGATGCTGGAACACGAATCAAGGGCGAACGGTTGCGCCCAGCCCAAGCAATGTAAACTGGTGCTTCATAACCCGGAACCAAACGCTTGTAACTGTTTACGGTCGGGTTTGTAATAGCTGTATAGTTGTAGGCATGTTTGAGCAAACCACCGATAAAGTAGTGTGCCACCTCAGAAAGTCCCATCTCTCCCGCTTCATCATAGAAGGCATTTTGACCGTCCTCTGTAAAGAGTGACATGTTACAGTGCATCCCGGAACCGTTGATACCAAACTTCGGTTTAGCCATGAAAGTTGCGTGTAAACCATGTTTACGTGCAATTGTCTTTACGACAAGTTTAAAAATCTGAATGTTGTCACAGGCCTTTAAAGCATCTGCATATTTGAAGTCAATCTCATGCTGACCAACTGCAACTTCATGGTGACTAGCTTCAACTTCAAAGCCTAAGTCCGTAAGGACGTTGACAATTTCACGACGTGTATTTCCCGCCAAGTCTGTAGGGGCGAGATCAAAATATCCTCCTTTGTCATTGACTTCTAAGGTTGGTTCTTGATTTTCATCAAGTTTGAAGAGGAAAAACTCAGGTTCTGGTCCCAGGTTGAACTTTTTAAAGCCCATTTGTTCCATATTTTCAAGGTTACGCTTCAGCACCCCACGTGGGTCCCCTGGGAAAGGCTTGCCTTCTGCTGTATAAACATCACAGATAACCCCAGCCACCTTGCCGTACTCGTCCCCCCAAGGAAAGATAATCCATGTGTCCCAGTCTGGATAGAGGTACATGTCTGATTCATTGATACGGACAAAACCCTCTATTGAACTGCCATCAAACATCATCTTGTTGTCAAAAAGTTTGTTTAATTGTTCGTCAGTTGCTGGAACTTCTACATTTTTCAGAGTTCCTAAGATGTCGGTAAACATCAAGCGCAGAAATTTGATGTTTTTTTCTTTGATGTCACGACGGATATTTTCTGCTGTGATTCCCATAATACGGCTCCTTTTTAAGAGTAAACGATACTTCTTTTATGTAATATCTTCTTACATACGCGGCTGGTTGAAATGAGTTGATGTCGAATGTCCAAAACGTCCTTGTTGCGCAAATTCGCGTTCCAAAGCAAGGTGTACTTCGCTGATAGAGAGGTTTTTCATTGCTTTTTTCTGCCGTTGAGCATAGATACGTTTAATATCTGCGATATTGTTGCCCTCAGACAATAACTCTGCAATATCAAACACAATCTCAATATCATTAAGAGAGTACATCCGGCGGTTGCCTTCGTTCCGCTCTGGAAAAAGTAAACCTTGTTCTTCATAGTAGCGAATCTGCCTCGCACTCAATCCTGTTAGTTTCATAACAGTGCCGATTGGCAGCACTGCTAGAGAGCGTCTCAATTCACGTTCTTTCACCCGTTATCTCCTCAACTTCAACTCTATGGCATATTATAAACCTAGTTTAAGTTCTTGTCAAAGGTTTATGTCATATTTTGTGACATAGTATCCTTGTTTTCTAAAATTTTTAAGCAGCCTTCTTTTACTAGGGCATAAGTTTCCTCAAAATCTCCCGTATACCAAGGGTCAGGAACTGATTTTTCCAAAAGCATTTTTATTTTATTTTTTTGGCCTGCTGGCGCCATTTTTTCCAAATCGCGTTTGTTTGAGGCATCCATTGCGATGATTTGATCAAAGTATTGAAAATCCTCTGGCGTAATCTGCTGACTGCCTTTTTCCTCGTCAAATTTAATGTCATATGCCTTTAGAATCGCACGCGTTCCAGGATGAATGGGGTTGCCATGTTCCCAACTGGATGTCGCTCTACTCTCTATTTCATAAGTTTTTCCCGCTTTTTCAGCCAGATCCTTCATGACAAACTCAGCCATCGGACTGCGACAAATGTTCCCTAAACAAACAAATACTATTTTTTCCATGTCTTCATTATAGCATATCCAGGGCTGTAAAAATCGCCAATAACAAACTGGTAAATCTTTGGCAAATATCCACACCCGAGGGCATATTTCTTTTTTCATAGAGACAATGAAAAAAGCATAAACTAAAAATGCCCAAACTCGAGCATTTTTAGTCTTCTTGATAAGGATATCCTAAATGTTGGTAAGCCTTTACAGTTGCTTTCCTTCCTTGCTTTGTCCGGACAATAAAACCTTTTTGAATCAGATAGGGTTCATACATATCTTCAACAGTTTCCTGATCTTCAGCAATGTTGACTGCCAAAGTTCCCAAACCAACTGGTCCTCCACCGTACATTTCAATCATGGTACGCAAGATTTTCTGGTCTACATAGTCTAGGCCGGCATTGTCAACATCTAGGATTTGTAGAGCTTTGTCGGTGATTTCTTTGTCCACACGACCGTCTCCCATGATTTGTGCAAAGTCACGCACACGTTTTAACAAACGATTGGCGATACGTGGTGTTCCTCGGCTACGCAAAGCAATCTCAAGTGCCCCTTCTTCAACAACCTCTACCTCAAATATATCTGCAGTACGTTTGACAATCTCTTCCAAGTCACTCTCAGTATAATACTCCATGTGTGCAGAAATTCCAAAGCGGGCACGCAAAGGATTTGACAGCATTCCTGCTCGTGTCGTTGCACCCACCAAGGTAAACGGAGGTAAGTCTAAATGAACCGAGCGGCTTCCATCGCCAGAACCCAGCATGATATCAATGTAGAAGTCTTCCATAGCAGAGTAAAGGATTTCCTCGACCTGCATGGGCATCCGATGGATTTCATCAATAAAGAGGACATCCCCAGGCTCTAACTCATTCAGAATAGCGACCAAGTCTCCAGGTTTTTCAATGGCAGGACCTGATGTTTGCTTGATGTTCACACCCAATTCATTGGAAATCACAAAAGCCAGAGTTGTCTTTCCCAAACCGGGAGGACCAAAAAGAAGCACATGATCCAGTACTTCCTCACGTAGCTTGGCTGCTTTGATAAAAATTTCAAGTTGTTCTTTAACCTTATCTTGACCGATGTATTGGTTGAAATATTGCGGACGTAAGGATTTTTCAACCAGTACTTCATCTTCAAGTGGTGTTGCGGATAGATTTTCGTTCATTATTTTTATTATAACAGAAAAGATGGTTCTGTGTTAAGTCTATTTATTTTTGCAGTTCGCTCCAAAACTCGTCCGTTAACTCATGGATGGACGGTTTTTGTTTCACTTGAGTAATGTGCTTTTTATCTTTTAAATCTTTGAGAATATTTTTTAGTTTTTGCCGTGAGATTCCGATACCTACCGCAATATCTGCATCCGTAAGAACATCTAAACTATCATACATTCGAACTTGTGCTAGAGGATAGATGACTGAACGTTCATCATCAGTTTGTTCAAGTTTTTGAACATTCTCCTGCAAGGTATTAAGCTTGTTCTTCCATTCTTTCAAAGCGCTTAAAATTTTATCTTGAGCCTTAAGCAAAAGATCAAACATATCCAAAATAAAAGATGTTGCTTCACCTGCATTTTTGGGATGAGAAGTTTCCTGAAAAGCTTTATAATATTTATTCTTATTTTCCAAAATAGCTACAGATACTCCGATTGCAGATAAATAATCTAACTTTCGAGCGAGGTAAGAGCAAAGTATAAAACGTCCAATTCTTCCGTTTCCATCATAAAAGGGATGGATATTTTCAAAATAAAAATGACTAATAAATGCCTTTTCAAAGGTCGGTATATCCTCTTGATTCATAAACTTCACGAGATGAGCAAGACGTTTTTTTATGATTTCTTGCCCTTCTGCTCCTTGGTGAACTTTTTTGCCCGTCCTTTGATCAACGATAAATACAGGTTCACTCCTAAAAAGCTCTCCCGTGCTCAATTTATCCTCTTCAGCAACTTCATCCTTGAGTAACTTTTCATAGATTTCTCTTATATCTTCAATTGTTGTAATCTGACTAAATTTAGATTTTCTAAAATTCATGTATTGATAGACAAGACTTTTAAATCTTTTATCTTCTTGCGATTTTTCAAGAATAACACTAATGGCATCACGTATTTCTTTTCGCGTACTTTGAACTCCCTCAATATCATTGGAGGCTTTAATCTCTTCAACAAGTAGATGATAAAAGATATTCTTTTTCGTAATCTCAGGCAAACTGTTCATAAGTTTATCAATTTGTCGTGAATTTTCGTTAATCTTGTCTTTGAGTAACGATGTCTGAGGAAGGACGAGAAAGAAAAGTTCCATTTCTTCTTTTAATAAAAGTTCTTGTTTCGCATCAAAAGCTTGAAAGAAAAGCCCTGTGAATACACTACTTTCACTTTCTTTTCTTTTTTCCACAATCATCGGATAGTTTTCAAAGTCATTATAGCTTATCGCACGTAAGGTCGAATATGTTTTCATCAATTCCTCCTCATCTCTATTTGATAAAATATAAAATAGAAAGACTCAACATTGTTCTATTTGCTATTTTATCAAATAGACAGATGGAAAACAAACCTATTTGATAAAATATAAAATAGCAAACGACGTTTTTACTTCGCTTGCTTTTATGGTTTTTTCCTATGTTTTATTTTAAGCTCCTGCTTGATGAAGGATTAGGGCTGGGCGGACGCCCGTTTCCGCATTAGGACCGGTAATATCGCGATTGCCAAGGAGCTGGCCAACAAAGCCGTAGGCTATGCTAGAGACAAGCCAAGCACGGCCTGAAGCTCCAGGAGTACGTAACCACCAGCCATTGGCAATACCTTGACCTCCTGCCGCACGCTCCGCATGGTTAGAGAAAGCACCACCAAGCTGAGACAGCTTAGTCACATCTGCTAGAGAGAGGGCGAAAGCTTGTTTGACACCATCACCTTCATCAACTGTGGTTAAGTCACCTGCAACTGCTGGGAAAGAAGCAAGGTTAGCAGGTAACCAGCGTGTACCTGTGCCGGTCCAAGTAATGGATGCATACGCAACGTTTGGAGCAGGATTAGGGATAGTTACAGGTTGAACCATAGGCTCAAGTGCCGGTTCAGCTTGGATAAGAGCAGAATACCAGTTTTGCAATTCTGTTGGTTGAGCATTCCAAGTGGTTGTGCTGTGTCGAATCATAGAATCACGGATAATCAAGTGGTTACCGTCGCCCATATCTTCCAAATAACGGAAGCGTTGATTATCTATAGTAAAAAGACGACCAGGGTTCATGAGTCCAAAGTTAAAGTCCTCTGGGGCTGAGTTTACATCGTATTCTGGATTTTCTGCAGGCAAACTGCCACCATTGGTATACTCATCATCCATGGCATTATTCCTAACCCCCTCAAGAAAATCTGCCAAGTGTTCGTGGTGTTCGCCCTCATCATCATTCCCAAGGAAATCATCACTGTTTTCTGGGCGAACCAAATGACTGGAAACATGGATCCCATAGTAGTAAGAGCCCCTAATATCATCTGCCATTTCTGTCATTTGAGCAGCGTCAAGCAAGTAAGAGGTTGTTTCTCCAGCTTGGAGCTTGCTTGCCCAGTAAGCCCAGCCTGTTTGGTGATC
Organism: Lactococcus ileimucosae; assembly: GCF_943193185.1. Taxonomy (GTDB): domain Bacteria; phylum Bacillota; class Bacilli; order Lactobacillales; family Streptococcaceae; genus Lactococcus; species Lactococcus ileimucosae. The sequence continues at coordinate 45,248 of NZ_CALPDE010000015.1, forward strand.
AATCACCCAAAAATCGCCGATTTTTTCTTCTATGTCTAAGTCATTTTCCCATTGCTCCATAGTCATTGGTGGACGTTCTTGCTGAAGATGTTGGGCGACTTCGTGAGTGACTTGGGAACCGAACCAGTCGCCTGCACTGTTGTCATAAGTCGGACTGTCTTCTGTCCAGTAGGCATCTGTACCATCACCGGGATGCGTGGCGCCGTTGGTCACACCGTCTGTAGCATCACTTGTAAAGTAGTCACGGGCATGTCCTGCGGCCGCTGCTCTAGGGTCATTTTCCACATGGTTGAAGGTTGGCAAGTACCAAGGGGCAAATTCTTCTCCACGGTCCCAACCAAATGTCAAATTAGAATAATCATTAAAGAAAGCAGAGTCTGTACCCGTTTGACGTTGGTTGATATTGTCTGCATTGGGTTTCCAAGTGGTCCATGTATCCACTTCATCGCGGACAGCTTCGCCTACAAGAGGCTCAAAATCTGTTGCTCCACGTTTCCGAATATCCATGAACTCCGAGAGCCGGATACGGACCATGATTTCTTCTTCCCCGTAGTTTTCGACAAAGACATCTTTATTTTCGGTATCACGATTATAGTAATCATGCACACGCCCTCCCACTTCAAATTCATTGTCGCGTAAACGGTCATTAGTGACACGTTGGTTAAAGGCTGTAAAAGCGAAAGTGCCACCGACTAAAAGGGCTAACCCTAAAACTGCTAGAACCCCTAGCTTTCTTTTCTGTTCTTTATTCATTTATTTTTCCTCATGCTTTAACTTTCATTGATTTAAACGTCGAAAAACGTCCTGATCTCCAGAACGTTTTGGTGCATGCAGAAAAGAACGGAAAATTACCGCCTGTTTATGTGCTGTGCTGTGCTGTGCTGTGCTGTGCTGTGCTGTGCTGTGCTGTGCTGTGCTGTGCTGTGCTGTGCTGTGCTGTCTGATTATAGAACATGGCACTTCCCTCATCAAGTGTTTTATATGTTAAGTAATACTATTAACATTTATATAACACTATTGTAATGTTTTTCTTATCAAAATCAAAGTGATATAAGAACAAAGCATGTGCTGGCACTTAAGCAAAAGCCTAGCAGACTGTGAAAGCTACAGTGATTAGCAGTGCATAAAAAAAGAGACCTCAGAGTCCCTTTGCTTGCCATGAAATTTCCTAAAGAAGACAGAAGACTCTAATAAGTTCTCAACAGGAAAATCATGTAGCCGTAACTTACTTTAAAACATTATTGATACCACGGATTATTTCATCATTAATTTCAGCGCAGCTTTGATATACTCTTCACTTGTCAGACCAACTTCTGCTTCGAGCTTCTTCTGAATTTTCTTGAGTTCTGTTGCTTTATAGCCTAAGGCTTGTAAGGCTTCAATAGCTTCCGTCAGGGCAAGGTTCTCATCTTTGGCTGTCGCCTTTACCATTTCCGCCGAAGCTTTTGCATCAAACTTACCTGCCAGATCCAGCACCATCTGCATAGCTGTCTTTTTACCAACTCCTGGGAACTTGGTCAAGTATTTGATATCACTGCTGTCAATAGCATGAACCAGCCCTGCATTATCATCTGCTGCGATAATGGCTAAGGCTGACTTAGGCCCGATACCTGATACACTAATCAAGCGCAAAAACAGGGATTTTTCTGCCTCATCAGTAAAGCCATACAGGCTATGCGCATCTTCACGAATAACTTGGTGCACATAGATTTTCACTTCTTGATTCATCAGATTAGACCAGGCGTAAGGATTGGCCACATTGATCAAATAACCCACATGCGCAACATCCACTACAATATAGGTCGGCGTGATTTTGACCAGCTGGCCTTGAAAGTATTCATACATTAGTCTTCGTCACTTTCTTTATTGATAAAATCTTGGATGATAAAACGCGGACGCGCTTTTACCTCAAGGAAAATCTTACCGATGTATTCTCCGATAATCCCCAGAGCCAAAAGCTGAATGCCTCCTAAACCGATAATGGCCACAATGATAGAAGCCCAGCCTGTTGTAGGGAATCCCCCAGCAAAGTGGCGAATCACAACGTAGATGCCTGCAACAAAAGCCAGCATAAACATCGTCAAACCTGTCCAGAAGATAAAGCGCATAGGTGTTGCAGATGTCGAAGTAATACCATCAATTGCAAAGCTTATCATCTTTTTAAGCGGGTACTTGCTTTCACCAGCAAAGCGCTCCCCACGTTTATAATAAACATTGGTTGATTTATATCCCACGAGCGGCACCATACCACGCAAAAAGAGATTGACCTCACCATACTCAGCCAAACCGTTCAACGCTCGACGACTCATAAGGCGAAAGTCGGCTGAGTTAGGCACTGACTCACTGCCTAACTTTTTCATTAAACCGTAAAAAGCTAGTGCTGTACGACGTTTAAAGGCTGTATCTGTATCACGATTGTCACGCACACCATAAACAACCTCATAGCCTTTTTCGTACTCTTCAAGCATAGCGTCAATAGCATCAATATCATCTTGCAGGTCCGCATCCATCGAAATTACGGCATCAGCTAAGTCTTTAACCTGCATCAATCCTGCTAAAAGCGCATTTTGATGCCCTCTATTTCGCGAAAGATTGATACCACTGAACATCGGATTTGCTGCATGTTTTTCTTGAATTTTTTCCCAAGTTTTATCACGCGAGCCATCATTAACATAAACCACCCGACTCTTCTCATCAATTTTTCCGGCTGCTTTTAAAGCCTTATATTTTTCTTCAAGGCGACGAGATGTTTCATCAAGCACCAATTCCTCGTTATAACAAGGGACTACCATGTATAAAGTTGTCATTTTCCTATCCTATTTTTTAATTTAAATTTTTCCAACTGGCTGCTTTGGAGAGATGCCCTTCTTGACGGCGACGGAACATTTTTTCCATGTCCCCACTGTTAAAGTGAACAATCGTTGGACGTCCGTGCGCGCAAGAATAAGGGTTTTCACAAGTCGCAAGCTCTGCTATCAAGGCACGCGCTGACGTCGCATCCAAAGGATGATTCGCTTTAATGGAGCTCTTGCAAGCGACCATCGTCGCTAACTCATGACGGTATTTTTTCACGGAAAACTCTTTGGTCAAAAGAATCTCGTCAATCATCTCGTAAACCGTTTCTTCCAAATCACTTTCCTGAAGCCATGTAGGATGTTCTCTCAGAATCAACTGGTTCTCTCCATATTCTTCAAGGAATAGACCTGCTTCTTCTAAAACAGCTTTCCGATCTAAAAACATCAAGAAATCATGCTTTGGCAAGCTAAAGATGTAGGGCGCAAGCAGTATCTGCTGATCCATGCTCACTTCACCAATTTTTTCACGCCAGTATTCATACTTAACACGTTCCTGTGCGGCGTGTTGGTCAATAATGTAAAGCCCATCCTCAGCCTGACAGAGTAAGTAAGTCGCGTGCAGTTGTGCCAGATATTCTAAGTCCGGAAAGGCCTGTTTCCTTTCCGATTTTTCTGAATTTTCTGCTGGCCTTTCCTCTTTTGATTCTTCTGGTTCTTCAAAAATTGAACGTTCTGTTACCCTTTCTGTTTCCAGCGGGGCCATAGGTTCAACTTGAGGTAAGGCACTTTCTTCCCGAACCTGAGGTGTATCAACAAAGAAATCTTGGCGCACTTTATCATAGTAAAGATTGGCTTGCTTGGTTTCTGTTAATGCCTCTTGCTTATCTTCACGTTTTACAAGACGGGAAGACAGATTTTCTAAAGCATCAGGAATTAACGTTTCCTCCACAAAGACATCTTGAATAGCTTCTGTAATAAGCTGCATCAGCTCACGTTCTTTAGATAAGCGAACTTCCTGCTTAGTAGGATGGACATTAACATCAGCAAGCTGTGGATCAATCTCAATCGACAAAACAACGATTGGGAAGCGACCGACCATTAAACGATTCCCGTAACCCTCAATAATTGCTCGATTCAGCAAAAAGTTCTTAATAAAGCGCCCGTTTATCATCAAAGTAATATAATTGCGGTTGGCACGTGTAAGCTCTGGTAGACTCACATAACCCGAAATTCTAAAATCCAGGTCTTCCGCCTCAACTTTCAGCATCTTCTTCGCCGTGGGCAGACCATAAACACTTGCAATAACTTGGCGTAAGTCACCGTTTCCTGCAGTCTTCATCAGCTCTCGCCCCTCGTTAATCAAGGTAAATGAAACCTCAGGGTGAGCCATGCTTTGCCGATTAATCACATCCGTGATGTGGCTGAGTTCGGCTTGCAAGGAGCGAATATATTTCAAACGTGCAGGGGTGTTGTAAAAAAGATTTTGGACAGTAATCTTTGTGCCCTCTCGTTTCGCAATATCTTCCAGCGTGTCCACTTTGCCGCCGTGGCTAACCAAGCGCGTACCAGACTCTTCTCCAGCTACACTCGTTTCTATAGAAAACTCACTGACCGAAGCAATCGAAGGCATGGCTTCTCCGCGAAATCCCAAAGTACGAATCTTGAAAAGATCTGCCTTATCTTTTATTTTACTTGTCGCATGACGTTTCAAGGCCTTAGCTACATCCTCTTTTTCAATGCCAGAACCGTTATCAACAACCTCTATGAGACGTAAGCCACTCTCTTGAATTTTCACAATGATTCGTGAAGCCCCAGCATCGATTGAGTTTTCCACTAGCTCTTTTACAACGCTAGCAGGACGCTCGACAACTTCACCAGCTGCTATTTGATTAGCTAGAGATTCATCAAGTTCGATTATTTTTCCCACTTATGCAGACCTCCTGACCAAGCAAATACTATTTTTTTCATAATCAGTATTATTATAGCACATTTTAAAGGACAAAAGCCCTTGTTTTTTGTCTGTTTGCAACAAAGAAAACCCCTCCGAAGATACACTGGAGAGGTCTTATTAGATATTTATTTAAATTAATATTGAGATTGATCAATACTGCTGAATATTGCTGCACCAAGCATAATAAAGAAAAGTAGCATAAAGATTACGGCTGCAACACCGATAATAAAGGCGACTAAACCTGCACGATTCCAACCGTCCATGATTTTACGAAATTCTTCTTCATCACGGTAACGATTATCTGGATTTTGGAGTGCCCAACGCTCACCGTTGATACCAAACACGATAGCCCAAGCAATACCAAAAACCCAACCAATACCTGGCACAATAACAAGTAAGCTCAACAACCCCAAGTAAGAACGATTGGCAATACCAAAGAAGACAGGCAGAGCCATCGCTCCCCAGTTCCACTTAGTGTTGATTTTTGATTTCACTTGATTGTCTGCCAAAAACGGCTCATCTGCATAAGTGCTTTGTGAATCTTGAGGGGGCTCAATACTTGTTCTTTCACTTGTTCCTTCAGCAGCTGTTTCTACTGTTGGAACTTCTTCCTCCTCTTCTAAAACCGCTTCAACTTGTGATTCTTCTACTGTTTCTTCCTCAACCGTCTCTGGTTCTTCTACTGTTGATAACACGAACTCCTCTTGCTCAGTTTCTGAGTTTTCTTTCTCACTCCCTTCAGGAGCGACTTCTTCTCCCTTATCTGTCATGGTTTCTGAGGGCTCTGTCGTTTCTAAATCTTTAATTTCATCTTTTTCCATATTCTCTCCTTATTAAATTCAATTCATCCTTGTAATTCTACCATAAAAAAGCAAAATCTTACAAATCATCTCTAAGGTCCCACAAAAAGTTCAGGGCCCCCCGTGCAGTCATATTATCCAAATCTATCTCTTTTAATCTTTCAATAATCTCTTGATGATTATCTTCAACTGGAAAAAGGCTCAACTGCTCTTTTTCCTCTTCAGAGACTTGACGCACAACTGGTTTATTCTCCAGTTTTTGTAAGATGATGTCTGCACGCTCTAATAGACGAGACGGCAACCCTGCAATTTTGGCAACATGAATACCATACGACTTATCTGCTGGTCCTTCTGCTATTTTGTGCAAGAAAGTCACATCCCCACCCTTCTCTAAGGTCGCAACGTGGACATTCTCTAATCCCTTAAGGCTCCCAGATAAATCTGTTAACTCGTGGTAGTGTGTAGCAAACAGTGTCTTCGCATGAATATTGTCATGAATGTACTCAATAATCGCCTGAGCAAGAGCCATTCCATCATAAGTTGCTGTCCCACGTCCAAGCTCATCAAAAACAATCAGGGAATGCGCCGTAGCATGCTGAATCGCATGATTGGCCTCCATCATCTCAACCATAAAAGTGGATTCCCCTGAGATTAAATTATCACTTGCCCCGATGCGCGTAAAAATTGCATCAAAAACTGGAAGTTCAGCCAATTCTGCTGGGACAAAAGAACCTATTTGTGCCATAATCACAATCATTGCAAATTGCCGCATATAGGTTGATTTCCCCGACATGTTTGGTCCTGTAATGAGCTGAATAGCCGTTTGCTCAGGGAGTTTGATATCATTGGGAACATATTCTTGTGCACCAAGAACACTCTCAACAACTGGATGACGACCATTAACAATATTCACTCTACGCTCTTGTGTAAAAACTGGACGGACATACTGATATTTTTCCGCAATTGTTGCCAAACTTTGTAGACAGTCAATGCTCGCGATAGCTTTCGCCACTTTTTGTAAACGTGAAATATATTGTTCTGTTTCTGTACGAACTTGCGCAAAGAGATCATATTCTAAAATGCTTGATTTTTCACGCGCTTCCAACATTATTTCTTCAATTTCAGCCAATTCTTTTGAGCCAAAGCGTTCTGAGTTTTTCAGAGTGGCTTTCCGGTAGAAGTATTCTGGAACGCTACCGAGTTGACTTTGAGTAACATGGAAGTAGTAGCCGTCTTTGCGATTAAAGTCAATACGTAAAGTTGAGATACCTGTTTTTTCTTTTTCTTTAGCCTCAAGTTCTGCTATCCAAGAAGTCCCATTTGCAAGAGCTTCCCTGTATTTATCCAGCTGTTCATTATAGCCCGTCTTAATCACACCACCTTCGGTAATCACACGCTGTGCAGATTCATCAATGGCATTGTGTATGAGACTGATGAGCTCGGGGATTTCATCCAGCTGGGAAATCAACGGATCCAGAGCTGGACTCTTCATAGCCAGCAAAACACTTTTAATTCCTGGAATATTTGACAGAGAGTTTTCTAACTGCAAGTAATCAACTGGGAGAACTTTACCAAAAGAAACACGAGATGCAAGACGTTCTAAGTCATACACCCCTTTAAGGGCCTCAATCAAATCCGCACGTTCAAAAAAATTGTCCAAAAAAAGCTGCACAATATCCGCACGTTTTTTGATTTCACTGGAAGAAATCAAGGGGCGCTCTAGCCAACTGCGGAGTAAGCGTGTGCCCATGGCCGTCTTAGTCGCATCAAGCAACCAATAAAGCGTCCCATGCTTTTTCCCTTCTCGTTTATTTGTTGTTAGTTCAAGAGATGACTTTGTCGCAAAATCCATCTGCAGGAAATCTTTTATTTCATAATGCTCAACTTCTTGCAAATGACTCAAATCTCGTAACTGTGTGCGCTTGACATAAGCCAAGAGCTTAGAAGCGACTTGATTTTCAAGTGCTGAAAGTGACGAATGGATATCCTCAAAGTCAAATTGCTCAGAAACCATCAGGTTCATTTGCTTCTCAAAGATTTGTCTATCATCCGCCTTTAACGCGTAACCTACCACAATCTCACGCGCTTTAAGCGAGGAAATTTCACTCAGAGTTGTTGAGAAATCTGAAAGTTGGGTGGCTTTAAATTCCCCTGTTGATAAGTCCATGTAAGCCAGCGCATACTTTTCAGCTGCCTTGTCAAGAGCGACTAAAAAATTATTGTCTGTTGTCAAACCGACGTCAACAGCTGTTCCTGGTGTGATAACTTGCGTTACGGCACGCTTAACAATACCTACCGCAGTTTTGGGATCCTCCACTTGCTCAGCAACAGCAACCTTATGCCCCAGACTGACTAACTGCTCAATATACTGATCTGCTGAGTGATAGGGCACACCAGCCATTGGAATAGGATTTTCTGCATTCTTATTCCGCGAAGTGAGAGAAAGTTCTAAAATTTGCGCTGCATTTACCGCATCTTCATAAAAAAGTTCATAAAAATCTCCCATACGAAAGAGCAAGAAAGCATCTGGATAATCAGCTTTGATATCAAGATATTGCTGCATTCCTGGTGAAATTTTTTCAGACATGTTATTCTTCTTTCCTTTGAAAATTCTTTATTTCTATTATAACATACGGATTAATCGCAAAGCTAAAACAAAAAAAGGCACTAAAGACCTTTATTTTAAACATTCATCTTTCCAAAAACTCATTGACTTTTCTTTCTATTTCTCCTGTAACATATTGCAAAAGGGCATCAACAGGCTGCATTTTTAGGAGGTAATCTTCCACCAATGGCTCATTTTTCAAAGCCTCATGTATGTTTTGTGCCGCACTCGAAGTTTCTCTAAAGGCCTGTTTTTTACCTATTTTTTGATAGAGAACAGCTTCTTTCTGCAACTCTTTCATTTTCTTTTGCTGCTCAAAAAGTCCCTTTTCTGCCTGTAGGGCTATTTCAGCTTTTTGAAAGCTCTTTACATAATCTAAGTCAAGAATTTGAGCTATCAATTTTTCTTTGCTTGCTTTATAGGGCATCTTCAATCTCCAAAGCCAAATCGCGCGCTGCCTGTTCATCTTTACAGATTAAAAGTAAGGTATCTGCACCGGCTAAGGTTCCTAAAATCTCAGGTCGCTTTTCATCATCAAAAGCATTAGCCAAAAGATCTGCCTCACCTAAGTGCGTGTGTACAACCACGTTAACACTGGCAAAAGAAACCTTTAAAACAAAATTGCTAAAATATTGTTGCAATAGGGATTGTGAAGGTGAATTGAGTTCTGTTAAAAAAACGTAAAAACTCTTCCCCTCCTCACGCTTTTTTATGATATGTAATTCACGAATGTCACGCGATAAGCTTGCCTGAGTGATCTTTACCCCTTTTGACTCCAAAACACTTTGCAACTCTTCTTGTGTCGCAATCTGATTTTCAGAGATAATCTGTTTAATTAAGTCTAATCGTTCTTCTCTTTTCATGCACCTATTATAGCATAAAAATACTCAACAAAATATCAGAAGAAGAACCTAAATATCAGCCTTATCCGCTTTTCTTTATTTCTCGCTCTCAACAAACTGCATAAAAATACACAAAGTCGAAATTATTCTTTTTAATATCCGCAAAAATTCATGGTTTTTCTAAAAATCATGCATGAAATCAAAAAAGCACTTTATCCTGTAAATTCTTTGACTCCTTCAACTTACATCCCTTAAAAAACACCACCTTAAGCACTATACATTTTTATTTCTATTATGGTATAATTATTCTATGAATGAAAAACTATTAGCAGCAAAATCTTTGTTTACTGCACTTGACGGTGCGCTTGAACTCGAACAAATCGAAAATTTGCTTGAAAAACCAAAATCATCAGAAATGGGAGATATCGCATTCCCAGCTTTCAGTTTGGCAAAGTCCATGCGTAAAGCTCCACAAGTTATTGCTGGTGAAATCGCTGAGAACGTTGATGCTACTGGATTTGATAAAGTAGTTGCTACTGGTCCTTATGTGAACTTCTTCCTTGACAAAAAAGCTGTTGCTACAGCGGTCATCAATGAAGTCATTACTGAAAAAGAAGGCTATGGTGACCAAAATATCGGGCACGGTGCTAATGTTCCTATTGATATGTCCGCTCCAAATATCGCAAAACCTTTCTCTATTGGGCACTTGCGTTCAACAGTCATCGGGGATTCACTTTCAAAAATTTACGAAAAGATTGGTTACAACACCATCAAGATTAATCACTTGGGGGACTGGGGAAAACAATTTGGTCTCCTCATCACAGCCTATAAAAAATATGGTGACGAAGCGACAATTACCGCAAATCCTATTGACGAACTATTGAAACTCTATGTCCAAATCAACGCTGAAGCAAAAGAAGACCCTTCTGTTGACGAAGAAGGTCGTGCTTGGTTCCTTAAGATGGAACAGGATGACGAAGAAGCACTCCGCATCTGGAAATGGTTCTCTGATGTCAGCTTGATCGAGTTTAACCGTATTTATGGTAAATTAGGCATTGATTTTGACCACTTTACAGGCGAATCTTTCTACTCTGACAAGATGGACGCTGTGGTTGAAGACCTAGAGTCCAAAGGGCTTATGTATGAGTCTAAGGGAGCCATGGTAGTTGACCTTGAAAAATACAATCTTAATCCAGCTTTGATTAAGAAAACTGATGGGGCAACGCTGTATATCACACGTGACTTGGCAACTGCAATGTATCGTAAAGCAACATTCGACTTTGTAAAATCACTTTATGTCGTTGGTGGCGAACAGCAGAACCACTTCAAGCAGTTGAAGGCAGTACTCAAAGAAGCTGGTTATGACTGGTCTGACGACATGACCCACGTTTCTTTCGGTATGGTTACCCAAGGCGGAAAAAAATTCTCAACACGTAAGGGGCATGTGGTTAAACTCGAAACAGCTCTTGACGAAGCCGTTGAACGCGCACTCAAACAAATCAATGATAAAAATCCTGATTTGCCAAACAAAGAGCAGGTTGCACAACAAGTTGGAGTTGGGGCTGTGAAGTTCTACGACTTGAAAGCTGACCGTAACAATGGCTATGACTTTAATCTTGAAGACATGGTTTCATTTGAAGGTGAAACAGGTCCTTATGTTCAATATGCCTATGCACGTATCTGCTCAATCCTGCGTAAAGCCAACTATGTTCCAAGCCAAGTAAATATTGAAGACATTCCTACTGAAGCTTGGGAAATCGTTAAATTACTCCAAGACTTTGGTAACGTTGTTAAACGTGCAGCTGACAAATACGAGCCTTCCATTATCGCGAAATACTCTATCTCATTGGCGCAAGCCTTCAATAAATACTATGCCCATGTACGTATTCTTGAGGAAAACGAAGGTCTTCAAGCACGTTTAGCACTTGCTAGCGCCACTGCTATTGTCTTAAAAGAAGCCTTGCGTCTACTTGGTGTTGAAGCTCCGGAGGAGATGTAAGATTTAAAACTTTCAAAGTTACAAAATAATTTTAAAAATGAGCTGAGGATAGCGTCAAAATCTTTTGGCTCATTTTTCGTGTGTATTTTATCATTGATAATGTAAAAATATTTAGCCGGTTTTTTCTTTTTTGATAAAATCAAGCTGGGATTTTTCATAAACACTCAAAAAATAATAAACACAAGGAAGTAATGATGTCTAAAAATAATCACGGTAAAAACTTTAACCCCATATCATCAACTAAATTTAAACGTTATCGGAAAAAATTCAATGACTTTGTAAAATCTTCAGCAAAAAACTTCCGAGAAAATACAACGAAAACGAAAAAAGTTTTATTTATTGGTGCTGCAGTGCTCAGTCTCAGCATACCTGTAGGCTACTATACACATGCTAATGCTCTAAATGAAGCACGTAACCATCTTGTTCAAGCAGAGAAATCCCTCAATCAAAATAAACAGGGTTATGTTTCGAAAGAAACAACAGAAGCTATTTCGAGAGAAACTGCAGATACGGCTAAAATAAAAGAACTTTGGCTTCATCCTCAAAAAATCGAGCAAGAAGCGCAAGCTTTAGAAGCACTTGCTAAGAAAGCTGACACAGAGAGTCAAAGCATTGAAAAACTCCTTCAGCAAGCCCAAACGCTATCAACAAATAAAAATATTTCACCAACAGACAAAATACTGCTGGCAGATTACCAAAAACAAGCCAGTTCCTATCTCGTTTTTTCAGATTTCAAAACAAAATTTGAAGAAGAAATTCACTTGGTCGAGGCGCATAATTCTCGTACAGAAACACTCAATCTCGTAGAAGAAACTTTTAAAGACAAGGATTTGCCAAAAGAAAGCAGGGCTGAATTAGAACAACTCGTCAAAAGTATAAAAGCTGCAAAAAATGCTGATGAAATCAAAGGCTTAGTAAGTGAATTAACAGAGAAAATTAACATTGCAAAGCTGCGTATTCAAGAAGTTAAGGAAGCACGTGCCCTCAAAAACGCCAAAGATAAAGCCAAAGAAAATATTTCAGCAGCTGAAAAGCTACAAGCTTCAGTCTATACTGAACAAGCTGATAAGGATGAATTACAAAAACTTGTCACAGCTGTTAACCAAGCGACGACAGCTAAAGCTGTAGAAAAAGCCAACTCAGATTTGGCGTCCTACTTAACAGGTGCTAAGCAAAGAGAAAGTGCAGCAGCTGAGCTAGCCGCGCAGAAAGCCGAAGCAAAACGTCAAGCAGAGGAAAAAGCTGAACAAGAGGCTGCAAGAAAAGCACAAAACGAAATAAATTCAGCAAACAGCGACAGTGCTCCAGTAAGTTCTGGTGGTTGGACAACGGCGGCACCAGGAATGGTTTTCTATCGTGGTAACTCTAACAAATACTATCGCATGGTGAAGAATCCCGGAAACTATACCTATATAACCATCGGAGAAGCACAAGCACTCGGCGCAACACCTGGGCACGGCAATGGTTCTGCAAAAAACTAAAGTAAACAAGCTCTCTTCCATTTTTCTAGGTTCTAGGAAACAAAGCATCAAAACCCAAGCACTAAAAAAATCCACTGACACAACTTCACTGCTCAGTGGATTTTTAATATTTTTTTATTTATTCGGTCTCACGCCTTCTGGCCACCAAAGTTTAATCAGCGCTTGCGTGCCATCATTTTCATAACCTTCTTCTGCCAAACGGTCATAAAGTTTCTTTGCTCCTGCTGTAGCAGGAAGTTCAATCCCCATTTTTTCAGCCTCAGCTAAAGCAATTCCTAAATCTTTAATAAAATGTTTAACGAAAAAGCCCGCACTAAAGTCCTCACGTAAAATACGCGGAGCATAATTGGTCATTGACCAAGTAGCTGCAGAGCCTCCTCCCACTGTTTGGAGGACTTTTTCTACATCTAAACCAGCTTTATCTGCATAAACCATTAGTTCTGTCATCGCTGTCATCGTACCCGCAATTGCGATTTGATTCGCCATTTTGGTATGTTGGCCCGCTCCTGCTGCGCCTTGTCGTGTAATGGTTTTGCCAATAGTTTCAAAGTAAGGCAAGAGATGTTCATAGGCTTCTTCATCCCCACCTACCATAATCGTTAAACTTGCATTCTTTGCCCCAATATCTCCGCCTGACACTGGTGCATCTAAAGCTGAAGCCCCCGCTTCTTTTGCAGCCTGATAAATCTCTTGTGCCAAAGCCGGCTCTGATGTTGTCATATCTACTAGAAACGTACCTTGTACATTTGCCGTAAATACACCTTTTTCGCCAAAGTAAATTTCGCGAACATCTTTGGGATAACCCACAATCGAAAAAACAATATCCGCTGCTTCAGCAACCTCTTGTGGTGTGGCACAGTAAGTTGCACCACGCGCAACTAAGTCATCCGTTTTTGACTTTGTTCTGTTATAGACAAACAGTTCATTGCCTGCGTCTAGTAAGTGGCCTGCCATAGCTGCACCCATTACTCCCGTACCGATAAATCCGATTTTTGCCATGATTTCTCCTTTATTTGTTCAATCTTCTTTGCCTTGCTGCTGTTCGACGCAAAGCTTTTATTTTTTGATTACGATAATCTTCTAGCTTATAACTTTTCAGTAATTTCTCAATCCCAACACGCGTTAAGCCCACTTCCTCTCCTATGTTAGCAAGCGCGCGCAGAGGATTAGCATCAATCAAATCCTGTAGTTCTTCTTTCGTCAATCTTCTCATCACATTTTTACCTCTTAAACAAAAAAATCCCGCCCAAGCGAGATTGTAACTGATTATGGGGGAGAGGGGATTTGAACCCCCACGCCCTTACGAGCACATGCACCTGAAGCATGCGTGTCTGCCATTCCACCACTCCCCCAGCACTACCTATAATACCAGTTTCGATAGTGTTTTGCAAGAAATAGCTTACGCGCCTGTGTGTCCTAAAAAAATCGCTAAAACCAGTACTGCAAGTACCATCATCGTGATAATGACATACATTCTATCCCCCTCTTTTGCGAAAGCAAAAATAGAAGCCAGCACACGAAGTACGGGTGTTAAGATTAAAAGAAACAGACCAGTCATAAGCCAAGCGAAGGGCTTAAATTCAAGAAGTCCCCTTACTATTTCAGACAAGCCTCGAGGATAGGTTGTCCCTGAGTAGCCAGAATGGCCTGTGAAAACAAACATAGCCAAACCGATAATGATAACTGCCGAGCTAATAAAAACACCTGCTCTTAAAATTTTACCTATTTTAAGTTCAATCTCAAGTAATTTTTCTTTTTCTTTCGTCATAAACCAAGTCCTTTAAGTATCATTTGTAGAGCCATAAGACCAATTACAGGAATAAATATCAAGCGAATCATCCGAGCGGGTAAATGTGGCATGATGCGCGAACCAATGGCTGCACCTGCTACAATACCTATAGCTAACGGTCCAGCTAAGGAAGGGTCAATATAACCATTAAAGAAATAGACCGTCGCTGAAGCCGCTGCAGTCACTCCAATCATGAGATTTGAGGTTGCCGTTGAGGGTTTGAGTGGCATTTTCATCATCGTATCCATTGCCAAAACCTTAAATGCTCCGGAACCGATACCTAAAAGTCCAGAAGCTATTCCTGCACCAAACATAATAGAAGCACCTTCCGGAACCTTTTCCACCTGATAAGCGACTTCTTTTCCCGTTTGTTTATCAAAGTAAGAGGAATTTAGCTTCATCTTTTCTGCCCATTTATCCGAAGTAACATTTTGCAAAACTTTTTCGCCTTGATGAAGCTTGTGCCACATATTATAGGCTTGAAAAATCAGTAAACAAGCAAAAAGGATGTTTAATACCGAAGCATTAAACAAGCCGGCCAAAATCGCCCCCAGTAATCCGCCAATCGTGGTAAAAATTTCCAAGAACATCGCCACCCGAACATTGACCAAATCATCTTTTAAATAAGAAATGGCAGCGCCAGAACTTGTTGCAATAACAGCGACAATACTTGCACCGATTGCATACTTTATATCTACACCAAAAAAGGAAGTAATGATTGGCGTGATAATAATTCCACCACCGAGACCTAAAATGCTTCCTACAATACCAGCAACTACGCCAAGTAAAAGCATGGAGAATGTAAAAGTTAATAAAGACATGGCTCTATTTTATCACTTTAGCTCAAAAGAATCTCAACTCAAAGGTCCGTCACTCAATTTGTGATATAATTTTCTTAGTAGTAAATTTTTCTAATATAAGGAAATCGTTATGAATCGCAAAGAGCTTGAAGAGAGACTTCAAAAAGAATTAAACTTACCTTTTTATCGTGCTAAAATTGCTGAGCGTGACTATACAGAAGCTGAATATCAAGATATGAAGGCACAGTTGAACAAAGACTATCTGGACTATGTTGATACCTATATCGACTATGCTGAAAACGATGTTTGACAATCAATAGAAAGAAGAGATTTATGAGTAAACAAGTACTTTTTACAATGTTTGGGGCAACTGGTGACCTCGCCAAACGTAAACTTTATCCTGCCCTTTTCCAACTTTATAAAAAAGGCGAAATTGCTGAAAATTTTGCTGTGATTGGTACTGCGCGCCGTCCATGGACGGATGAGTACTATCGCCAAATCGTCATCGAATCTTTAGCTGGTTTAAGCAATAACCAAGAAGAACTCAATGACTTCTCGAGCCATTTCTACTATCAAAGTCATGATGTAAATGACACCAGTCATTATCACGCCCTCAAGGAACTGGGAGATCAACTCCGAGAAAAGTACAATACCGACTGTAACCAAGTTTTCTATCTGGCTATGGCGCCACAATTTTTCTCAATCATTGCTAACCATCTCAAATCAGAAAAGATTCTGACAGGGAAAGGCTTTGAACGTGTGATTATCGAAAAACCTTTTGGAAGTGATCTAGAAACAGCCCAAGCACTGAATACAGCACTGAAAGATGTCTTTGCAGAAGATCAAACCTTCCGCATCGATCACTATCTCGGAAAAGAAATGATCCAATCGGTTTCAGCTATCCGTTTTGCCAACCAAATGTTTGAATCCATCTGGGACAAAGACCACATCGACAACATACAGATTACATTTGCTGAAAGTATCGGTGTTGAAGATCGCGGCGGTTATTACGAAACAAGTGGCGCGCTCAAGGATATGATTCAAAACCATGTCTTGCAGGTTCTAGCTCTACTTGCTATGGAAAAACCCAAGTCCTTTACACAAGAGAGCATCTTGGCAGAAAAAGTCAAAGCCCTACATAGCATTCGAAAATACTCTGAGCAGGAAGCTCTGGAGTACTTTATACCGGGGCAATATATTGAAGGCACGATTGACGGAAAAACATTCCCCGCATATCGTTCTGAACCTTCTGTTGCACCAGACTCTAACACTGAAACCTTTGTCGCAGGAAAATTCCTCATTGACAATGAACGCTGGTCCGGTGTTCCCTTCTATGTCCGAAGTGGAAAACGTTTAACAGAAAAAGGAACACGTATCAATATCGTCTTCAAACAAGACCCTAACAACATCTTCGAAACAATTCTTGAAGAAAATGTACTCACAATCTATATCCAACCTACAGAAGGCTTCTCTCTTACTGTTAATGGTAAAGAGGTTGGACAAGGTTTCAATATTGCTCCTATCAAGTTGAGCTATCGGCACGATGCTACAATCTTAGGAAATTCTCCTGAGGCTTATGAAAAATTAATTCTTGATGTTCTCAATGGAGACGGAACAAACTTCTCACACTGGGAGGAAGTTTCTCGTTCTTGGGAGTTGATTGATGTCATTCGTCAGGCTTGGGACAAGGCACACCAAGAATTGCCTAAGTACCCAGCAGCTACTATGGGACCTCAAGAAGCCTTTGATCTCCTCGAAAAAGATGGTAGACATTGGATCTGGCAACCGGATAAGTGGTATAAAGAGCGTGGATTAATGTAGAAAATAACCTAAAAACAAATGTCACATCCTAAGTTCCTAAAATTAAAAAAAAACGCTTCACTACAGCATTATTGTGCATGTAGTGAAGCGTTTTTTTGATATTTTCTCTCAAATTAGTTAGGCCTATCCCTTTATCGTAAGTCTCTTTTTCCACACTTTTATTCACAGTTTTCCACATTTTTGTGAATAAGGTGTGTAAAACTGTGGAAAACTCGGGATAAGTTAAAAATTTTAGTGGATAATCTCTAGAACAATGGTGTAAAAAAACTGTCCAAGACCGATTATAGCCTTTTTTTCCACTCCGGCTGTCCGTATCTTCGAACCAATTTTTTCCACATCCGCCGTTCACGCCAACGGTTAAATTTAGTGCTCCAGGCATCAGAGGCAACCAACTGTTTAACTAAAATGCTACGTACACCTGCACGGTGAGCAGCCCGAATATCGGTCATCAACTGATCGCCAACCATAATCACATGGTTTGGTTCCTCTTCAAGTTTAGTCAACGCCTTGTGAATTCCCCATGCAAAAGGTTTCATCGCTCGTGAGACAAAGTCAACGTCAAATTTAGCAACTGCTCGACGAACTCTTTCGTGTTTATTATTGGAGACAACAATGACCTTTATATCATTTTCTCGCATAGTTTTTAGCCATTGATGCAGTTCTGGTGTACCATCTGGATTGTTCCAAGCGATAAGTGTATTGTCTAAATCAACCATGATTCCCCGAATGTCCTTCTTCTTTAAGTTTTCCACATCCAAGTTATACACAGCTTCTAAAAGATAGTCTGGTTTATAATTCACAAGTTTCATACATTTATTATAACATTTCTCTTTACTTTTCTCCCTTCCTTACTCAATTACTGTAACAAACTCTTTTTAGCCCAGAATAGCTCTCCCTACATTCATCGATTATCTTATAATTTTTCCAAACCCATATACATCATACATGGGAGCCCATTTCTCTCATGGCGAACTTAAACAAGATTGACAGTGCGTAGGAAAATTGATAGAATCATCAATAAATATTCAGAAAAAATCTCTAAATAGGATTATTTTTATGTCTACACTTGTACTTATTCTCATACTTATGTTTTGTTTGGGAGCCTACTATTTTGGGGCTAACGAATTTGTAGTAAAACCTTTAATTTCTAGAAGACGGAGACAAAATAAGAAAATTTCTAAGTTCTTCTTACTGTACGCATGGGGCTTGGGACTAATCTTTCTCGGACTATTATTTTTAACTTTTTATTTAGAGGGGATTGGGAAATTACTTCCCTCAACTGCCTTAATTATATGGATTTTCTTTTTCTATTTAAAGAATATCTAGCAAATCACTCCTATAACCGACTCTCTTCTGACAAAGAATGAACGTATTATTGTTGATAGATGGCGCCCTCTGATTCATAAGTTTAAGTCTTACACAACAACCAAGGATGCGCTGGGTCAAAACTTTAGGTTTGATGAGAAACTCCAATAATGCTTATGTTTTTTTGTTTAAAGAGTTTTAAGCAAAGTAAAATTACCAGCTATAAAATAAAAAGGCCTCAATATCTCATTCATGTATATTGAGATCTTTTTTTCTTTACATATTTACTTAACTTATATGCCAGCTGTATTTGGAGTTTTATTGACGAACGATGAGGGCAGGGCGCAGTCCTCCATACCAAACATTATGATTCACATCGCGGAATCCAGTTACAGCTCCATTCGCCAGAACAGACCACATGTAACCTGGATGAGCTCCAGGAGTCCGAAGCCAAGCCCAAGTATCATCAACAGGAAGACCGCGTTCTGCATGATTAGGAAAAGCACGGCCTGGTCCTGATAGACGAGCAACATCTGCTAAGGAGAGAACAAAGGCTTGGCGACTACCACTTGAATCAACCTGAGTCACATCAGCCGCTACATCGGGAAAATCATGGAGATTTGTAGGTAGCCAACGATTGCCTGTAAAAATAATATCTCCATCCGCAACACTAGGTGCTGGAGATGGTATAGATACAGGTTGTATCATAGATTGAACCGATGAATCAAGATTATTATAATAGTCGGTAAGACGCTGATTTGTGTTAGGAAAAGCAACATTTATAAATACACTATTACGGATAATCATATGGTTACGGTTCCCCATATTCTCCAAATAACGGTACTGCTCCCCAGCCATAGTAAAGATGGTCCCCGGTGCCATGATGCTAAAGTTGATTTGGTCGGGTTGGACATTGTCATTTGGTCCCGGGTTCCCCCAGTTGTTATCGATAGAACCGTTCTGTACGGCTGTCAGGAAGTCTGACAAGTCATCATGAT
>NZ_CALPDE010000016.1 GCF_943193185.1 Lactococcus ileimucosae
AACTCCAAATCAGAAGGAGGAAAACTATTTTAAGAAAACATAGCTCATTTTCTGTCTAATTATTTGACATTAGTCCATGCCTCAGCACTTCGCCAAGCATTGTATACTTCTGCATTGATATATACCTCTCTGTTATTGACTTTGGCATAACCATTCTTGAACTCAGAATCTCCAGCAGTCATTTTCCTCATTCTAGACTGATAGGTGCCTTCACTCATCGGTTTACCATTCATACCAAATCTCTTTTTAAACTCTGCTTTTGTTAGCCAATTTTCATCGGCTAAATTTAGTACCATAATTTTCCTTTCTATCTAAAGTTATATAAACTGATGTCTAGCTCATCAACGATTCGCATATAGTTTCAAACAGTGATTGCCTCACACTTTTACCACTTTCGAATTCAAACGTTGTGCAATGATATTCATGCACCACACATTCTTGGTGATAAAATCTGCGAGGATTTCGCCTGTGTCACAATCAACGATTAAGTACATGAACATCTCCTTTCTAGCTATGGATTGCCATAGCCCATTTCATTATTTATCGCTGCTAAAATATGATAAGCTGGTTGATACTCTTGAAAAAGTTTTTGCACTTTTTCGTTGTTCTCAACTTCATCACTACTGACTTCCAGTGTTCCATTCAAGAATACGCCAGTAACCAACATCTTGCTTTCTTTTTTGTCCATATGTTATAATACCCTTATCTCTATTGATTGGCTCGCTGCATCCGCAGCGAGCTTTTTTATTTTTATGATTTCTATCCGTTCTTCAACTAGCCATTTTGTCAAGTTTTTGTTTAAAATTTTTTAGCACGAAAATAACATCAGCTAAATCTACTCCAATAACTTCTGCAATATTTGCTGCTGAAATAGCATCTATTCTTGATGGATTAATACGCCATTTATAGAATGTATTGTAAGGAACATTTATTTTTTTGGCAATAACTTTGTACTTTAAACCAGAAGAATCAAGCAAATCATCTAATGGTTTATAAGTTTTCTTCTTTACCATACTGACTCCTTTCTATACTTTATAATCTGCTTACGCAGTAGGGGAAGTTGAGGAATCGAACCCCTTCGCCAGTCTTCCCTGTGGCTCGTGCCACGTATCATAACTCCGTGGGTCTGAGAAAACCCTCAGTTTTAACACAACTCTAAAACTGATATAATATAAGCGACCAAACTAAGATATATTGGAGGTTTTATGAACAAAGATTATTTAACGTCGCCTTTTAACGACGAAACTTTTAGTAATTCTATTGCTGTAGTAAAATCAATTCGACAAAACAACAAAATACTATTATCAGCTGTCCAAAATATACCTAAAATTAATCTTTCTCAACTTTATTTCAGTTCAAGTAATGTAGAAAAAATAATAAGAGAATCAAAAATTTCCTCATACTCAAATGAATTAATTAATTCAACATTTCCTGCCACAAAATTTATTGAATTATATGCCCAACAAGCTCATGTACGAAAAATTCAAGAACTAACTAGAAATTATTCCAATTTATTAAAATCAAGCCATTATCCTTTCAAACATCTCTATCTATCTGACACATTCGAATCATTTATCAAAGATGAGACCATAAACACCGATGAGAAGATAGAGACCAATGACTTGCCAAGTAACTCCGAAAGCGAAGTAGACATAGTAACTAAAGCAGAGAAGATACAAGCGTTGCAAAATGCGTTTTTTGAGTTTGTTGTCTCTTGCAAACTTCTTAAAGAATCTCTTAATCATAGTATCTCCTACTCTTTTGACAGATTGTTATCTAACTATGGCTTTGCATCAGCTTTATCAAGCTTAATAGTTCTAGTAAAACCCAACGATCCATTATTCCCAATAATAATATTCTTAATCATGGGCATTGTTCAAGAAATATTTAGAAAAAAATAATCTACGTCTCCTAGGACTTTTTATTTACCAAACAGCTACTTACGTCGAGGTGAATACGCCGTGTACCTACAGTCACAACATCGTTCCGTCAGCCGTACTAGGTGTTGCTATGTTTGTTCGCTCGTTTGATTTTATGATTTAATTATAACAACGACTGTCCAAAATGTCAAGTTAAAACTTTCCAAATTGACAAGTTTTGCAGTTTATACTATAATTAGAGCATGAGAAAGATACGACTACCTGAAATGATAGACTACTTCCGAAAAGAAAATGGTTGGACAATGAAAGAGTTTGGAGAGAAACTAAATAAATCAGAGTCTGCTATTTCAAAATGGATAAAAGGTGTTAGAAGTCCTATGGTTGAAGATTTTGATAAAATGGTCAATCTCTTCAATACAGATCCTGATATACTAATGTATGGTATATCTGAAGCTTCTACTACTCTAGATAAAATTACAAATATTAGTTCAAAACTTAAAGAATCTCGTCAACAAGTTGTCCTTGACACCGCTCAAGAACAATATCACGAACAAGAAACTGAGAAAAAAGCCAAGGAACCAATACCGTTGCATATGGACGACGAAGCTATTTACGGGCATATTGATCGTGCGGCTGCTTGGCAAGGTGAAGAATTATCTGAAGAAGATCGTGAGGCAATAATGATTGCTTTAAAAACACATCTAGAAAAGAAAGCTGAAGAGGAGTCAAAGAAAAAATAAGTAATGAATTCTGTCAAAGATATTCTTAAAGAAACAGGTTGTGAAATAATATGGAATCATAGTAATGCTAAAGGTCTCTATATTAAAGAACTAAATTGTATCTACTTAAGCTTAGACTATGACGAATTGGAAACAAAATCATTTCTTTATCATGAATGTGGGCATCTGCTTTCTGAAGATACAAAAACACATTTAAAATCTGTAGAACTAAAACAAGAAAGAAAAGCTAATGATTTTATGATTGGTGCTTGTATTGATGAAGTGGCTCCAGATTATGAGGATTGTCCTTACTTATTGACTGCTTACGAAATAATAACTCGCTTCAATCTACCAGAAGCATTATTCGACGATATTAGTATAGCGATAAAAAAATATTTAGTAAGGCATAATTGGGGAGTGTAAAAGAAATATGATAACTCCACAAGAAATATTTATAACCCTGAGTTCGACTAAATAAAATTACATAGATAATACATTAATTAGGAAAATAAAAAATAAAAAATAAAAAATGAAAAATAAATCTAATATACCTAAAGTAAAAAAACCTATATACAAAAGATTTTGGTTTGTTATGGTTGTCATATATTTTGTCTTTGTTGCTTTTATAATGCTAAATTCTTTATATAACAACAAAAACACTTCTACCACCTCAAGTAGCAAGACAATTGCTAGCACTAGCGAACCCAAAGCTTCTGTTCCTTCTTCAGAATCTTCAGTTAAGTTCTCTTCAGAAAATCACTCAGAATCTACTCTTGAGTCTTCTTCTGCTTCCTCTACCACCGTTACATCAGACGGAATTGATAAAATTTATACAAAAACCCCAAATAGCTCTCAAGAAGCAATACTCGACACTCTTGCTAATTCCTCCTTTTCAGAACAATATCCGTATAAAGGAAGCAAGATGAGAAATGTTTTGGGAGTAATACAACCATGGACAACCTCCGATAATAAAACATGGTATAAAAAAGTAGAAGCCGTAATCGCTAACGAATATGGTGCAAAGCGTGATGTTAATCTAGAAATTCATATTACACCAACTGGGCCTAATACTGGAGTTGTCGAATTTTTAGATTACTAACAAAAAATCCCTCCAGATTTGCGAGGAGAGCTGTACTTCAATTATGAACAAACTTTAAACATCAAATGATTTTTCAGAAATCGCCCATAATCTTAAGTTCGACTAAATAAGCATCACGTGCGCTATTCACGTTAAAAGGGATAGGAAATTTTTATGAAAAAAATACTTGAATTATGGAACAATACGTTGTGGTTTAAAATATTAGCCGCAATTACTCTAACTAGTATCTTCTATTGGTTTGGTAGTCTTGCTGTATTTTTGGGTACTCTTTTATTTATATATGCAATAATCATCTTTATCAAGAAACACACCATTAAGAAAACTTCCCGTTTCAAAGTACGACATCTTCTTCTAAGTTCTCTTGCTTTGATTTCCATCGGTACTTACGGATACTCTCAGACACATCCTGAAGAAATACATAAAAATAGGGTTGAACAACAAAAACTAAAAGAACAAGCTGAAGCTAAAAAACAGGCCGAAGCTAAAAAAACAGGCCGAAGCTAAAAAAACAGGCCGAAGCTAAAAAAACAGGCCGAAGCTAAAAAACAGGCCGAAGCTAAAAAACAGGCCGAAGCTAAAAAACAGGCCGAAGCTAAAAAACAGGCCGAAGCTGAAAGACAAGCCGAAGCTGAAAGACAAGCCAAAGCTGAAAGACAAGCTACAATCGCTCAACAAGAGGAAAGCAGTATCTCCGCAGGTGGTTACACTCGGGATTCAAACGGAAGATGGCATCGTCCTAATGGACAATTTGCATCTAAAAAAGAAATTATAGCTGCTGGATTACCTTGGTAAATTATATTTCACAACAGTTTATTTATTAAAAAAAAGCCGCCCAAGTTTGGCGACTGTGGGGCGACTTTAAACAAAGTTACAGAAAAAACACGGCTTGCGTGAAGTTTTCTTGTACTCTATTTTACATGAAAAGGGAGTGAATTTCAAATGTGGATAGAAAAAAAGATAAATCCAGAAACAAACAAAGTAAAATATTTATTTAGAGAAAAATATAATGATAATTTGACAGGTAAAAAGCGGACAATTTCCGTAACTTTTGATAAGAATACTCGTGAAACGAGAACAAAAGCTCAGAAAATCTTATTATCAAGAATTTCACTTCGCCAACAAGACAGCTCTCGTTCACTAAAGACCATCACTTTTGAAAATTTGGCCAACAAATGGTTTGAATATTATAAAAAACAAGTCAAAGATTCTACTGTCTATTCTGTACAAGGACAAGTGAAAATTGTGATTGAAATGGTCGGCAAAGACACACTTCCTGCGAAAATCACTCCACAATATTTACGGCACAAATTTGAAGAGATTATATTCAGCGACACAAGTAAACACAAAGTTTCTACCAGCTACGCCCGTTCTCTTAAATCACGTTTAAATGCAATTTTTAATTATGGTATTGATCACCACTATTTGATAGAGAATCCTATAGACAAACTTAAGATTCCAAATAAGAAAAAAGAAGCAAAGGTAGTAACCGAATTTTTTCTTGAAGAAGATGAGTTAAAAAATGTGATGAATTATCTCAAAAATCATAATATGCGCTATTATCTTTTTTGTCAATGGCTATATCTCAATGGTTTACGTTTCGGTGAGGCTGCAGCAATGCTCAAATCTGATGTAATAATAACCGAAGAACGAAGTTATTGCAAAGTTACAGGGACTCTTGATTATGCCGGAAAGAAAACCAAGAGTCAAACAAAAACTTCTCAGACAAAAACTAGTTCCGGTATGCGAGAGGTTGAATTGAACTCTCAAGCCATAAAAATATTTCAAGAAGCTTGTAAGCTTTCCAAGAACTCTGAATATATTTTTACAACTTCAAAACAAACCCCACTCTCCATTTCTGCGCTCAACACATACTTTAGAAAACACAAAGACAAAATGAACCTTAGTCAAGATAAGCGCATATCTACCCATATATTTCGGCATACTCATGTTTCTAAACTTGCTGAATTAGATATTCCCCTTCATATTATTCAACGTCGTGTAGGACATGCTAGTGAGGATATAACACGAGATATCTACTTGCATATTACCTCAAAAGCAAAAGATAAGACCAAAAAACTGCTAGAACTACTCTAGCAGTTTTAAACTCAATTGGCCCACTTTTGGCCCACTAAAAGATATAATTTTATAAAAATACTCCGAAAAAAGCTATTATTAAGCCATTTATTTTCAAAACTAGCAATATAAGCAATATTCTGGTAAATAGCATGCGCTGTTCCTTCAAAATACTTGCTTCCCTCTGCTGAAGAATAAGGTTGCAAAATCGTTACGTCACTGTTGACACCATTTAATCCCCAGGGAGCACCATTTCCGATATGCTCATTAAGTACCAAAGGTTCATATTGTGTAATGACACCGACATTTTTGACATTTGAATTGACACAGTTAGACAGGGCAAAATCAATGATACGATAACGCCCTCCAAAAGGCACAGCCGGTTTTGCGACATCCTTAGTCAGCTTTCCCAGACGTGTTCCTTGCCCTCCCGCAAGAATGAGTCCAAGCATTTCTATTCCCATAACAGACCTCCATCTTTGTAGCATTAGAAATTTTTTATCAACTTAATACAAGTTTATATAATTAAAATAGCAAAGTCAAATGTTTTTAATATAAAACTCATTTTACTTTTATAAACAAAATGAAATTTCGCGAGAAACACCACCAGAAAAAGCTGTTATTTATCCGTTTTATAAGATTTATGGTATAGAAAAAACTAAATCTCTTAAAACACATTATTCAAGCTCATAATTATAAAGAAAATTTAATTTTGAGTTTTCAACTTTCCATAAAAATAAAGTTGATATTTTGACAAAAGTTTCATTACGTTATATATCCCAAAATTCAGAAAACTTATAATATTTTTTTGAGGCTCAATGAGCCTTAGAAGCATATCCGCATATAAGTGACCTAATATGCTTTAATTATAATATTTTACGGGAAAATTTACCAACATTTACACAAAAAGACACAGAAATGTAATCATTCTGTGTCTTCAATATATTATTCTTTGATTAAATTTGTCAACATTCCATTAATAAATTTACTTGATTTTTCATCGCTAAAGTCTTTTGCTAATTCAATAGACTCATTAATGGCAACGAGATCCGGTGTCTCTGTGAATAAAATTTCATAAGCACCTAAGCGAAGCAAGACCTGCTCAATCATTGTCAAACGAGAAAAAGTCCAGCCTTTAGCCAAATACTCAGACAAAGTAGAATCAAGAGTGCTTTGCTTCTCTAAGATACCCTCAACTAATTCTGTGAAATAAGCGGGTGCTTCTACTGGCTCATCTGTATCATTATCGTAATTCAAGGCAAAAGCTTTTGCTTGAACCAAGATATCCTGAGAAGCTGTAGCAAACTTTGGTTCAGCCCTCGCCAAAATTTCTGCAACTTCATCTTGGACGGTCAGAGGTTTAAAAAGCTCAACTGTAATCTTTTCACGAACACTTGAATGTACATCAGAGAACACCTTATTAAAAACTTCTAGTTTTTCTTCTGGAGTTTCAGCTCTGAAGCTTGCACGCAAGAAATCACGAACACGAACCGCAATGTTTTCTTCTTCAAGTTCGATATTAAAAAGGCGTACCAAATTCAAATTCAAGAAAATATCTTTGTATAAATCAACAGCTTCTTGATCCGTCATACGTTTGGTATAGCCCCCAAAATCACGAATGAAGCTCAATGCCTTGTAAACTGCTGTTTTTTCACGGTTAGGAATGTCCAAAATTTCATAAATCTTGTCAATTTCTTTTAAAGGTTTGGTGAAAAAACGTGGAAAGTCACGGACTGTGATGCGCTCATCCTTGTAAGCAATATCAAAACGAATTGGCTTTGCCAATTCACGATTAATTTTTTCTATATTGTTCTTAAACTCTGTCAGAACAGTTTCTGACATGGCTTTTCGGATATCGTATTCAAAAAGTGTTTGCACTGTGCGCTGACGAATACTATGTTGCGTTAGCTTGTTAGGCATCAAAGAAACCCTCATCAAACAAATCGTCAAAGCTTGGTTTTGGTAATTTTTCAGGAACAATACCTACAACATGGATGTTCACATCATCAATTACAATTTCTGTTGCTTGTTCAACTGCTTCTTTCACTTCTTTTTGAATGTTTAAGGCTACTTGTGGCACGTTGATACCGAAAGCCAAGTAGACATAAATATTAACAATAACTTTGTCTTTTTTACTTTCGATATAAACACCACGGCCTTCTGATTTTTTGCCGAGACTGTCTGAAAAGTGCTTGTTGCGTAGCGCATAAACACCGTCAATTTTTGCAGTTGTGATACCGATAATAACTTCAAGAACTTCCGGTGCAATAACGATTTCACCAAGTTCTGCAGTATGAACAGTTGTATCTGTCATCTTCTCTCCTCTATCTTTTCTTTTGCTTCTCTGTGGAGCAGGGACTTTTATAACACCCCAATATAAACACGAGGCCTAACAATAAACTGCTTACGCACGTTTAAGGTATTCACCCGTTTGCGTGTTAATTTCAAGCTTTGTTCCTACTTCTACAAAGTCAGGAACGTTAACGACCAAACCTGTTTCCATTGTTGCTGGTTTCCCTGAACCTGTCACTGTTGCACCTTTGATAGAAGGTTGAGTTTCAGTTACTTCAAGAACAACAGTTGTCGGCAATTGGATACCAATGACCTCTGTGCCATAGAATTGGATTTTTACATCTGTATTTTCAAGAACATAGAGCAACTCTTCTTTGATTTGTTCAACTGGAATTTCATATTGATCGTAGGTTTCATTGTTCATGAAGAAGGCTGTATCATCCATTTGATAAAGATATTGTGCAGCCACTGTATCAATAACTGCTTGTTCAAACTTGTCTTCTGGACGGTATGTATCGTCAAATGTAGAGCCTGAACGCACATCACGCAATTTCATACGCATGATTGTATTCCCTTTACCTGGTTTGTGATGACTTGCTTCCATAACACGGAGGAGTTTGTCTCCGTTCAAAAATGTCATTCCGGCTTTGAGGTCTTTTGCTGCTACCATAATTATATATATCTCCTAGTAAATATTCTATTTACTGCCCAAAGAGGCAGCCTTTAACAACTCATTTTAGCACAAATTCACCTTTTTTTCAAATCTCTGTTTATTTGCTAAAAGGAGCATTTAAAGTGAATGAAGCCTTCGTTCAAGCTATTAAATCAAAGTATAAGAAGTTCTTTTGACGCTTGTGTCAAGACTTGACAGCCTTCTTCAGTGATAAGTAAATCATCCTCTATCCGGACGCCACCAAAGTCAGGAATATAGATGCCTGGTTCATCAGTGACAACCATATTCCGTTTGAGCACTCCCTTTGCCTTTGCACCAAAATAAGGAATCTCGTGCACGTCCAATCCTAAACCATGACCAATACCATGTGTAAAGTACTCTCCATATGAGGCTGCTTCAATCACATCACGTGGTACTTTGTCAAAGTCAGCCAAAGACATGCCTTCCTTTGCTTCTGTGATTAAGGCTTCATTAGCTTGACGTACAGTATGATAGATTTCCCGCATCTTTGGACTGGCTTCGCCAACAAAGACCGTTCTTGTCATATCACTCGCATAATGATTGTAGTAGCACCCGAAATCAATGGTCACAGGATCACCAAACTCGATCATTTTATGAGTGGCTACACCGTGTGGCAAACTGCTTCGTTTGCCTGAAGCAACGATCGTGTCAAAAGAAATCCCGCTTGCTCCCATTTCTCGCATTTTGAAGTCTAGAAAATTAGCGACTTCTATCTCTGTTCTGCCGGGCTCAATATATTTCAGTACAGCTTCAAATGCTTTATCTGCAATTTGACAGGCTTTCTTTATTGTTGCTATTTCATCCGCTTCTTTAATTTGGCGTAACTCTGCTACAAGATTAGTTGTAGGCACCAACGTGGTATCTTTTAATTTTTCCGCCAGCACACGATAAAATGCAAAATCAACTGTATCTTCAAAGCCAACGGTTCGGAGTCCTTCAGCAAGGCGAGCAATTTCGGATAAGGCATCACGTGACTGGATAATTTCAAAACCCGTAATTAATTGCCGTGCAATCCCAATATAACGATCATCAGTCATAAAGTAGGAATGGTCTGCTGTTATGAAAATCGTTCCAGCCGTACCTGAAAAACCCGTCAGATAGTAGATGTTTTTCATGTCAGTAAGGATTAAACCCTCTAAATTTTCTCGTGCTATTTTTTCTTTTAAGGTACTGATTCTCATAGTTTTCTCCTTTTCATTTGGGGTGTCCACCTCTATTATAACAAAGTCTGAACTATAATATTATAGTTCTCTGTATTAAAAGAAGAACCAAGTAAAATAGATTGCCATAGCTTTTGCTATAGTGTCTATTTTACTTGGTTCTTTTTATCTTATGTTATGATAACTCCGCAACAATCGCTTTGAGCTGCGCTTTGGTTTGAACACCAACTGCCTGTTTAACCATTTGACCATCTTTAAAGAAAATCAATGTTGGGATACTCATTACGCCGAAGGCTTGAGGTGTTGCTGGATTTTCATCGACATCCAACTTGCAGATTTTAAGTTCTGACTCGTCAAGTTCCTCAGCCAATTGTTCCAAGATAGGCGCTTGCATACGACATGGACCACACCATGTAGCCCAAAAGTCTACAAGAACTAATCCTTCTTTGATTTCTTCTCTAAAAGTAGCATCAGTAATATTATATTCCATTTTTGTACCCTCATTTTTTATTATGAGTACATTCTAGCGAATTTTTCTCTGCTTTACAAATATTATGATTCTCTTTACATTTTAAATCATTTTAGGATAGCAATTGTTGCCCCGCTTCCTCCAGCATTTACAGGAGCATACTCATAACTCTTGATATGGCGATGCTTTTGTAGTTTTTTCTGAACCATTTCACGAATAACTCCTGTCCCTATGCCATGTATAATCGTAATTTGTAACAAATTTGCCAAAAGCGCTTGATCAATATAATTATCCAACTCAAGTTCTGCTTCTTCATAGCGCATCCCACGTAAATCCAGCTGTGCTTTCACTTTATTGCTTACTTTTCGCGTAACTGATTTTGTTTTAGCTGGTCGCTGTTTAGCAGCTTCTTCCTCCGTTAACTCAAACTCATTCTCTTGTAGTTTAGTCATTATTGAACCCATCTGAACCTGCCAACGTCCATCTTTTTCAAGACGAATAAGTTTTCCACGCTGACCATAAGCCGTAACAAGGACTTCAGCACCCTGCTTGAGCCCACGCTGGGCTTTAGCTTTTTTCAACACCTTATTCTTACTATAATCAACCGCAGGAACTAGGTTTTCAAGTTCGCCACGCGCAGCTATAATCTCATGAGGTTTGAGCTGTGCCTTCTCATTAAGTGTTTTGAGAATTGCTTGTGCTTCTTGGCTTGCCTTTTTCACGACTTCTTGTGCTTCACGTTTAGCTTTTTCCAGCTCTTGCTCACGCTCTCGATTAATCTGGTCATAAACTCTGGTCAAGTCCCTATGAAGTGCAATGTTTTCCTGCTCTAGCTTTTTAATATGGGCAGCAGCTTCCGTCACTTCACGCGTCTTTTCTTCCAAACGGGCAATCATCTGATTCACATCATGTTCTTCATCTGAAAGCAGGCCACTGGATTGTTGGATAATGTAATCCGACAAGCCTAAACGTCGTGAAATTTCTAAGGCATTTGAACGTCCAGGCACACCAAGTTGCAAGCGAAAAACCGGACGCATTTGATCAATGTCAAATTCCATACTTGCATTAATAACCTCAGGTGTTTCCACACCATAAGCCTTAAGTTCTGGATAATGCGTACTCGCCAGTGTCTTTACATGTCTTTCACGTAAAAATTCTAGAATGGCAATGGCTAGTGCTGCGCCTTCCTTAGGATCTGTACCTGCTCCAAGCTCATCAAAAAGAACCAAGGAAGTGTGGTCAGATTTTGCCAAAATCTCTACAATGTTTGTCATATGACTTGAAAAAGTCGAAAGACTTTGCTCAATCGATTGTTCATCCCCAATATCTGCAAAAATTTCGTTGAAAACATGTACTCGGCTTCCCTTACTTGTCAAAACAGGAAGTCCAGATTGCGCCATTAAAGTCAGCAAACCAACAGTTTTTAAAGTGATGGTTTTCCCCCCAGTATTAGGCCCTGTAATGACAATCGTATTTAAACTGCTGTCAAACTTTATATCATTCGACACAACGACTTTGGGATCAATGAATGGATGGCGGGCATCGTAAAAACAAATGTCATTATCATGCGCCAATTCGGGAATGCTTGCTTTGTGCTTCAACAAGTAGTTATACTTGGCCTTGATCAAGTCCAGATGACCTTGTAACCAAGCATTTTGTCGAATATCTGCACTGAACGGTTTTAATTGCTCACTAAGTTCACGTAAAATCCGGAGAATTTCGTTTTTCTCCTCAATTTTCTTTTGATTGAGGTTATTATTAAGGGAAACAGCGGCATTCGGCTCAATATAAAGTGTTTGCCCCGAGGCAGACATGTCATGCACAACACCTGGGATTCTATTCTTACTATCCGCACGGACAGGAAGAACTTGGCGTTCATTACGAACCGTAATCAGATTTTCAGTCAAAGAAGCTGCATTTTTAGACAGGAGTTCCTGCATGACTTTTTTGATTTCTGATTGGTAACGTTTGATGGCTGAACGAATATGCATCAGTTCGGGTGAAGCATTGTCATAAAGTGTTCCAGAATTATCAAAAATTTCAAGGGCTTTATGGACGGTAGAAAGATCCGTAAACTTGCCGATAAGTCCTTCTAAAACTGGAATATCAACATTCTCTGCCTCCTCAAAATAGCGCAGAATATTCAATCCCTGCTGGACGATTTTTTTAATCTCTACAAATTCACGGCCGCTCAGTTGAGCATCCAGTTCTAAACGTCGTAAAATCTCATTAATATCTCCTGTTTTAGACAAGTGAATTGGCCCATTTTCTTGGATTAGTTTTTCAAACTCAGCCAGTTCATCAAATAAGGTTTGTATTTTACGTCTATCAGAAAGAGGTTCTAGCTCTTCCAACTCCTTTTTGCCTTGAGCGGTGGTTAAAAAGGCCAAAAATTGCTCTTTGACCTTATCAAATTCTAAAATTTGGATGATTTTTTTATTCATAAGTTTTAAATGTTACCTATAATGTTCTCAATAAAGATATTTTTCAGCATTCCCGAAGAAATTGGGGTATAGCTGACCATTAAACGGGCTAATACTGAAGCATTCAACTGATTTTGAACGTTCATCATCGGTACAAGTGCCAATAAAGTAAGGGCCATCTGAATCCCAAAATAAGTTGCTCCTACAGCAAGCACACCCGCAATAATTTTTCCATTTTTTCCAAGCGGTTGTAAGCGCGTAATATGGACAAAAAGGCCAATGAGACGAATGACAACATAAGAAAGCACAAAAATGATAATAAAAGCTAGCCCTGCGTAAAAAGCTTCATCAACTTGGAACAGTATGCTGTTATCAAAAAAGAGTAAGCGAGAGTCTTCTGTTGCGCTTGAAAAAGGAATCCACATTGTGAGATGCGCTGCCAGCGTCTTATAATTTAAAAAGGCAATGATAGCTGATACAATGAGACCTAAACTGTAAATTGCCTGCAAAACAAGCCCGCGGGAATAACCAACTAAAAAGGCCCATACCAGCAATACTAAAATAAGTAAGTTAATAAGCATAATCTTTTCCTAAATTTCTGTAAATCATTCGTATTATACTCATTATACCTTATTTTCTCCTCATTTACCAAAAAGGCTTGAAGAATGTCCCGTTTGCAAGCTGTGGCTAAATTCTAACTTCTGTGTCATGTCATTAATAGCGAGAACCGCTTCGCCAAAACCAACAGACATTAGAGGCGCTTTTCCTTCATAATCACTTGCATCACCAGCTACATATAGTCCTGCAATATTTGTTTCTTGCTGCCGATTAGACTGGATGCGTCCTCTGCGACTTAGCGCTAATTTTTCATTTAAATCCACATGATTGGTCATCATCCCATAATTTACCAATATTTTTTCCACTTCTAATTTCTGTATTTCCTCAGACTTCACGCGTTGAAGCTCAAGGCCATTTGTGGATAAGAATACAGGAAGATATGGCGTATGCACTTCAACTGTTGATTGTTCAAGTTCTGCTACAGTTAAAGCATGCGCTCTAAATGAGGTCCGCCGATGAACCAAGTGAACTTTTTTCGCTACTTTCTCTAGCATAAGTGACCAATCTAAGGCACTGTCACCACCGCCTAGAACAGCTACTTCTTTCCCACTGTATTCCTCTAAATTTTTTATAAAATAGCTAAGCCTCCCTACATTATGAAGTGCTTCCTCGCCCTCGAGATTAAGCTTGCGCGGACTTAATAATCCCGAACCTGTTGTCAATAAAACTGCTTTTGAATGATGTGTCCCTTTATCAGTTTGCAGTTTAAACTCCTTGCCCTCATCATCTAAACTGATATTTTCCACCTTCTCATCCAAATAAAGCTCATGTGGAACACGCGCAAGCTGTGCCAAAAGATTTTCTGCCAAAGCTGTACCTGAAATTTCAGGAAGTCCTGCTATGTCATATATCATTTTATCTGGATAAAGTGCTTGAGGTTGACCGCCTGCTTCTTCTAAAGCCTCAATAATTTTGACCGTCATTCCGCGCATACCCGCATAAAACCCGGCATAGAGCCCAACAGGCCCTGCACCGATAATTGTTAAATCGTATAAATTTTCCATAGTCACATTATAGCAGAAAAGCATATTTGTCAAAAGTTTTTGACATCCCTTGGCTTGAAATTCTAAAAAAACTACCGAAGTTCATTCCGATAGAGTTTTATAATCTTTATCCCACACTAAAAAATCAAATTCTAACTTGATTCTCTTTGCAGTTCTTCTAGTACTTTAATCTAGGACAAAGTCCCTGTTTTTAGCTTCAAGCTCGTCCTAACAGCTTCTTTATTCCCTGAATAATCTTGTATTTTATCGGTTGTGGATAGTATGAAAACTCTCCAACCTTTTGCGTAATGTAGCCGCCAAAGTTTTGCTTAAACTTCAAAACACCATCGCTGCCGTCAAATTTACCTGAAATACCGTAGAAGTTATATGTTACCAACTGGCGTTCAAGCGCATGAAGCATGGCTGTATGTTGCATGAGGAAAGGACCTCCAAGCTTGCCATAGGCGCCATCTGAACCACCATAAAGGTAGAGAAATTCACGATTCACTTCAATAAAAACACCCGCTGCAATTGCTGTTTCGCCTTGAAAAGTCAGCAGAAATTCAATGTTGTCACCGAAAGCCGTATAGAGTTCTTGATAATAGTCCAAGTCCTTTGTTGCAAAGTGGCGTTTTTCTCCTGTGTTGCCAATCAATCGTTCAACTTCTGCAAGCTCATCATAAGTTGCAGGTCTCACAACAACTTCATTTTTTATCGCTTTTTTTACATTACGCTTGGCATTGGAGTTATAGCTTTTGAGCAGTGATGTCTCGTCAGTAATTTCGGATAAATCCTTAATATATTGCCACTCTGCAACTGCATCTTGTTCTTCATAGCCAACATGACGTCCATTATAAGTCAAGCCTAGCTTTTTCATCTCAGAAATAAAGGACTCATTAGCTTCTTCTAACGCTTGCCCCTTACTGTCAAAAACCATATAGTTTATATCTGGGCGCACCTTCACTTCTAGGGCTTGGTGATTTTTAGCATATTTTTTCAATTCTTGAATAAAATAATTAAAAATGACTTGGTCAAAGTTACCAATTGGTCCAAAGTTAATTTCAAGCTTTGCACCGCCAGAAACAGAGATAGAAGTTATCAAAGCTGCCATCTTAATCTTATCATTGATTGTTACACCTAAAAAATTAAGCCTGTACCCCCGTTTTGCCAACACGTCTGCCATCTGTGGAGTTTGCAAAAAAGATGTTGTTTCTTCAGCTGCAAATGCTGCAAATTGTTCTTGAGAGATTTCTAAGAATTCCATTATTTTCTACCTAACATAGTTTTAACCATGCTTAAGATTTTATGCTTAAGTGGTTTTGGATAGTAAGTGAAATAACCAACCTTACGTACGACATAGCCTGAAAAATTTTGTTTAAAGTGCAGGACACCATCTGTGCCATCAAAAGTGCCAGCAACACCAAAGAAATTATAACTCTTTACACCCTTATTCAAAGTTTTTTTCATCACATAATGTTGGATAGCGAATGGTGCATATAATTTTTTAAAAGCTTCATATGAACCACTGAACAAATAGATTGTCTCGCTGGCTCCGTAAATAAAGAGTGAGCCAGCTAATACGATGTCTTCACGACCATGTTTCGCAATAAACTCACGCGCTTCTGCTAAACGAACTTTTTGAGTTTCAAGCTGGCTTTCTAATTCCTTACGCTTGCCCTCTTTTTTAGTTTTTTCAATCTGGCCTGTGAGTTTATCAATTTGAGCTAAAATAGCCCTCTCATAATCTGCAAAGTTGATTTCTGCAACCAGAAACTCCGCTTTAGCGCCAAAAGTTTTATAAAGGCTTTGGTAATAGGCTAAGTCATGATCATCATAACCACGACGTTCCGAAGTTTCAGAGGTAATTTTTTTGAACTTGTCTAACTCTTCATAGGCCAAGGGGCGCACACGAATACCAAACTGCTGTGTTTTCTTTACAGAATATTGCCCATCCTTTGTGTAAGATTTAAGCAATTTTTTATCATCTGCAATTTCTGATAAATCTTTGATATAGTGCCAAGTTGACTCTCCCCGCTGGTTATAGCCTACTTCCAAACCTGTGTGATTATAGCCAAGCTCTTGCATGTCTGCGATAAATTTTTTGTTTTCTGCTGTAAGTGGCTGCCCTGAGCTATCAAATTCTTGATAGTTTGTATTAGGAATAACTAAGAGTTCCATACCACCATGCTCTTTGACGAACTGTCGCAGCTCTTTATAGAAAAACTTTTCCACATCCTCTTGATATTCTTGGTAAATTGGACCATACTGGATTTCGTAATGCTTACCTCCAGTCATGTTTTTTGCCCCTAAAAGAGCGGCCATTTCTATTTTGTCTGATTGTACAGCCAAGAAAGTGACTTCCCAGCCATTCGCCTTCATCAAGTCTGCCATTTCAGGAGTCTGTAAAAAACTTCCTCGGCTTACGTTTTCATTGAACTGGGCAAATTCTTCAGCTGAAATTTCTCTTAATTTATAATTCAAAACATATCCTTATCTCTTTAATGATTTTATTTATTATAGCAAAAAAGGCTAGATATTTCAGCCTTTCCTCCTAAATAAAAGTGTTTTTTCCTTTTGAGCAAGTTGATCCTTGTCCTGAACCGCCACAAAAATAAGGCACGCTACAAAAACAAAATTTACCAGAAACAAAAGATAGTTTAGCAGCGAAAAATCACGTATACCAAAACTCGCCACATCTACAGTATGAATAATATTCCTTAATAAAAATAAAGAGGCAGCGCTGAAAAAGAACAAAACAATCCCAAAGTTTGATAAACCAGCATCACGAAAACGACGTGCAAATAAGGCAAGTGTTGGTAGAAATAAGCCTAAAGCAATGAGGAAATTAATAAATAAAAGCAGCCAGGTAGCAAGAAAAGCATGTCCGAAAAATATATTTTCAAAGAGCTGAGTACCTACAAACAACAATCCCAAAACAGCGAAAAGAGCAACAAAGACAAGCTGAATCATCCAAAAACTGATGCGACTACTCCTCCCCCTAAAGGACACATAGCCCAAAAAATAATTCTTGATAGCTTGAAAAAATGATTCATGACCTGTTTCTTGGATTTTGTGAATTCTATAAACAGGTTGTGAAAACTCAGGTATGCCAACTTGTGACTTGGATGAGGGTAGAGCATTAAGGATAAGCATACTTAGAAAGCCACCAAAAGGGGCTATAAGGATAAAAATCAATTCCCAAGGTAAACCAGCATCACGTAAACGACGTACAGCTATGGCGCAAAAAGGAAGAGTAGCCACTAAGCTATAAAGCCCCCATAATCCAATGAAAAAGTAGGAAAAAACAGACCAGATATCTGGTAACACATCATTTGATAAAAGATTAAATAATCCCGCCAAGACAAGTAAACAAAGTGTTAAAACACCATGGCCTAACATAGCCAACCAATAGTCTTTTCGATTGGTTCTTTCTTTAAAAGAGATGTACCCTAACCAAAATTTTTGATAAGATTGTTTGAACTCTCTGAAACTAAACATACTTTCCTCATTTCATTAGTAATCGTTTTGCTTGAGCTAAGGCTTCTGCAGTTACATCGTCCCCTGCTAGCATTTTTGCGACCTCCTCAATTCGTTCTTTTAGGTGAAGTTTTCGAACTGTCGAAGTTGTAACATCGTCTGTTGAAGCTTTTTCAATATAAAATTGCGTGTCGGCAATAGCGACAACTTGAGGGAGATGGGAAATCGCTAATACTTGCCCAGCTTGTGCAATCTTGTATATTTTTTGTGCAATTGCCTGAGCAACGCGCCCTGACACACCTGTATCCACCTCATCAAAAACAATGGAAGTTTTATTTTCACGCCTTGAAAAACTAGACTTGATCGCCAACATCAGACGAGACAGTTCTCCACCAGATGCTGTTTTTGCCAAAGGTTTGAATCCCTCTCCTGGATTGGTTTGAATATAAAACTCTACTTGCTCATTACCTCTGCTTGAGAATTTGCCACTCTCAAATTTCACAGAGAAGTCGGCTTTTTCCATGTAAAGATCAGCAAGCTCCTTTTTTATGTCTTCTTCAAGTTCTTTGGCTATAGCATGCCGCGCAGTATTGAGTTGCTCGCTTGCCACCAAAAGTTCAGACTGCGCTTCCTTAAGTGCTTCCTCTAGACTCTCACTGTCTTCTGTTCCTCCAGTCAAGTCTGAAAGTTCGAGCTGGATCTTTTCCAAGCTTTGCAAAACATCAGAAAGTTCTGGACCGTATTTTTTACGCAGTGTGTTTAAAGTTAAGATTCTTTCTTCAATTTGCAAAAGCTCTGTAGGGTTAAACTCAATCATATCCATAGCTGTTGCTAACCTTGTGGACACTTCTTCAAGCAGATAATAAGCATCCATTGTTTTGTCCGACAAGTCTTGATAATCTTGATCAAACTCAGCAGCATGTTCTAACTCAGACATAGCTGTACGAATGCCACTTAGACTTGAAAAGTCCCCTTCGTCATCGTCCAAAGCCAAATAAGCTGTATTCAGGGCATCTGCTATATTTTTAGCATTGTTGAGTTTAGCCCTTCGTGCTTGCAGTTGCTCATCTTCTTTTAGATTAATTTCTGCTGCTTCAATCTCTTCAACTTGAAATTGTAAAATTTCAATACGCTGTGCAAACTCTTGCTCATTTTTTTGACGGGTTTCTAATGCTTGTCGAATTTTTTTATAGTGTTCAAACTTAGTCAGATACTCCGACTTGATTTGCTCAAATGTTTCATCCCCAAACTCATCAAGCAAACGAAGATGGTGCTTAGCATTCATCAATTCTTGATTGTCATGTTGCCCATGAATATCAACGAGAAGCTCTCCTATTTCTCGTAATGTTGCAAGATTAACCATTTGCCCATTCACACGGCAAACTGAACGACCGTTAGCAAAAATATCCCGACGCAAGATAAGTTCACTGCTGCTCTCAAGACCCAAATCTTCAAGTCTTTGCTCAAGTTCTTTGTTTTCCTCTGCAAAAAATAGCCCCTCAATCTCAGCCTTATCTTTACCTGTACGGACAAAGTCACTTGAACTACGCCCTCCAAGTAAAAGCCCCATTGCATCAATGATAATAGACTTCCCAGCTCCCGTTTCACCTGTCAAAATCGTCATCCCATTCTCAAAAGAGATATGAATTTCTTCGATAATTGCAAAGTTTTTAATAGAAATTTCTTGTAGCATACCGTTTCCTTTTATAAACTTAATTCGTCATAAATTGTGTTTGCTTGCCGTCTTGTTTCACAAATAATCAAAATACTGTCGTCATCCGTCATAATTGAAAATATTTTTTTACTGTAACGGTTGATTAGACTTTTTTTAATGACGCTGGTTGTTCCAGGTTTAGCCGTAATTGAAATCATGTTTTCATGCATTTTCAATTCAAGAATCGCCTCATTGGCCAGTTCTTTATGCAAGAGATCTTTTTGCTCTTCATCGTGCTGGTGTGGCAAAGCGTAACGATAGCCCCCTTGACTTCCTGGGATTTTGATGAGAGCTAAGGACTTAATATCTCGTGAAACTGTTGCTTGAGTCACATCGATATCATTTTCCAAAAGCTCTTGTACAAGTTCATCTTGAGTTTGTACCTCTTTTGCGGTGATGAGTTTTGAAATAAAATCAAGTCGTTCTTCTCTTCTCATGTCAATGTTTCCTTTTCTGTTTTTAGTACAGCTTCAATATCAATATGAGACGCGACTGTAGCTGTCTTTTCTTTTTTTAAATGCACTAAAAATTCAACATTGCCTGCTCCTCCCTTGATGGGGGAGAAGGTTAAGTGTTTTACTGAAAATCCAGTATCCAGCGCTGTATTTATGACTTTTTCAATCGTCCACTTATGTATTTTCGGATCCTTAATGATTCCCTTTTTCCCCACTTGGTTACGTCCGGCCTCAAACTGAGGTTTAATTAAAGCAGCAACGTCGCCATCTTCTGTCAAAATATCAAACAAGGGAGGTAAAATCAAGTCAAGGGAGATAAAGCTAACATCAATTGAGGCGAATTCTGGTTGTCCCTGTGCAAAATCTTCTAAAACAGCCTGACGAAAGTTAAACTGTTCCATCACCACAACACGACTATCTTTACGAAGCTTCCATGCGAGCTGATTGGTGCCTACATCCAAGGCATAGACACGCTTGGCACCATTTTGGAGCATGACATCCGTAAAACCTCCTGTTGAGGCTCCGATATCCAAGCAAGTTTTTTCTTCCACAGAAAGGCTAAACTCTTGTAAAGCTTTTTCTAGCTTCAGACCACCACGACTCACATACTTTAGTTTTTCACCTTTGAGCCTTAGTTCTGTACTTTCTTCAATCTTTTGTCCTGGCTTGTCAAAGCGCTCACCTGATTTAGCATCCACCACCAAACCGGCCATAACACCACGTTTAGCCTGCTCTCTCGTTTCAAACAGGCCTTGATTTGTTGCTAAAACATCTACTCTTTCTTTCATTTTATTTCTAGACTTTCTATAATTTCGATAATTTCAGCACTTGATGCAACTTGTGCCAAGTCATCTTTTACAGTTTTCAGCAATTGCTTTAGAGTTTTCTGTGCGCCCTGTAAGCCAAGTAGGGCAACATAGGTTGACTTTTCTTCCGCTTGATCCTTTCCAGGTGTTTTGCCGATTTCTTCAAATGTTCCTGTAACGTCAATTATATCGTCCCGTATCTGAAAAGCTAATCCCAAATTTTGTCCAATCTCTCGCAACTTTGCAATAACTTCTTTTGGTTGTTCAGCAATGATTCCAGCTGCTACAAAAGGAAAAGCCAACATTCTTCCTGTTTTCAAATGATGAATGTCTTTAACTTGATCTGGAGATAAGACTTTTCTCTCGCCATCCATATCTAAAACTTGTCCAGCAACCATCCCCAAGGAGCCGCTTGCATAAGACAATTCTTTCACTAGGGCTACAACTATTGGTGCGGAAAAAGATGACTTTGCCAGTATATAATAAGGATCCAAAAAAAGTGCATCTCCTGCTAAGATTGCTGTTGCTTCATCAAATTTCTTATGATTCGTCAGCTGTCCTCGACGGTAATCATCGTTATCCATGGCCGGCAAGTCGTCATGAATCAAACTGCCTGTGTGAATCATTTCTACAGCAGCAGCAACTCGATAATGCGGCGTTTCAAGTGGGATTCCAAAAGCTTTAAGCATCTTTAGGAACAAAAGGGGACGAATTCTTTTACCACCTGCTGTAAGTGAATAAACTATTGAAGCTGCCAAATGTTGAGGAATTTCAGCTTTTTCATAAAATTTTGTGAGCTCTTTTTCAAGCCTTTTCATATTGATAACCATTTCTTATATTATCCCATTTCAAAGAAATAATGTCCAATAGAAAATTGCGTGCACTATAGCTGAAAAAGTTACTTTGAGTGAAAAAACATTCTCTGTAAGAAGGAGACTAAAAAATTCCGCCTTGCACAAAATGCACAAAAATAAAATCTTATGCTTGGGAGCTTCTCTCTTTATCTTTTCATGACTCGCTGCCTTTTATTAACAAAAATCTGAAACAAAGGTAGTGAGTTAAAGGATGCAAAACAAAACGCAAAAAAAGCTTAACCGGTGTATGCTTGTACTTATGGTTAAGCCTTTCTTCATTTTTTGGAGATTTTGTCATAGCCTCTAAGCTCATTTTTTAATTTTCAAGTTCTTTTTGTTGCTCTTATCTGCATCTGTCTCCCCTTTTTTACATTTTGGTGGGGAAACAACGATTTTTCCTACTTGCTTATTTATTTCTATCACAGTGAAGCCAGGTTTTAATGACGTTCTCTGTTAAAGCCTTGATGTTTTTTAAGGTTACTTCTTTGTCCATTGCTTCTTCCAAAGAAAGTACTGAGCGTTGAACACTGTAACTTGCCAGCAGCACTCGGTTCATTTCTCCTAAATCATCTGCCAAAGCGCCGCAAAAAGCAAGCGTCGGTACATTGTATTTTTCTCCCAACTTCGCCATTCCAAAAGGAACCTTGCCTTTTGCAGTTTGGAAGTCCATTCGGCCCTCGCCTGTGATAATCAAATCTGCGTTTTTAATACTGTCTTCAATTTTTAGAAGCTGAGCAATTTTGAAAAATCCTGACTCTAGTCTCCCACCTAGTAAGATAATAGCTGCGCCTAAACCACCGGCTGCACCTGTTCCTGGTATCTCTTGCAAGTCAATATTTCGTTCTTGTTTTATTTTTTGAACAAAATTCTGTGCAGCCAAGTCTTGGGCTTCAAGAATTTCAGAATTTCCTCCTTTTTGCTTGCCAAAGAATTTTGCATAACCTTTTGGCCCTGCATAAACATTAGTGACATCCGCTAAACCTGTGATTTTTATATCTGAAAAGTCTTCGCCCTCCAGGGCTTTCAAAAGACCGAGGCCACCATCAGAACTTCCTGTACCTCCAAGACTGAGTATAATTTCAGTTGCCCCTCTCTTTTTAGCATCTAAAAACAAGGCGCCAAGTCCAAAACTTGTTGCCCTTTGCACTGTTTCTTCACTGGGTGTAATCTTATCGATTCCTACCACTTCGGCTGCCTCAATAAAAGCCTGCGCTCTATCAACCAATAGATAGGAAGCTTGCAAGGGACGGTGTAATAAATCAACTGTTTCAACATTAATACAATGTCCGCCTAAGCCCGTTTTTACTGCTGAAAGGCTTCCTTCTCCACCGTCAGCAATTTCGAAAGTTTCAACTTTAATCTCGGGAAAGGAAGATAAAATCGCAGTTTTTACTGCCCGATTTAGCTCTGCACTTGTGGCGGAGCCTTTGAAAGAATCTATCGCTACGACGACTTTCATATTTTTCTCTCTTTCACAGCTTTGCATTGTCACTATAGTGAAGGAAGCTCCGTTTTTAGTCTTCTTGGGTTATTTCTATACTCCAAAAGATTGCCGGTTTGCCTCCCCTTATTCTCCCAAAAAATCAGTTTCTGAGCCGTCCTTGCCAACAATCTTTACCAGAGTTTTTTCCGCTTCATTCAAGGTTGCTTTAAGTTTTTCAGAGAGGAGCATCCCTTTTTGAAATTCAGAGATGGCATCTTCTAAAGCCACATCTCCACTCTCTAGTTTTTTGACAATTGTTTCAAGTTCTACTAAATTCTCTTCAAATTTTGCTTCTTTTTTTGTAGCCATACTTATCCTCTATTTTATTTCCGCACGAACTGTACCGTCACTCAAATCAAGATTGACTTGGTCACCAGTTTGGACATCATTAACACTTTTAATAATTTTACCACTGCTTGTGGTGACGAGCGAAAATCCACGTGCTTTGATTTTGCTAATATCCATCAAGAGGAGTGCTTGCACCAGATTATCCACTTGATTTTTCTTTTGTTCATAAAGTTTTACAAAAGCGGGAAGGAGTCTACCCTCCAATAATTCATAGCGGTGCTTCTCCCGATAAATTTTGTTTTCGGTCAAATTTTGTAAACGACTGGTCAAATGATCAATCTTCTGAATATGCCCGTCATAGAGACGCTCAGGTTGCCGAAAGACTACTGAATTGGCTAGCTTTTCCACCCGCTCTCTCTGTGTCTGGATAAGGTGAGTGACACGGTTGCGCATACGGAGCTCTTGATCATCTGCCCAAGCGAGCAAA
This sequence comes from Lactococcus ileimucosae, assembly GCF_943193185.1. Taxonomy (GTDB): domain Bacteria; phylum Bacillota; class Bacilli; order Lactobacillales; family Streptococcaceae; genus Lactococcus; species Lactococcus ileimucosae. The sequence continues at coordinate 23,975 of NZ_CALPDE010000016.1, forward strand.
TCCAATTTTGTATTAGGAGTTGCTAACTCTGCTGCTGCTGTTGGTGTTGCTGCGCGTCGATCAGCAACAAAATCAGCTAAAGTCGTATCAGTTTCATGTCCCACTGATGAGATAACGGGGATACGAGATTCAAAAATAGCACGCACAACAATTTCTTCGTTAAAAGCCCATAAATCTTCAATGGAGCCACCGCCTCGTCCAACGATGAGTATATCAACATCTGTACGTTCATTCACAGCTTCAATATTTGCTGCGATTTCTTCCGCAGCTCCTGCGCCCTGAACCTTTGTTGGATAAAGTAAAATCTGACTCATTGGAAAACGGCGATTAACCGTTGTGATAATATCTCTGATAACAGCACCAGACGGACTAGTAACTACTGCAATTTTTTTAGAAAAAAGTGGCAGTTCTTGCTTCCACTGCGGATTGAATAAACCTTCTGCTGTTAGTTTCTTTTTCAGCTGTTCAAACTTCACAGCCAAAGCACCGATACCATCTGGAACAATGTTTTCAATATTGATAGAATAAGAACCTGAGGGAGCATAGAGGCTGATGCGGCCAGTCACAAGGACTTTCATCCCATCTTCCAACTTAAAATCGAGCTTTTTAAACTGTCCCGCCCACATGGTTGCCTGTATCACCGCTTTTTCATCTTTAATGGCAAAATACTGATGACTGGGGCGCTGACGAAAATTTGAAATCTCTCCTGTCAAGTAAACACGTTCCAAATAAGGATCGCGATCAAACTTTGCTTTCAAGTATTTGGTTAGAGTTGATACTGTTAAATACTCTGTCATGTTTTTATCTTTCTAGATGTGCTTAATTATCCTAGGTTTCACTCTTTTATTTTATCGAAGCTTCTGCCGCACGTATAGTTTGTTCCATCAACATAGTAATTGTCATTGGCCCAACTCCACCGGGAACTGGAGTCAATAAGCCCGCAACTTCTTTTACCTGTTCAAAATCAACATCACCATGAAGTTTACCGTTTTCATCACGATTCATTCCCACATCAATGACAACAGCACCTGCTTTTACATCTTCCGCCTTGATAAAACGATCTTGCCCAATAGCCACGACTAAAATATCTGCCGAACGTGTCAGTTCAGAAAGATTTTCCGTGCGTGAATGCGCAATCGTTACCGTTGCATTCGCCATCATCATCAACTGAGCCATCGGTTTTCCAACAATATTTGAACGCCCAATGACAACCGCTTTTTTTCCTGAGAGTTCCACACCATAAGCTCGGAACATCTCCATAATACCTGCTGGCGTTGAAGGAATCATCAAAGGACTGCCACTCCATAGCTTGCCCATGTTAATAGGGTGAAAGCCATCAACATCTTTATCCGGTGATATTGCGAGCAAAACTTTTTCTTCCGATATATGGGGAGGGAGAGGCAGCTGTACAAGAAGCCCATGCCAAGAAATGTCCTTATTATAGCTTTCAATCAAGTCTAATAACTCCGCTTCAGAAATTGTATCTGGCAAACGGACAACTTCTGACCTGAGGCCAAGCTTGGCAGCTACACGTTCTTTATTTCGAACATAAACCTGACTGGCTGGATTTTCCCCAATCAAAATAACAGCTAGACCTGGTTGAATGTCCTTTTCTTTCAGTTTAATCACTCTATTTTTAAGTTCTTCTTGCATTTTTTCTGCAAGAGCTTTTCCATCAATAATTTTCATACTATCATTATACCCTATATGATGTTTAAAAGACAGCGGAAGTTAACCGAACACCACCATGAATTAGTGATAGTAAGTACTCTAAATCCCTCACGTTCACCACAAACTTACTGCGAACTTTTTATCCCCTGAGCTTTCTCTCATTTTTTTCGGAACAATGCGCCAACTTTTTCCAAATCTTAAATCAGTTACACCTTTAAAAAAGTCCTTGATATCTCGTTGCTGCGCAGAAAAGTAAAAAAGTGTACAATATTAAACGAAAGGAGAAATACATGATGTCACTTTATTCTCAAATACTCATCATACTTGTTGCACTGGAATTTTTTTACATTCTCTATCTAGAGACGCTCGCAACCGCTTCAAAACAAACCAGTAAAGTATTTAACTTAAGTCAGGAAGAACTAAAAAGAGACAGTGTAAATACTCTGTTAAAAAATCAAGGCGTATACAATGGTTTGATTGCTGTTGGTCTGCTTTATGGTGCTTTTTTATCGTCAGCTCCTGTATTGATCAGTCGAATGCTGTTGATTTATATTTTACTTGTTGCAGCCTATGGAAGCGTGAGCAGCGATAAAAAAATCATCTTTACTCAGGGAGGACTCGCTGCCCTAGCCTTACTGTCAACTTTCCTATGATTTTATAATATTTAATCTAAACCTTGAATTCTTCCCCTAAATATGAAATAATGATACTATAATAAAAAGGACGAAAGTATTGCTCGCCGGAGCACTACTTATCAGAGTCATGCAACTAACCTTAGGCCTTGTGGTTAGTTGACATGGCTCTTTTTACTTATAAAAACATGACTGCTTCATGGTCCTTAGGAGCAAGTTGATTTTTTGAAAGAGGTATAATATGGCATGGGTTTTCTTATTTCTTGCGGGAATATTTGAAGTTATTTGGGCAACAATGATGAAGTTAAGCCAGGGTTTTTCTATACTAAAGTATGATATTTTAACTGTCATTGGTATGTTGATCAGCTTTGGCTTTTTAACCTTGGCGATGAAAAAGTTACCTTTAGGAATTGCTTACCCCATTTGGACGGGGATTGGGGCAGTAGGAAGTATCTTAGTTGGTATCCTTCTTTTCAAAGATAAACTCCCCACATTAACATGGTTTTTTATACTCATGCTCATTGTTGGTCTTATTGGGATTAAAATTACAAGTGGACATTGATTTGTTCAAGTGAGATACCCCCAACGGTGAACAAAAACAGTACTTTGAATAATTTCAGACTAAAATGTAAAAAATAAAAAAGATTAACCGCAACACGTTCTTATGCAAAGGTTAGTCTCTTTTACTTTTGAAACTTTTATTCCAGTCACTTGGTTATAATCGAATAAAACTCGACATTTTTTAGTTTGGAGTTTGGTGGATGATGAGGGCGGGGCGAGTGCCGCCGGAAAGACTACTGTCGGTTCTCCTGCTATGAAGTTGACCAGCATTACTTACATGCCAAAAACGTTCTGAATCCATTGGAGTACGAAGCCACCACCATGTATTACGCCCACCTACACGCCCTGCATGACTGGGAAATCCAAGCCCTGTCCCTGATAAGCGTACAACATCTGCAAAGGAGAGGGCAAAAGCACGTGAAGTCCCACTTGTGTCAATTTTAGTCACATCAATCGCAACCTCTGTAAAATCCGACAAATTAGTTGGAATCCATCTACCAGATGACCAAATAATACTAGAATCATTAATTAGATGTCCTGTCTCAAAGTTATCTGCGACTGGTTGAACCATAGCTTGAACTGCTAGTTCAAGGTCATCATACCATTCATTGATACGGTTATTTTGGCTATTCCAATGCACATTCCCAATCGCCTCATTCCGAATAATCATATGATTACCAGAACCCATGTTTTCAAGGTAGCGGTACTGCTCCCCGGCCATGGTAAAGATACGACCCGGACGCATGGTCGAAAAGTCAAAGGCTGCTGGTGCACTGTCTTCGTTAGGCAGTGGGTTAGGGCCGTCATCGTACATCGCTCCGTTCTGGATGCCTCTGAGGAAGTCTGCCAGCTCCGCATGGTGTTGTTCCCCGTCATTGAGGAACTCCTCATGCTGGTCAGGGTGTACCAGTCCACTCTCGACATGAATCCCATAGTAGTAAAAACCGTTAAAAACTTTGTCCTCAATGGCAGCCGTCATCTCCGCTGCATCAAGCAGGTAAGAGCTGGCTTGCTCACTGTCCAGTCTGTTGGCCCAGTAAGCCCAACCTGTGTTGTGGTCAACCACCCAGAAGTTGCCTATCTTGTCTTCGTTAGGCAAGTTGCTCCACTGGTTCATGGTCATTGGGGCACGGTCTTGTTGTAAGTTCTGAGCGGTTTGGTTGGTCACTTCTTCTCCCGGCCAGATTGGACCACTGTTGTCAAAGTTTTCGTTTGCTGACCAGTAAGCATCAATTCCGTCTCCCGGGTGTGTCGCGCCGTCTGTGACCGCATCTGTTGCACCGTTCCCTTCGATCCAGTCTCGCGCATGACCTGCCGCTGCTGTTCTTAAGTCCAGGTTGTCGTGGTTGAAGGTGGGCATATACCATGGGGCATCTTGACCGGAACGTTCCCAACCGAAGATGAGGCTGGCATACTGGTCAAAGGCATTTGAGGCATTGCTATTTTCTCGGTCATTGATATTGCCTGCGCTTGGGATCCATGTGGTCCAGTTTTCTACATCGTCACGGCTGGTCCCTGCGACCAGGGGCGTGAAGTTGGCTTCGTTACGCTGGCGGGTTTCGAGGAACTCGGACAGGCGTATCCGTGCCATGATTGGCCGCTCCCCATAGTTTTCCACGAAGACGTCCTTGTTTTCGGTGTCACGGTTGTAGTAGTCGTGGACACGGCCGCCGACATTGATGTCCACTTCATTCAGCCGGTCATTGATGGCCCGTTGGTTGAAGGCTTGGAAGGCGAAGGTGCCGCCTACTGCGAGTAACAAGAGCGACAGGAGTGCGAGGTTGCGCAGCCGCCGTTGTTTTTTCTTTTCTGGTGTCATAAACTCCTCCTTTGGCGTAACATTTACTTTTGGTTTTTCATTACATATACATTTCTAATGTTACGTTTACTTTCTGAGTCTATAGTATAAAAAAAAAAAGGTCAAATGAAATGAGTGTTTGATGAGAAAAGCGAGGGAGACTTTCACTTAATCTTGCTTTCAGCTTCCGTGGTCAGCGCCTGAAAAGTGGACAAAAAAGAAGCTCTTGCCTGAGCTAGAGCTTCTTTACCTCATAATATTTCCCTTCTCAGGTATGTTTATAAATCTTTCGTTTTTATCTTTACTTAAAATATGCTTATTATTTAGGAAAATGATAGAATATAGGTATATAAATACTCAGAAGGAGGTATTCACATGCCATTTGTACATGTCGAATTAGTTGAAGGACGTAGCGCTGAAGTCAAAGCAGCTTTAGCCAAAGAGATTACGGAAGTCGTTATGAAGCACACTGGTGCTCCTCGTGAGACAATCTATGTCATTTATGATGATATGGCTAAGGAAAACTTCTATCCACATGGCGAGCCAAAACAATAAAAGAGTCTAGAGAAAAAGTTCAATCTGAAACAGAAAAAACGTTCAAAACAGCTCCGTAATGCTGCATTGAACGTTTTTTCCTGACATTTCTGCCTTAATCTCACCTTCAAGTTAATTTTTATTCATCATGATATCCAATATAACTGGGTCTGAAGTCTGCATCCCTTTTGAAACATAGCGGCCTAAATCACGAATACAATCATCTACATTTTCAGAAACTATACCGTTTGTTGCTGGTATAACTATCCCAGCTTGGGCTAGACGTACTGCACGATACATTGAAGAGACTGAGCTGACTACTTTTATGGCACAAGAAAATCCTGCACCATCACAAATCATCCCCACTGCATCACCAATCATATTTTTAATCGCCATCTCAGCCTTTATTTCATCTTCTGACTCAAGATAAATCAAGGCTGCTGCAGCTCCCATAGCCGCAGAATCTGTGGCACAATAGGCGGATAACAGAGGTAAAAAAGCATGAATATAAAGGGCTGTTAAGTGAGACAGAGTCAGAGCTCTAATAAGTTTTTCATCACTCATTTCTCTATGCTGTGCAAATACACAAACTGGAACTGTTGCTGTGATTCCTTGGTTACCTGATCCAGAATTTGTCATTGCAGGACGCTGGCACCCTCCCATGCGAGCATCTGATGCAGCAGCGGTGCAAGCAACTATCTTCTCCTCTAAAGAGAGAGCCTGAAGTTGTCTTTCACCAAGAAACGTTTTCCCAATCTTCATACCATAGTCATGCTCTAACCCTTCCTCCGCTAAAGCCATGTTTAAATCCTCGGCTCTTTTTAGTGACCAGATACTTTCTAAGTCTTGACATGTTGCAAATTCCCAGATTTCCGTGAAGCGACATTTTTTTAGGAAATCCGTATGAGTCGTCTCTTCGTCAGATAGGGGTTTCTCCTTTTCAAAAATCACTTCTTCATTTTTTTGAATCCAATAAACGTTAGTATGCCCACCAGCAATCTTTACTGTCACGGTGTCGTTGCTGGACTGGATACTCACCTCAACATAGAGCTTATCTTCTACAGAGGCTACCTCTGCGCTCACGGTCTCCGATTTTGCAAGCTCCAAAATTTCTCTTAAAACATTTTCCTTTAGGTTAGAAATAACTTTCAAGCCAGCTTCTGCATCACCCCCTAGTGCACCTGCAGCTGCTGCTACTTTTACTCCAGCTTCTCCCGTTCCGGGTACAATGACAGCCAAAGCATTTTTCATTACATTAGCGGAAACACGGATATTTATGCTGCTAATCTTTGCGCTTCCTAAATATTTGCTGCAAATAGCTGCAGCATAAGCAACAGCAACTGGCTCGGTACAACCTGTCGCAGGCTTGACTCCATCTTCTAAAACCTGCATAAAACTTGTTTTGATATCTTCTGTAAGCATTTTCCCCTCTTTTCATTTTCTGACTTTTTCACTTTAAATTATAAGACTTCTCTACTTTTATTGCAAGCGTTTTCCTTGCTGTTATACCTCTATGGGTACGAGCTCCTTGCATTGCCAAAAGACTTAGGTTAAAATAAAGCCATGAAGATTTTAATTACAGCAGGTGGTACCACTGAGCCCATTGATACCGTTCGTGGTATCACTAATTTCGCTACAGGCAGTTTAGGAAAATTAACTGCTGAAGAATTTTTAGGACATGGACATCATGTTATTTTGTTAGCTGGACGTTTTGCACAGTTGCCATCAGCTAGAGAAAATTTAACTGTCATTCAAATTGGCGATACACAAGACTTGCTAGACAAGGTAGAAAAATATCTTCCATTAGTCGATGTGGTTGTCCACAGCATGGCAGTTTCTGACTATCGTCCTGTTTATATAGCTGGAGTGGATGACTTACCACAGCCGCTTACAAAAGAACAGCTCATTCATTTCCGTCCTGAAGTACAGAAAAAAATATCATCAAGTTCTGAGTACCAAATGATGTTATTAGAAAAAACACCAAAAGTCATTTCATTTATTAAAAAGTGGAAGCCTGAAGTTCTTCTTTTTGGCTTTAAACTCCTTTCTGGTGTAAGTGAAGAGTACCTACTTGAGGTTGCCCAAAGCAAACGCAAAGAAACTTCTGCTGATTTTATCCTTGCAAATGATCTGGATAACATCCAAGGAGAAGATCATCTGGCATTCTTAGTTAGTAATTCTGCAGATATTACTCGACTTACAACCAAATCACAAATCGCTCAAACAATTGTAAAAAAATCTGAGGAGTCACATCATGGCTAATATAACCCTTGCCGTAACAGGTAGCATTGCAGCATACAAAGCTGCCGATATCGTCTCAATGCTCAACAAAAAGAACCACAACGTTACTGTTTTGATGACAAAAGCAGCCACTCAATTCATTACACCCTTAACTTTACAAGTCTTATCTAAAAATAAAGTGCACACTGATATTATGGATGAAGAACATCCAGATGTTGTCAACCATATCGATATCGCCAAACATACTGATATCTTTATCGTTGCTCCTGCCACTGCTGACACCATAAGTCGCCTTTCTCACGGTGCTGCTTCTGATATTGTGACTTCCGTAGCACTTGCGCTTCATCCAAGCAAAAGCAAATATATCGCTCCTGCCATGAATACCAATATGTACGCCAATCCTTTAACCATGAAAAATATTGATATTTTAAAATCAATAGGATACAATGTTATACAACCTAAACAATCTCTCCTAGCTTGTGGAGACTTTGGCCAAGGTGCCTTAGCTGATATTGATACCATCGTTGATACGCTAGATCAAGCGACTAAAATTAAGGAAATTTAAAACATGAAAAAATCAAAAGCATCAGATATTGCCATCCTTGCGATTTTTATCGCTATCATGGTTGTCGTGCAAGTCTTGAGCCAAATCGTCTATAGCATGTGGCCCCTTCCCATTGTGCCTACACTCTTGCATATTCCTGTCATCATTGGTTCCATTGTCTTAGGTGCACGTAAAGGAGCTTTCTTAGGACTTGTGATGGGGATTATCAGTATCATCAACTCAACACTTCTTACCACGCCTTTGAGTTACGTATTTAGCCCACTGCAACCTATTCCTGGTACAAATCACGGCTCACTTTGGGCTTTAGTGGTTGCTCTTGTTCCGCGAGTTCTGATTGGCGTTTTTCCTTATTTTATCTATAAAGCTATGAAAACACGCACTGGTGCAGCCATAGCCGCTTTTGTTGGCACAGCCACAAATACCATCCTTGTGTTAAGCTTTATTACCCTGTTTTTTGGGCAATACACAGGTATGACTTTTACTAATCTCATTCAACTTATCGTTACGGGCAATTCCATTGCTGAGGTAATCATAGCTGTAATTTTAACCGCAGCCATTGTTCCCTCATTAGAAAAATCTCGTTAAAATATCACACAGCCGCTCTCTGGCTGTTTTTTATTTTTTGGAAAATAGAAATGAAAAATGATATAATACATCTGAAACCGAATTCATTTTTAGATGAGGATTTAAAACAAACAATAACTGATTGAAGCCTAAAAACAGGCTTTGGAGGATAACAATGTCATACAAAGAAATTTACGAACAATGGTTAAACGCTGACTTAACGCCCGACTTGCATGAAGAACTTCTTGCAATGGACGAAAAAACAAAGGAAGACGCTTTCTATACCTATCTTGAGTTCGGTACAGCCGGCCAACGTGGCCTTTTAGGTGCAGGAACAAATCGTATGAATATTTACACAGTACGTTTGACAACTGAAGGACTTGCACGTTTAATGGACAGCAAAGGCGATGCTAAAAAACGCGGAGTAGCCATCGCTTATGATAGCCGTCATTTTTCTAAAGAATTCGCTATGGAAACGGCAACGATTCTGGCAGACCACGGTATTCCAAGTTATGTCTATGACAGTCTCCGCCCTACACCAGCGCTGAGCTTTACAATTCGTGAATTAAATACGCTTACAGGCGTGATGATTACAGCAAGTCATAATCCTGCGCCTTACAACGGCTACAAAGTTTATGGCGAGGACGGTGGACAAATGCCACCTGAAGATGCTGCTGCCTTGACAGAGTATATCCGCCAAATCGATGATATTTTCTCTATCACTTTAGGAGATACGGATAAATACATCGCTGAAGGCATGATTACCATTATTGGCGAAGATATCGATGCAAAATATCTTAAAAATATCGAAACTGTAACCATCAATCATGAGTTGATTAATAAGTACGGTCGCGATCTTAACATCGTTTACACACCGCTTCACGGAACAGGCGAAATGCTCGGACGTCGTGCGCTTGCCACAGCTGGATTTGAAAAAATTGCCGTCGTTGAAGAACAAGCTATTCCCGATCCAGACTTTTCAACTGTAAAATCACCAAATCCTGAAAGTCAAGCAGCTTTTGCAATGTCGGAAGAACTTGGCCGTAAAGTTGGAGCTGACATGTTAGTTGCGACTGATCCTGATGCCGACCGTATCGGTGTGGAAGTCCGCTTGCCTGATGGAAGTTATCAACCTTTGACAGGAAACCAAATCGGAGCTGTCTTGGCTAAATATATCCTTGAAGCACACAAAACAGCTGGCACATTACCTGCTAATGCGGCAATGGCTAAATCTATCGTTTCTACTGAGTTAGTCAGTCATATTGCTGAAAGCTATAATGTAGAAATGTTCAATGTCCTTACAGGTTTCAAATTTATTGGTGAAAAGATTCATGCTTGGGAAACTACTGGTGACCACACTTACATGTTTGGTTTCGAGGAAAGCTTTGGCTATCTTATCAAGCCTTTCGTACGCGATAAAGATGCCATCCAAGCCATGCTCCTTATCTGTGAAGTTGCGGCTTACTACCGCTCTTTAGGTAAAACACTTTATGATGGTATTCAAGATATCTATGCTGAATATGGCTACTTTGTTGAAAAGACACTTTCAGTTACGCTTGAAGGCAGTACTGGTAAGGAACAAATCGCTGAAATCATGGGTAAATTCCGTGACAATGCACCAGAAAAATTTGACGGTCTTGAAATTCTTTTGACTGAAGACTTCAAGGAACTTACTGCAACATCGCACAGCGGTAAAGTTGAAAAATTAAGCACCCCTCCTTCTGATGTTTTAAAATATCATTTAGAAGATGGCAGCTGGATTGCGGTTCGTCCTTCAGGTACGGAGCCTAAGATAAAATTCTATATGGCAGCCGTTGCAGATACAGAAGAACAAGCACAAAGTAAGATTGAACATTTTGAAAAAGAAATTAAAACTTTTATTGCCTAAGATTCAGATAAAAAGCTGTCTTTAACAGACAGACTTTTTGTTTATTTTAGCTTTCAATCAAAAGCTATCTATTTTACTTGTTTCAAGGAAATAAAAAGTCTTTTTAATGTGATAAAATAGCTGATTTCAGACCATAGACCTATTGAAAAATAAAATAATTTCCTGTAGAATAGTAACAGACTGTTTATTTATAGAAAGCGAATTTATTTTGAAAAATTTGAAAAAAAAATTGTCCTTATTAGGAGTAGCAAGTACCGGTTTGCTTCTGCTCTCTGGCTGTGTCCAAACCCATATCGTTGATGGTGTACGTGTTCCTACTGAAGCTGCGACACAAGGCTTAACGTATCAAATTCTTGTCAAGCCAATGTCTTCCTTTGTCGACTTATTCGCCAATAACATGAACCTGGGTTATGGCTGGGGAATTGTCTTGGTAACCTTGATTATCCGTTTCCTCATTCTTCCTCTTGGTCTTAATCAAGCCTACAAATCAACTTATATGCAGGAAAAAACGGCCTATTTGGCTCCTGTTTTTGAACCCCTTAATGCGAGATTGAAAGCTGCAACAACGCCCGAAGAACGTATGGCTGCCCAACAAGCTTTGATGAAAGCTCAAAAAGATAATGGAATCAATATGTTATCTTCATTGGGTTGTCTACCATTACTTATTCAATGGCCTTTCTTCATTGCCCTTTACAATGCAGCAGCATATACTCCGGGTATCTCTACGGCAACTTTCTTTGGTATAAACTTAGGGAGCTCTAGTATTGTTATCACACTTATTGCAGGTGTCTTCTACTTCCTCCAAACTTGGATTTCTACAAAGAGCATGACACCTGAACAAAAGAAAACTGGCCTAACGATGCTCATTATGAGTCCTGTAATGATCATCATTTTCAGTTTCATGTCTCCCGCAGGTGTAGCACTTTACTGGGCTGTTGGCGGTATCGTTATGGTTATTCAACAAATTATCATTACTTATATTATGAAGCCACGTATGCGCCAAAAAATTGAAGAGGAATTCAAGCATAATCCACCAAAAATGGCAGATCTTCCAAAAGATGTGACACCTAAGTCTGCCACACAACAGGGCTTGAAAAACTTAGATGCCCCATATAAGAAAAATAATAAAGGACGTAACAGCGGTAAGCAAAAACGCAAATAAAAGTATAAAAAGAGGAGCAGCTTATGTTAGCTCCTTTTGCTATTGAAAATAAAGTACATAGACTGTTAAAAATTTGGGCATCTGAGCTCGAGATAAGATGAAATCAGTGACCAAGTTGTGTAAGCCTCCTTTTTACCTCCTTTAATTCCTCAGCGAAAAACACAAATTCTAACTAGAGTTTAGCTTTCATGAGGAAGCACCTCAAAAGAGGAGCAATCGAAAAAGTCCAGTAGAGTTTATTACGCTACTGGACTTTTTCGATTGCTTTAAGTCAAATGTACGCCTTTGTCTACATAAATAACGTCACCAATAACTCCTGTGGCCAATGGACTGACGAGGAAGGCAGCCGTCTGACCAACTTCCTCAATAGTAACGCCTTTGCCATCCGCTGTACGACTATTTGACTCTTTAATCAGGTCTTTATAGCCGGCAACACCTGAGACTGCAAGTGTCTTGATTGCTCCAGCAGAAATCGCATTGACATGTACGCCAACATGTGCCATTTCTGCCGCTAAGTAACGTACCGTTGCTTCCAAGGCTGCTTTAGCAATCCCCATAACATTATAGTTAGGAATGGCACGAACAGAACCCATGTAGCTCAAAGTAACAATACCAGCCCCTTCATTAAATAAAGGTTTAGCAGCTTTTGCTACAGCAAGCAATGAGTAAGCTGAGATATCTTGTGCAAGCGCATAGCCATCACGTGAAATATCTGATACATTACCGTCAAGCTCTTCTTTTTTAGAGTAAGCAATGGCATGCACCAGACCATCTATTTTACCGACACGACTTTCAATCGTTAAAAATGCCTGATGAATAGATTCGTCAGATGCAACATCACACTCGATAAGTAAATCTTCTGGTTCAGCAAGCTTGGCAAGCTGCTTTTCCATACGCTCATTTTGATAAGTGTAAATCAACGTTGCCCCTTGATCTTTCATAGCTTTAGCACAGCCCCAAGCAATAGACTTGTTGTTTGCTACACCCATAACGACAATTTTTTTTCCTTCTAAAAACATATAAATAAGTCCCCTTAAAAATAAAAAAATATATTTCAGAAAATATAAGCAAATAGTTTAATGTATAAAAATACTTACTACATAAAACATTGTAAAGTAAAAATACTCAATTGTCAAGTTTCTTTCTTCCCCATAAAAAAATATTTTAAATATCCTAAAATTGGTGATACAATAAACTCATAATGAAAGTGAGGATATATGAATAAGCAAGAATTTATAAATAAAGTACGCGGTGGCCTCATTGTTTCTTGCCAAGCTTTACCCGGTGAACCTCTTTATCGTATAGATGGTGGTATCATGCCCTTGATTGCCCTCGGCGTTCAGAACGCTGGTGCTGTCGGTATTCGTGCAAACTCGGTACAAGACATTGAGGAAATAAAAGAAGTCGTAGATGTCCCTATCATTGGCTTGATAAAACGCGATTATCCACCACAGAAACCTTATATTACAGCCACAATGCGTGAAATTGATGAACTTGCTGAGCTTAATATTGCAGTGATTGCTTTAGACTGCACATTGAGGGAGCGGCATGATGGTTTGAGCATGCAAGAATTCGTCAAACAAGTAAAGAAAAAATACCCTAATCAACTGCTTATGGCTGACATTGATACGCTTGAAGCTGGAAAAGCAGCTTATGAAGCTGGCTGTGACTTCATAGGCACAACACTGTCTGGCTACACAGAGGCTACTAAAAACCGCCCTAAGCCCGATATTGAACTCATTGCCTCTTTACTCCACGAAGGGCTTCCTGTTATCGCTGAGGGTGGAATTCATAATCCTGAACAGGCTAAAGAAATTCAGGAAATGGGAGTCTTAGCGCAAGTTGTTGGTGGAGCTATCACGCGTCCTCAGGAAATTGCGGAACGCTTTGTATCTGCTATAAAATCAGCAAAAAAATAATTTGATTTCCTCTTTTTTATCCTCCAACATCGTTCTGCACTTGTTCTAGAACAGGATAAATGCGAAATATTATAGTGTTAGTATAGAGATAAATGCTGCTGTAACTGAATATGTTGGTTAAAACGAGAGCTATTTTAGCTCTTTTTTACATATGATTTATTCTATGAGGTATTAAAAATGACCTGCAACGACAGCAAATATTCAACAATACAGCATTCTAATGTTTTTATGTATAAAACAATAAAAATAGTGATATAATAAGGGGGTGCAAATAAAATATGAGGTACTAAATATGACAAATTCAAAGTATGCTATGACAGCTACAGAGGTTATGGAAGTTATTCCCAACCGCTATCCCATTATGTTTATCGATTATGTTGACGAAATCTCAGAAAATAAGATTCTTGCAACGAAAAACGTTACAATCAACGAAGAAGTTTTTAATGGACATTTCCCAGGTAGTCCAACTTTTCCAGGTGTTTTGATTTTGGAAAGTTTGGCACAAGCCGGTTCTATCTTGATTCTTAAAAAAGAAGAATTCCAAGGGAAAATGGCCTATATTGGTGGGATTGACAAAGCAAAATTCCGTCAAAAAGTTGTTCCTGGCGATGTAATGAAACTCGAATTTGAAATTACTAAATTCCGCGGAAAAGTAGGTAAGGCTGATGCTGCTGCATATGTTGATGGCAAGAAAGTAACAACCTGTGAGTTTACCTTCATCGTAGATGAAGCTGCTGAGCAAGAAAAATAATAAAAAAGAGCAGCAGCTCTTTTTTTATTTAGTCCAAAGCCTTGATTTCCAAAATCATGTCTCGTAACTGAGCGGCTGATTCAAAGTCAAGCGCACCGGCAGCTTCGGCCATTTCTTTTTCCAGCTTTTTAAGCAATGCTTTCCGCTCTTTTTTCGTCATTGCTTCAGCCGAAACTTCTTCAACTTCTCCGTTTTCAGTACGTTTTGTAATTGAAATCAGATCACGAATTTCTTTCTTAATGGTTTGTGGCACAATCCCATGTTTCTCATTGTAAGCCATTTGAATTTCACGCCGACGGCTGGTCTCATCCATGGCCCGTTGCATGGACTGAGTAATATTATCTCCGTACATGATAACACGCCCATTAGCATTACGGGCTGCACGTCCGATAGTCTGAATCAAACCACGTTCATTACGCAAGAAACCTTCTTTATCCGCATCTAGAATAGCGACCAGAGAAACTTCTGGAACGTCGATTCCTTCACGCAAAAGATTAATACCGACTAAAACATCAAAAACACCCAATCTCAAGTCACGAATAATTTCTGTTCGCTCTAAAGTTTTGATATCACTGTGCATGTATTTGACTTTTACACCCATTTCTTTGAAATAGGAAGTTAAATCTTCGGCCATCTTTTTCGTCAAAGTCGTTACAAAAACACGTTCGTCTTTTTCAACACGCGCATTGATTTCCCCTAAGAGATCGTCAATCTGTCCCATCATCGGCCGAACTTCCACGACTGGATCAAGGAGGCCGGTTGGACGAATAATTTGCTCTACAATCGTCTCCGTTTGTTCCATTTCATAGTCACCAGGAGTTGCAGAGACATAGACTATTTGATGCACATGACTTTCAAATTCTTCACGGCGAAGCGGGCGATTATCTAAAGCTGAAGGCAGGCGGAACCCGTAGTTGACCAACATATCTTTACGCGCCCGGTCACCATTGTACATCCCCTTAATCTGTCCCATCGTCATGTGACTTTCGTCAATCATAATCATAAAATCATCGGGGAAGAAATCGAGTAAGGTGAAAGGTGGTTCACCTTCCGTACGTCCATCCATATGACGTGAATAGTTTTCGACCCCATTACAGTAGCCCATCTCACGTAGCATTTCAATATCGTAGTTGGTTCTTTGTTCCAAACGCTGCGCTTCTAGGAGTTTTCCTTCACTGCGGAAGACTTTTAGTTGCTGTTGCAGTTCTGCTTCAATTTTGGCAATAGACTCTTCCATACGCTCGTCATTGGTCATGAAGTGAGTTGCCGGGAATATGGCAAGGTGATCTACTTCTCCTAAAACCTGACCTGTGAGGGCTTCTATTTCTCGGATGCGATCAATTTCATCGCCAAAAAATTCGATACGAAAGGCATGTTCATCTCGAGATGCAGGGAAAACTTCCACGACATCGCCACGTACACGAAAACGTCCACGCTGAAAGTCAATATCATTACGCTCAAACTGAATGCCCACCAAATCGTTCAACAGTTTGTCACGAGAAATTTCAAGCCCGGGACGCAAACTCACAACGCTGTCTTGATACTCCTTAGGTGATCCTAAACCATAAATACAGGAAACAGAGGCGACGACAATCACGTCATTCCGCTCTAAAAGTGAACTTGTCGCACTATGACGAAGTTTGTCAATCTCGTCGTTGACTGAGCTGTCTTTTTCGATATAAGTATCTGAGGAGGGCACATAAGCTTCTGGTTGGTAATAATCATAGTAGCTGACAAAATATTCGACAGCATTGTTAGGGAAAAATTCTTTAAATTCACTATAAAGCTGTCCCGCTAGAGTTTTGTTATGTGCTATGACTAATGTTGGCTTATTTGTACGCGCAATAACTTGACTCATAGTATAGGTCTTTCCTGTACCAGTAGCTCCTCGCAAAATTTGCGCTTTTTCACCGTTTTCAATATTTTCTACAAGGGCTTCAATAGCTTCCCCTTGATCTCCAGCTGGTTCATACTTACTGATCAGGTCAAATTTATTATCTGTTATACGTTCTATCATTTTATTTCCTTAAATTCTTTTTTAAAATAAGTGAGGGCCTTTCGATACACATCGGCTTTAAAACTAAATAAACTAAAATCAATATCTGCAAAATGTATCGCTTTATAGCTGATAAACTCAGGATGATTTGTTTTTACATTAATCGAAGCTTCTGGGCAAAGTCGAATAAGAAAATACTGCTGTTCTTGTCCAGCATAGCTCCAGTCAGGAAAAGTCATACCATCCGGAAAGTCATAGCGTAAAAGTTCTGGATATTTCCCTATAATTTCAAAATCCCCTGTACCAATTTCCTCTTGAAGCTCCCTTACTACTGCCTGTTCCGCACTTTCTCCTCTCTCCACTCCTCCTTGTGGAAAGCCCCACATTTGAGGAAAATCAGCGCGCTGAAAAAGTAAAATTTCATTTTTGGCATTTAAAATAATTGCTGCTGTATTTTTTCTGTAAGTTTTCATTTCTGCCACCTTGTAGACTCTTGCTTTACTTAATTTTAACATTTTTACTTCAAAATTGAACCCTTAACAAACTTTTTCACACTCAAAGCACAGCTGTGTCCCACTATAAAAAAACTTATAGTTCTTGTTAATAAGAACGATAAGTTTTTTTACGTTTCTAATCTCAAAGACCTTACTTTTACGCTTTTTAATCTTTCAATGCTTGTAAAACTTTAAAATTTTGGTTGCTTGTCGCTTCAATCACAGGGTGTTTTTCCAAATATTCACCAATAAGTTCGGTCATATCGACTGTGATTTCTGAGACGATTTTACTTTTGTCAAACATTGAGTAATTTCCGCCGCCGACACCGCGGTATTGATTCACAACGATTTCCAGTTCTTGCTCAGGCTCAACAGGCTGTCCTTCAAAGCTCAACTCGACGATACGACTGCCCTCAGCTTGCGCCAAATCTATAGTGTATTCAATTCCTTCATACATATCATAATTGTAGTACTGTGGCTTAGGATTAATAAATTTAGGATTGAAGACGATTCGTCCTTCATCATCAAGAAAGAGATAAGTGGCTGACATCTCTAATGCCCCTCTTAAATCCTCTCCTGTGACGCGTAATACCGTCAAAGTATTGGGGTAAATATAGTTGGTCAAAATATCACGCATGCTAATACTTTCTTGAAAACCTTTAGCTTCGTTGTTAAATAAAGCTGTACCTGATATTTTTGCGCCTGAACTTTCCATCTGTACTTTATTGATAAACTCAATATAAGGATGTTCCATTACACGTACTTGCATCGGGTTTGTGATACGCATATCACCACTTACTCTTCCCATCGTCTGGTCGAGCCAGTCTTCGGCACGATTAGACACAGGAGAAATAAGCGAGAGCACTTCCGCATCTTCAGCAAAGTCTCCTACAGGATGTAGCCTTGTTTCTGAATCAATGATATTTTTATTTTCATACAATTCCAAAACAATTTCTGCCAAATTTGCACCACGATATCCCGGTTGAACTGAAGGTACCCCTAGAACAGATTGCGCGATTTCACGATGCTGATGCCCGGTCACAAAAGCATCAATCCATTGGCCACACTCTTTCAAGAGTTGATAGCCTTCGTTTTCTCCGGTCAATGCTTCTTCCGGCTCTCCAGTCTCTAAATTACGCTCAAATCCACCATGATAAGCAACAATAACAACATCGGCTTCTTCACGGAGTTGAGGCAGATATTTTTTCGCTGTTTCAACGATTGACTTAAAAGTCAATCCTTTAATCGTTTTTGGTTGCTCCCAATGAGGGATATACTGTGTCAACAGACCTAGAACAGCAATTTTCACACCTTTTTTTTCAATTATCTTATAAGCTTGTCCAAAAGCTGGTTTGTTTTCTTTATCAAGAACATTAGCAGCTAAAATAGGATAATCGACATTTGCCACATAATCTTTCAAATAATCTATGCCATAATTGAACTCGTGATTCCCTAAAAGTCCAAGGTCATAATCAAAACTATTGGTCACTGCAGTTAAGTCTACTACACCATTTGATGATTGCTTAGCCATATAATAAGCCAAGGCAGACCCTTGCAAGATATCACCATTATCGACTTTTAAGATAATGTCATCTTTTGTCGCTTCCTCTTCGATTTTACGCATCACTGAACGCACTTTTGTCATACCAAAGGGCAAATTCATCTGACGTTCTGTATAGTTACTCGCAAGAACAAAACCATGCATATCACTGGTTTCTAAAATTCTAATTTTCATAATGTGTTGATTGTCTTTCTACTAAAAAGAAGAGCCAGTACTCTTCTTTTTTTACTTTTATTGATTCCAAACGCTCTTAAGTTGTTTTGCTTGAGCATCCATTAAGTCATCAAGATTACCCTTAGGATTTGACAAGATAGCTTGCATGCTTGCAGTCAATTGGCTGTAAGCAGCATCGGAGTTATCTGCAATTGGTAAAGGAAAGAGATGCTTTGTTGTTTTTTCGATAATAGCTGGTACTTTAGAAGTTTTACTTTCTGTATACTCTTTAGCTGTCAAACCAGCATTTGTTACAGGCATATAACCTGTTTGGGTTGCCCAGTAAACTTGTTCTTTCGTCGAAACAAGGAATTTTTCGTAAAGGTAAGCTGCTGTTTGTTGATTTTTATCAGCTGAGCTAAACATGTAGATGTCTGTTCCTTGTTGAACATTATTCTTCGTTGGACGTGCAGCTGCACCATACTCAAAGTCAATCCCTTTATTAAGATAGCTTTCACCAACAGATGAGCCAACAAAGAAGGCAAGTTTTTTCGAATCAAATGGTGCATTCAAATATTGGTCTGAACCGGCGATACGGAAGTAACCTTCTTTAATTCCATTGAAGTAATAGTTGATTGTAGACTGAGATTCAGAACCTGTGAAGTCAAGTTCTTTATTAAATTCTTTTCCTGAATCTTTCATTGAAATAGAATAGTAATTGTTCAAGGAATCAAAACCAGCACCTACTATTGTGTGGTTTGATTTTTTCCAAACTTTTTGAGCTGCCTCCTTAAGTTCATCCTTTGTTGTCGGTACTTTGATTCCATATTCATCAAGTAAAGTTTTATTATAGTACAATACTTCTGTTGACTTATTAAATGGAATACCATATTGTTTACCGTCAAGCTGGGCACCTTTAAGTAAAGGAGGTTGGATAGACTCGTCACCAGAAATTCCGATTTCGCTATTTGAAAGAAAGTTGGCTTGGTCTACAAGCATATCACTTTTAGAAGCATTATAGAGCCAACCTGGATAAGCTTGTGTAAGCGTAGGCAAGTTTTTTGGAGACTGCATTGTAGAAGTCAATTTCGCTTGCAATGATGGGTATGAGCTTTGAGATTCTAGCTTTACATGAATTTTGGGATGGGCTGCTTCAAAATCTTTTGTCATCTTTTCCAAAGTTTTCAAAGATGAACCTGTCATTGCATGCCAAAATGTGATGGTCGTATCTTCTGTCACTGAATTTTGGATAGAAGATGGGTTTGACGAAGTTCCCGTGCTTTTAGAGTTTGAGCACGCAGCAAGTGTAGTGACAGCCGCTAAGCCAACGAGCGGCAAAACAAGTTTTTTGAGTTTCATGAATCCTCCTAATTTCTCTGCGAATTTTTCTCACAGTAGCAATTTTTGCCCACGATGAGGCAGTATTCTTTCACCATAGGGATTTTCCAATTTTTCTGGATGGTAGCTATGGATAGGAATCAAAAGTTGAGGCTTAGTGAGACGAACAATTTTGTCCAAATCATCAGGAGTAGCATGTCCTGAACAAGCCATACGGACGAATTCAATAGCGTTTGAATTCAATAGCGCGAGGAATTTTTCATAAGTAGGGTCAAAGTCACCAAGTGGTGCAGCATCTGAATGGATATAAAGACCACCAGCCTGCAACTTATCAAAGTTATCAGTGACTTGCCAAATATAGTTTGTCTTATCAGCCAGTAAGTCGACGTAATCAACTTCAAGAGTCTTATCTAACAGAGAGGTATCTTGTTCAACATTTTCTTTGTAATAAGCAACATCTTGGTCAAATAATTTCTTCAACAAGAGAGCCATATCAGCTGTTAAAACGATTTGACGAATCGACTGCTTAGCCATTTCACTAAAACGTTGAACATTAGCTGGATAGGCATTAAATGTTATTTGTCGTTCAGGATTTACCTTTTGAAGTTGAACGAAACCAGCAATGAGAGCATTTTCAGAGTGAATCGGACAAGCCACCTTTACTGGCTTGCGCTCTGGGAAGCTGATCGATACACCTTCCATAATCATCATATCAGCCTTATAGGCCAACTCTGTAAATTTCTCTGTATCTTCTGGATTATAGCCGTGTAGGCGTAAGTCACCTGTATAAGCAATCTTACGCCCTGCTACCGTGATAATCATCCCGCAAGCTCCATACGCATCATGGTCAACAGGAACCAACTGAACTTCGATATCGCTAACCTGAATTTTTCCATAAGGCGCGACAGCTGTAATCTTTCGTGTAAAAGCTTTTTCACTCTCAAATGGAGAAGGAAGAAGAAAATCCCCATTTTGATTAAGCATGGAAACAACTTCTGCAGTTGCTTCAAGAGCATACATTGAAATATCTGAATCCAGATAGTTAATCATACGCGTGTGGTCCAAGTGCGAGTGTGAGATAAAGACAGCAGTATGTGCATAATCTTTCGTCTCATCGCCCTTGTACTCATAGTTAAAACGTAAATCATACAATCCTTTAAGCTCCGGAATCAATCCGTTATCCAAGAGTGTCTGCAGATTTTCATCTGGTAAATCAAGTCCTGGACGGAACTCTGTTCCAAAGTCAAAAAATATGTGTGAATCTTTATAGGCAATCTCAACAATCGTTCCACCAATTGTCAAAACCCCGGCATGGAAGGTAACTTCTACCTTATCCTTTAATTCCATTATTGGATACTCCTCTAATAATTTGTTTTCTGAATATAGAGTAAAGTGCCAAAACAGGAATAACAGTCAAAGTTGCTGCAGCCATTTGTAGATCTGTAGCGGAACCATTTTCTGAGGCAAAAGCTGCTAAACCGTTATTCAAGAGACGCATATTATCATTGTTTGTAATGAGTAATGGCCAAAGGAATGAATTCCAGCTCATAATAAATGAAAGAATACCTACAGTCACTAAAGCGGGTTTAATTATCGGTATCAAAATACGGCGAATATATTCTAGATCACTTGCTCCATCAAGCTTAGCCGCTTTGTATAGCGAAGCTGGAATTGTTTTCATATAGTTGTTAAGGAAATAAACATAAAAGACACTTGTGAAAAATGGTAAAACCAGAGCTACATAAGTGTTTAAGAGTCCAAGCTGTGCCATCGTATTATAGTTGGTAAAGATAATTGACTCGTAAGGCACCATGAGAAGCACAATCAACAAGCCAAAGATCACTTTCTTGAATTTAAACTCAAGGCTAGACAAAGCAAATGCTGCCAAGGTACAAGTAATCAATGTCATAAAGGTTGTTATTCCCGAAACAAGGACGGTATTGATAAAATAACGTAAGAATGGGACTTGTTGAAAGACCTTCACATAGTTAACAAACTGAAAAGATTCCGGTATAAATGTCGGTGGAATAGCCGTCGTTTCACGATGGGTCATCAAACTCGACAAGACCATATATACAAAAGGAAACAATGTAATCAAACTGAATATAATCAATAGAAGATAAGAAAAGAATGTACCAATTTTATTCATCATAAGCGTTTTCTCCTTACAATTTTACTTTGGATCAAAGTACTGATAATGATAATCAAGAAGAGAACAACCGATGCTGCCATAGCCGTACCTGATTGATTTTGCACATAAAATTTATTATAAACGTAGAATACCCCCGTAACTGCTGAGTTAGCAATCCCTGCTTGCCCACCAAAAAGAGCAAAGACTTCCGTATAAACTTTGAAAGCACCGATAAAGTTAACTGTCAAAAGGAAGCTGATTGTTGGCATTAGCTGGGGCAGAGTGATACGTCGGAATTTTTCCCAGTTCGTCGCACCATACATATCCGCAATCGTATAATACTCACGGTTAATGTTACGAAAACCAGAAAGGAGAATGATGATATTAAAAGCCAAACCATTCCAAATGCCAAAAATAATCAAAGTCGTCATGGACATGCTTACACTATCCAGCCAATTGACAGCTGGAATTCCTATAAGGCCCAAGAAAAAATTAACCAATCCGTAGGATTTATTGAAAAAATATCGGAAAACCATGCCTATAGCGATGATTGAAGTCACATAAGGCATAAAGAAGATCGTCTCAAAAAGAGCTTTAAATTTCACCTTTTCAAAAATTGCCCAAGATATAAAAAGAGCAATCATCAATGAAATAGGTACTACTGTTATGGCAAAAAGAGCAGTATTAACAATGGAGTGAATAAAAACAGGGTCTTGAAAAATTTGAATATAGTTTGCAAAACCTGCAAAATGCTGGTTAAGCAAAAAGCCTTTTTGAAAACTCATATAAAATGAGCGGAAGAGCGGATAAACACTGAAAATGAAAATAAAAACCAAAGTAGGTGCTAAAAATACCCAAGCTTTTTTCTGGTTTTCTGGATTATAACCTTTTTTAATCATCAATACGCACGCTCCCCAGACTCATTAAATATGAACGCTTTATCAAGGTCAAAACTCAAACCGAGCGGATAATCACTTTTGGCTTCTTCAATATTCACGATTGATTTGAGTTTGAAATCGTCTTGCTCAAACTGAAGAATACAATCACGCCCAATAATCTCATACCCTGTAATGGTCATATCAAAATGTCCTGCACTTTCTGGCTTAGTCAGCACATCTTCTGGACGAATGGCAAAAGTATATTTTTCATTTTCTTGTAATTGAACTTGAAATCTTGCATCTGTAAAGTTAGATAAGGGAATTTGGAAAAGACCAAAATCAACAGCTTGTGAACGAACAGTTACATCAAAAGTATTAATAATAGGAGAACCAATAAACTTGGCTACAAAAAGGTTTGATGGTTCAAGATACAGTTCTTGCGGCAACGCATACTGTTGGACAATCCCCTCATTCATTAGAATGATCTTATCGGAAATAGACAAAGCTTCTTCTTGGTCATGTGTAACAAAAACAGCTGTGATGCCGACTTGTTTCACCAATTTACGAATTTCCTCACGTATACGTAGGCGTAAACGTGCATCGAGATTTGACAAGGGTTCATCAAGCAAGAGAATATCTGGTTTTTGTACCAAGGCACGTGTAATCGCGACACGTTGTTGTTGACCACCTGAAAGTGTGCCAGGCTTTTTATCACGTAAATCTTCGATATTTGTCAAATGCATATATTCTTCAACAATCGGCATAGCCTCTGCTTTAGAAATTTTATTCTGACCAACTGTTAAAGGAAAAAGAACATTTTCTAAAACGGTCATATGCGGATAAAGCGCATAGTTTTGGAAGACAAATCCAATATCACGGTTTTTAGGTGCTGTGTGAATAACAGAGCTTCCAGAAAACTTAATGTCTCCAGAAGTTGGGGTCAAGAGTCCAGCAATTAAGTTTAAGATGGTTGACTTCCCACAACCTGAAGGGCCAAGCAAGCAGATTAAATCTCCTTTTTCGATAGTAAAATTTACAGATTTTAAAGCTGTAAATCCATTGTCAAATTTCTTTTCGAGGTTGATAACGTCAATCATATTAAGTTTTTTCTCCTATTTCCTCAGGATAACACGGAGTCATTATATCAAAAAAAATTAAATTTAACAAACAGTTAAAAAATGTTACGAATATGTAAACTTTATCTTTAAATCCTTCAAAAGAATATTTTATAGACATTTTTAAATCTTTTTTATATGCTGAAATAGACAATATTTTCTTGATGCAGGTGTTGTTCTTTTATTTTTCAGTCGATGATAATAAGCAAAATATAAATAATTTGTTATAATAAATTACATAGTAATAATAGATCAAGGAAGTAAAAATATGTCTGTGCAAGAAAATTTGATCAAAGCAAGTCATCTGATTAATATGGATGATATCGTTCGTGAAGGAAATGAAACCCTCCGCACTGTTGCTGATGAAGTGAGCTTACCCTTGTCTGATGAAGATATCCTTCTCGGTGAAAAAATGATGGAATTTCTCCGTAATTCACAAAATCCTACAATGGCTGAAAAAATGCAACTTCGTCCTGGTGTTGGACTTGCTGCTAATCAACTTGATATTGCTAAAAAAATCATTGCTGTTCTTATCCCTAATGATCCTGAGATTGACGAAAATGGTAATGAAGTGGCTCCAAAAGAAGCTTATAAAATGGCCGAAATCATGTATAACGCCAAAATAGTCAGTCACTCTGTTCAAGATGCAGCTATTGAGTCTGGTGAAGGCTGTCTTTCTGTGGATCGTGAAGTGCCTGGTTTAGTTATCCGCCACGCGCGCGTAACAGTGGAGTACTACGATAAAAACAATGAAAAACATAAAATACGTCTGAAAGGCTTCCCTTCAATGTGCGTACAACATGAGATTGATCATACAAACGGTATCATGTTCTACGATCACATCAATGAAAAAGAACCTTGGGCTGTTAAAGATGGACTCTTGATTATTCAATAATTTACCCAAGCAAAAAGAATAAGCATTTATGGCTTATTCTTTTTTGTTTAACAATTTTTCAAGCTGTCGTTTCCTTATCCTATAGTCCTGAACATTAAGGATAATTGTTATTATGAGGTAAACGGGGTAAAAAAGGAAAATATATGGGGGGGAGAGCGATTATTATCACAAATCCACTAATTGCTCCAATAAAATAATTATTGACTTGATTAAAGGCTGTGTATTTTGAAGACGTTTTTTGATCATATTTCCGGGCTATATCTTCTTCGTTTAAAATTCTCCAGAGCATGGTTACTGATTCCCAGAGCCTCTAGGAATCCATGCACGGGAATAAAAAACTTTTCCATGAATAATCGCATTTGCCCTAATCATATTTACAGTCGCTCTTATCATACCACGTGTAAACATAAATAAATTACCAGAAAAAGCAGACATAGCTGCCAAGAGGACATTTATACCTGACTGTGCATATTTTATAGCTTGCAACATACTCCTTGAAAGATAAAGATTATAATTTCCATTTCTACGATTGCCATACCATACTATTTCAGTCACTCCAGCCCCTCTCTGAAACATTATCCTTTTAATCTCAGGAGAAACCGCATAGCCTGACTTTTCCAATATTCGTACTAAATCTACATCTGAAATCGTTGCTGTTTCCTGGTTGCCTTCTTGGTTAGTAATCATTACTTCATTGACCTGTTGATGAAATTCTTTCAGCTTTTCTACTTCAGAACCTAGAAATAAGGCTTCATTATTTTCCTCTACTGCTGCGTAACTTCCTGCTCCAACCCTTATAGAAAAAATGGGAGAAACGCCTGAAAATAGCAGTAAGATAAGTGTAAATACCAATACTATTTTTTTTTAATTCTTATTTAAAATATTCCCGCCTTTCTTAACAATTCATTTCATTATGATAAATTCCTTTCTATAAGTATTAATACGAAAACCCAATACAATATTCACAAAAAAAAGAAATAAAAGTTTTTCAACCTTTATTTCTTCATCTTTCCAGAAACTTTCTAGAGAAATTATTCTTCATCTGGCTCTTCTAAAGTCTCCGCCTGTTTCTCTTCGTTCTTCACTTCTTCAGGCTTATTCACAATAACAATCTTATCATCAACCAAGTCTGCAAGTAACTCTTTATACTCAGGATGCTCAATGTAAAAATCAGCAATGGCATCCTCAATATTGTCCTGAATCGTACGACGGAGTGGACGAGCACCCATTTTTGGATCGTAACCCAAGTCAACAAGCTTTTCTTTAACGGCTTGTGTGACATCAAGATGAATGTCATTTTGCGCGATTTGAGCATTAACCTCATCCAACATTAAATCTACAATCTTAAGCAAGTTTTCTTTACTCAATGCTGAGAATTCAATGATAGCATCAAAACGGTTCATGAATTCTGGACTGAAGAAATTACCTAATTCTCCAAGTACTGAATTCGTCCGGCCTTCACGCGCAGCACCAAAACCAACACTCGCTTCAACCTTACCTGTACCAGCATTTGATGTCATAATGATGATGGCATCTTTAAAGGAAACTGTACGCCCTTGTGCGTCCGTCAAACGTCCGTCATCAAGAATTTGCAAGAACATGTGCATCACATCCGGGTGAGCTTTCTCAATCTCATCCAATAAGATTAAGCTGTATGGGTTACGGCGCACACGTTCTGTCAACTGACCTGCTTCTTCATAACCCACATATCCTGGAGGAGCACCAATTAATTTAGCCACACTATGTTTTTCCATGTACTCCGACATGTCAAAGCGAATCATACTATCTCTTGAGCCAAAGAGCTCATAAGACAGCTGTTTGGCAAGCTCTGTCTTCCCTACACCAGTTGGTCCAACAAAGAGGAAGGAACCAATCGGACGATTAGGCTTGCCGAGTCCAACACGCGAGCGGCGTACAGCTTTAGAGATTTTATTGATAGCTTCATCTTGACCAATAACATGAGCTTTTAAATCCTCTGCTAAATTAATCAGCTGTGTTTGTTCTTTTTCTTTCAAATCACCAACTGGAATATGTGTTTTTTCTTCGACAATTGCTTCAATATCTTTTTCTGTGATATTGGGCATTTCTGTATCCGAAACTTCATGATTTTGCAGTTCACGTAATTTTGCGATTTGATCTCGAAAATGCGCAGCTTTCTCAAAATCTTCGCGTTTCATCGCTTCATTTTTCTGTACTTCTGCTTCCTCAATGCGTTTCTTGATATCTTCTGCATCCACAAATTTGAGTGTGAGGTTCTTTTTGGAGCCCGCCTCATCAAGCAAATCAATCGCCTTATCCGGTAAGAAACGGTCCTGAATATAACGATTGGACAGATTTACGGCAGCTAAGATAGCTTCATCTGAATATTTCACATGGTGATAATCTTCATAGCGTTTTTGAATACCACGCAAAATCGTGATTGTTTCATCTACAGATGGCTCATCAACCCTAACAGGCTGCATACGACGTTCAAGCGCTGCATCTTTTTCTATAATTCTGTATTCATTCAGTGTGGTTGCGCCAACAAGTTGAAGTTCGCCACGGGCTAGAGCAGGTTTAAGGATATTTCCAGCATCCATATTTCCTTCTCCCGCAGATCCTGCACCAACAATTTCATGAATTTCATCAATAAAGAGAATGACATCATCACGTTTACGGATTTCATCCATCAATTTTTGCATACGCTCTTCAAATTGCCCACGCACGCCCGTTCCTTGAACGAGACTTACAACGTCAAGACGGATGACTTCTTTATTTTGCAGTTTTTGTGGCACATCACCATCAACAATTTTCTGAGCAAGTCCTTCAACAACTGCGGTTTTACCAACACCTGGCTCACCGATGAGCACCGGATTGTTTTTTGTCCGGCGATTCAAAATTTCAATGACACGTGTAATTTCTGAGTCACGACCGATAACTGGATCAATTTCCCCACGGCGTGCAGCATCAGTAATATTGACACCAAATTCTTCTAAAAGCCCTTTAGGCGCTTGCCCTCCACGAGGATTTTGCGGACCACCAGGACCACGCCGACCTGTCTGAGTAGGTGGCGTCATTGAACGTCCTTGATCATTACCATGTAGAGCTTGAAAAATATCTGGAAATGGATTGAAAGGATCATCATTGTTAGAAATATTTGTAGCCCCAGCAAAGAGGCTTTCCTGACCACCTGATTTCATAATTTGATAACAGTTTTGGCATAAATCAACTTGCTTACGCTGCCCATTCACATTGGTGTAAAGGTGAATTGTTGCTTCATTTATCTTACAGTTTTGGCAGAGCATATCTTTCTCCTTTGTAATAATATCTTTTCTATTTCTTTGTTTCTCATTAATGTAAGAATCCTATCTGATTTCTCACTTTTCGAGTCTGACCTTTTTTGACCTTTAATATTTTTATTATATCACTTCTAGAAAATTTATCAAATGTTTTGTCCGATTAAAAGTACTGGTTTTAACTTTTGAAACGGCTGAAATCTTCAAAAAAAGCTGCCATATATCGTGAGTTAAAACACCCTCGGCTTACTTTCCGAGAGTGTTCCTGTAGAGCTACATAAAGTCACGCAGTGGTTTGCTGCGACGTGGATGACGTAATTTTTTAATAGCTTTCGCTTCAATTTGACGGATACGTTCACGTGTCACTTTAAATTGTTTGCCAACATCTTCAAGGGTGTGCATGCGCCCATCATCAAGACCAAAACGCATACGCAATACGTTTTCTTCACGGTCCGTCAAGGTATCCATAACCTCATCAAGCTGTTCACGAAGTAAAATACGATTTGTGTAGTCTACTGGACTTTCAATCACATCGTCTTCAATGAAATCTCCAAGATGCGAATCATCCTCCTCACCAATAGGTGTTTCCAATGAAACAGGCTCTTGCGCAATTTTCAAGACTTCACGGACCTTATCAGGGGTCATATGCAATTCTTTACCAATTTCCTCTGGCAATGGATCACGTCCCAACTCTTGTAAAAGATTACGCTGCACACGGATTAACTTATTGATAGTTTCCACCATGTGTACAGGTATACGAATTGTACGTGCTTGGTCAGCGATGGCACGTGTGATAGCTTGACGAATCCACCATGTCGCATAAGTGGAGAACTTGAACCCCTTAGTATGGTCAAATTTGTCCACAGCCTTCATTAGACCCATATTTCCTTCTTGAATCAGATCCAAGAATTGCATGCCACGTCCAGAATAACGTTTCGCAATCGAAACAACCAAACGCAAGTTAGCCTCTGCAAGCATTTGCTTAGCAAACTCTGCTTCATCTCCACCCGCAACGATAGCTTCTGCAAGTTTTGTTTCTTCTTCAAGTGAAATCAGCGGATAACGCCCAATTTCTTTAAGGTACATACGAACAGGATCATCAATACGGACATTCGTTACGATTTCATCCATCGCATTATCATCTAGCTTTTCTTCTTCTTCAGCTTGCAAAGCTAAAGGGCTTGGGTTTCCGTCCTTATCAACGATTGAAATTCCTGCATCTTGGATTTGTTGAAGTAAATCTTCAATAGCTTCAGCTTCCAAGCCAAACTTAACAACTAACTCATCCGTAATTTCATCATCTAGGGCTTCTTCAAGGGGTTTACGCTTTGTGATATAGTCTGACACTGCCTTATCAAATGCTTTGCTGTCAAATGTATCAGTCTCTTGAATAGCCATCTTCTTATCTGCTTTTTCTTTAACAGAAGTAACCTGCTTAGAACCTTTTTCTTTCAGCTTTGAAACATCAACTTTTTCGACAATAATTGGCTTGAAATCCATTGCTTTAAGGAGTTTTTCTTCTTCAGCTTCGAAAATAGAACTTGAGTGAGATTTAACTCCCATACCAAGTTCTTGTGCTTTTGCAATTAAAGCTTTATTCGTAATTCCAGTTTCTTTTGCAATTTGACTGATTCTTTTCTTATTATTACTTGCCAATTTAATCCTCCTCAATGAACAATATAAGCAACTGGCTCATATTTTTTTCTTCTGATTAATAATTTGGATTGTGAGCTCTAGCTCACGTTTCTTATTCCCCAATTTTTGGGCATTCTCTAATTGTTTTTGTAGTTCACTGAACTTTATTTGTTCCATTTCCTTAGCAAAAACAACTACCAAATCTTCCAGCTCCTGACTGCTTGTCTCTTCTGGCAAATCTAAACTTAAAATTTGATAAAATAAATTTTTCTCCTCCGCATCTAATGACGTGCCAAAGTGAGAAGGATCAATTTCGTCAAAACTCATAGCTTCAAGTATGATTTTTTCAAAAAGATTTTGATAGCGTTGGTGGACAAACCGAAAAGTTTCATCGTCCGCAAACTTCTGAAGAACATTTTGATGGTAAATCATTCGATTCAAAAGCTGCTCTTCAGCTCGTTCACTTCTCGATAGATTGGGCTGTGGGCGGACAGGAGCAATTACTTCTTGCTGATGAAGAGGAAAACTTTCATAATATTCATGCTCCCCTGATATGAATCCAGGATCCGGATAATTTGAAAATTGTTCCTCATCAAAGTTTCCAAAACTCTCTTCAAAATTTCCAGTTTCTGCCCTTGATTTAAGGACGTTTTCACGCTTTAAATTGACAGATTGCTCTACTTGATTATACTCGAAATCAGGTAAAATCTCAACTAATTTTCTTATAAAAGCATCTTGCGCCGTAATCGATGGGACCCTTGCAATTACTGGAGCCATTTGCTCAATAAAATCCAGCTGATTTTGTAAATTCGAAAGATTTTCAGGCTTAAGATAATCAATCAGAAACTCGGTGGGCTGTATCCGACCATTTTCCATCAGGTTAGCCAGTGCTTCTAAAGAATACTTCTTACTGTAGTCGTCAGGATCTAAACCTTCTGGAACACGTACAATCTGTGTTTTACTTTCACCTATCAAGTCAATCGCTTTATATATCGCATTTTGTCCTGCATTGTCACCGTCATATATGAGTACGTAATTTTTAGCTATTTTCCTCAAACGTTTAACATGTTTATCAGTTAAAGCTGTTCCCATGGTTGCCACGACATTAAATATTCCGGCCTTATGAGCTGCAATAACATCCATGAAACCTTCCATCAGATAAACTTCACGTGTCTTTGAAATAGTAGGCTTAGCCTTATCCAGATTATAAAGCTCGTATGACTTGTCAAAAATACTTGTTGCACTTGTATTAATGTACTTTGCCTTGCTTGTGTCACCTTCTTGCCACTTTCTCCCAGAGAAACCAACCACATGCCCATACTCATTTTTCAAAGGAAACATAATCCTGTTTTGAAAAGCATCAAAAACTTTATTACTGGAAAAATTGAAAAGACCTGAATTTGCTTGAACAGTTTCATCAAATTTTCCAGCTAAATTTTCGAAGATAAAATCATTCTCATCTGGTGCCAAACCAATATTAAACTGTTTAATTATCTCTGAAGTAATTCCTCTCTTCTCCAAATAGAGCCGAGCCTGTTCACCTATTTCAGTAGAAGTGAGAACAATATGATAAAGTCGAGCGGCTTGATTATTTATATCATAGAGAAGCGCATTAGGATTATCTTTTTCTTCCACACCATTATTTTCAATGTTCAGTGTAATCCCTGCAAAATCAGCAACATCTTTCACTGCATCAACGAAACCAACCTGCTTGTAATCCTTTATAAAGTCAATCGCATCGCCTGACTTACCACAGCCAAAACAATGATAAAATCCTTTTTCTGCATTAACATTAAAACTTGGTGTTTTTTCTCCATGAAAAGGACAAAGTCCCAAATAATTTTTCCCAGACTTGACGAGAGATACGTATTGCGAAATCAAATCAGCAATATTTACCTGATTTTTTAGTTCTGTTAATTCTTCCTTGGTAAGAAAAGACATAGAACCTCCTCTCCTTCAACTTTCTATATAAAGCATAAAAACGACTATTTAACAATAGTCGTTATACAGAAGGGGAGTAAGGGATTCGAACCCTCGCGCCGGTTTCCCGACCTAACGATTTAGCAAACCGTCCTCTTCAGCCTCTTGAGTAACTCCCCACCAGTTATTCACAATATATAGATATTATAAACATCTATGGGAACACGAGGATTTGAACCTCGGACCCCTGCGTTATCAACACAGTGCTCTAACCAACTGAGCTATGCTCCCAAATTATAAAATAATTTTTCCTAAATGTCTAGAAAAAACTAAGCGGGTGATGAGAATCGAACTCACAACATCAGCTTGGAAGGCTGAGGTTTTACCACTAAACTACACCCGCAAATGGCGCGAGACGGAATCGAACCGCCGACACATGGAGCTTCAATCCATTGCTCTACCAACTGAGCTACCGAGCCGAAATAAAGGGAAACCGTGAGAGACAAACTCACATATGGTATTCAAGACCGCTTCCCTCAGTCGGACTTGGGGAAATTCTCCAAAAATGGATCTTGTTGGATTCGAACCAACGACCGCTCGGTTATGAGCCGAGAGCTCTAACCAACTGAGCTAAAGATCCAGCTGTAAAACATAATAGCGGCGAAGGGGATCGAACCCCCGACCTCTCGGGTATGAACCGAACGCTCTAGCCAGCTGAGCTACACCGCCAAAATTAAGATAGAAATATCTACCAATCGGGAAGACAGGATTCGAACCTGCGACACCTTGGTCCCAAACCAAGTACTCTACCAAGCTGAGCTACTTCCCGAGATAAAGTTTATTATCATCATGATTTCTTTTTCAGAAATCAATGCACCCGGCAGGATTCGAACCTGCAACCGCCTGATTCGTAGTCAGGTACTCTATCCAGTTGAGCCACGGGTGCATAATATTCAATTTTTAAAGCGAACGACGAGATTCGAACTCGCGACCCCAACCATGGCAAGGTTGTGTTCTACCCCTGAACTACGTTCGCACG